>CANGHK010000028.1 GCA_947453625.1 Burkholderiales bacterium
CCACCGATCTGGCGGCGGTGCGCGGCGCCGATCTGGTGCTGTTCTGCGTCAAGTCCACCGACACCGACGCGGTGGCGCGCCAGATTGCGCCGCTGCTGGCCGCCGACGCGCTGGTGCTCGGCCTGCAGAACGGCGTGGACAACGCCGCGACGATGCAGCGGCATCTGCGCCAGACCGTGGTTCCGGCGGTGGTCTACGTGGCCACCGCGATGCCCGGTCCGGGACGGATCCAGCACTTCGGCCGCGGTGATCTGGTGATTGGCGCGCTGGGCGCCGGGCAGCGCGACGAGGCCTTGCTGCAGCCGCGACTGCAGGCCGTGGTCGAGCTGTTTGCCAGCGCCCAGGTCAAGGTGCGGATCTCGGCCGACGTGATGGCCGAACTGTGGCTCAAGCTGGTCGTCAACTGTGCCTGGAACGCGTTGTCTGGCCTGGCCAGGCTGCCCTATGGCCGGATCGCGGATCGGCCGGGCATCACCGAACTGCAGCGCGCGGTCGTGATGGAGGTGGTGGCCGTGGCGCATGCCGAAGGCCAGCCGCTGGCGCTGCAGGCCGCGCTCGACGCCGTAGACCGCATCGCCAGCGCGATGCCGGCCCAGCACTCCTCGACCGCGCAGGACATGGCCCGCGGCAAGCCCAGCGAGATCGACCACATCAACGGCTATGTGGCGCGGCGCGGCACTGAGCTGGGCATCGCCACGCCGGTCAACCAGACGCTGCACACACTCGTCAAACTGGCCGAGAGCGTCGCTTGTGCGCCGCGTTCGACGCAGTCGTCCTGACACCGCGGTCGGCATCCGACCCGTGCAGCGGGCGCGCGCCGCGCCTCTGTCTGCGCCGGGGCTTGCTGCTACAGTTGTCCGCGCGGCGGTCCGCCGTGTCTAGTCGCTCTGAGACTCACGATGATCGAAACCCCGCGCAAACCCCTGACGCTGCATCGATTGCAAGCGATGCATGCCGCTGGCGAGAAGCTGGCGATGCTCACCTGCTATGACAGCGGATTTGCCCAGGTACTGGACCAGGCCGGCGTCGATCTGCTGCTGGTGGGCGATTCGCTGGGCATGGTGCTGCAAGGCCGCGACAGCACGGTGCAGGTCACGCTCGACGCGATGGTCTACCACACGCGCTGCGTTGCGGCAGGCAACCGCACGGCCTGGGTGCTGGCCGATCTGCCCTTCGGCAGCTACCAGGCCAGCGTCGAGCAGGCGATCGGCAGCGCCGTGGCGCTGATGCAGGCCGGCGCGCACATGGTCAAGCTGGAAGGCGGCGGCTGGACCGTCCCGGTGGTCGCCGCGCTGGTCGAACGCGGCATCCCGGTGTGCGGTCACCTGGGCTTGACTCCGCAGTCGGTGCATGCGCTGGGGGGTTGGCGCGTGCAGGGCCGCGACGAGGCCGCTGCGCACCGCTTGCGCCTGGACGCGCAAGCGCTGGTCCAGGCCGGTGCGACGCTGCTGGTGTTGGAACTGGTGCCCAGCGCGCTGGCCGCCGAATTGGCTGCCGAACTGCCCATCCCGCTGATCGGCATAGGCGCAGGCCCCGGCACCACCGGCCAGGTCCTGGTCTTGCACGACATGCTGGGCCTGCACCCCGGCAAGCCGGCGCGGTTCGTGCGCGACTTCATGGCCGAGGGCGGCAGCATCCGCGATGCGGTTCGGCGCTACGTCAACGCCGTCAAGGACGGCAGTTTTCCCGATCCCCAATTGCACGGCTACTGAGCGGCCCGCGATGAAAGTGATACACCGCATCGCCGAGTTGCGCGGCGCGCTGGCCGAACTTGGCGGCGCAGGCTCGAGCGGGGCCGGTGTTGCCGCGCTCGTGCCCACCATGGGCAACCTGCACGCCGGCCACTTGTCGCTGGTGGCACAGGCGCGCCGCAGCGCTGCGCCGGTGGTGGCCACGGTCTTCGTCAACCGGCTTCAGTTTGCGCCGAACGAGGACTTCGACAGCTATCCACGCACGCTGGCCGGCGATTGCGCGCTGCTGCGCGAGGCGGGTTGCGACATCGTCTTCGCGCCGTCCGAGGCCGAGCTCTACCCCGAGCCGCAGGGCTACACCGTGCACGCGCCCACGGCGCTGGGCGACATCCTGGAAGGGCATTTCCGCCCCGGCTTCTTCGTCGGCGTCTGCACCGTGGTGCTCAAGCTGTTCAACGTCGTGCAGCCGCGCGTGGCGGTCTTCGGCAAGAAGGACTACCAGCAGTTGATGGTGATCCGCAACATGGTGCGCCAGCTGGCGCTGCCGCTGGAAGTGCAGGCTGGCGAGACCAGCCGCGCCGATGACGGCCTGGCGCTGTCGTCGCGCAACGGTTACCTGACGCCCGCGGAGCGGGCCGAGGCGCCGGCGCTGGCGCAGGCGCTGCAGCAGTTGGCCAGCCAGTTGCGCGCCGGTGCCACCGATCTGGCCGCGCTGGAGTCGGCGGCGATGGACGGGCTGCGCCAGCGCGGCTGGGCACCGGACTATCTGGCGGTGCGGCGCCAATCCGATCTGGGCCCGCCGCAGGCGGGTGATGCGCGCGTGGTGTTGGCCGCCGCTCGCCTGGGCGCGACGCGGCTGATCGACAACATCGAGGTCTAAGCGGCTGTCGGACTGGGTGAGAGCCGCCCCTCGGTCACGCCGTGGCAGGCGATGCGGATGCCCTGGAACTCGGTCAGCTCGGGCCGTTCGCTGGCGCAGCGCGCATTGGCTGACGGGCAGCGCGGGTGGAAGGCGCAACCGGTGGGCGGCTGCAGCGGATTGGGCACCTCGCCTTGCACGGGGGTGCGCTGGCGGCCGGTCATCGCGATGTCGGGGATCGCGTCGAGCAGCATCCGGGTATACGGATGGCGCGGTGCCGCAAACAGCGTGCGCCGGTCGGCCAGTTCGACCAGCCGGCCCAGGTACATCACCCCCACCTGGTCGGCCACATGGCGCACCACCGCCAGGTTGTGCGAGATGAACAGGTAGGTCAGGCCGCGCTCGCGCTGCAAGTCCTTCATGATGTTGAGCACCTGGGCCTGCACCGAGACATCCAGCGCCGAGGTTGGTTCGTCGCAGATCAGGAACTCGGGCTCGGTGGCCAGCGCGCGGGCGATCGAGATGCGCTGCCGCTGGCCTCCCGAGAACTGGTGCGGAAACTTCTCCATGTCGGCCGCGCCCATGCCCACCGAGTGCAGCAGGTCGGCGACCTTGGTTTCCAGCTCGGCGTCGGTCATCGCCAGGCCATGCTCGCGCAGCGGCTCGCCGACGATGTCGCGCACCTTCCAGCGCGGGTTCAGGCTGGCATAGGGGTCCTGGAAGATCATCTGCATGCGCTTGCGCAGCGCGCGCGCATCGGGCGAGGCCAGCGTGTCGGCGATGTCGCGGCCATCGAAGGCTACTGACCCGCGGGTCGCACCGTACAGCCCCACCAGCAGACGCGCCACCGTGCTCTTGCCGCAGCCCGACTCGCCCACCAGCGCCAGCGTCTGGCCGCGCGCGATAGAGAAGCTCACGCCGTCCACCGCATGCACGAACTGGCGCTGCTTGCGCTCGATCACGCGGTTCAGCCAGGGCGCCGAGACATCGAAGGTCTTGGCCAGGTCTTTGACGTCCACCAGGGCGGTCATGCCGTCACCTCCGGGCTGGTTGCCAGCCGCCAGCAAGCCGCACGAGTGGCGCCGGCAGGCATCAAATCCGGCCGCTCGACACGGCAGCGGTCCATTACCTGCGGGCAGCGCGGGTTGAAGGCGCAGCCGGTGGGGATGGCGGTCAGCCGCGGCATCGCGCCGTCGATCTGCATCAGGCGCTCGCGCTCGACCTCCATCGACGGGATCGAGCCCATCAGGCCCGCGGTATACGGATGCGCCGGGTGGTGGATCACCTCGGCCACCGGCCCGATCTCGACGATGCGACCGGCGTACATCACCGCGACACGGTCGCAGGCCTCGGCGATCACGCCCATGTCGTGGGTGACCAGCATCACCGCAGCGCCATGTTCCTTGGTGAGCTTCTTCAGCAGCGCGATGATCTGGGCCTGGATGGACACGTCGAGCGCCGTGGTGGGTTCGTCGGCGACGATCAGCTCGGGGTTGGCCGCCAGCGCCAGCGCGATCACCACGCGTTGCCGCATGCCGCCCGAGAACTGGTGCGGGTACTGGTCGATACGCTGCTCGGCCGCCGGGATGCCGGTCTCCTGCAGCAGCGCGATGGCGCGCTGGCGGGCCTGCGCGGCGTCCAGGTTCAGGTGCACCTGTATCGTCTCGGTGATCTGCTGGCCCACGGTGTAGAGCGGGTTCAGCGAGGTCAGCGGGTCCTGGAAGATCGCGCCTATGCGCCGACCGCGGATCTTGCGCATCGCCTCGCCGCTGAGCTGGTCGATGCGCTGGCCGGCGAGCCGGATCTCGCCGCCCGCGATCCGTCCGGGCGGCTCGAGCAGGCCGATGATGGCCGCGCCGGTCAGGCTCTTGCCGGCGCCGGATTCACCGACCACGCCCAGGATCTCGCCCGGCGCGATGTCGAACGAGACATCGTCCAGCGCCAGCAGGGTGCCGCGCCGGGTCGGAAATTCCACCCGCAGGTGGCGAACTTCAAGCAAAGCCTGTGTCATCGGGTCGGTTTTCAGTTCAGGCGCGGGTTGAGTGCGTCGCGCAACCAGTCGCCCAGCAGGTTGACGCTCAGCGAGATCATCACCAGCACGACGCCGGGGAAGACCGTGATCCACCACTCGCCCGAGAACAGGAAGTCCTGGCCGACCCGGATCAGCGTGCCCAGCGACGGCGAGGTCGGCGGCACGCCCACGCCCAGGAAGGACAGCGTGGCCTCGGTGATGATGGCCGAGGCGATCTGTATCGTCGCCAGGATCAGCACCGGCCCCAGCACATTGGGCAGCACATGGCGGCGCATGATGCGAAACGGCGCCACGCCGATCACGCGCGCGGCCTGCACATATTCCTTCTGCCGCTCGACCATGGTCGAGCCGCGCACCGTGCGGGCGTAAGGCACCCAACCGGTCAGCGAGATCGCCAGGATCAGCACCGTGAAGGCCAGCGCCTCATGCGCGTTCGGGAACATCGCCCGGCCCACGCCGTCGATCAGCAAGGCGATCAGGATGGACGGGAAGGACAGCATCACGTCGCAGACCCGCATGATGAAGCCGTCGATGCGCCCGCCGACGAAGCCGGCCAGCAAGCCCAGCCCGACGCCCACCACCACCGACGCCAGCACCGAGGCCAGGCCGACGAACAGCGAGATGCGCGAGCCGTACATCAGCGCCGACAGGATGTCGCGGCCCTGGTCGTCGGTGCCCAGCAAATACTTCGAGCTGCCCTCGGTCATCCAGGCCGGCGGCAGTCGCGCGTCCATCAGTTCCAGCGAGGCCAGGTCCATCGGGTTGTGCGGTGCCAGCCCGTTGGCGCCCAGCGCACAGACGACGCAGACCAGCGCCAGCACCGCGGCCACCATCGCGGTCGGCGACTGCTTGAAGCTGTGCCAGACGTTGCCGTCTAAGAATCTTGCCAGCGCGCTGGCATCGGGCGGCAGCGGGACGGACACCGGACCAGGCTTGTTGACAGGGGGAGGGCTCACGGCGGCAGGTCGGAAAATGGAGATTGCGGCTGCCAGGCAAACAGTTGCCGGCAGGGTGGGTTCAGGGTCAGGATCAATGGCCGGCGGCGCCGCGCTCGATGCGCAGCCGCGGGTCCACCGCGAAATACAGCAGGTCGACCGCCAGGTTGATCGCCACGAAGATCAGCGCGATCAGGCACAGGTAGGCCGCCATCACCGGGATGTCGGCGAACTGCACCGCCTGGATGAACAGCAGCCCCATGCCCGGCCACTGGAACACCGACTCGGTGACGATGGCGAAGGCGATGATGCCGCCGAGTTGCAGGCCGGCGATCGTGATCACCGGCACCAGGGTGTTCTTCAGCGCATGGCCGAAGTAGACCTTGCGGTCGGGCAGGCCGCGGGCGCGGGCGAACTTGATGTAGTCGGTGCGAAGCACCTCGAGCATCTCGCTGCGCACCAGGCGCAGCACCAGCGCCATCGGAAACAGCGACAGCGTGACGGCGGGCAGCAGCAGGTGGCGCAGGCCGTCCAGCGTCAACAGCCCGGTGGTGAACGGCCCCAGGGCCACCACCTCGCCGCGGCCAAAGCTGGGCAGCCACTTCAGCAGCACGGCGAAGACCAGGATCAGCAGGATGCCGATCAGAAAGTTGGGCAGCGACACGCCCAGCAGCGATCCCGTCATCACCGCCTGCGACAGGAAAGTGCCGCGCCGCAGCGCGGCATAGACGCCCAGCGGGATGCCCAGCGCCAGCCCGATCAAGGCCGCCGTCAGCGCCAGTTCCAGCGTGGCCGGGAAGCGCTCGGCAATCAGCGACGACACCTTGCGGCCCTGGCGCAGGCTGATGCCGAACTCGCCCTGCGCAGCGTTGCCTATGAAGCGCGCGAACTGCGCGGCGAAGGGCTTGTCCAGCCCCAGGTCGACCCGCAGTTGCTGGCGCTGCTCGGTGGTGGCGTCCTGCCCCAGCAGGTTGGTCACCGGGTCGCCGACGAACTGGAACAGCATGAAGGCGATGAACGCGACCGTGAGCATCACGATCAAGGCCTGGAACAAGCGGCGGAGGATGAAGGCAAGCATGCGTTAGGCCAGGTGGACAACCCGACATGATGCCCGATTGCGGCGCGACCTGGGACAAACCCTTCAACCCATGCCCGATCTGCCCGGAAATTTCAAGCGCTTGGCGATGCAGTCCCGGCGCCTGGACAGCGCGCCGAGAACGCAAAAAAGCGCTCTCCCGAGCGCTTTTTCATGGCAGCCCAGGTCTCGCCTGGGCAACCCGGCCTTACTTCTTGCTCAGTTCTCCGGCAGCGGGCACGTCACCCTTCTTGATTGCGTCCTTGGTCTCGGCCTTGACTTCGGCCCTGGCCTTGGTCGACTTGGCCTTGGGCTCCTTGGCGACTTCACCGGATTCGATCGCATGCGCCTTGCTGGCCGATGCCGCGTCCTCCTTGACGTCGGCGCGCGCCGCGGTCGACTTGGTCTTGGGCGCCTTGGAGAGTTCACCGGATTCGATCGCATGGGCTTTGTTGGCCGATGCGGCCTCGGCCTTGACTTCGGCCTTGGTGGCCTGCGCAAAAGCCGATGCGCTCAACTGCGACAGCACGACAGCGGCAATGAAGACGATTTTGTTCATGGTTCAACTCCTTGGAATTTCGGTGGACAGATGGGCAAACGCTCATCACTTCAGGCAGCGACGTGACAGCATGGCGACCTGATGGATTCTGAACGTGCTGGACGAACCCCGAGTTGACCGAAGTGGGACCCCGCTGGCGTGCAAACTGCACACACTTGACACAACGCAAAAAGCCGCCCGAAGGCGGCTTTTTGCTGAAGCCCGAGGGCTTGGCCTAGACCAAACCCATCGCGATCAGAACGTGTGGCGGACGCCCAGGCCGAAGCCCGTGGCCTTCTTGCCACCAGCGGTGAAGTCGGCGGCGCTCAGACCACCACCCAGGCCGTTGGCCGACGCGCCCTTGTTGGTGGCTTCGGCAACTTGACCGTACAGCGAGGTGCGCTTGGACAGGTTGTAGATGTACTCGCCAGCAATCGTCTTCGAGCTGTTGGCGCTGACGGAAGAGTTGCCCATCAGGTAGCCGGCCTTGAATTCGCCTTGACCCAGCGGCACCGACACGCTCACCTGCTTGGTGACATAGCTCAGCGAGCCGTAGGTGTGCTTGTCGTACAGGCCCAGCACCTTGGCCACGCCGAAGTTGTACGAACCGCCGACGTTCACGATCTTGAAGTCGTTGTTCGTGGCAGTCTTGGTCTGGTTGAAGCCAACAGCGACGCTGACCGGACCAGCGGCATAGCCCAACGAGCCGGACACCATGCCGCCACCGCTGACGGTCGTCAAGGTATTTTCAGCTGCGGCAACCTGGATCGAGCCGTTCACACCACCCAGATCACCCGGGAGGAAATAGCCGACCATGTTGTTGGCGCGAACCACCGTGGCAGCGCCCGAGCCCAGAGTGGCACCGGCGTACACGTTGGCCGCATTGCCCATGCCATTGGCACCGAACACGTCGTAGGTGGCGTCCAAGATAAACGCGCTGGTGTAGTCCAGGCCGAGGCGGATTTCACCCATCTTGCTGATCAGGCTGACGGTCGAACGGCGATTGAACATCACCGAGCCGATCGCGGCGCTGTTTTGACCACCGACTGCACCGGTATCGCTGGAAGTGCCGGCTTCGAGCCAGAAGCCCGCTTGCAGGCCACCGCCCAGGTCTTCCGTGCCACGGAAGCCAAACCGGTTGCTGCTCAGCTGGTTGCTGTCCATGCGCGTCTGCGAGGTAGCGCCGTTCTTCCAGCTGTTGACGCTCAGGTCAACGACGCCGAACAGGGTGACTGACGATTGGGCCGAGGCGGCACCGGCGAAGGCGCCGAGCACGGCGACTGCGAGTAGGGTTTTCTTCATAGCAACGATCTCCTAGGTTGAACAAAAGAGGTCCCGATCCCGTGAAAACCCATCACCAAGGACGGTGAGGGCCGGTCAGGCCAACCTCCTCATCGGAAGCTGGCTCTATTGCACCAGAGGGCCGCGATCGACGCAAAGATTAGCGTTCGAAAACCGCCCCACCTGTTGTCTGACAACAACGGGCGTTTTCACCCCCCTGCTGCGCTATCCTCGCGGCATGAGCAGCCCAGACGATTGGATCAGCAGCGCCGACCAGGCTTTGCGCACCTTGAGCCGCAGCGCGCATGCCGCACGCGCGATGCCGGTTCCGGCGCCCGGCAGCGGGGGTGCGGGGCAGGCGCTGTCGCCTGAACAGCGCCGACTGTCAGGCGCGCTGATGCGGGTCAACCATGTCGGCGAGGTCTGCGCGCAGGCACTGTACGCCGCCCAGGCCCTGACCGCCCGCACGCCGGCCTTGCGGGACCAGATGCGGGCCGCAGGCCGCGAGGAGACCGACCATCTGGCCTGGACCGAGCGCCGACTGCGCGAGTTGGACGCGCGCACCAGCCTGCTCAACCCCTTGTGGTACGCCGGCGCCTTCGCGATCGGGCTGGCCGCGGGCCGGGCCGGCGACCGCATCAGCCTGGGCTTCGTGGTCGAGACCGAGCGCCAAGTGGAAGCCCATCTGGCCGGCCACCTGGAGCGCCTGCCCGACGACGACCTGGCCTCGCGCGCGGTGGTGGCCCAGATGAAGGACGACGAATCCCGCCACGCTGACCAGGCCTTGCAGGCCGGTGCCACGCCGATGCCGGCGCCGGTGCGCTGGCTGATGCGAGCAGCAGCCAAGGTGATGACGCGCACCGCCCAGGTGCTCTGACCCGACCGCCGGCCCGGGTCGGCGATTCAGCGGCTCAGGCTTGCAGCCCTGCGCAGGCAGGGCCTCTCGCCCGGCTCAGGTCTCGACGATCTCGTGGCTGGTGCTGATCTCGGCGGTCTTGCCCAGCATGATCGTGCCCGAGCAGTACTTCTCATGCGACAGCGCGATCGCACGCGCCACCACCGCGTCCGCCAGCTTGCGGCCGCTGACCGTGAAGTGCAGGTTGATGTGGGTGAACACCTTGGGATCGGTGGTCGCGCGCTCGGCCTGCACCTTGACCGTGCAACCGCTCACGTCGTGGCGTCCGCGCTTGAGGATCAGCACCACGTCGTAGGCAGTGCAGGCGCCGGCACCGGCCAGCAGGGTTTCCATGGGCCGCGGCGCCAGATTGCGGCCGCCGCCGTCGGGTGCGCCGTCCATAGTCAGCAGATGGCCGCTGCCGGTCTCGGCCACAAAGCCCATGCCGCTACCCGGCACCCAGTGAATCGTGCATTCCATCGTCTTGCCCTTGCCGGCCCGCGCCCGCTCTCTGACCGATTGTCATCGCTGTGCTGACCCGCAGCGCGCACCGAAGCCGTGCGTCGGCACCCGGGGTCCTGGAGGACAAACCCTAATCCAGCGGACTGATTCATATTGCGGCGCAGCATTTCAGACGCTAGACTGGCTTCATCGATGGGCAAGCCGGTTTATCGGCTGGTTCATCAGGCAGGTTGTCTCCTCCACCTCCTCCATTGGTGGATTAAGCCCAGGGCTCGCGCCCTGGGTTTTTTTTCGGGGAACGGCCGGGCAAGCGTTGGGTGATGCACCGCTATCATGCTGCGCTGCACAAGCCACGGAGGCTGCCGCCATGGCCAGCGCCAAGACCCCCCATCCCGACTACCTCAAGAAGATCCTGACCGCGCGGGTCTACGACGTGGCGATCGAGTCGCCGCTCGACGTGGCGCGAAGCCTGACGCGCCGGGTGGGCAACACGGTGCTGCTCAAGCGCGAAGACCAGCAACCGGTGTTCAGCTTCAAGCTGCGCGGGGCCTACAACAAGATGGTCCACCTGACGCCCGAGTTGCTGGCGCGCGGGGTGATCTGCGCCTCGGCCGGCAACCATGCGCAGGGCGTGGCACTGTCGGCCAAGAAGCTGGGCTGCCGGGCGGTGATCGTGATGCCGGTGACTACACCCAAAGTCAAGATCGACGCGGTGCTGGCACTGGGTGGCGAGGTGGTGCTGCACGGCGACAGCTTCAGCGATGCCTACGGACATGCGCTGGTGTTGCAGCAGGCCCAGGACCTGACCTTCGTCCACCCTTTCGACGATCCCGATGTGATCGCCGGCCAGGGCACGATCGCGATGGAGATCCTGCGCCAGCACCAGGGCGCGATCGAGGCGATCTTCGTCGCCATAGGCGGCGGCGGACTGATCTCGGGCGTGGCCAGCTACATCAAGGCGGTGCGACCTGAGATCAAGGTGATCGGCGTCCAGACCCGCGATTCGGACGCGATGGTGCGGTCGGTGCGGGCCGGCAAGCGCATCACGCTGGCCGATGTCGGGCTGTTCTCGGACGGCACCGCCGTCAAACTGGTCGGCGAAGAGACCTTCCGCCTGACGCGCAAGCTGGTCGACGATTTCGTGATCGTCGACACCGACGAGGTCTGCGCGGCGATCAAGGACATGTTCCAGGACACCCGCAGCATCCTGGAGCCGGCTGGCGCGCTGGGCGTGGCGGCAGTCAAGCAATACGCCGCCACGCACAAGCTCAAGGGCAAGACACTGGTGGCGATCACCTGCGGCGCCAACATGAACTTCGACCGGCTGCGCTTCGTCGCCGAGCGGGCCGAGTTCGGCGAGCAACGCGAGGCGCTGTACGCGGTGACCATCCCCGAGGAGCGCGGCTCGTTCAAGCGCTTCTGCGAACTGGTCGGACCGCGCGCGGTGACCGAGTTCAACTACCGGATGGCCGATGAGAAGCTGGCCCATGTCTTCGTCGGCGTGGCGATCGCCAGGCGCGACGAGGCCGACAAGATCGAGCGCAACTTCGAGCGCCATGGATTCCCCACCGTCAACCTGACCGACGACGAACTGGCCAAGGAGCATGTGCGCCACATGGTGGGCGGGCGCGTGGTGGGGCGCACCGCGCCGGCGGTCGAGGAGCGGCTGTTCCGCTTCATCTTTCCCGAGCGGCCGGGCGCGCTGATGCGATTCCTCTCCAGCCTGCACCCGGACTGGAACATCAGCCTGTTCCATTACCGCAACCAGGGCGCCGACTACGGCCGCATCCTCGTCGGCCTGCAGGTGCCCGCGGATGACAAGCTGGCGTTCTCGGCCTTCCTGGACGCGCTGGCCTACCCGTGCACCGAGGAAACCGGCAACCCGGTGTATCAGTTGTTCCTGCGCTGAGGCGGGCTGCCTACACTGGCTGGCATGTCCTTGATCGCCGCAACCGCCAACCCGCTGCTGGAACAGGCGCTGCGGGCCAAGCTGCAACGCCGCGAACTGGGCCAGGGCGGGCTGGGCGAACTGGAGCCGGTGGCCGTCAGGCTGGGCTTGTTGCAGCACTCGCTCAAGCCGCGCCTGCGCGAGCCGCAACTGGTGATCTTTGCCGCCGACCATGGTCTGGCGGTCGACGGCATACACGCCGGGCCCGGCCAGCAGACCGACGAGCGGGTGATGCAGATCCTGACCGGGCAGCCGCCGCTGGCCTTGTTGGCGCGGCTGCACGGGCTGGCGCTGGCTGTCGTCGATTGCGGCGTGGCGAACCGGCTGCCGGCGCATGAACGCCTGGTCCAGCGCAAGATCGCCCATGGCACCCGAAATGCCCGCGTCGGCAGCGCGATGAGCCTGGAGCAGGCCCATGCCGCGATCCGCGCCGGCATGGAGATAGCCGACAGCCTGCGTGGCAACCTGCTGGCCTGCGCCGGGCTGGGGGTGGGATCGCACGAGAGCGCGGCGCTGGTGCTGTCGCAACTGACCGCCACCCCGGTGCGGGACTTGATCGTCAACGGTCCGCAGATGAACCCCGACCAGCTGACCCACCTGATGATGGTGGTCCAGGGGGCGCAAGGCCGTCACCGCGACACCACCGATGCGGTCGAGGTGCTGGCCGCGTTTGGCGGCTTCGAGACCGCGGTGATGGTCGGCGCGATGCTGGTGGCCGCAAGCAAGCGCCACCTGATCATGGTCGACGGCATCGCCGCCTGCGCGGCGCTGCTGGTGGCCTCGCGGATCGCCGAATCGGTGACCGACTACGCCGTCTTCTGCCGCAGCCAGACCCACCAGGGCCTGGACAAGGCGCTGTCGCTGTTCCAGGCCAGCGCGCTGCTCGAACTCGGCCTGGAAGCCATGGACGGCACCGGCGCCTGCCTGTCCTGGCCGCTGATCAACAGTGCGGCCACCCTGCTCGCCCACCTGGTAGAGACCGACGACGGCCCGTCGCAGCCGGCGGGCATGGACCCGCCTGTGATCCAGAGCCTGTACGACCCGGACCACCCGACCCTGCCCGGCATGCCCTGACCCGGAAGGTCGGCACACGAAAAAGCCGCCCGAAGGCGGCTTGTTGCTGGCGACAAAGCGCTCAGGCCGAGAAGCTGGATCCGCAGCCGCAGGTGGTGGTCGCGTTCGGGTTCTTGATCACGAACTGCGCGCCCTGCAGGTCTTCCTTGTAGTCGATCTCGGCGCCGCCCAGGTACTGCAGGCTCATCGCGTCGATCAGCAGCGTGACGCCGTTCTTGCTCATCTGCGTGTCGTCGTCGTTGACGACTTCGTCGAAGGTGAAGCCGTACTGGAAGCCCGAGCAACCCCCGCCCTGCACGAAGACGCGCAGCTTGAGCGACGGGTTGCCTTCTTCGGCCACCAGATCAGCCACCTTGGCGGCGGCGCTGTCGGTGAAGACGAGCGGCGGCGGCATCTCAAGGTCAGCGTCCAGATTTTCAACAACGGCGTTCATGGGATCTCCAGCAGGGGATGGGACTGTGCCTGAACAATGCAGGCGATCTTGGACTCAGGACATCCGGGATTTCCAGACCGATATGCGGCCAGAGCCCCGAAAACCCAGAGAATTTGCCATGGATGGTCCCACAGCGGGGCTTGACCTTGCAGCGCACCCGGTCTTGCGGCGATGGCCAAACAGCAAAGGCCGCTCGAAAGCGGCCCTTGCCTGGGCGAAAAACGCGCCAGAAAAGCGCACGCCACCAACGCGCACGCCACAAACGCGAAGCCCAGGGGCCTCGCGTCTGAATTCAGCGCTTGCTGAACTGCTTCCGACGACGCGCGCCGTGCAGGCCAACCTTCTTGCGCTCGACTTCACGCGCATCGCGCGTGACGAAACCGGCGCGGCTCAGGTCGGGCTTTAGCGTCGCGTCGTAGTCGATCAGCGCACGCGTGATGCCGTGACGCACCGCGCCGGCCTGGCCCGATTCACCACCGCCACGCACGTTGATCTTGATGTCGAACGCCGTCTCGTTGTTCGTCAGCATCAGCGGCTGCTTGACGATCATGATCGAGGTCTGACGGCCGAAATAATCGGTCACCGTCTTGCCGTTGACCATGATCAGGCCTTCGCCGCGCTTCATGAAGACACGGGCCACCGACGATTTGCGGCGGCCGGTGCCGTAGTTCCAATTACCGATCATCACCGCTCCTTAGATTTCCAGCGCTGCGATTACCAGCGCTTTGGGCTGCTGGGCGGTGTGCGGATGCGTGGCTCCGGCATACACCTTCAGCTTCTTGATCATCGCGTAGCCGAGCGGGCCCTTGGGCAGCATGCCCTTGACCGCCTTCTCGATAGCGCGGCCGGGGTGCTTGGCCTGCATTTCCTTGAAGGTGGTGGCATGAATGCCGCCGGGATAGCCCGAGTGGCGGTAATAGACCTTGTCTTCGGACTTGTTGCCCGTGACACGGATCTTGTCGGCATTGACGATGACAATGAAATCACCGGTATCGACGTGAGGCGTGTAAATGGCCTTGTGCTTGCCACGCAAACGGAGTGCCACTTCGCTGGCAACACGTCCGAGCACCTTGTCGGTGGCGTCAAGCACAAACCACTCGTGCGTCACTTCGGCCGGTTTGGCGCTGAAGGTCTTCATGAGAGTCTTTCGGGTTGGGTCGTCGCCCACCATGGGCTCCGCACCTGTGATGGCACTGCGGTGTGGTCTTGCTCTTGTCTTGCTCTTGTCTTGCATTAGCCCGCCCGCAACCTCGGAACCGCTTATCAGGGCGACCTCTCGGTTTTCAGGCACAGCCTCCCAGGCCCTGGCAGCCAGTTCGAACGAACGAACCCACTGCAACTCTTCAGCCTGACACCTCCCCGCCATCATTGGGGACAGCCGAACATTGTAGCCGGAGAAGGCCTTGCCTTGCCGCGGGACAAGCCACGCCGAACCGACACCCAGCGGCCTACAGACAATGCTGCTTTCCCGTAGTATCAGGGTTTGTACCTATCAACCGGTCAATCGCCATGACATCCGCACCCCAGCATCCCGATCATGACCAGGCCACGCGCCACGCGGTCCCGGACCCCGCCGTGCCTGCGGGCGCCGCCACCTGGATCCCGATCCGCTCGCTGTCCGCACGCCAGCGCGGACATGTACTGACCCACCTGACCAGCCTGTGCGATCGCGACCGCTACCTGCGCTTCGGCTACACGGCCACCGACGATCAGATCGGCCGCTATGTCGCCGGCCTGAATTTCGACCGCGACGAGGTGTTCGGGATCTTCAACCGCCGACTGGAGGTGATCGCGCTGGCGCATCTGGCTTATCCGAACGCGGATGCGCCCGAGCCCAGGGCGGCTGAATTCGGCGGGTCGGTGGCGGCGCATGCCCGCGGCCGGGGCTATGGCGCAAGGCTGTTCGAGCACGCGATGCTGCACACCCGCAACCGCGGACTGAACAGCCTGTTCATCCACGCCTTGAGCGAGAACACCGTGATGCTGCGCATCGCCCGCAAGGCCGGCGCGATGGTGGACCGCGCCGGCAGCGAGTCGGATGCCACCCTCAAATTGCCGAACGAGACCCTGGCCTCGCAGGTCGAGCAATGGGTCGGTCAGGGTGCAGCCGAGATCGACTACCGCATCAAGCAGCAGGCCCGCATGGTCGACACGCTGGTCGACGCCATCGGCGAAGTCAAGACCGGCGTGGGCAAGACCGGCCACACCGCCAAGGACTGAAGCGCCTGCTATCGTGGTGGATGACCCGCCAACCCACCTCCGCCTGCCCCACTGTTGACGGGGTCGGCGCTTGACTTCGACCCTCACTTCCGCCCACCCCTTCACCCACCTGACGCCGCAGGCGGTGCTCGATGCGCTGGACGCGGTGGGCGTGCGCGGCGACGGCCGACTGCTGCAACTCAACAGCTACGAGAACCGGGTGTTCCAGGTGATGCTGGAAGACGGCGGCGCGGCGGTGGCCAAGTTCTACCGGCCAGGCCGCTGGAGCGACGCGCAGATCGGGGAGGAGCACGCGTTTGCCGCTGAACTGGCGGCGGCCGAAGTGCCGGTGGTCGCACCGCTGCAACTGGCCATCGCCGACGCGCCGACCGCCACGCTGGCCCATGCGCTGGTAGCCGGGCAGCCGTTCCGGCTGGCGGTCTACCCGCGGCGATCGGGCCATGGCCCGGAACTCGATCAGCCCGACACGCTGCGCTGGCTGGGCCGCTTCATCGCCCGGCTGCATGGGGTGGGCGAGCAGCAGCCGTTCACGCAGCGCCGAACGCTGGACGTGGCAACCTTCGGCCGGGCAGCGCTGGCGCGGTTGCTGCAGCCCGACACCCTGCCGCAGGCCCAAGCAGGTGCCTGGCGCGCGGCCTGCGAACAGGCGCTGGACGCGGTGGACGCGGCGCTGGCCGCGGTGCCCGCGCAGACCGTGCGCCTGCACGGCGATTGCCACCCGGGCAACATCCTGTGGCGCGATGTGGACGACAAGCCGGGTGCCGGCGGCGGCCCGCACATCGTCGACCTGGACGACGCGGTGACCGGCCCGGCGATCCAGGACCTGTGGATGCTGCTGTCGGGCAGCCCGGACGCGATGCGCGGCCAGATGGCCACCGTGCTGCAAGGCTACCGCCAGTTCCGCGACTTCGACCAACGCGAACTGGCGCTGATCGAGCCGCTGCGCACGCTGCGCATGATCCACCACAGCGCATGGCTGGCCGAGCGCTGGAGCGACCCGGCGTTTCCGCCCGCGTTTCCGTGGTTCGGCACGCCGAGCTACTGGGGCCAGCAGACGATCCAGCTGCGCGAGCAGATCGAGGCGATGGCGCAGCCACCGCTCGATCTTGATTGGATAGATTGAGACTCAAGCTGCAAAGCGAGGCAGCGACACCGCAAGCAGACGCCGTGGAACCGGCTCCGCCGGGCCACTGGCGTCCGCCCCCTTGAGGGGAGGCGCGAGAGCGCCTCCGGGGGGTGGGTCAATTCGCGCTCAGGAGCTGCGTCACCCGCGCCACATAGGCGGCAGGGTCTTCCAGCTGCCCGCCTTCGGCCAGCGTCGCCTGGTCGAACAGGATGTTGGCCAGGTTGTCGAAGCGGGCGCTGTCATCGGCCTGGGCGGCGAGCTTCTTGACCAGCGCATGCTCGGGGTTCACCTCCAGGATGGGCTGGCTCTTGGGCGCGGACTGGCCGGCCTGCTTGAGCATGCGCGCCAGGTGGCCGCTCATGTCGCCCTCGTCGACCACCAGGCAGGCCGGTGAATCGACCAGCCTTGTGGTGACGCGGACGTCCTTGGCGCGGCTGCCCAGCGCCGCCTTGAGCCGGTCCAGCGTGGGCTTGAAGGCCTCGGCGGCCACTTCGGCCTGCTTCTTCTCGTCCTCGTCCTGCAGCGAACCCAGGTCGACCGCGCCCTTGGCCACGCTTTGCAACGGCTTGCCCTCGAACTCGTAGAGGTGGCTGAGCATCCACTCGTCGACGCGGTCGACCAGCAGCAGCACCTCCAGCCCCTTCTTGCGGAAGATCTCGAGCTGCGGGCTGGACTTGGCGGCTGCCAGCGAATCGGCGGCGATGACGTAGATCGCCTCCTGGCCTTCCTTCATGCGCGCCACATAGTCGGCCAGCGACACGCCCTCGTCGGCCTGGGTCGAGGCAAAGCGGAACAGCTTGGCCAGGCGCTCGCGGTTGGCGAAGTCCTCGCCTATGCCTTCTTTCAGCACCGCGCCAAACTCGCCCCAGAACTTCAGGTACTTGGCCTTGTCGTCGGCAGAGTCACTGTTGGCCAGGCTCTCCAGCATGCCCAGCACGCGCTTGGTCGAGCCCTCGCGGATCGCCTTGACGTCACGGCTTTCCTGCAGCAGCTCGCGGCTGACGTTGAGCGGCAAATCGGCCGAGTCGATCACGCCCTTGACGAAGCGCAGGTAGACCGGCATCAGCGCCTCGGCGTCGTCCATGATGAAGACGCGCTTGACGTAGAGCTTGACGCCGCCACGCTTGTCGCGGTTCCACATGTCCATAGGCGCCTTGGCCGGCACGTAGAGCAGTTGGGTGTACTCGCTGCGGCCCTCGACCCGGTTGTGGGTGTAGGCCAGCGGCGCGTCCTGGTCGTAGCTGATCTGCTTGTAGAACTCCTGGTACTCGGCGTCGGTGATGTCGCTCTTGGACCGCGCCCACAGCGCAGCGGCCTTGTTCACCGTCTCCCACTCGTCCTTGACCACCTGCTTGGAGGCCTCGGCATCCCATTCCTCCTTCTTCATCAGGATGGGCAGCGAGATGTGGTCGCTGTACTTGCTGATGATGGACTTGAGCTTCCAGGTCGACAGGAACTCGGCCTCCTCGTCGCGCAGGTGCAGGATCACGTCGGTGCCGCGCTGGGTGCGGGTGATGGTTTCCAGCTCGTACTCGCCGCTGCCTTCGCTGCTCCAGCGCACCGCCTGGTCGACGGGCAGGCCGGCGCGGCGGGTTTCGACCGTGATGCGGTCGGCGACGATGAAGCCCGAGTAGAAGCCGACGCCGAACTGGCCTATCAGGTTGGCGTCCTTCTTCTGCTCGCCCTCGAGCTTGGCGACGAACTCGCGCGTGCCGCTCTTGGCGATGGTGCCCAGGTGCGAGGCAGCTTCTTCGGCGCTCATGCCTATGCCGTTGTCGCGGATCGTCAGCGTCTTGGCCTCGGTGTCGAAGAACACCTGCACCGACAGCTCGGGTGCGTCCTCCAGCAGCGCGTTGTCGTCCAGCGCCTCGAAGCGCAGCTTGTCGCAGGCGTCGGACGCGTTCGACACCAGTTCGCGCAGGAAGATCTCCTTGTTGGAGTAGAGCGAGTGGGTGACGAGGTGCAGGATCTGCTTGACTTCGGCTTGGAAGGCGTGGGTTTTCTTGGTCATGTTGTCGATGGCGGGTGGGATTGTTCGAAATTTGTCGGGGGCAGTGCAGGGCGCCGGCAGGGTGTTGCGCCATGCCGACCGCGCCGATTTCCGGCGTACCGGCGACATTTTGGGGCCAAGCGCCCTGCTTTCAAGACCTGCCCAGGATCGTGGCATGCTCGCAGCTTCGCCCGACCTGGCATCACGCCCCTTCCCTACATGGCCGACGCGCCCGCCCTGCCCACACCGACCCCACCCTCGCTGTCGCAGCTCAGGATAGACCGCAGCGCGCCGCTCAGGCGGCGCCGCCGCCGCTGGCCCTGGGCGCTGGGCGTGCTGCTGATAGCAGGCGCGGCCGCAGCGGTGTTGATGCCGCGCAAGACCGAGGTGCAGGCCAGCGCGGTGCTGGCCGCCTACCCGTCGCAGCAGTACGCCGAGCTCAGCGCCTCGGGCTATGTGGTGGCCCAGCGCCGCGCGGCGGTGGCCAGCAAGGGCACGGGCAGGCTGGTCGAGTTGCTGGTGCGCGAGGGCAGCGCGGTCAAGCAGGGCGAGCTGATCGGCCGGCTCGACGCCACCGATGTGCAGGCGGCCATCGCCGCCAGCCAGTCGGGCGTGCTGCAGGCCCAGGCCACCAAACTGCAGGCCGAGGCCGCGCTGGGCCAGGCGCTGGCTGAACGGGCCAACGCCGAGGTCGAGCTCAAACGCCAGCAGGACTTGCGCGCCCAGGGCTTTGTTTCGCCGCAGGCGGTGGACGCGGCCGACCGCCGTCTGGCCGTGGCGCGCTCGGCCCAGGCCACCCAGCAGGCCGCGATCGCCGCCGCCCAGGCCGGCATCGCGTTCAGCCGGACCCAGGTCAAGGTGCAGCAGGTCAACCAGGCCAACACCGAGATCCGCGCGCCTTTCGACGGCGTGGTGCTGGTCAAGAACGCCAACGTCGGCGACATGATCACGCCCTTCTCGTCCGCGGCTGGCACCTCGGGCGCGGTGGTGACGATGGCCGACATGGGCACGCTCGAGGTCGAGGCCGATGTCTCCGAGAGCAACGTGGCGCGCATCAAGCCCGAGCAGCCGGTGGAGATCACGCTGGACGCGCTGCCCGAGATGCGCTTCCGCGGCAACGTCTCGCGCATCGTGCCCACGGTGGACCGGGCCAAGGCCACCGTGATGACCAAGATCCGCTTCGAGCAGTTGGACCCACGCATCCTGCCCGAGATGAGCGCCAAGGTCAGCTTCCTGTCGCGGCCGGCCGCCCCCGAGGACCAGAAGCCGGTGATCGCGGTCAACCCCAAGGCGATCACCCAGCGCGACGGCCGGCCCACGGTGTTCCGCATCGCGGGTGAACTCGTCGAGGCGGTGCCGGTGACGCTGGGCCGCAAGATCGGCGATCTGCAGGAGCTGACCGGCAGCGCGCTGAAATCAGGCGAGCGGGTGGTGCTGAACCCTGCCGACGCACTGAAGACAGGCGCCAAGGTGGCGGTGACCGCCAAATGACGCTGGCCACACCCGCGCCAGCCCCGCTGATCCGCATCAGCCACCTCAGCAAGGGCTATGTGCGCGGCGGCCAGCCCATTCCGGTGCTGGTCGACATCCACCTCGACGTGGCGCAGGGCGAATTCGTCGCGCTGATGGGGCCCAGCGGCTCGGGCAAGAGCACGCTGCTCAACCTGATCGCCGGCATAGACAAGCCCGACAGCGGAACCATCGCGATCGGCGGGGTCGACATCGCGCAACTGTCCGAGGGCGAGCTGGCCGATTGGCGCGCCGCCAACGTCGGCTTCATTTTTCAGTTCTACAACCTGCTGCCGGTGCTGTCGGCCTTCGACAACGTCGAGTTGCCACTGCTGCTGACCAGCCTGTCGTCGCGCGAGCGGCACGCGCGGGTGGCCGCGGTGCTGGCCATGGTGGGACTGACCGACCGCGCCGACCATTACCCGAGCGAGTTGTCGGGCGGCCAGCAGCAGCGGGTGGCGATCGCCCGCGCGCTCGTCACCGACCCGCAGTTGATCGTCGCCGACGAGCCCACCGGCGACCTGGACCGCCACACCGGCGAGGAGGTGCTGAGCCTGCTCGACCAACTGGTGCACGAACTGGGCAAGACCATCGTGATGGTCACCCACGACCCGAAAGCCGCGGCCCGCGCCGGGCGCATGGTGCACCTGGAAAAAGGCGTGCTGGTGGACGAGGTGGTCTAGCCCCATGTTCTTGCTGAAGCTGCTGCTGAAGAACGCCTTCCGCCACAAGCTGCGCACCGCGCTGACGATGGTCGGGCTGGTGGTTGCGATCAGCGCCTTCGGCCTGCTGCGCACCATCGTCGACGCCTGGTACGCCGGGGTCGAGGGCAGTTCCAGCACCAGGCTGATCAGCCGCAGCAACATCTCGCTGACTTTTGCGCTGCCGCTGAGCTACGCGCCGCGGCTGCGCGCGGTGGAAGGCGTGCGCCAGGTCAGCTGGTCGAACTGGTTCGGCGGCGTCTACATCACCGAGCGCAACTTTTTTCCGCAGTTCGCGGTCGACCCGACCACCTACCTGCCGATGTACCCCGAGTACCGGCTGACCGACGCCGAGAAGCTGGCCTTCTTCCGCGACCGCCAGGGCGTGGTGGTCGGGCGCAAGCTGGCCGACAAATTCGGCTGGAAGGTCGGCGACGCGATCCCGCTGCGCGGCACCTTCTACCCGGGCACCTGGACCTTCACGCTGCGCGGCATCTGGGACGGCGCCGACGCCAAGACCGACGAGAGCCAGATGCTGATGCACTGGTCCTACATCAACGAATCGATTCGCAAGCGCTCGCCGCGGCGGGTCGATTCGGTGGGCGTCTACATCCTGGGCATAGACGAGCCCAACAACGCCGCGCTGATCGGCCAGCGTGTCGACAAGCTGTTCGCCAACTCGCTGGCCGAGACCATGACCGAGACCGAGGCCGCCTTCCAGCTCAGCTTCGTCTCGATGAGCGAGGCCATCCTGGTGGCGGTGCAGGCGGTGAGCCTGATCATCGTCGTGATCATCATGGCGGTGATGGCCAACACCATGACGATGACCGCGCGCGAACGCCTGGCCGAGTACGCCACGCTCAAGGCGCTGGGCTTTTCACCAGGTTTCGTGGTGCGGCTGCTGTTCGGCGAGAGCCTGCTGATCGCGGCGCTGGGCGGCGTGGCCGGCCTGCTGCTGACGCTGCCGCTGGCCGCGGTGTTTCGCAGCGCGGTGGGCACGCTGTTCCCGATCTTCCAGGTCTCGCCGCTGACGATGGCGCTGCAACTGGCCGCCGCGCTGGGCGTGGGCGCCGTGGCCGCGGCCTGGCCGGCCTGGAAGATGAGCCGGATCGACATCGTCGCCGGGCTGCGCCAGATATGAGCCCACCCCCGAAGCGCCTTCGGCGCTCCCCCTCAAGGGGGCAACACCAGTGGCCCGGCGAAGCCGGTTCCACGGTGTTCACTTGGCCAAGAACAACACGCGGAATTTGAGATGCGTGCTATCCCATTCAGCTACATCGCCCGCAACCTGTGGGTGCGGCGCGTCACCACCTTGCTGACGGCCGGCGGCATGGCGCTGGTGGTCTATGTCTTCGCCACCGTGCTGATGATGAGCGAGGGCATACGCTCGACCCTGGTGGCCACCGGCCAGCCCGACAACCTGATGGTGTTGCGCAAGGGCGCCAACGCCGAGATCATCAGCGCGATCGAGCGCAACCAGGCCGCGATCCTGGCCACCCTGCCCGGCATCGCCACCGACACACTGGGCCGGCCGCTGATCAGCGCCGAGCCGGTGGTGCTGATCAGCCTGCCCAAGCGCGGCAACGGCAAGCCCAGCAACGTGACGGTGCGCGGCACCTCCGACCTGGGGCTGCAACTGCGGCCAGGCGTGAAGATCGTCGAGGGGCGGATGTTCCGTCCCGGCACCTCTGAGATCGTCGTCGGCCAGGCCACGGCCAGCGGTTTTGCCGGGGTCGAGATCGGCGCCACGCTGCGCTTCGCCAGCCGGGACTGGCTGGTGGTGGGGCGCTACGCGGCCGGCCGCAGCGGTTTCGATTCCGAGATCTGGGGCGATGCCGAGCAGATGCTGCAGGCCTTCCGCCGGCTGACCTTCTCTATCGTGGTGTTCCGGCTGGCCGACGCCAGCCTGTTCGAGGCCGTCAAGACGCGCATTGATGACGACCCGCGCCTGTCGCTGGAGGCCAAGCGCGAGATCCGCTTCTACGCCGAGCAGAGCGAGGCGCTGGCCACCTTCATCAACATCCTGGGCCTGAGCCTGGCAGTGATCTTCTCGATCGGCGCGGTGGTGGGCGCGATGATCACGATGTTCGCGGCGGTGGCGCAACGCACCGGCGAGATCGGCACGTTGCGCGCGCTGGGCTTCCGGCGCGGCGCGGTGCTGGCCGCCTTCATGACCGAATCGCTGCTGCTCGCGGCACTGGGCGGGCTGGTCGGCTTGGCTGCGGCCAGCGTGATGCAGGCGGTGGATGTGTCGACCACCAATTTCCAGACCTTTGCCGAACTCGCGTTCAGGTTCGTGCTGACGCCGCAGATCGCTGTCCAGGCGATGGCGTTCGCGCTGGCGATGGGCGTGGTGGGCGGATTCGTCCCGGCCTGGCGGGCCGCAAGGCTGCAGATCGTGGATTGCTTGCGGGCGGCTTGAGCGCATGGGGTAGCCTTCGCCTCGCAGCCTGAAGCCGGCAGCGCCCAACGGCCGCAGGGATGGCGGTCTCGTCTATGGCAAGGCGAGCATGGAATCGAGTACTTTCGCATGGCCGATGGAGATCCTGCCCGGCGAATCAGCCTCCAACAGTGGGCCTTGCGGTATGGTTCAACGCGCCTTCCTGAACCCACCTTCCGGCGCGACCATGTCCTGGTGCGGCCATCCACCCGATAGCCGATGCACTGCGCGCAAGGGATACGATGAAGCCAGGCCGGCGAAATGAAACCGGCACAGCGCCCGATTTCAGCGCAGTCATCGAACGGTCGCCACCGACCTGACGCCCATGAAACTGACCCATCTGCAACGACTTGAAGCCGAGAGCATCCACATCATGCGCGAGGTGGTGGCCGAGGCAGAGAACCCGGTGATGCTGTACTCGGTGGGCAAGGACAGCGCCACCCTGCTGCACCTGGCCCGCAAGGCCTTCTACCCTTCGCCGCCGCCGTTCCCGCTGCTGCATGTCGACACCACCTGGAAGTTTCGCGACATGTACGCGATGCGCGAACGCATGGCCGCCGAGTCGGGCATGAGCTTGCTGGTGCACCGCAACCCGGAAGCCCTGGCCAGGGGCATCAACCCCTTCGACCATGGTTCGCAGATCCACACCGACCTGTGGAAGACCGAAGGACTCAAACAGGCGCTGGACCTGCACCGCTTCGACGCGGCCTTCGGCGGCGCGCGCCGCGACGAGGAGAAGTCGCGCGCCAAGGAGCGTATCTTCTCGTTCCGCAGCGCACAGCACCGCTGGGACCCGAAGTCCCAGCGCCCCGAACTCTGGAACCTGTACAACACGCGGATACACCCCGGTGAATCGCTGCGGGTGTTTCCGATCTCGAACTGGACCGAGCTCGACATCTGGCAGTACATCCATCTCGAGAACATCCCCATCGTGCCGCTGTACTACGCCGCCGAGCGCCCGGTGGTCGAGCGCAACGGCACGCTGATCATGGTCGACGACGCGCGCATGCCGCTCAGGGCGGGCGAGGTGCCGACGCTGCGCAAGGTGCGCTTCCGCACCCTGGGCTGCTACCCCTTGACAGGCGCCATCGAGAGCCAGGCCGACACCCTGCCGGCCATCATCCAGGAGATGCTGCTGACCCGCACCAGCGAGCGCCAGGGCCGGATGATCGACCACGACGCCTCGGCGTCGATGGAAAAGAAAAAGCAAGAGGGGTATTTCTGATGGCCCACCGCTCCGACCTGATCAGCACCGACATCGACGCCTACCTCCAGCAGCACGAGCACAAGAGCCTGCTGCGCTTCATCACCTGCGGCAGCGTGGACGACGGCAAGAGCACCGTCATCGGCCGCCTGCTGTTCGAGTCCAAGATGTTGTTCGAGGACCAGTTCGCGGCCATCGAGGCCGACAGCAAGAAATGGGGCACCCAGGGCGACGACATCGACTTTGCCCTGCTGGTAGACGGCCTGGCCGCCGAGCGCGAGCAAGGCATCACCATCGACATCGCTTACCGCTTCTTCTCGACCGACAGCCGCAAGTTCATCGTGGCCGACACACCCGGCCATGAGCAGTACACCCGCAACATGATCACCGGCGCGTCCACCGCCGACGTGGCGGTGATCCTGGTCGACGCGCGCAAGGGCGTGCTGACCCAGACCCGCCGCCACAGCCACCTGGTCAGCCTGATCGGCATCCGCAAGCTGGTGCTGGCGATCAACAAGATGGACTTGATGGGCTACTCGCAGCAGGTGTTCGACCGCATCGTCGAGGACTACCGCAGCTTTGCCCTGCAGATCGGATTAGACGACATCACGCCCATCCCGCTGTCGGCGCTGAAGGGCGACAACATGCTCGTGCCCAGCGCACAGACGCCCTGGTACCACGGCCCCACGCTGATGGCTTGCCTGGAGACCGTGGAGGTGGACGAGCAGCGCCAGCAACAACACCCGCTGCGGCTGCCCGTGCAATGGGTCAATCGGCCCAACCTCGACTTCCGCGGCTTTGCGGGCACCCTGGCCAGTGGCACGGTCAGGCCTGGCGACCGCATCCGCGTCCAACCCTCGGGCCATGAAAGCACGGTCAAGCGCATCGTCACGGCCAACGGCGACCTGCCGCTGGCCGTGGCCGGCCAGTCGATCACGCTGACACTGGCCGACGAGATCGACATCTCGCGTGGCGACATCATCAGCAGCGCCGACAGCCCGGCCGAGGTGGCCGACCAGTTCGAGGCCACCCTGGTCTGGATGAGCGAAGAGGCGATGCTGCCCGGCCGCCCCTACCTGCTCAAGATGGCCTGCCTCACCGTCAATGCCACCATCACCGAGCCCAAGTACAAGGTCGACGTCAACACGATGGCACACCTGGCGGCCAAGAAGCTCGAACTCAACGAGATCGGGGTCTGCAACGTCTCGCTGGATCGGCCCGTGCCCTTCGATGCCTACCTGGCCAACCGCGAGACCGGCGGCTTCATCCTGATCGACCGGCTGAGCAACCACACCGTGGGCGCCGGCATGCTGCACTTCGCGCTGCGCCGCGCCCACAACATCCACCTCCAGCCGGTGGACGTGGACCAGGCCGCGCGGGCCTCGATCAAGGGCCAGCGCCCGGTGGTGGTGTGGTTCACCGGCCTGTCGGGTGCGGGCAAGAGCACCATCGCCAACCTGGTGGAAAAACGCCTGTACGCGATGGGGCGGCACAGCTACCTGCTGGACGGCGACAACGTGCGCCATGGCCTGAACCGCGACCTGGGCTTCACCGACGAAGACCGGGTTGAAAACATCCGCCGCGTGGCCGAGGTGGCGCGGCTGATGGTGGACGCCGGGCTGATCGTCCTGACGGCCTTCATCTCGCCCTTCCGCGCCGAGCGCGCGATGGCGCGCAGCCTGGTGGGCGACAGTGAGTTCATCGAGGTGCATGTCGACACCCCGCTGGACGTGGCCGAAGCGCGCGACGTCAAAGGCCTGTACAAGAAGGCGCGCCAAGGGGACCTGAAGAATTTCACCGGCATCAGTTCGCCCTATGAAATCCCCGAGCATCCCGAACTGCGCGTCAATACCGCCGTCTGCAGCGCGGAGGAAGCGGTCGAACGCGTGATCGCCAAGCTGTTCGACATCGGCGTGGTCGGGGCGCTGTAGGCTGTCGCTTGGCAAGGTCAGGCCGCTTGCCCCCAGTGTCGGCCTGTTGCGGGTGCAGCGCCTGCTCATGGTCCGGCCCGGCAGGGCGCCGGGCAGGACTCGGTTCGATCTAGCCGCGGAACGGCGAGGCGTCGAACTGCTTGAGCGTCAACGCCCGCCATACCCGCTCAGCCGTCACCGGCATCTGGATCGCTTCAGCCGCCGCACCCAGACCGGCATGGTCTAGCGCGTCGATCACCGCGTTGACCACCGCCGGCGTGGCGCCTATGGTGCCCAGCTCGCCCACCCCCTTGACGCCCAGCGGATTGGTCTTGCAGGGCACCGAGGTGTCGAACGCGGTCTTGAAGCCCAGGAAGCCATCGGCATGCGGCAGCGCGTAGTCCATGAAGCTGGCGCTCTGCAACTGGCCGGTCTCGGTGTCGTAGGCCACCCGCTCGCACAGCGCCTGGCCTATGCCTTGCACCGCACCGCCTTCGACCTGGCCTTGCACGATGGTTGGGCTGACGACACGGCCGATGTCATTGACCGAGGCATAGCTCACCACCGCCACCTCGCCTGTGGCCGGGTCGATCTCGACCTCGCAGATGTGGCAGCCGTTGGGCCAGGTCGGGCCGCCGGCCGAACTGGTGCTGTCGACCGTGATGCGGGTGGCGGGCTGGCGCGCGGCCAGCTCGAACAGGCCTATGCCCAGATCGGTGCCGGCGACGTTGAAGCGGCCTTCGCGGTACTCGATGTCACCGGCCGGGGCTTCCAGCGCCTCGCCGGCCAGCGCCTTGGCTTCGTCTATGGTGCGCTTGGACGCCACGCTGACGGCCGAGCCACCGGTGAACAGCGAGCGCGAACCGGCGCTGCCGAAACCGTTGACCCGGTCGGTGTCGCCCTGCAGCACGCGGATGCGGTCCAGCGGCACGCCGAACACGTCCACCGCCAGCTGGGCGTAGCTGGTGGCGATGCCCTGGCCCATGGCCTGGGTGGCCGAGCCCAGCTCGATGAAGCCGTCAGCGGTGACGTTGACGATCACCCGCTCTTCCATCACGTTGCCGCCGGTCCATTCCAGGAAGGTGGCGATACCGCGGCCGCGCAGCTTGCCCGCGGCCTCGGACACCGCGCGGCGCGCCGCGAAGCCGGTCCAGTCGGACAGCGCCAAGCCCTGGTCGAGGATCTGCTCGAAGGCGCCGCTGTCATAGGTCTGGCCCATCGGGTTCTTGTAGGGCATCTGGTCGGGGCGGATCATGTTGCGGCGCCGCAACTCGGCCGGATCCAGCCGCAGCTTGCGCGCGGCGGCATCCATCAGCCGCTCGGTCAGGAAGATCGCCTCGGGACGCCCCGCGCCACGGTAAGCGCCGGTGGGCGTGGTGTTGGTCATCACCGCGCTGAAATGCAGGTCTATCGTCGGGATGTCGTAGATGCTGGTCGAGACCCAGGGGCCGATCAGCACCTGGATCGCCACACCAGTGCCGGTGGCATAGCCGCCGACGTTGGCAAAACCGCGCACCCGCAGCGCCAGCACGCGGCCGCCGGCATCGAGCGCAAGCTCGGCGCGGCTGATCACGTCGCGGCCATGCACCGCGCCGAGGAAATCCTCGATCCGGTCGGCCCGCCACTTGACCGGGCGCTTCAACTGCAGCGCGGCGAAGCCGACCGCGATGTCCTCGGGGTAGATGCCGGTCTTCATGCCGAAGCCGCCCCCCACATCGCCCACCAGCACCCGCACGCCCTCCACCGTCAGGCCGGGGATGGCATCGACCAGACCGCCGCGCACGGCGGTAGGCATCTGGCTGGACAGGCGCACCACCAGCCGTCCGGCATCGGCCGTGCCTGGCGCGCCGACCGCGGCGTTGATGCAGCGCGGCTCGATCGGGCTGGGCGCCAACCGCTGGTTGTCGACATCGACCGCCACGGTGTGCGCCGCGCCGGCAAAGGCGGCCGCGGTGGCCGCGGCGTCGCCGTGGCGCATCGCGGCGGCGATGTTGTCGGGGGCGTCGTCGCACAGCTGGGGCGCGCCGGGCGCCATCGCGTCGAAGACGTTGACGACGGCAGGCAACTCCTCGTAGTCCACCCCCACCGCCTCGGCGGCCACCCGGGCCTGCTCGAGGGTCTCGGCCACCACCGCGACCACGGCCTCGCCGACAAAGCGCACCCGCTCATGGGCCAGCGCGCGGCGCGGCGCCGACACACCCGGCTTGCCGTCGGGCCGGGGGAAGCCCGCCGGAGGCGGCATCATCTTGACGCCGGCCGCCACCAGGTCGGCCCCGGTGTAGACCG
Organism: Burkholderiales bacterium; assembly: GCA_947453625.1. Taxonomy (GTDB): domain Bacteria; phylum Pseudomonadota; class Gammaproteobacteria; order Burkholderiales; family Burkholderiaceae_C; genus Pseudaquabacterium. Next base: position 28,610 of record CANGHK010000028.1, read on the forward strand.
CCAGCACGCCGGCCAGCGCCAGCGCCGGTGCAGTGTCGATGGCAGTGATGCGGGCATGCGCGTAGGGGCTGCGCAGGAAGAACAGGTGGGTCTGCCCAGGCAGCGTCACGTCGTCGGCGTACTGGCCGTGGCCGGTGATCAGCGTCGGGTCTTCGATGCGGCGCACCGATTGGCCGCTGCCGTAGCGGCCGGCCTGGGTGCCGTCGTTTAACGCGGCGCTCATGCCGAGGCTCCCGACATCACGCCCGCAGCCTGCTGCACAGCGGCCACGATATTGACATAGCCGGTGCAGCGGCACAGGTTGCCCTCCAGCGCTTCGACGATCTGGGCCTCGGACGGCTGGGCCGTCTTGGCCAGCAGGCAGGCCGCCGACATCATCATGCCCGAGGTGCAGAAACCGCACTGCAGGCCGTGGCAGTCCATGAAGGCCTGCTGCAGCGGGTGCAAGGTGTCGCCCTGGGCCAGGCCCTCGACGGTGGTGACGCGGCAGCCCTGGGCTTGCACGGCCAGCAAGCTGCAGCTCTTGACCGCCTGGCCATCGAGCAACACGGTGCAGGCGCCGCATTGGGCGGTGTCACAGCCGGCGTGGGTGCCGGTCAGCGCGAGCGGACCGCGCAACAAGTCGATCAGCAAGGTGGCGGGGGCCACCTCGGTGGTCACGGCTTGGCCGTTGACCTCGAGTTTCAGGGGAATCATGCCAAGTCTCCAGGCTAGCAAATGCGCAGCTTGGCATGGTAGCGGCAAGTCGAGCCCTGCGCCGGGCGTCAAAGCGATCGCCGCAGCCGGACGGCGGGGCTGTTGCCGCAGCGCAGCGCCATCAGCGCCCGGCTCAGTTGGCGCTATGGCGGGACACCGTCATGGTCGGCCCGGTCTCAACACCGAGCCCGCCAAAATCCGACACGGCAATTTCATCCAAACCGGCGGGGCTGCCGGTGTCGGACAGCCTGCGGTCCAGCAAGCGTTGCTTGGACTGCATGCGGCTGAGGATCGCGGTCTCCTCCCTGAGCGAAAAAACGCCGGGATACAAGGTCCGCTCCGATGACATCAGCTGCGGATTCCCGCCGAATCGGCCGATCTGCTGCATCACGTAGGAGAACTCGAGCGACAGCAACACCGCTGGCGCGTTGACCGATTTGTTGGTGCGCTCCTCTGAAATCACAGTGAAACCCAACATGCGTTCGTAATAGCGGACATGGCGCGGATTGACCTCGATCAGCAGCAGATCATGGCCCCGGATTCGGTGAGCCACGATGTAGGCGACATGGAACAAGGCCGCCAGGACGCGCTTGGTGCCCACCGTGGGATCGATCGCCAGCTTGGTGAACTCACAGAGACACCGCCCTTGACTGCGAAGCCGGGCCACCTCCGGGCCAAATGCATCGTCGGCGCTCAAGCCCTTCGGACCATCAAAAGCAACCGTGATCGTGCCGATCACCGTGTCCTGTTCCGCCGCCGAAAGCGTGAACTTGTGCACCGACCTGTCAGTGGGCAGGCTGACTTCGGTGTAACCACGCCAACCATATCGGCTCTTGAGCAGGCTGTTGACCCTGCTCCGGATCGCATCGGACTCCGCCGACTTGATCTTGAAGCGACGCGGGCCGGCCGCCCCATCGGGAAGCAGGTCGATCCGGGGATCTCGAACCAGCAACTGGCGGCACTGCCCCCCCCACATCACCGACGCAGCGAAAATAGTGCTCGACTTCAGCAGATCACCGCACTTTGGAGGCGAGTGGAACATGGCGACACCACATATTGACGCAAAGATCATAGCGATAGACGGGCGCAGCAGAACTGACAAAACAGGGGACAGGCACCCGTGCTTGATCCAACTGCGTGCTTTCTCGCAAGACCCGCTGCCCACGCCCCTCCGAAGCTCCGCCGACCCGGCGCTTCCATGCTGCAGGCGTACCGCCGCCGTGGCGCCCGCCACACAAACACCGATCGTCGGAGACCGTTGGCGCGACACCATGAGCGCCAGACGCCGGGATTGGCCCGCGCTGACACCCACACCCGCTCCGAGACCATGAACATCCTGCTCACCGGCGCCGCCGGCTTCATCGGCCTGCATGTCGCCCGACTGCTGCTCGACCGGGGTGACACCGTGGTCGGCCTGGACAACCTCAACGCCTACTACGACCCGCAACTCAAGCGCGACCGCTTGGCGCTGCTGACGGGCCAAGCCGGCTTCAACTTCGTGCCAATGGACGTGGCCGACCGAATGGGCATGCCGGCGCTGTTCGAGCGCGAGCGCTTCGACCGCGTCATCCACCTGGCGGCCCAAGCCGGGGTGAGGCATTCGCTGATCGATCCACACGCCTACATCGACAGCAACATCGTCGGCTTCACCAACATCCTGGAAGGCTGCCGCCACACGGGCGTCAAGCACCTGGTGTACGCATCGAGCTCCAGCGTCTACGGCGGCAACACGGTGATGCCGTTCTCCGAGCACCACGGCGTGGACCACCCGGTCAGCCTGTACGCGGCCACCAAGAAGGCAAACGAGCTGATGGCCCACACCTACAGCCACCTGTTTGCCCTGCCTACCACCGGCCTGCGCTTCTTCACGGTCTATGGCCCCTGGGGCCGGCCCGACATGGCGCTGTTTCTGTTCACCCGGGCCATCCTGGCGGGCGAGCCCATCAAGGTGTTCAACCACGGCAAGATGGTGCGCGACTTCACCTATGTCGACGACATCGCCGCCGGTGTGGTGCATGTGCTGGACCGGCCGCCCGAGCCCGACCCGGCCTACGACAGCGCGCTGGCCGATCCGGCGGCCAGCCACGCGCCCTACCGCGTGTTCAACATCGGCAACAACCAGCCGGTGCGGTTGATGGACTTCATCGCGGCGATAGAGCGGCACACGGGCAAGGTGGCCCACAAGCAGTTGATGGACATCCAGCCGGGTGATGTGCCGGCGACGTTTGCCGATGTGTCGGCCTTGGCGCGTTGGACTGGTTTTCATCCGGCGACACCCATCGACGAGGGTGTCGGGCGCTTCGTCGCCTGGTACCGCGGCTACTTCAAGGCTTGATCCCGGGGCGTTCGCGGTCGGCTGACCGCTGTTTCCAATCCAGCGCGGCCGGAATCTCCACGAGCAAACGCCAGCATGGCGTGAAATTGTCGAGGCAAGGAACGAACATCCGCCGAAAGTGGTGATATCCCGCATAACGCCTGCCTCGGCAAGCCTTGGGACGGCCTTTAGCTCACTAACATCACCACTCCATCGGCGCACCGCCGCAACTGGCGCTAGGTGATGGTTGACGCAGCAAGTGCTGCGAAGTCAATGGCCCACTACTGCTTCCAATGAGCGACGTCTCCCTCGCCAGTCCCGAAAACACAGCAGACTTACCGCACGAGAGTACAGCGAAGGTACTCGCGCTGGGTGCGCCGCGGTTCTGCGACGCGAGGGTGGCTGACCTGGCGCGTGAGAAGGGACAAGCCACAGGCTGGCGGGTTGTGCTTGCACAAGGCGCGGCTCGGGCAGCCACCGGTGTTGACGGCGATTTTGCCGTAGGGATCACCGACGAAGACGGCCGCAGCTTCATGGCGGTAGACCGCTTTGCAGTGCGATCGCTGTGTTATCGGATCATCGGTGGCCGGCTGCACTTCGCGGCACGTGCCGACGAACTGGCCGCCCTACCGCCCACCGCCGCGATCGCGCCGCAGGCCATCTTCGACTACCTGTACTTCCACGTCATCCCGTCGCCGCGGACCATATTCGAGGGCGTGCACCGGCTGCCACCGGCCCATTACGCCTGGTTCGACCGGGGCGAACTGACCGTTGCACCCTATTGGGTGCCCGAGTTTCGCGAGGATTCCCATCCCGAATTCAAGCCGCTGGCCGCCGAGTTCCGCCAGCTGGTGCGCAACGCCGTGGCGACCCAGCTCGACGGCAGCAAACCCGCGTGCTTCCTGAGCGGCGGCACCGACAGTTCCACCATGGCCGGCATGCTCAGCGAGCTGACCGACGGGCGCGCCGCCACCTACTCGATCGGCTTCGAGGCCGAGGGCTACGACGAGATGCAGTTCGCACGCATCGCCGCCAAGCGCTTCGGCACCGAGCACCATGAGTACTACGTCACGCCCGATGATCTGGTGCGCAGCATCCCGGCCGTGGCTGCACACTACGACCAGCCCTTTGGCAACTCATCGGTACTGCCTGCGCTCTACTGCGCCAAGATGGCGCGCGACGACGGTGTGACCAAGTTGCTGGCTGGCGACGGTGGCGACGAACTGTTCGGCGGCAACACCCGCTATGCCAAGCAACGCATCTTCGGCTGGTACGACGGCGTGCCGGCATCGCTTCGCAAGGGCATGCTCGAGCCCCTGCTGGAGCGTACGCCACTGGGCGTGCTGCCTCTGGCACGCAAGGGGCGCAGCTACATCGAGCAGGCCAAGGTGCCGCTGCCCGACCGCATGCAGATGTACAACCTGCTGCTGCGCCTGGGCGCGGAGCAGTTGTTCACACCCGACTTCCTGGCACAGGTGGACGCCACCGATTCGCTGCGCCAGCAGCGCGCAGTGTGGCAGCAGGTGCCAGGCGCGAGTGCACTCAACCGCATGCTGGCCTACGACTGGCGCTACACGCTGGCCGAGGCCGACCTGCCCAAGGTGTGCGGCAGCACCCACCTGGCCGGCGTGCAGGTGGGCTTTCCGTTCCTGGACGCGCCACTGGTGGATTTCTCGCTGCGGCTGCCCTCCGAGTACAAGCTCAAGGGGCTGAAGCTGCGCTGGTTCTTCAAGGAGGCGCTGCGTGGCTTCTTGCCCGACGAGATCATCACCAAGAAGAAGCAGGGCTTCGGCCTGCCCTTTGGCGTGTGGGCCAACCGCGCTCCGGCACTCAGGAAATTTGCCGGCGATTCGCTGAACAGCCTGGCTGAACGCGGCATCGTCCGCACCCAATTCATCCACACGCTGCTGAACGTCCACCTGCCAGCACATCCCGGTTACTACGGCGAGATGGTCTGGATCCTGATGATGCTGGAGCAGTGGATGCGCGCCCGGCCCAGCCAGACACTAGCCTAGCCTCGAAAACCTCCAGTGCTGCGAGTTGCTCAGAACCTCTACGACTACCGCGAGCTGATGTTCACGCTGGCGTGGAAGAACATCGCCCTGCGCTACAAGCAAGCGTACCTGGGCATTGCGTGGGCGATCCTGAAGCCGTTCATGCTGATGCTGATCTTCACGCTCGTGAAGAGCTTCGTCGGCATCGAAAGCGGCAACACCGCCTACCCCATCCTCGTCTTCGCTGCGCTGATGCCCTGGACTTTCTTTCAGGAGTCGGCATCCGATGGGGTGAACAGCGTTGTCAGCAACACCGCGCTCATCAAGAAGATCTACTTCCCGCGCGAGATCTTTCCCGTCACGGCGGTGTTGACCAAGCTGGTCGAGTTGGGCATCAACTTCGTCATCCTGGCGGGGCTCATGGCTTGGTATGGCACGCAGCCGAGCATCCACCTCCTGTGGGTGCCGCTCATCATTGCCTACACGGTGTTGGCTGCGCTGACCATCGCCCTTGTCGGCGCGGCCGTCAACGTCTACTTCCGCGACGTTGGCCAGGCACTGCCGGTGTTGCTGAGCCTGATGATGTACGCGTCGCCCGTGATTTATCCGCTTCAACTGGTGAAGGACAAACTGCTGATGCAGCAGGCGGCGGGCGAATGGTCGAACGCGCTATACACGCTCTACACCCTGAACCCGCTGGCCGGCATCATCGACGCCTTCCAGAGCGTGGTGCTGCGAAGCGCCCCCCCGGACCTCAACGCCATGATCCCAGGCGCGATTCTGGTGGCGGTGTTGCTGCCGCTGAGCCACCTCCAATTCAAGCGCGCCGAAAGCTATTTCGCCGACGTCATCTGAGCCGGATACCCATGCCAGCCATCGAAGTCAGTCACCTCACCAAGGAATACCGCCTAGGCGCGCTGCAGGGTCTCAAGCAGACCCTGCTCGATACCTGTGCAAGGCTCACGGGCAAGAAAGTACTGGAGCGGCCGATGTTCAAGGCCCTGGACGGCGTCGGGTTCTCCATCGATCAAGGCGAAGTGGTCGGCATCATCGGCCACAACGGCGCGGGAAAATCCACCTTGCTCAAGATGCTGGCCAAGATCAGCACGCCCTCTAGCGGCTCGGTCAAGATCAAAGGCCGCATCGCCCCACTCATCGAGGTGGGAGCTGGTTTCGTGCCCGATTTCACCGGCCGCGAGAACGTCTATCTCAATGGCGCCATCCTCGGCATGCCGAAACAGGAGATTGACCGCAAGTTCGACGAGATCGTCGATTTCGCCGAAATGGCGGAATTCATCGACACCCCGGTCAAGCGTTACAGTTCGGGCATGCAGGTCAAGCTGGCATTTGCAGTGGCCACCAGCGTGGAGTCGGAAATACTGATCGTCGATGAAGTGCTTGCGGTTGGCGATCTGGCCTTTCAGCGCAAATGCTTTGATCGCATGGAGCACCTGATCAAGGGCCAGGGCAAGACAGTACTGCTCGTCAGCCACAACGTTCGACAGGTTGAGCGTCTGTGTTCGCGCGTAATGTTGATGGATCACGGTCGACTTCTCTTGGACGGCCCAGCCCGCGATGTGTGCAATGCCTTTTATGAGCAGAGCGACAACAAGATCAAGGCTCAAAATACTGCCGCCAAGTCCAATATTTCAACAACAGGGGAAGTCGACCTCCTGGACCTCTTTTTCACCGATGCGGTCGGCCGACGTACAGATGCCATTGAATATGATGCCGATTTCAGCGTCTTTCTCCGAATCCGCGCGAATAAGCCGATAGATCAACCCATCTTTGTTTTTGGCGTGCACACCACCGATTTTGTGTACGTGACCACGACGACCAGCTCTCCTGAGATAAGATCGGCCACACTGGCGGCGGGCATCCACGAGTTATCATTCACCGTTGGGAGTTTTCCGCTGTTGCCGGGAGCCTATTCCGTCCGACTGAGCATCGACGTCGAAGAGCCGATAAAGAATGTCTTCTATGGCGAGAATTTGCTCCAGTTCTCTGTCGTGAGTCGGCAAATACAGCGAACATCCTCCCATTGCGAGGGCTTCTTCTTGCTGGCCACGCAGTGGCAGGCACCGCGGCGGCTGGCGGACTAGATTAGGCCAGAGCCGGAGATCCCCACCATGGCCCGCCCATTCGGCATCAATGTCATTGGATACGTGAGCAGCAATGTGAGCCTTGGCATCACGGCAAGGCAGTTCATCAGGCTGTTCCTGCTGAAGGGCATACCGGTAGCGGTCTACGATATCGATTATCATCGCTCCGAGAATGGTCAGGATTTCGAGTTTCAGTCCTCGGTCGTGCCGACCGGCGCTGAGTTACCCTATTCCATCAACCTGCTATTTCTTGCCGTCGGACAGCTTCCCAGGTTTCTTCTCAACCCGCCACCAGGCATCTTTGAACCCACCAGGCTCAATGCGGGCCTGATGTGGTATGAGGTCACCAGCATTCCGGATCATCAGGCCGAGGCTCTCGGAATGCTCGACGTCCTGGTCTGCGGCTCGAGCTTTGTCAGACAGATATTCGACACCAACGTACCCAGTACGCTGACGCTCGGATGCAAACACCCCGTGTATTTGCCGCCTGAGGTCATCCCGAATCGGGAGCTGTTTGGTTTGCCGCTTGACCGCGTATTATTCATGTCGAGCTTCGACCCCCATTCTGACCCCGCACGTAAGAATCCATTCGCAGCCATCGATGCCTTTCTATCTGCCTTCCCGCAAGGCGACGAAGGTGCGCATCTTGTAGTCAAGCTCAACAATGCTGAAGTCAAGACCAAGAGTTGCGACCCGCAAGTGCTTGTTCAGCAACTCAGGGAGCGATGTGGCAACGATCAACGCATACACATGCTTCCTCAATCTCTTCCGTACCATGAAGTGGTAAGCCTCTATGCCAGCTGCGACGTGTTCGTCTCGTTGCACCGCTCTGAAGGCCTCGGGCTGGGACCGCTCGAATGCATGCTGCTCGGCAAGCCGGTCGTTGCCACCGCATGGTCTGGAAACATGTCCTACATGAAGCATTCCAACTCATGCCTGGTCGGATACGATCTCGTTCCCTATTCAGGGATGGGTGCCGATGGCCCGTTCAAATGGCGCAAGAAGGCCAAATGGGCCGAACCCCGAATAGACGAAGCGGCCGATTGGATGAGGCTGCTCGCAGGAGACGCCGACTTGCGCAAGACCATTGGCGCCAAGGCCGCCACCGATGCGGCCGCCTATCATGCCGAGGCCGAGAGCGCTGCATTTCTTGCGGAGTTGGAGAGTATCCAGCGAGAGAAGGAACTGCTGCCATCGCGCGCGACAGACAAAGAGATGCAGGTTGCACGCCTTCTGAAGGCACAAAGACGGATTGATTTTGCTGGCTGGCATGGGCTCAGGCGGCGAATTCAGAACGAACTCGACCGGCGTTTGCTTTGGCGTTTCAGAACAAGCGGCGTACCGAAGCCGTCATGATGCGAAGAAGCGTTGTGTACGCCCCTTACCTATAGGAACCCGCATCCCTTCGGACCCCCGCTCCAAATTGGTTCCGTCCAGTTCCGTTGTTGCCGAAGAAACCTGCGCCACAGAGATAATTCATGGCAATCTATTTTCTAACACCCGATTACTCTGCCCCGTCCGGCGGGGTGCAGGTTATCTATCGGCATGTGGACATTTTGAATTCCAATGGCATTCCAGCCTTTGTGCTTCATCGGACCATGGGCCACCGCTGCAATTGGTTCGAAAACCACACGCCAGTCGTATGTTGGGATCAGAGCGTGCAACGGCGGGCATACTTCAAGCTCAGGAAATATCTCCAACCAGAACGGCCACGAGAGATATTTCTGCGCGGGGCGAAAGCTTTGGCCATCGGTTCCGGGGACTTCTTGGCGCTGCCTGAGATCTACGGGCCAGAGTTGGCTGAAATTGGGCCGGGTGTACCCAAAGTGATTCTCAACCAAGGCTGCTATCTGACATTCCAAGGCTATCCCTTGGACAGCAGACCGATTGTCACGCCCTATGGCCATGCTGATGTGAAAGGCATATTGATCAATTCTGAAGATGGCCTGGGCTATCTGCGCTATGTTTTTCCAAACCAACCCGTTACTCGCTTTCATCTCGCCATCGATCCGGCGCTTTTTTCCTATCAACGGGAGAAGAAGCGTCAGATTTGTTACACGCCACGCAAGAACGAACTGGCGGTGCGACAGGTGGTCAATATCCTCAAGGCCCGCAACGCCTTGAACGGTTTCGAACTGGTGCCGTTTTCGGGACTGCCGCAGGCGAAGGTGGCCAAGTTGCTGCAGGAATCCGCCTTGTTTCTCACCTTCGGTCAATATGAGGGTTTTGGACTGCCACCGGCCGAGGCCATGGCTTGCGGCTGCATAACAATTGGCTACCACGCGGGTGGTGGGCGGGAATTCATGAAACCCGAATTCTCGTTCCCTATCCCTAGCGGAGATGTTATCAGCTACGCCGAGACGATCGAAGAAGTTATCATGAATTATGACGTGGAGCCTGACCGATTTGCAGCGATGGGTAAGGCGGCGTCCGACTTTATCCTTGCCACTTACACGCCGCAGCGGGAAACTGAGGACATCGTTGGTTTCTGGCGCAGCATGTTGCGTACGCACTGAGCTGATGAATATTAAAAACTGCCTGGCGCGCTGCGCGTTGACTCTGCATTGAATCAGCCATGCAGCAAGTCAACTGGTCCAACGATGTCCGTCCTGCAGGGGCGGCTTCACTCGCAGACCCGCGTGACGTGCCCAAAGCCGATACTGACAGCAGCAACTCTTGCTGGGGCCGGCAGCCGACATGGAGGTGATAGCTAAGGTGCCGGCTGAACTCTCCGCTACAGCCACTCCCGCAAAGAACACAGAGGCCGAGCAAAGTGGCGAAGTTGCCCGCGTCCTGCTGGCCGCTCTCTTTGACACTGGCGCCGACGGGGATGGGACGGAAATCCTCCGCGGCGCCGGATTCGTCCGGTCGCGCCGGCAGTCGGGCGGCGGCGAGGTTCTGCTGGACCGCTTCGGTGAGGCCGGCGCCGAGTGTGCCGCCCTGCGCTTCACCGGTGTGGAGTGCCATCACTTGACAATTGGCGTGACGGGTGGCTACCGACTCGAGGCTGCGACAGCCGGCGGTTGGTTGCTGGCGCAGGTTGAAGCTGGGCTGGATTCGTACTGGATCCCGCAGCTACCCATGCTCCGCGGGTTGGATCGGAATGGCCACATCTTGGCACATCGAAAGGCAGGCATTGTTGAACTTGATGTCTCTGCGTCTGGTCTTGAAATCAGACTGGGTCTTTCTGCGGGCCTTGTCCTTGATCTGGTGGTCTGGCGCCTCCCCGCCGAACACACCGGTTTGCTGCGGTCGCTGCAGCAACTCAACTCGCTGGAACGGCAGCGCTACTTCCTATGGAGTTCCCATACAGCTTACGAGCGCCCGGCTGACACCTACCTGCACTGGGTGCACGGCCATGTCTATGAGAATCACGAAGTATGGCCAAATTACTGGCGCGTGTGCTCTGAATTGGATGCTTATGCCTTGTACGTGATCTTCTCTGGCTTATTCCGGATCACGGAGAAAAAGATTTATGATCTGTTGAGAATTCAGGTTGTTTTCTCGGTGATTGCCCGGCAATCGGACGATGGAGGCTGGTATCACGGCGAATGGACCGACGATATGGAATCCCATTACCGGCTTCATGCCGGAGGCATGCACATGCTCGCGGCTTATTTCGAGGAAACTCGTGACCCAATAGTTGGCGCCGCGCTCAGTAGGGCCGCATCCTTCGCGGCGACAAGAACCGACCGCCTTCACTCGGGCATGTGGTATTTGCACGACACATTGGAACACAACACCGAAACTCTCACCAATTATCCATTCCGTTATCTGCGCAGCCGAGCGCTAGGGAAATCCGAGAGCAATCTGTTAGTGCTCAACACTCACCTGGATACCAACATCGCGATGGCGCGCCATCGCCAGGTCACCGGCGATGGTAAGCACAGTGAACTCATCGCTTCCGCCCGCGCTGCCACCCGCTCGGTGATCGCCCTGCGTCCGGCCGAATGGCTGTACCGTCCGTTGTTCTGGGCCATTGGACTGACATTCCTGCCGACCGAGCGTGCGAAGGCACTTTTTTTGCCCCTGCGCGCCGTCAAGCGCATGGCCTGGAAATACCTCATCCCGCTACTGCCGCGTATCAAGGCTGTGTATCCGCGCCTCGTGATGCCGGGAGGATATATCGAGCGGGAGTTGACCATGTTCGCATTCTCAGTACGCTACCAGCCGGTGAACTTGATGGACCTGGCTCGCACCCGCCGATTATTCGACGAAGCCGAACTGGACCCGCTTTTGGCAGAGTGCTTTGCCTTCACACACGACTGTGGCATCAAGGATCGCTGGAAGGAATTCAAGGGCAAGGAAGAAGACTCCCTCGGCTTTTGGGCGGAGGCGCTTTATCACCTTGGTCTGACCAACCCGGATAGGCGTTATAGAGCCTGGCTGGCGGAAGTGATGATTGATCTACACGACACTGGGCTGGGATTGCCACCCTCTCTGCTGGGGTCCAACGCGGAAGCTGTGGCGCCTGACCAGCAACGCCCCTGCCCCTGCCCGACCAACGGGCGACTCAGGGTGGCAAACCTTAGCCGGGGGGACACCATCGAATGGCTGATCGTGAACCCGACCGATCAGACGGTCGCACTGGAATGGGAGAAAACACCCGCCGACGAGATGCTGTGGTCGGGAACCGATTCAGCTGCATTGAAAAGAATGATGGACATCCTAAACATACTGCCACGCTCGTGGATACATGCGATCGGCAAGCACTCTGGTACCGCCAAACCGTGAATGGCGCGATCTCTGTCTCGTCGGTTCGCTCCGGGTTGCACACCTTTCGCCGCGCCCTCATGAAAATTTTAGCGCAGCCGCCCTCAAGGCAGCGCTGGGGTATGCCGTAGCTGTACGACAAAGATAATCTCATGACTCAACGCGCCCGGCTGATCGCCTTTCATCTACCGCAATTCCACCCCACGCCAGAGAACGATGCCTGGTGGGGCAAAGGCTTTACCGAGTGGACCAATGTCGCCAGGGCCAAACCCTTGTTTCCTGGACATTACCAGCCCCACGTGCCGTCTGACCTTGGTTTTTATGACCTGCGTCTGCCCGAGGCGCGCCACGCCCAGGCCGAACTGGCAAAGGAATACGGCATCGCCGGGTTCTGTTACTACCACTACTGGTTCGGCGGGCGGCGTATTCTGGAGCGGCCGGTCAACGATGTACTGCTCTCGTCTGAACCCGATTTTCCCTTTTGCCTGTGCTGGGCCAATCACAGCTGGAATACGGTTTGGCAGGGCACCAACAATATGCTGATCAAGCAGGTCTATCCAGGCTGGGACGATCACGCCGCCCATTTCGACTGGCTGCTGCGAGCGTTCACGGACCGGCGTTACCTGAAAGTGGGCGGCAAGCCGATCTTTGCGATCTACAAGCCGGACGACATACCTGACGTGCGCAAGGTGACCGACTTCTGGCGGGGGCGTGCCGCCAAGGCTGGTCTGCCAGGTCTGCACCTCGTTGGCGTCTCACATCGCAGTGAGACCTGGGATCCCCGCTCGCGTGGTCTGGATGCCTCCACCATGCAGGCGCTGCCGGAACGTGACGGCCGAATTCCTCGGCGTCACCTTCTCACCAAACTGAAACTGGCCCTGCAAGGCAACAAGCACGAGTTGACGATCTGGGACTACGAGGAAATACTGCCGATCCTGCTTCGTTCGAACCAGACGGAGTGGCGCGACTACCCCCTTGTGTTGCCCAATTGGGATAACACACCGCGCACCGGTATGCGCGGTCTGGTCTTTCATGACGCCACGCCCGAAAAGTTCCGTGGCCTGCTGCGCGAGGCGATTTCCCGCGTCGCCGATCATCCCGTGGACGAGCGAATCGTCTTTCTCAAGGCCTGGAACGAGTGGGCCGAAGGAAACCACATCGAGCCAGACCAGAAATGGGGAAGAGCTTGGCTGGAGGTCATTCGCGAGGAGTTGCAACCGTGACCCAGCCGTTGGACAGAGTCAACGACGGCCGGCCACTCATTTCAGTGGTCATGCCGTGTTACAACGCCGCGCCCTTTCTGGCGGAGGCGGTCGGTTCCGCTCTCAACCAGACTTACGGCAATGTCGAGGTCGTGCTCGTGGATGATGGATCCACGGATGGCTCGGCGGATGTTGGTGCCCGACTGGCAGCCGACTACCCGGGGCGACTCGTTCTCGCTCACTCGCAACGAAAGGGCCCCTTTCCTGCACGCAACCAAGCGCTGCGCCTTATTCGCGGTGAACTGGTCGCGTTCCTCGATGCCGACGACTGGTGGGATGCCACGGCACTGGATACGCTTTACGCAGCAATGTCCGTCGCCAAAGCCGAGATCGCCTACTGCGGCTGGCAGAACGTGGGCGAGGGCATCCACTCCGCACCCTACGTCCCTCCCCAGTATGAGGCGGAAGACCCGGTCGCCAATTTTGTACGCACCTGTCCGTGGCCGATTCACGCCGCCCTGATATCACGCGACTTGGTGGACCGGTTGGATGGTTTTTCCGAACGGTGCTATTCGGCCATGGACTATGACTTCTGGTTGCGTGCGCTCGCGACGACCCGCCGCATGGTGCGGGTACCCGAAGTTCTGGCCTTTTACCGTTGGCATGGGCAGGGACAGGTCTCCGCCGTGAAATGGCGCCAGGTGCTGGACGCGCTCACTTCGCAGAAGGACTTCATCCGGGCCAATCCTGGCTTGGTAGCGCACTTGCCGCAGGACCGCCTGCGCGACCTGACCGAAGGCCAGGTATTGCGTCAAGCCTACCGGGCTTTCTGGAAGCGTGATCTGGCTTCAGCCCACAGGCTTTTCCGACACGCAGGCATGGCGGGTGCCTGCAAGATGGACGACTTGAGGCACGTCCTGACCGCCTTACTGCCTTTCCCCGCTTACCGCTGGTTGATGCAGCGAATTGACCGCCAGGGTGAGGGCGTATGACGGCTGCTCGTATCCCGGTTCTGATGTATCACCGCGTGGGTGACGCCAACAATGCTTGGGAAGCGCGCTACGCGATCTCTGCCGCTAATTTCCGCGCGCACATGCACGCGCTATCGCGGGCCGGATGCCATGCAGTGGGCATTGATGCCGTGGTGGACTGGCTGGAGAACGGGAAGGCATTGCCTGCCGGGGCTTTTCTGCTCACCTTCGATGACGGTTTTCGTGGCGTGCGCGAGCACGCTCTGCCGGTGCTGGAGAAGCTGGGTTGGCCCAGCACCGTATTTCTGGTGAGCGATTTGATCGGCGGTGAAGATGTCTGGACGCGGACGTCCAATCCGTCCGGCCAGACCTACCCGCTGCTGGATGCAGCGGAACTCCGTGACATGCAGCAACGCGGATGCAGCTTCCACTCCCACAGCCGCAGCCATGCCAACTTGCCCACGCTGAATGACTCCGATCTCGCCGACCAGCTCACCGTGTCGCGGCAAGTGTTGTCCCAGTTGCTGGGGCAAGAGGCGAAGTACTTCGCCTACCCTTTCGGCCAGTTGGACGAGCGGGTCGAAACTGCCACTCGGGCCGCCGGTTACCGCGCCGCATTTTCCACACAACCGGGCTTCAACCGGCGCGATGTGAATCGCTTTCGTATTCGCCGCCTCGAAATTTTAGGCACGGATACACCGACCAAGCTGCGGCGAAAGATCCGCTATGGAAGCAACGACGGCAGCCTGATGCACGCCATCCTGTATTACCTGGATCGGATGCGCAGCCGACTACCGGGAGGCGGCAGGCCATGACTCTTGCCTATACCGTGGCGCTCTGCACGCACAACCACGCCGGCCGGCTGGAATATACACTGGCGGATCTGCCCCGGATTCGTCCGCCCAATGCAGCCTGGGAGTTTCTGGTGATCGACAATGGCAGTCGAGACACCACACCTGATCTGCTCGCCCGACATAATTGGCCGGCCGGATGGGTAGTGCGCGTGGTGCGGGAGGAAAAGCTGGGTATCGCTCATGCACGGAACCGGGCCATCGCTGAGGCGCATGGCGAATACCTCATCTTCCTGGATGACGACGAGAGCGCCGACCCGAACTGGCTCCTGAGTTATGAAAAGCTGATCTTGGCACGTGACCCCGATGCGTTCGGAGGACGCATCGAAGTCGTGTTCGAGGATCCCCGCCCACGTTGGCTGTCCGATGAACTACTCGGCTTTCTCGGAAAGCTTGACTGGGGCGAGGAAGTCAAGCCCCTCAACGACCCCGGAACGCCTCTGTACACGGGAAACTTTGGTTTCCGCCGTCGTATCGTCGAGCAAATCGGGTTGTTCGATGTCAGCCTCGGGCGCCGGGGCAAGGAGAACAATGGTGGTGAAGATGTCGACTTCTATCGCCGCATCGTTGGGGCCGGGCTCAGGGTCTGGTGGAACCCCGACGCCGTGATTTACCACCGCATCCAGGCAGCCAAATTGTGGCGTGGATACTTTCACGATCTGCATTATCGGCAGGGACTCATGGAGGGAATTCGCCAGCGCAGCATGGGCTCCAGCGTGCCCCCACGCTACCTGTTAGGTCAACTCCTGCGCGCCGCGGCGGCTGTCTGGACCCAGCGACGCCAGGAAGGGCGCGACGCCACCGTACGCAAGGAGATGAACGTGGCCTACTTCGTCGGCCAGATACGCGGCTGGGCCCTCGGGCCGCGCGCTGGGACCGATTGACCCGCGCCACCAAGATGCCTCGGCATGGTGTTCCCCCATATCGCTGCCGACTCGATCGTCTGCAGGCTCGGGCTGGGCACCGGGGTCTACACCCGTGACATCAGCAAGATAATCACCGGCGGACAGTTCCACGTCGTCGACTCGGATCCCAGCGCCATCGATTTCCTGCGAAGGCATCTGCCCAAGAACCAGCGGGTAGCCTTCGCCACAATTTGGGAAGAGCCCCGCCCTTCGACGCCGACGAATGGATAGTGGGCTTGGCCTATTGCGCCAACATGTTCACGGGGGTAATCTTTCTTTCTTCTACCGCTACATGCAGGAGTTCTCGCTCGTCCTCAAACCCGGTGGATACTGTGTGTCCGACGACTTCGATTGCCACGAAGGCTGGTTGGAACATGTTGATGAGCAACATGGCCCGCCGGCAACCGTTCCCTGTCTACACCTACCACCGTACCGAGACAATCGACAAGCTGCTCGCTTCGTTGGGCTTTTATGTCGTCGGCCGTTTTCCGACCCTTCGGGGCAGCCTGTTCGTCACCGCCCGCAAGATCTGATGCACCTTTTTCGCCCATCACTCCTGCGATGCAACTCACACCGCCCAAGCCGCGTGCCGCTCGGAGCAGCATAGTGCGCCTGACCGTCCTGATCTGCACCCACGACCGCGCCGACCTGCTGGCGAAGGCCATTGCCTCGCTGAATGCGGCCATGCGCCCGCCGGGCTGGGCGGTGGACATCCTGGTCGCCGCCAATGCCTGCCGCGACGACACCCATGCGGTGATGGACGGGTATCGCCAGCAGGCTGCCGGGCGGGGCGATCTGCCGCTGGACTGGCTCGCCGAGCCAGTGCCTGGCAAATCGAACGCGCTGAACTCCGCGCTGCCGCGCATTGACAGTGACATCGTGGCCTTCGTCGACGATGACCATCGCGTAGACGCCGACTATCTCCAAGCCATCTGTCGCGCTGCCGAGGCCCACCCCGAGGCAGACCTGTTTTGCGGCCGAATCCTGCCCGACTGGGACGGCAGCGAGCCCGCCTGGGTGCATGATCCCGGGCCCTACCGCATCTACCCGCTGCCGGTACCGCGCTTCGACCAGGGCAGCGCCGCCCGCGAGTTGACGCCGGAGGTGGCCGTGCCGGGTGGTGGCAACCTGTTTGTGCGCACCGGGTGGTCCGCGAAGATCGGGCCCTTCGCCACCGACAGGGGACCCAACGGCCACGACTTGGGCGGTGCCGAGGATCTGGACTGGGTGCTGCGCGCGCTGCGCCTGGGCGCACGCCTGCGGTATGTGCCTGACATGGTGCAGTACCACTACGTGGACGCCAGCCGCCTCACGCTTGGCTACCTGATGAAGAAGGCCTACAAACGCACTGCCTCGACGGTTCGCCTCGGGCCGCAGGACGCTGGCAGTCATGTGCCGAGATACCTGTATCGCAAGATCGCCGAGTACGGGATCAAAGCTTGCACGGCGATCGGCACATCGCGGCGGCGTTTCTACCTGGTCCGAACCGCCGCCGCGCTGGGCGAGTTTGCCGGCCACCGGCAGCAGTACCGGCGCTGCGCTGCGGCGTCTGCCGTCACCAACTCCTCGAACTGAGCTGTCAATGCCACAGTTGCGTAACTTGCACAAACTGCTCGACCCCGAGATCCGAGCGAAGAACCTGCGCGCGCTGAACCAAGCGCTTCGCGGCCTGTGGTGGGACGTCACCCGCCCCGCCGTGCCCGACCCGGTGTTCGTCGTCGGCTGTTCTCGCGCAGGCACCACCATCACTTACGAAACGCTGGCCGCCTCACCGCAGTTCCTCAGCTTCGGCTGGGAGATTCCGCAGTTCTGGAACGAGTTGCACGGCCCGCTGAAGAACGGTTGGCAGTCGGAAGCGGCGGGCGCCGAAGACGCGCGACCCGAGCACCGCACCGCAGCGCTGCGATACTTCTACCAGCGCCTCGGCGCCGGCTGGGTGCTGGACAAAACCTGCATCAATGTGATGCGCATTCACTACCTGCACAAGCTGTTCCCGCAAGCGAAGTTCGTCTTCATCCAGCGCGACGGCCGGGACAACATCAGCTCGATGATGGACGGCTGGCGTGTGGGGCGCAGCGATGGCCGCTTTGAGTTGTCTCAGTTCTTCGGACCCTTTCCCGAGCCGGTGGCCATCAATGACGGCGAGTTCAAGGAATGGTCTTTCTTCCTGGTGCCGGGCTGGCGGCAGTACAACCACGCGAGCCTGGAAGAGGCTTGCGCCCTCCAGTGGATCAGCGCCAACCGGATGGCACTTGAGGCAAAGAAAACCATCCCGGCGGCTCAGTGGGTGAACTTGCGCTACGAGGACATCTTTGAGCGTCCGGTGGACATGTTCCGATCGGCTTTCTCGCAATTGGGCGTTCCATTCACGCCCGACCTGCAGACGCGCTGCGCCAATTTGCAGCCTACCAGCGTCGTCATCGGCACGCCCAAGAAGCAGAAATGGAAGGACCACAACCCCGAGGCCGTCGAGCGAGTCCTTCCGATGATTGCCCCGTTGATGCGCGAACTCGGTTATGACACCGAGCACTGAGCCACCTGCGGTCAGCGTCGTCATCCCCTGCTACAACGCGGCTTGGTGCGTGGGCAAGGCGATCGACAGCGTGCTGGCGCAGGACTTGCGCGATTTCGAGTTGCTGGTGGTCGATGACGGCAGCACCGACGACACGGCTGCTGTCCTGGCCCCTTATGGCGAGGCCATTCGGGTCGTCCGACAGCACAACGGCGGACTGTCGAACGCACGCAATGCGGGCATCCGCGAGTCGCGTGGCGAATTGGTCGCATTTCTCGACGCCGACGACTGGTGGCTACCGGGCAAACTCGCGCGTCAGACCACCATGATGCGGGCGCAACCGACCGTCGGCTTTGTCTCGACCGCGGCGCGGGTCGAAGACATGGAAGGGCAACTGCTGAACATCTGGGCCTGCACGGCCTGCACGGGGCCGTTTCTTCCACATCTCTTCGGCGCCAACGGCGATGTGGCCGGAAGCGGCTCAGCGGTCATGGTGCGACGTCAACTGTTCGACCAGGTCGGAGGCTTCGACGAGTCACTTCGAAGCTTGGAGGATGTCGACATGTGGATGCGACTGGCCGCCGTGACGGGCTATGCGTGCATCGACGAACCGCTGGCTGTGATCCTGAAGCGGCAGGGCAGCATGAGCAGGAATCTGGAGGTCATGAAGGATGCCAGCGTGCGGGTGATGACGAAAAATCGACATCTGCTGCCCTGCGGCATGCAGGGAGCCTTCTGGCGCAGTTGCCTGGCTGGCATTCATGGTGACTATGCCAAGTGGCGCCTCCGCGAAGGCCAGCGGAGGGCCGCCATGCGCGAAGTGGCGAACATGCTGGCTCTCGCGCCCATCGGGCAGAGCAGGCTTGCGCTGGGCCTGCTGAGAGACATCGTGCTCAATCGAGCGCTTTAGAAGAGCGCACTTGCACGGCGTGACGCAAAAGCGAAGTTGACCACCCGACAGCCTATGGCGACCCTAGTCGCATGGACTTTTGCCCGGGTCAGGGCCGATGAAAGGAGGTGACTCGAAATGAATCAGATTGTGACCACTGCTGGAGCCGTTTGCGTCTATCTGTTGCTGTCTAGCGCCGCATCGGCGCAACCGAGGTTGCCACACGCACCGACTGACCAAGAGATGCTCATGCTGCCCGAGGAGTGCCAAGCCATGCGAAAGGGCGGCCCGACTGCTGACGCCTACGCGAAACGGCTTCAGGCTCAGGGAATAACAGGCATTTCCCATTACTGCGCCGGTCTGAACTTCATGAACCGGGCCAAATTCGCATCACGCGACAAGACCGAAAAACGATTCAATCTTCAAAGCGCAATTGGGGAGTTCGGCTATGTCCTCGGGCACTCCGCCCCAAACGCGACCGGGCTTCCGACTATTAGGGCACAGAAAGATCTGGCTGAAACTATGCTCAAGCCGCGTTGAAGGCCACGTACTCACCCAGGTTTTTGCACCGATCCAATTCTGACCACCGGATGGCGGTGAACCCCTCAGTCTCCACCCCACCGGGAAGCGATCAATCGGGCCGGTCGCCTGCCTCCTGGAGTTTCCCATATGAGCATTGCGCGTCGCCGCTGGCCCGCCGTCAAGCAGTTTTGGTTCGACGAACCGATTACAACGCGAGGCGTTGACGTTGCATACTTCCGACAACGAAGCAATGCTCCTGTTGGATCAACATTTCGAACTTTCGACACGTTGTTGGTCGATCTTACCGGTACGGAAGAAGACATTCAAGAACGCTTTAATAAGGAGACACGGTACGAGATCAGGCGAGCACATACAAAGGACGCCCTCACTTACATGCCTGTCTCTAGACCTGACAAATCGCTCATTCTAGTTTTCCACGCCTTTTACTGCTTGTTCCTGAAGAACAAAGGCATAGAGGATGCAGTTGATATTGAATACCTCATAACAGCGGCAAATGCTGGCTGCTTGCACCTGACTTCGATCCAGTGGCAAGGGGAGGTTCTTGTATGGCACAGTTTCATCGCGAGTGACCACCGCGCCTGCTTGCTGCACTCAGCATCGCTCCTGCCTGGGGCTGAGTCCTCACTGAAGTCTCTAATTAGCCGCGCCAATCGCTACCACCATTGGCTGGACATGCAGTATTTCAAAGGCCAAGGCGTCCAAACATACGACCTTGGAGGCGTGTATCAGCCCAAGGATGCTCAAGGCCAGCCTAGAAATAACCCGTTCAAGGCGAGCTTTGGCGGCACCCGAGTAACCGAATATTACGGCGAGATGGCATGCTCCAATCTCGGGCGATTTTACCTATGGATCAGATCCATAAAGAAAAAACTATCGCCATCCTTGTCGCGCTAAGGCGGGTGCGCATCGCAGATCACCGGTCGCAATAGCAAGGGACCGAGTAGTCGGACTACGCGCAATAATTGTATTGCATGCGGATTGCAAGCGAGCACCGGAAGAATATACGACCCCGTGAATAAATCCGGCGTACTGGATGATTTTTTCGTTGCCGGAAGCGCATTAAAAAAACACTATAAAGGAATCGCCGTGTCATCCCTGGCTGGAAAATTCTCGACCTTGCGCAATAACATAGGAACTTTCGGTCTCATCTTGACTGTCCGCGAGGCGCTCGCGGTCATCCTCTCCCCCACCTACGAGACGAACCAGTTTGATCGGCAGTTCGGCACGGAGACGAGTTCGCTGGTTTCGGTGAGAGATGGTCAGTTACCAGCCGACTTCAGAAAGGACGCGCAACGCTATGAACCCGCTGTTGATTCGATCTTGCGCCATATATTCCGGAGATTGCCTATCCAGCCCAAGGATTTTATCTTCATCGACGTTGGCTGCGGAAAGGGTCGCGCACTCCTGCATGCGTCGATGTACCCATTTTCTAAAATACGCGGCGTGGAAATTTCGCCAGTCACGTCGGACGTCGCGCGCCGGAACGTCGAAATATTTAGCAGCACGGCAGCGAATTTGCAGCGGTGCCGCGACATCGAGATCGACTGTCAAAATGTCATTGACTTCGAAATACCGAATAAAAATATCGTATTCTTCCTCTACAACCCGTTTCAAGGCTCAATTTTTGAGTCCTTCATGCGCAGGATCTATGACTGCAGTCAGCGCGCGCCGGACCGCGAAATACTTGTTGTTTACCACAACCCATGGTCGGGCGAAGAGTGGCTCCAGAGCAGTGGCTGCTTCAAGAAAATATACGAGAACAGAGTGATCATGCCAAGATTAGCATGGAACCTTTGGGTGCCTCTCCGTTCAATGTAAATCGTGGTTGGAATTTCAACTCTGCGCCCGCCGCGCCGCTGCACCAGTAGAAACCTTCGTCGACAAAGGGCAGCAGAACTATGGAGAGCGGCAGCAGCAACGCAGTGCCGCCGCGCTAAAGCGTCATTTCGACGTGCCCTGGCTTCGACGTCAACCCGACGTCGGCACCGACATGAAAACCGATCCCAATCCGTTTTTTTTCTCAAAAGACGAAATCAGCAGGCAACGCCCACCGTATGAACGATTCCAGCCGCTTTGAGCGACTCACCTCCCGAATGCCCCCGGCTTTGCCGGGGGATGGTTACCAATAGCAAATTATTTCCAATATTTTACGAAAGATTCGATGAAAATATCGCGCCCAGATCCGACTTTCTCCTGGTGGCTGTTGCACGTTGCCGCAGGATTCACCATAAGTTTTATACCGGCCCAATTACGATCCGGAAAATCGATATGGGCTCTCCCGTCAACAGAAATCCATTTCATCGCAGGCATCATTATCGCGTACTGGACCACGGCGATTCTGCTTACGCTCCTCCTGAAGTCTCACGGAAATACCCTTTTACGAAATTCTACCCTTGCCTTTTTCGCTGCCTTTGGCAGTTATGCGCTATATATCCTGATCACCGAATCGTTCTACTCACGCAGCCTTTTGGCGGTCTCACTAATTCTATCAATCATATTTCTGGCACTGGCGCTTTTCCTCGAATCAAGAATACGACGGCCGCTGGTGATCGCATTGGCGATCATGGCGGTTGCAATGCAGATTGGCGGATCGCGACCGACCGAGCTCATGAACAAGATCTTGGATCTTGAGCCCAAACCACACATCACAAAGTCATTCATAGACTCTCATCTCTATTCCCTTGATGCCGTCGAATTCAGGCACTACTTTGACGTCTGCCCCACGAACGGTCGACCATGCGAGGCACCGCCTACGGGTGGAGGACTGTCCAGGCTGGGTACAGGCTATCTGCTGTCGACTGGCGATGGCACGCTGCATTACTTCACCGTGGACGCTTCAATCGATGTCCTGAAAACTCGTCGCCTCAAGAGCCGCGTGCCCATTAACTCATCAGTCTACGAATCGGGCGTTGGACCAAACACTCACAATACATTTCGCGTCACGGGAACCCTGTTGCGCGAATACGGCGATGAGTTCGAGTTGCTTGCCGCGCACCATTTCTGGAAGCCCGAAGAGAAATGCGGGGTACTTCGAGTATCCAGGACGGGCGGCTCACGCGCCCAGTTTCTGGCGGACGATCGTGCCTTCGAGTGGAAAACCATCTATGAGACAACGCCTTGCCTTCCAGCCACTGACGGGCACCTGACGCGCGGGAGCGAGTCTGGCGGCAGAATGGCCATGCTAGGCAACGGAAAACTCCTGCTCACCGTCGGGGACCATCAATACGACGGGCTGTCGCGTCAGCCCATCGCCGCACAAGATCCTGGTAACTCGTACGGCAAGACCATCCTGATCGATATGGCAAATGGTCAGTCGAGGGTTTACAGCCTTGGTCATAGAAACCCGCAGGGTCTGTTCGTCGATGACCAAGGAACGATCTGGTCCACCGAGCACGGCCCAAAGGGAGGCGACGAGATAAATATCATCAAGGATGGGGCAAATTACGGCTGGCCACTGGCGACGTTTGGCACGCAATATGGAACTCATGCATGGCCCCTCAACGTAAATCAAGGTCGGCACGAGGGTTTCCAGAAACCAATCTTCGCATGGACACCTTCGATCGCAGTCTCCGATCTCATCAGGCTGCAGGATGGAATATTCCCGCTGTGGCGAGGCGACCTGTTGATTGCTTCGTTCACGAAGGCCCTGTATCGGGTTCGCCTGGATGAGGGTCGAGTTATAAACATGGAATCCATACCAATTACCGGTCGACTCAGGCACCTGCTGCAGGCAAGTGATGGGAAAATCGTCACTTATCTCGACTCTGGGACAGTAATATTCCTGAGTCCTGCGGCGGAAGGCTATGGAAGTTCAAGCCCTGGTCGTGACAAGACGATTTCGCAGAAGCTGCGAGGAGAATACCTATTCTCCAACTGCTCAGGTTGTCATGCCCTGCGGGATGGAAGTTCGCACGGAATCGGGCCGGATCTTGGAAAGATCGTTGGGCGAGCGATCGGAGGCGCGTCAGGGTTTTCGTATTCGGATGCATTGAAGACGCATGGCGGCGCTTGGGATCAGAAGTCACTCGACACATTCCTCGCAAACCCGAGAGCATTTTCGCCAGGGACCTCAATGGCCTTCGACGGCATGCCAGATCCGAGCGATCGTGCTGCGCTAATTGATTTTCTTTCGAGGTAGTCGACTCTTCAAACTAGCCTCCACAAACGCAAGGTTCTCGAGATGAAGTTCGATGATTAAAGCTCCCCGGAACAGGCCCAATGGCTAGCATTTTACTGAGACATCCCCGATCTTCGCGGATGATCCCAAGCTATTTCACTCGCCACCCTCTGGAAAGGACTTCTGCGAAGTTGGGGCAGAGCAGCATCAAGTTGGTCGCTCTCGCACCGCCTTCGTGAATTGGTATCGATATAAGATGCTGCCCAATGAGGAGGCCCCCAGCCTGAGATGAAGGGCTTGGCTTCAAACCGTGGCCCAAATGAAGTGCGGCGGCGACAAGCAACACCCGGGAAGACGGAGGAAACCCGCGTGACGAAATAGTTCCTTGATTCCGAGAACAATTTCACCGGGGGGGGCCAGTCCTTAGGGCGTCGGCTATGGGTACCGACTAGACTGTCAAGTCATAGAAGGGCCTGCCCTTGTCTTTGACATCCATTTTGTGACAACGTAACAAATGAATCCAGCCACGGCGCTGATAACATCCATGGCCTTTCGTGCACTGGCCGATGGCGCGGATGGGATGCATCTTGGTCGATTGCGCAGCGATCCAGCCAGGTCGACCGGCGAAACGGGAGCTATACTTATAAATTTTGTACAAAAACATCTGGTCCGCACCCCATGCTCGCGCTGATAGTCGGATTCATGGTTTGTCGACTGCCGCGGCATCGGGCATTGACGTTGGTATTCTAATATTGGTCAGGTGTCACCTGCGCCAGGCGCCAGCCAATCTACTCAAAGCTGGATCCAGCGCACCGGCATCTTGCGCCTCCGTCATCGGAGAGCATTCGCTGGTCTGCACATTGAGGTCATCAATGCGACGCTTGATTCAACCACCAGTCATAAGCAATAAATACTTCTCAGCCGCGAGAATGAAGCACTTCGACGCCGCGCTCGAATTTTCAGACCGTCCCCCGCCGATTTCGGAAATTTTACGCCTGCCAGTGACGCTGGTGGCGACCGCGTCGCAAGTTTATCCGAATGGAGGTCGTAATAATACCAAGGACAGATTGCGATATATTCTGAGCGGCCTCGCCACCGCCCGTCTGACCGCCGCGTGGTTCAAGACTCTTGGGGAGCCAATGTTGGCATCCTTCACGCACCTCAATCCAAGGATATTAAGCAAGCTGCAGCGCCCCTATTTGCAAGCCGGTCTGCAGCCAACAGCCCGATTGAAAGTCCTGCAGGCACATTACCGCTTTGCTCTTGCTTCCTTTGCAGCGCCCGCATTTTCTGATCTTCTGCAACGCCCGGGCATCCTCCTTGCTGATATGCCGCTCGATGGCCTGGGGTGCTTCAGCCTGCGTCTACTCTACGCAAACAAGTACGAAAAAGATGGTGAACTCACAATCGGTCTGCATGACGGCGAACGAAAAGAGTTTGTCTTGACACTCTCATTTTGCATCTGCTCGTTCACCCCAAATCCAGTCGAAGCCTTCATTGGCGGCCTGCAAGGCAATCAGGTATCCGATCAAAGAGCCCGCATAGTCGCCGTCACGCGCGCCATGCATGGCATCCGACCCAAAGCCTTTCTGCTATTCGCCCTTCAGGCACTTGCTGAATTCTGGAATATTGATACCATCCGCGCTGTTGGTAATGAGAACGCCGTTTTTCGACACCCGTGGCTTAATGATCAAGGCGTCCATGCCAACTACGATCAGTTCTGGCTCGAATGTGGCGGGCAGCAGGATGCGGACGGCAACTTTACGCTCCCCGCGAGATTTGTTCCCCGCGACTTGAGCACGCTGCAACCCGCCAAACGAACGCTTCATCGGCGTCGATATGAAATGCTGGTTGCGCTCGGCGCCAGCATTCGACAAGGCGCGGCCCGGATCTCCGCAAAGCCTGCAAATTGAAATTCCTGGTCCATAGGTGCGGGCAAGGGGCCGTGAACGCTGTCAACACACCGAACGCGCGATCTCAGGCAGTGGGCGATGAGCTCTGGCAGCCACATCGACCGATGCATCCCGTTGCGGTTGACCGGCTAGCCCAAGACACTTCCGCCGTCGCGCGGCATCCAATAGGAGAGCACACGCCATGATCATCCGCGCACGCGCACCCCTACGACTGGGACTCGGTGGCGGCGGCACTGACGTCTCGCCGTATTGCGACCTGTTCGGCGGCTTGGTGCTCAACGCGACTATCGACAAGTACGCCTATACGGTCGTCGAACCCTGGGATGCACACCGAGGCCTGCAACTCACCGCTTCCGATAAGCAGGAGACTTGGACCGGCCATGCCGTATCGAAACTACCGTTGGACGGCAAACTGGACCTGCACAAGGGCGTCTACAACCGCATCGTGCAGGAATTCAACGGCGGCAATTCCCTGCCGATGCGCCTGACAACCCACACCGACGCGCCCCCCGGTTCGGGCCTGGGCTCGTCGTCGACACTGGTCGTGTCGATGATCAAGGCCTTCGTCGAATGGTTGAACCTGCCGTTGGGCGAGTACGACATCGCGCGCTTGGCGTTCGAGATCGAGCGGCACGACGTGGGCCTGGCCGGCGGCCGGCAGGATCAATACGCAGCCACCTTTGGCGGTTTCAACTTCATGGAGTTCCATCCCCATGAGCATGTGGTGGTCAACCCCCTGCGAATCAAGAACTGGATCATCTCCGAACTCGAGGCATCGCTGTTGCTGTACTTCGGTGGTGTGTCGCGCGATTCGGCCCGCATCATCGACGAGCAGACCAGCAACGTGAACGCCAAGGACAGCACCGCCATCGGGGCCATGCACGCATTGAAGCACGAGGCCCTGTCCATGAAGGAATGCTTGTTGAAGGGCGACTTCAACGGACTGGTGGACTCAATGGAAGCCGGCTGGCAGGCCAAGAAGTGCATGGCCAGCAGCATCTCCAACCCCCGGATAGAGGCCAGTTACGAACTCGCCAAACGGGCAGGTATGCGAGCCGGCAAGATTTCCGGCGCCGGTGGCGGTGGCTTCATGATGCTGCTTGTAGACCCGGTACGGCGCATGGAAGTCATTCGCGCCCTGTCCACCGCACCAGGGCAGGTCTACAACTGTCACTTCACTGAAATCGGGACCCAAGGATGGAAAATCTACTGAACGGCGGCGTCGCGGGCCAGTTCCGCGAGACAGCGCAAACCCTGCGCGGGATGAGCGAGGACCTAGATCTGCATGCGACGTTGGCACAGGTGGCTAACGCTTGCGTCGATGCCCTGCTGCGCGGCAACAAGATTCTTTTCGCCGGCAACGGCGGTAGTGCCGCCGACGCCCAGCACCTGGCCGGCGAACTGGTCAGCCGTTTCAATTACGACCGGCCCGGACTGGCGGCCTTCGCGCTGACCACCGACACCTCGGTGCTCACCGCCATCGGCAATGACTATGGCTACGAGCAGTTGTTCGCCCGTCAGGTCGAGGCCGTCGGCAACGCCGGCGATGTGTTCTTCGGCCTCTCCACCTCCGGGCGTTCACCCAATATCCTGAAAGCCCTGCAGGTGGCCCGCGCCAAGGGCCTGGTGACGGTGGGGCTTACCGGCCTCAGTGGTGGTCGCCTGCCGGATGCTTGCGAACACTGCCTGCGCACACCATCGGACGACACGCCACGCATCCAGGAAGGTCACATCGTCATCGGCCACACGATCTGCTGGCTCATCGAGCGCAAGATTTTCCCGCAGATGGACCAGCACGGACTGGGGATCTGAATGCAGGCCGTCGTGCTGGCCGGCGGCCTGGGAACACGGTTGCGCGGCGTGGTGCCCGACCTGCCCAAGCCGATGGCCCCCGTGGCTGGCCGACCGTTCCTGGCCTGGATACTGGACCCCCTGGTGGCGGCAGGTTTCAACCGCACGGTGCTGGCCGTGGGTTATCGGCACGGCGCAATCCGCGATCACTTCGGCGACCACTACCGCGGTCTGACGCTGCTCTACTCGATCGAGGACAGTCCCCTCGGCACCGGTGGTGCCTTGCGACTGGCCAGTCATGAGACCGTTGAAGATCCGGTCTTCGTGCTGAATGGCGACACCTTTCTCGAGGTCGACTATCCGGCCCTGCTGGCCGCCCATGTCAGGCTGGGCGCCTCGATGAGCATGGCCGTGTGCCAGGTGCCAGACCTCAGCCGCTACGGCGCGCTGAAACTGGTCGGCGGGCGCGTCGAGGCGTTCTTGGAGAAAGGGCCGGGCGGTCCCGGGATGATCAACGCAGGCACCTACCTGCTGTCGCGCAGCCTGCTGGACACGATGCCGACCGGTGCCGCATTCTCCTTCGAACAGGACCTGCTGCAGCCTGGCGTCGCCAGGATCCGCCCGGCCGCCTGGGTAACGGATGGCCTGTTCATCGATATCGGCGTGCCAAAGGACTACGCGCGGGCGCAACAACTCTTTTCGATCGGCAGGACGCAGGCGTGATGCCGCCACTCGACCGGGCCCTGTTTCTCGACCGGGACGGCGTGATCAATGTCGAAAAGAATTACGTCCACCGGATCGAGGACTTCGAGTTCGTAGCGGGCATCTTCGAGTTGTGTGCGTGCGCCTGCGCACGAGGCTACCGGCTAGTCGTGGTCACCAACCAGGCGGGCATCGGCCGCGGTATCTACACGGAGTCAGATTTTCAGCGCCTGACGCAGTGGATGATGGTGGCTTTCAAGCAACGCGGCATAGACATCGCTCGTGTTTACCACTGTCCTTTCCACCCCACTGCAGGCATTGGCGAGTACCGGCGCGAGTCATTCGACCGCAAGCCCAATCCGGGCATGCTGTTGAGGGCAAGTGACGAGTTGGGCCTGGACCTGTCGCGCAGCGTGTTCATCGGCGACAAGGCTTCGGACATGGCAGCAGGCCTGGCCGCTGGCGTCGGGCGCCTGATCCAGCTCGCCGCTACGGGTACTGCACCGACCCCGGCGCATGTGCTGCGCGTCGACAGCGTGATGGCCGCCGCCGAACTGCTGTGCACGGCGCCTGCCGCGCTGCTTCCGCTCAACCCTCATGAATGACCCGTCGGATCAGCGCTGCCCGCTGGTCGGACGTGAACCGGCTGGCGGTGCGATCCCGGCCGGCCTGGCCCATGCGGCGCGCCGCTTCGGGATCCAGAAGCAGCCGGACCAGCCCCTGCTCCACCGCCTCGACGCGTTCTCCGTCCACGCGCAGGCCGTTGAGGCCGTCCTCGACCGCAGAGCCCGTGCCACCGGCAAGACCGGCGATCACGGGCTTGGCACAGGCGTTGGCCTCCATGAAGACGAGACCGAATCCCTCGGTGTCGCCATTGATGTCGCGGTTGGGCATTGTGAACAGATCACAGGCGTTGTACCAACGAGGCAGATCCTCGGGCTCGACATGCCCGAGCAGATGCAGCCGTTCGGTCACGCCCAGGTCGCGAGCCAGCCCCTGAAGGTAGTCCCCATCGTCACCGATACCGACGATGGCGTAGTGCAAGTCGATGCCGCGGCCAAGCAGCGCCGGCAGCGCGCGGATGACCTGGTCGAACCCCTTGCGGCGTTGAAGTCGACCCACGGACAGGATGAGCCTCTGTGCGCCCGTCACGCCGATGCTGGCAAGCAGGTCGTCAAACGGCAGGCCGGGCCGATAGCGTTCAACGTCCACCGTCGGGTAGGTCATCACGATCTGATCCTGCCGTACGCCGATCAGCGAAATCAGGGTATCGCGGGTGAAGTCGCTGTTCGTGAGGATGTGATCCGCTCGCCGCAGCGCAAAACACATGGCCTGGAACTTCCGGCCCCGGCCCCAGCCGGTGAGCTCCTCGCCATGGGCATAGATCATCACCTTGCAGCCACGCAGTCGACCGACGGCCCAGGCGACAAGACCTTCCGGCAGGGCACGGCCAGCAAGAATGGCAGAAAAGCGGTGGGTGAACGCCAGACGCAGCGACTGCCCCAGCAGGCGCAAATACATCAGCAAGGATTCCGGCCGCAACCAAGGAATGCGCTGCAAGACCAGACGGTGAACGGTGTTGGGATGGCTGAGATCGAACCTGGCATCGCCAGGCACGGCGGCCGTCACGAGATGCACCGACTTGCCGCCCAAACGACGAAAGTCGTCGTCGAACGACACGGCGGTTCCACCCTTGGTCGGCAGGAACAGTTCGGTGATCATGAGCAGGTGCAAGGCTTCTTGTTCGTTCACTGATTCAGTCCGGGCAGGTGTCGAGGGGTTCGCAATACTATCGGCCACGCGGCTCAGCCGCCGTGAAGCGTTGCCGCTCAAGGCGTCGAAGGGCCAGGCATCGTGGAAGGTGACCGGCCCAACATCCCCACCACGAAGGCGGCGATTGCGGCCAAGCCCGTCAGCACCATCAAGTTCCAGGGCCGACCCGCATGACGCAAGCGAACCCAGGCGGAGGGCAGACGCTCGGCGAACTTGTCGACCAGCCACCGCGCATCGCGATCACGCAGGATTCGAGCCAACTCATGACTGGTCTGAAAGCTCAGATCAGGGTGACGTGCCAACGCGCCACGGCAGAGTTTGTCCAGTTCGACCAAGCTGTGCTGGCGCGTTGGATGCGTTCCTATGAAGTTATCTCGGTGGTTTTCGAGTATGCACGGTCGTCCTCGGGCTGCGGCCCGATCCAGCGCTTGCAGCGCATACGCGGCGTCGCGGCCGCGCGCAGGCTCGAAATAGTCGGTGCGCACCAGATAGGTGATCTTGCCGGCTCTGTCACCATTGACGATGGGACCCTCCCTGCGATCAGGCAGGCCCCGCACATTGCGCCCGGTATAGCGCCATCCGGGCGTGACGATGCATTCGATCCCCTGGTCGGCCCACGCCCGCTCGACTTCGCGTGTCCAAACAAACGTCGGTGGCACGACCGCCCAGGGTTGCGCGCCGACGACTCGCTTGTAGGCGTGAACCTCTTCTGCCACGGCCGCGCGGAGAGCTGCTTCGGCATGCGACTTCGACGGCAGGCCGGCCGTGTCGACCCACCGGCTTTGCAGGTGCGACGGCAACTCCTCCGTGGTGCCGGGCTGAGGCTGGCGCAGCCATGCCTGCACCTGGGCATCGTCACTGGCCATCAGGGTTGGGGGCCAGTAGTGCTCAAGCCCGTGCAACTGCAATGCGAAAGCACCGCTGGCCTGCCCGTCCCGCAGGGACGACAGGATAGGTAAAAACACAGGCGCATCCAGGTAGACACGGCGGTAGAGCGCAGCGGCCTGCATCGCCGTCCCGTCGGGCACCGCCAGAATGAGCGCCATGTTGAAGGTCGGCGAACGACCCGAGACATCCCGATGACGCAAGAGAATTTCCGCTATTTCCCGCAAAGCACCAGCCTGGGACAACGGACCCGCACCCCAGTCGTCGCTCTCAATGACCAAGATTGGACGCCGGAAGACAGGCTCGCGCCATAGGAGCCACAGCTCGCGGCGATAAACGACCAGCAGCAGGGCATTGATTGCCACCCAGAACAGCAACAGGAGTGCGCCGAATTGGGCCCAAGCATTCAGCACGGCGGCGCGCTCAGGTTGGCTTCAACACCAAGGATGGTGCCTGTCAACGCTGGCCCACAACGGGATCAGAGGGATACCAGGTGATCCGGACATCGAGATCCAAGCCACGCAACAATCCATCTTGCAGACGGCGGTCAACCGCCTGCTCATGGCGCAGGCTGCGCTGCCTGACTTGATAGAGCCTGCCCTCGTGGGGCTGGTTTTGACCGAAGCGCTCTCCCGATGCGAGACGGGCCACGAACGTTGCATAGACCTCCGCGCTGGTCTGCACACTGCGCCAGAAGAGTCTGAGTTCGTCATCATCCGCAAGCACCTTCGGGCTGACGTGGGCGATGAGGCCGCCAGTGTCGATACCGGCATCTATCCAATGCAAAGTGCAACCCGCTTTTTCCGGCTCGCCGTTGTGCAAAGCCCAGAAGGTGCAGTCGGCGCCACGGTACTCGGGCGACAGGCCACCATGCAGGTTGGCAATGCCGAGCCGGCCCGCCTTCAGCAACTCGCTGCGGATCAGCGACGTGCCGAACACGGCAATGAGGTCGGGCTTGAGATCTTGCGCCAACTTGACTGCGTCAGGGTGATTGATGTGCGGCACGGGCTTGATCAGTTCGGGGTGGTCAAACTGGGGCGGCTGGTTGCCAAAAAAGAAGTTTGCTTCGCCGTTTCCGGTGTAGCGACGCCGGTCCCTCAACCAACGCCATACCTTCCGGAAGAGGTTGTCCGGGCGCAGCGTCTTGGCGAGCTTCTTCCAGGAGAAATCGGCGCCCGTCTCCTGCACGATGGCCACGACATCGGCTGCCTGGCACAGCGCATTGGCCACATACAGGTGCCTGGGGCTGCGACCACAGAGCACCAGAATCCGCAACGGACTTGCGCTCTCAGCCATGGGGGGCTCCCGCGGGCCATGCCGCCACCATGGGCACCGGTGGCACGGCGATGTTCTCCATGTCCACCATCATTGCATCGGCGAAGAACTTCGAGGCCCAGTTGGGATACTCGAAGCGCGAGTAGTCGCCCCAGATCGGCACAGACCCTGCAATACCGCCACGCACCGCCGGGTCGGGATGGTCCAGTTGCTGGTTGGCCTTCAGGTAGATCAATGCGGCGCGGGCATTGTCTCGAAGGTCCGCCGCGCCGGTCGCCTGGGCGGCCCTCGTCCAATTGAGGCTCATCTGCGCGATGCCGGTCAGGCACGCGTAGTTGGCAGCGGCCACCCAGCCGGCCTTGTACGTACCCGCCAGCCAGCCGTCCTGCCGCTGCACCGCGGCGAGACCTCGACCGGCCTTGAGCGCTGCTTCGAGGTAGCGCTCTTCACCGAGCAGCACACCCGACTCCAGGAAGCCGCGCATCGCATAAGCGATCGTGTGGGTGAACGGCGAGCGCCAGGGCACGAAGGCGTTGGTGGCGAACCAGCCGCACGGACTCTGCTGGGACAAGGCCCAATCCAGGTTTCGCTTGGCCGATTGCACCAGACGGGCGTCACCGGCGATCAAACCGGTGGCGAGCAAGGCCCAGGTGCCCCGGGTGTTGTAGACGTGGGGCGTGTCGTTGTGTTCAAACTTGCGCCAGCAGCCGTCATCGTCCTGCTGGTCGGCCAGCCAATGCCCTGCCCGCACGGCAGCAACGAGACAATCGTCGCGTCGAAGCTGCGTGTAGCCGGCAATCATGCCGTGCATGATCTGCCCGGTGTTGAAGATCACGGGACGGCTTCCAGGCTCGCCGAAATGCCCGGGGAAGGTGCCATCGGGCATCTGGATCGACAGTTCCCATTCGATCATCCGCCGGGCCCGGCCGACCAGTTCCGGACGCTGCAGCACCTGGGCTGCTGCAAGCAGGGTTTCGATGATATAGCCGGTGGTCTCCGGGTAGCTCGGCAGCCAACCGTCCTCGAAGCTCCAGCCCGCCGATGCGCCGCCGGCATCGGGATGGCCGTCGCGCATGTCCTGGGCACGGCAGAGCCAATCGATAGCCGCCCCCAGATGGACGCTGTGGGCCTGCTGGTCACCTGCTGCGCCGCGCAGGCTGCTCCATACCAGTTCGGCATGCCGTGGCCGCCACGGCTTGTAGCGCAAAGGAATACGAATCAGATCGGTAAGGTTCATGCCCTGGTCGCTCTTGGTTCAATGGTTTGTTGTGGCGCGCCCGAGGCCGCCGCCCAGCGGTACGTGGCTAACGACGTACCGGTGCTTGCCCGAGGACTCGGGGGCGATGTCGTCGACCACCCGCACGGTGACTCTGACGTCGTGTCCGAGGCGCTGGCGCAGTCCGTTGTCGATGGCCTGGGCGTTGGTCGCAGTCCACCGAGGGCCGGCGACGATCAGGACCTCGATGTCGCGCAGCGCGTGCTGGATCAACTTGAATTCGGCCACGCCTTCCGTCCCGCGCAAGACGTAGATACCGGCGAGCGCATGCATGATGGTGCCATCCGCCCGGACCAGGAAATCCGTTTGGCGGCCGACCACTTCGGCCAGTACTTGCAGCCCCCGCCCGGCACGGTCGGGTTCGGGGCTCAAGCGCACCATGTCGCCCGTGCGGTAGCGGATGAAAGGCTGAGCGTCGGAGCACAGTCCGGTCACCACCGCTTCGCCCAACTCGCCAGGGGCGACCGGATTGCCGGCTTCGTCGAGCACCTCGAGCACGATGCTCTCGCTCATCAGCAACACCTGCCCTTCGGGCGTCTCGTGGGCGGTGAATCCGATGTCGCGGCTGCCAAATTCATTGGCCACCGGAACCCCGAACACCTCGCCGATCAGGTTGCGCTGGTGTTCGTAAAGCGGCTCACCGGTCGTGCAGACCACCTTGAGTTCGGGAAGCCGTGGTTTGCGCTCTCGATCGACGGCATGCGCGGCCAGCAGCGCCACTGAACTGGCATAACCGTAGAGGCAGTGCGGCTTGTAGGCCTCGATGGCGTCTAGGTAGAGGTCCATGCGCGCCGGCGACATGGCGAACGCATTCAGAACCAACTGATTGATCAGACGGTCCCTGACGGTCTTGACCCAGTCGGTCTTGTTCAACTCGACAGGCGCGCCCCAAAGGTAAACCTCGGGCTGGCCGGGCTGCACGCCCCACCAGCGGCGCGCCCGCATGCGTCCCGCTGCGTCGGAGGCCTGGCGCTGGCGGCCGAAGTGGAAGATCAAGGGCTGCCCGCTGGAGCCGCCGGTGTTGTACTTGAACCCGCCGCCGGGCACGTCACGCCAAACCAGTCGGTCACTGTTGGCGGCAGCTTCCTGCTTCGTCATGCGAGGCAGCCTGCACAAGTCCGCCAGGCTCGGCAGCGCATCGGGTCGCAGGCCTGCTTCGTCCATGCGCGCACGGTGCCACGGTGCGTGGGCATGGGCCACGGCCAGCAATGCGCGGAGCTTCTCGAGTTGGAGGTTCTCGACGCCCTCTCGTGTCAGCCACTGGCTCTTCTCGAGCGCGGCGAGGTAGCCGAAGGTTGGGCGGCCAAAGGCACGTTCCTGCAGCGGATAGACCAAGCCCCCCGCAAGAAATGGCGGCATCTTCATCTGCTCTGGCCGTTGTGAGAAGTCAAGATAGGTGGCCCTCTGGCTTGCACTGCCGAACGCCACGTTGGCCAGCATCAACGCTGCGCAGGCGCCGCCTGTTCATGTGCCAGTCGCCATCGCCAGTCGATACCATGAACTTCGCATTTCCTGGCCTACGGTTGGCCAGAGGCCGGCGCCATGCCAAGCGGTGACAGCGCCCCGAGGAATCACGCCGAACTGCAGGCCAAGCCCGAACAGTCGCCATTCAGCAGTCTGAACAAATGCATTTGGGATCCAGGGCTTCCGAAACATTGAATTTCCGATACTAGCGGCCGCCAGCCGGCGGTAGTTGCGTACCCGCTGTTGGCGGATCTGATCTGTTCACCACAAATTCGGCAGTGACAGATTCATTATTCTTGACCAGATGATGCAAAACGACGGTCACCGCAATCAGGTGGTATAAGTAGTCAAAATAGGCAAGGCCCAGAAACGCGCCTGACGACATATAGCCTGCCAAGCTGACCTGAATCATCGCACCCAAATCCTGCGCCCATCTCGATTCTGGATTCCTCTTGGCAACTCGAATAACGGCACCACATTTCAGCCAAGTCATCAGAAGCAGCGACAAAAATATTGACAGACCAACAAACCCGTGATTGCCGAGCACCTGGAAATAGATGCTGTGCGCATCATGAACCCTGTTGGGCTCCGGTGCATACTGCTGAAAAACAGGCGCCTGAAACATCCAAAAACCACCACCCGTGACGCGGTCCTTGGCGACATTCCACGCTGTCCACCACGCGTTGATTCGGCCCAATGCGGAATCATCCCGTTCATAGCTTTCGATGGTATTCATCCGTGCATACCATTCATCAGGCATAATACTGCCGATGACCGCCACGGCACATACTATCAACAGCGCCAGCGTCCACCTGTTTCGACTCTTGAGCCAGAATATTGCGCCCATCAAAGATATGCCGACCAGTGCGCCACGCGACTGACTGCCGACCGCAGCAATCGCTGTCAGAAACATGCCTGCTGCCAAACCCAGCCTGAATAACTTGCGCCTCTCCTGAAGTTGCAGGTAACGCATGAGCGGAATGGTCATGATCAATGCCAGTGCCAACTCATTGTTGCCTTCGATAAAACTGGACACCGGCCCCTGCACCCGATAAGCCCCACCGTTGATGATTGTGAAGATACCTCCCTTGATACCGTAGAACCCAAGCGAGAGCACAATGACCCAAAGTAAGAGATCCACGCGCTCTCTTGTCGTGAGCAGCAACAGTGCCATGAAGGTCAAGATCTGAATCTTGATGACCTTGCTATACTGATCAGCGGCAATATTGAAGAAAAAGGCCTGGCTCGTCGTCACACCCATCCAGGCCATAAATATCATCAAGATGATGATTTCGCGGCTCCATACCATTCTATTGTCTTCTTTTGCAATCAGCATGCCGGCCATCGTGGCAATTGCCACAATGAATACCACCGGTATTCCGATCATGAATCCATAACACAGCAGATGCGGATTCATGTAACCCAGCCAGGTCGACAGCAATATCCCCCAGAAAGGGCGCCGGAATACGAACGGCAGCAAGCCGAATATGACTGCCGCAACGAGCAGATCACGCATCATTCAAACCCAAGCAATAATCTTCGCTCATTGGGTCATCGACCAGGCAGCGACTGTTCAAAAGCCCGCATTTTTCAGGTTCGATGCTCAAACCAATGCCTTCAATCGTCAGGCACAGGAGCGTGATGGCGTCAGGCGCGCGCATCCACGAGTGCTCCTGACCCCATCTTTGCTGATGGCTTGCAACTCGTGAACCGATCGGTTCACGCGGTTCGCGATGTATCTTGACTCCCTTGCTACACATGCGACCGAGAGATTGCGATGGACATCAGACCGGAATACATCAGAGGCCTTGAACTCATTGACGCGGCTTGGATGCAAGCGCCTTGTGATACGTGGCGGCCAATTCAGCGGAGACGCGCTGCCAGCTGTAGCGCCGGGCTTCGAACACCCCTGCGCCGGCGAGCGCTTCGGCCAGCCGAACATTCTCCAGCAAGCGCCCCACCGCAGCGGCCAAAGCTTGGGGGTCGCGTGGCGGTACAAGCAGCGCGGAAGTGCCATCCTTCACGATGAAGGGCACGCCACCGACGTTGGTGCTGACCACGGGAACGCCGCTGGCCCAGGCTTCGAGAATCGAATTGGGCATGTTGTCCACTGTGCTGGGATTGAGGGCGACGTCGGCGTCACGGTAGAGCGCAGCCACCGCGTCGCGATCCAGACGCCCCACCAGCCGCACCGCGGAGGCGAGCCCGAGACTGGTCACCAAGGCATGCAAGGCGGCCGCTTCCGGCCCGGTGCCGGCGATCGTCAAGTGCGCCTGCGGGTGGATCTGACGCAAGAGCGCCAACGCCCGTACGGCAGTGGCGTTGTCATAGATCGGCTCCAGGTTTCGCACCACCACAAGATGCGCACCGCGCGGGCGGGATTCCTGCGGCGGCCGAAAGCGCACCAGGTCGACAATATTCGGCACGATCTGCGCTTGGATGCCATGTTGGGCAAAGACGGCTTGCAGGAATCCCGATGGCACGACCAGCAGCGCGGCCTTCGCCATGCTGCGGCGCACCGACGCGTGCGCCCGGGCCAGGAACGAACCCGCCTCGCCGCCGCGGTAGTTGACCACCACCGGTACACCTCGCCAGGCGGCAACGCGGATTGCGGGCGCCGCGAACAAGTGCCAGGACCAGCCTGAGTTGGCCATCACGTGAAAGAGCTCGCAGCGGCCGGCGGTGCGCCACAAGGCCACCCCGTACGGCAGCAGGCGAAACAGGGCTCTCAGCACAGGGATGCGGCCGACGAACGCTGGGCTGTAGGGCACATTGGTCTGCACCAACGCGACCTCGGCGCCTGCACCGCGCAACAGCTCGGCCAACTGCTTAGTCTGGTTGGCCATGCCCCCCGCCGGCGGTGGCAACGGACCGACAAGCCCGATGCGAAGGCCACCGAACCCGATCACGTCAGGACCAAGGGCGCGAGACCGCGATAGACCGGTCCATAGTGCACAACAGAGGCGGCCCAGCTTCGCTCGCTCTCCACGAACTCGCGCCCCGCACGGCGCAGTGCCGGCCAGAGCGCTCGCCGACCCAGCAGATCGGTGACGGCATTGGCAAGCGCATCCGCATTGCCGGCCTTGAACAGCCAGCCGGTACGCCCGTGCTCGATGAGTTCGTGGTGACCGCCGACATCGCTGGCCACCATCACGCGGCCCTGCGCCATGGCCTCCAAGGGCTTGAGCGGCGTCACCAGTTCAGTCAGGCGCATGCTGTGCCGCGGGTAGGCCAGCACATCTACCAGCCCGTAGTAGCGCTGTACTTCGGCGTGCGGCACGCG
Source organism: Burkholderiales bacterium (assembly GCA_947453625.1). Lineage (GTDB taxonomy): Bacteria > Pseudomonadota > Gammaproteobacteria > Burkholderiales > Burkholderiaceae_C > Pseudaquabacterium. The sequence goes on from CANGHK010000028.1 coordinate 66,781, forward strand.
GCCTGTAAAAACGACCTTGTCGAGCACGCCGAGCGCCTGGGCCTGGGCTTTCAGCGCACCGACTTGCGGCCCGCCGCCAACCAGCAGGACCAGTAGGTCCGGGTGTCGACGAAGCAGCCCAGGCAAAGCCTGCAACAACAAGTCGAGCCCCTCGTAGGCGTAGAAGCTGCCAATAAACCCCAGCACGGTGGAACCGTTCAAACCCAAACGCGCCTTCAACGCCTCGTCAGGCTGACCCCCTGGCTCAAAGGCTTCGATGTCCACCGCATTCGGGATCACGGTGACCTTGTGGGCCGGTATGCCGCGGCTGGCAATGTCCTTGCGCAAGCCCTCGCAGATGGTGAAGACATGCTGTGCTTGGCGCAGCGCACGGGTTTCCAGCCGCTGGGTCAGGCGATAGCGCAGGCTGCCCTCGGTGGTGGTGCCGTGATCGACTGCAGCGTCTTCCCAGAACGCCCGCACTTCGTAGACCACCGGTATGCCCAGGCGCCGCCCGACCCGCAATGCAGGAAGGGCATTGAGCACCGGCGAGTGGGCATGCAGGATGTGCGGCTTGACGCGCTGCGCCACCTCGAGCAGGCGACACGCGGTGGCCTGCACCAGCGCGCGCTGACCCAGGCCGGGCAACTTGGCCAGCATGGACCTGGCCGGCGGTGTCCGGTAGAAATGCAGGCCGTCTGCCGTTTCTTCGTCCTGTGGCGCGGAAGGACCTGCGTCCGCGACCTGCTTGGGGCTGGTGAGGTGAAAGGTTTCCCAACCCAGCTTGCGCTGCTCACACAGGATATTGGCCGTTCGAAAGGTGTAACCGCTGTGCAGGGGGAGCGAGTGATCGAGAACATGCAGGATGCGCAAGCTCATGCAAACACCCCTGCAACCTGGCGATGTTCACCCACAGGGGCGGCTCGGCCGTCGCCGTCAGCCACGTTGCGCAGAAAGGCCTCGAACATCAGCAAGGTCCACAGGGGCGAGCTGCAGTCCCTGACGCCGCTCTGGTGCGCATCGACCAAGTGCTCGAGGTAGCTGCGGTTGAACCAGCCCGTGCAGGCCAGGCGATCACCCAGCACAGCGTCGCGCACCCGCTGCTTCAACGGGCCTCGGAACCAGCGCGCCAACGGCACCGCGAAGCCCATCTTGGGACGGTACAGAACGTCGTTGGGCAATTGCGGCGCCAGGGCCTTCTTCAGCAGGAATTTGCCCTCACCGCCGCGCACCTTCAACGAGGACGGCAAGGTTGCCAGCCATTCAACCAACTCGTGGTCCATCAGCGGCTCGCGCACCTCCAGGCTGTGCGCCATGCTGGCACGGTCGACCTTGGTGTTGATGTCGCCGACCAGGTAGGTCTTCAGGTCCAGGTACTGGATCAGCGCGAGCGGGTCGTCGGTGTTGGCGTTGGCGGCGTGCTGGTCGAACACATGCTGAGCGCGGTAGCCAGCCAACTGACGCTGCAGCGCTGGGCTGAACAACTGCGCGCGCATGGGCTCACGCAGCAGTGATACCGAATGACAGTAGGCCTGCACTGCGCTGCGTGACATGCCCTCGAAGGTGGTCTTGGCGCGGAACATGCGCGGCGCCCAGTCGGCCTTGGGATAAACACGGCCGAGAAATCCGAACACCGGCTGGCGGACCGCGGCGGGCAACGCCGAGCGCATGCGCTCTTCCATCAGATGCAGGCGATAGCGCCGGTAGCCGCCGAAGGTCTCGTCACCGCCGTCACCCGACAGCGCCACCGTCACATGCCGACGCGCCAACTGGCATACCCGGTAGGTCGGGATGGCCGAGCTGTCGGCATAGGGCTCGTCGTAGAGCCGCGCCAGGGTATCGATCAAGTCGAAGTCATCCGATTTGACGATCTCCAGTCGGTGGTGGGTCTGGTAGCGATGGGCCACCATCGCGGCAAATTCACTCTCGTTGAACTTGGGGTCGTCGAAGCCGATCGAGCAGGTATTGACCGGCCCTTCAGACAGCCCCGCCATCGTGGCGACCACCGCGCTCGAGTCGACACCTCCGGAGAGAAAAGCGCCCAGCGGCACCTCGGAAATCATGCGCAGCCGGACCGACTCTTGCAGACGCTGTCGCAGCTCGGCGCTGGCGTCGTCCACACTGATGGGGTTGTCGAGCGTGAACTTGACATCCCAATACGCACGCGGCTCGCCGACCGGATCACCACGGCGGATGGCCAGCGCATGCGCCGGTGGCATCTTGCGGGCCTGGCGGAAGATGGTGCGGGGCTCGGCCACATAGCCCAGCGCGAAGTATTCTTCGACCGCCAGCGGATCGATGTCGCGCTTGAGCCCGCCATTGCCACCCCGGTAGGCCAGCAGCGACTTCAACTCCGACCCGAACAGCAAGCTGCCGTCGTCCAGCAGCGCGTAGTACAGCGGCTTGACGCCCAGCCGGTCGCGCGCCATGAACAGCGTCTGCCGGTTGCGGTCCCACAGCACGAAGGCAAACATGCCCCGAAAGCGCTCGACGCAGGCCTCACCCCATTGCTCCCAGGCATGGACGATGACCTCGGTGTCGCTCTTGGTGTGGAAGTGGTGGCCGGCGGCCTGCAACTCGGGAATCAAATCCTGGTAGTTGTAGATTTCACCGTTGAAAATCACCACCACCGAACCGTCTTCGTTGAACAAGGGTTGCTGGCCGGTCGCAATGTCGATGATGGACAAGCGGCGATGGCCCAAGCCCAAGCCAGCCTCGATGTGCAGGCTGCCCTCGTCCGGGCCGCGATGCTGCTGCGAGTCATTCATGCGCTGCAGCACCGCGCGGTCCACCGGCCGGACGCCGCGGGTGTCGAAAATACCGGTGATGCCGCACATGGTGAATCAAGTCCGTTTCGCTCGAGGTGTGTGTTCGGCCAGCAGTCGGTCGTACAAGTCTTGGTAGGCGCCCACCATGGCGGGCAGGCTGAACAGGCGCTCCACCCGCGCTCGCCCCGCCTGACCCATAGCCCGACAACGGACTGGATCGCTCGACCATTTCACCAGCGCCTGCGCCATTTGTTCGATATCGCCAGCGGGCACGGTCTTGCCGGTTTCGCCCTTGCCACCTTCGATCACCAGTTCTGCGTTGCCGCCCACACCCGTGGCCAACACGGGCAATGCGGATGCCATCGCTTCGAGAATAGTATTCGAGATGCCCTCGGCCAAAGAGGGCAAAACGAAACAATCCAGGGCTCGCATGACATCCGGCACATCAGCCCTCTCGCCTGGGAGCCAAGCCAGGTCGGCCACGCCCGCCGTGGTCAACAACAGCTGCGCTTCAGCGCGAAGAGGGCCATCGCCCACCATCACAAGCCGCAACCTGGCGCGCAAAGCCGGCTGTAGCACCAGCGCACGCACGAAGGCGCGGGCCAGCATGGTTTGCGCCTTCACCGTCTGCATGCGCCCCACTGTGCCGACGACAAACAACCCAGGTTCATTGAAAGGGCTGCCAGCCAAGGTATCCCGACCACCAGCGGGCGGACGAAATCGCTGGATGTCGACGCCGTTGTAGACCTGCGCCACCCGCTGGTCATCCACGCCTACGCGCTGTTGCAAGTAGCCGGCGAGATCACGCGACAACGCCACGTACCGATGCACAAACGGGCTGTAAGCGCGGCGCATCCATTGGTAGCGCTTGCGTGTGCCATCCAGGTCGTCGACATCGCGGCCGTGTTCACCGTGCACGCGCACTGGCACGCCAGACCACCAAGCCGGCACCTGGCATTCCAGCGCTGCCAAATTGCGAGTATGCACGACAGCGGGACGCATCTGCCTGAACAATTGCGTCAACGCGGGATACAACCGGGCGGCGTGGCCGGGTGGCTTGTGCAAAGAGACATAGTCGACATCATCACGGTTGATTCTTCGGACAAAGCCAGGCACCACCTCGGTGAGAGCAACCACGGCATGGCGGTAGGCTTTCTTTGGCATGTGGTTGATCAGGTTCACGACACCATTTTCGAGACCACCGGTGTCAAAACGGTAGACGACATGAACAATCATTGGCCGGTTGCTTGGCTCTGTGCGCTGTTCGCTCATCCAGTGACCCTGACGGCTAAGCCGGCACCACTCTTCGGCGCGCAGGTGCCAGTGAGAACGGCCGTTCCACGGCCAAGAACAGCAGCGCCGAAGGTAGTATCGTCAGCAGTAGCATTGGCGGCAGCATCAACAGCCACCAAAGCGGGGACACACTTCCAACCGGCAGCAACATCGCAACACCAAGGAAAGCAGCCTTCAATGGCAGCGAGTGCAGTAAATAGTACGAATAGCTCATGTTGCCCAGCCATCGCAACGGCGCCCATGAAAAAGCAATCGCAACACCGCCGCGCGGCATCGCGAAACAGTTATGGCACAGCACAAAGAACGCCACTGCCAGGAACAAGGTGCGAAGCGTATAGGCCAGCGATCCGACAAACGGTTGCAGCGTCAATCCCAGCCCGAGTCCCAGCGCCCACCATGCCGCCCGGCTGCCCGGGGCGCGGACGAACCGATGCCGCAGCGCCTCGTGGAGGAGAATGCCGACAGCGAACATGATCAGGCGGATATGACCGCCGCGCCAAGCACACAAGCCGGCAAACAAGAGCGCTGTCACGACGAAGAAACCAACGCGCCAAGCGGAAGATCGGCTGCGCAGGCCAACGACAGAGATCACCGCTGGAAGAACAAGGTAGTAGAAGACCTCGTAGCTCAAAGACCAAGCTACCACGATCATCGGCTCGATCGGCAACAAGCCTGGCAGCATCATGAAGTTCTGCACCAAATATAGAGACGCTGCGCCGGCGCCCAGTGGAATCTTGCTTTGCGACGGCATTGCCAAAGACAGCAGAACGTACAACAAAAACACGATACTGAACGCTGGATAAAGCCGCCGCAGTCGACGCCGAAAGTACGTTGGGAATGCCTGCTCGCGCTCCATCAACGAGCCATAAATCAGGTAGCCGCTAAGCACAAAGAACAGATCAACGCCGGTGTTACCTATCGTTTGCAGGGCTGAAACCAATCGCGCTGCCACCACCTGCCCGGCAGTCCAGGGCCCCGTCAAGGTCGCGTAGTGCACGAGGAATACAAGCGCTACCGCAAAGCCACGCAGTCCCTCCATTGGCCGCAAGTTGTCATGGTCACCGCCTCGCCCCAACTCGAAATTCCTAGACAACCAGATCATTGACGGGCTTTGACGCACAGACAGTCCTGACTAGGCATGAACCTCAGCCTGACCTCGAATTTGGCGTTCCCGCTGCGGTTTTGCGCGGATGACGTCGCCGATCAACTGGGAGACCAAGCCGTGGAGGTCGAATCGTTTATTGAAGCGGTACGAGAACGCGCCGAGGTAATGGA
>CANGHK010000029.1 GCA_947453625.1 Burkholderiales bacterium
CCGCTGGGCGAAGTGGCCGCAGGCGCCAGCAAGACCCACAAGGCCACGCTGTTTGCCGGGCCGCAGGAAGAAAAGAAGATCGAGGCGCTGGCCACCGGGCTGGAACTGGTCAAGGACTACGGCTGGCTGACCATCCTGTCCAAGCCGCTGTACTGGCTGCTCGACCAGTTGCACAAGCTGATCGGCAACTGGGGCTGGGCGATCGTCGCGCTGGTGGTTCTGCTGAAGATCGCGTTCTACGCGCTGAACGCCCATGCCTACAAGTCGATGGCCAAGATGAAGGCCATCAACCCCAAGGTGATGGCGATGCGCGAGCGTTACAAGGACAAGCCGCAGGAGATGCAGCAGGAGATGATGCGCATCTACCGCGAGGAGAAGGTCAACCCGCTGGGCGGCTGCCTGCCGATCTTCGTGCAGATGCCTTTCTTCATCGCGCTGTACTGGGTGCTGCTGTCGACCGTCGAGATGCGCAACGCGCCCTGGATAGGCTGGATCCACGACCTGTCGACCAAGGATCCGTTCTTCATCCTGCCGCTGCTGATGACAGCCTCGACGATGTTCCAGACCTGGCTGAACCCGACGCCGCCCGATCCGGTCCAGGCCAAGATGATGTGGATCATGCCGCTGGTGTTCTCGGTGATGTTCTTCTACTTCCCGGCCGGCCTGGTGCTGTACTGGCTGACAAACAACCTGCTGGGCATCGCGCAGCAGTGGTTCATCAACAAGCGGCTGGGCGTCAAGTAGGCTGAGGCCAGCGGCCGGTGGGGGCCGGGCAGCAACCTTCGCGGACAATGCGCCGGGTGTCGCTGCACCAACACCAGGATCCCATCGTCGCCGTGGCCACCGCCCCCGGGCGCGGCGCGGTGGGCATCGTGCGGGTGTCGGGCCGCGGCCTGGCGCCGCTGGTGGCCGCGCTGTGCAGCCGCGCGCTGCCGCCGCGCCAGGCCTGCTACGGCCCGTTCAAGGACGCGCAGGGCGAGGCGATAGACCAGGGACTGGCGCTGTGGTTTCCGGCGCCGCAGTCCTACACCGGCGAAGACGTGCTGGAGTTGCAGGCACACGGCGGGCCGGTGGTGTTGCAACTGCTGCTGGCGCGCTGCATTGAGGCCGCGGCCGAGATCGAGACCGACAGTGGCCAGCCGCGGCTGGCCGGCTTGCGGCTGGCCCAGCCGGGTGAATTCACCCAGCGCGCCTTCCTCAACGACAAGCTCGACCTGGCGCAAGCCGAGGCGGTGGCCGACCTGATCGAGGCCAGTACCGAGGCGGCGGCGCGCTCGGCCGGCAGATCACTCTCGGGCGCGTTCTCGCAGCGCATCGAGGCCTTGCGGCAGCGCACCGTGCGGCTGCGCCTGCTGGTCGAGGCGACGCTGGATTTTCCGGAAGAGGAGATCGACTTCCTGCAGCAATCCGATGCCCAGGGCCAGCTCGACGCGATAGCGGCCACGCTGCAAAGCGTGATGGCCAGCGCGCGCCAGGGCGCGCTGCTGCGCGAGGGCTTGCAGGTGGTGCTGGCCGGCCAGCCCAACGTGGGCAAGAGCTCGCTGCTCAACGCCCTGGCCGGGGCCGAGCTGGCGATCGTCACCGCGATCCCTGGCACCACGCGCGACAAGGTCAGCGAGACGATACAGATCGAGGGCGTGCCGCTGCATGTGATCGACACCGCCGGCCTGCGCGGGGAGGGGCAGGCCAGCGACGAGGTGGAGCGCATAGGCATCGCCCGCAGCTGGGACGCGATCGCGCAGGCCGACGCGGTGATCTTTCTGCACGACCTGACGCGGCGCGGCCAGGCCGATTACGAAGCCGACGAAGCGCTGATTGCGCAGCGCCTGGCGGGCGAGGGCGGCCTGCGCGCCGGGCGCATCGTCCATGTGCACAACAAGGCCGATGCCGCCGCGGTGGGCGAAGGCCAGCAGGGGGCCGGCGTCGCGGCGGGCGACATCGTGCTGTCGGCCCGCACCGGCGCCGGCCTGGACCTGCTGCGCCAGGCCTTGCTGCAGCGCGCAGGCTGGCAGGCCGCGACCGAAGGCCTGTTCATCGCCCGCAAACGCCATGTGCTGGCATTGCAGCGCACGGCGGCGCATCTGGCGGCGGCACGCGAGCATGCCCAGTTGGGCGATACCGCACTCGACCTGTTCGCCGAAGAACTGCGCCTGGCGCACGACGCGCTGAGCGAGATCACCGGCGCGTTCAGCTCGGACGACCTGCTGGGCGAGATCTTCGGCAATTTCTGCATAGGGAAATAAAGGCGATTCCAACACGGTCCACAGAGATCTCATTTCTGATCGCAAGCCCTCACCACCGCTGAATTTTTTGGTTCCTGCAATGGCCAAGCGGGGACACTGGCAGCCAGTGGCTGGTGTGTCCAAGTTCAAGTCCAAGCAGCAACTTGGACTCGGATCGCTGGCTTACTTGGACACAGTGCGGACAACATGGCACTGACCGATACCGACCACGTCATCCTCCCCAGGATGATTTCGGAGACTCTGGACTTTCCAAGTCGCGTCGCTGACGATCCAGTGATGCAGTTGGCGATGCCCAGCGGCGATTCATACGAATATGCCGAGGAACGGCGGTTGTTCTATGTTGCCATGACACGAGCCCGTTCCACCGTAACGCTCATCGCCATTGCCCGCAAGGAGTCGCCCTTCATCACCGAATTGGTGAAGGACCAGAAAATGGAAATCCGAAATGTCGACGGCACAATTAGCGCAAGCGAAGTCTGTCCCGAATGCGGGACCGGCTTCTTGGTTCAGCGCAAAGAAAAGTACGGACTGTTTTTCGGGTGCACCGGATTTCCTAGGTGCACACACACCCGGAAGTTGAAAATCGACTCTCGGCAGAGTTCAATTGGTCACGTAAATCAGCGGCAATAGAGTCCTTGCTTGTAACGCCAGCCTGCCGGGGATCTCGCCCAACGCATCACGATCAACCCTTTGTTCAACAAAATCATTCACTTGCGCGGGTATGAATCTTGTAGCACGCGCCGGGCCGGCGGCCGGGGGCGGTGGTGACCAGGGTGTGCGGCACGCCAGGCTCGCACGCGCTCGACGTGCAGCGGCCCCTTGAAGTAGTCCAGGTTCTGGAGTTTGGCCAGCCACGCCACTTGGCTGGCAGCTTTGCTCGCACGCCGGCAATCCATCGCCGAGCAGTACCGCTGGCGCTCGCCGCTGCGCGGGTTGAGGAAGAAAAATTCCTCACAACACAAGCACTTACGCTGCCCACTCTGCGCCATGGCCGTACCCCGATCCGCCCCGGAACAGTCACCACGCTAGCGCCTCGCCAGGCCTGCAACCGACGTCGAAGAAGACTCAGAACAGCCTGAAGAAGATGCGTCAAAGACGCTGATCGGAAGAAGACGGCGGCGGAAGAATGCGCATCTTCACGCCGGCCGATTCAGGGCAGTTTCATCTCGGCGCCCACAGGTCAGCACGCTTTTCCGGAATTCCTGCCAAAAATCTCGGCTTCGGGGGCTTCAAGCATATGGTCGGCAGGCCGGCCGGCGGCGATCGAAACACCTGGAGTCGACACACAACCTGGCTGTGTGTCCGCCGTAGATCGGTCTGGCGTCGATGGCCAACGTCTCAGGTGCATTTGCAGTTCAGTGCGTAATTGCCGTGTCGCCCCATCCCCGCCATCAGTGCTCGTCCCTCGGCCTGAAGACGAGGGCCCCTTGCGGCGCAGGGATCCATGAAGTTATTGCCGTTGGGCATGAAGTCATCTGGTCACGGCCAAGAGTTCATCGAAGAACCGCATGAAGTCATGACGGCCCGACCGGGCACCAGTGGTGCACGCCGGTGTCGTTGCCATCCGTGCGGACCCCGTCAGTGCTTGGCGCCGGCGCATTCTCGTGGTCCAGGCTCGTAGTGGCCGACCGGGAGTCCGATCTGATGGCGCTGCTGGGGCTTGCGCAGCGCAGTGGGCATGCGGTCGACTATGTCATCCGCGCCCAGCACAAGCGGGTCCTGCCCAAGTGAGTCAGGTCTCGATGGCCTCGTCCGACGCCCCGAGTCGGACGGTTGCTGGTCCGCCCTGCTGCCGCTCCAGCGTGTCAGCAGGGTCTGTACAGTGCGCCTTTGGCGCGAAATGCTGACGGATCTTGACCAGAGACCGATGGTGCGGGCTTGCTGGCCATCGTCAGGGACGCGCACCTGCCGTCCGCTCCCACTGATGCTCCCTGATGAGCCAGCGTCGGCTCCATGCCCTCGAGTCTTGACCCGGCCGCACAGCCCGGCCTTGGGGCCGTAGCCACGTCGGCGTGGTCAATGTCGTCGCTGCGGGTTTCCCAGCAACGACGAGACACCGCCCGCAGGCGGGCGATGTGCTGGGCCGCGAGCCAACCTGCCGGGTCAGCGGATGAGCGCGCCGTAGACCAGATCCTGCATCTGCTCGCGGTAATACTTGCGCAACTCGCCCGGCGCCGCCGTGCCGAATGCCACCACGAGTTGTTCCTTCGGGTCGGCGAAAAAACCCGTGCCGTTGGCGCCGTTCCAACTGAATTCACCGGCATTGCCGGGCACGGCAGCCAGCCCCGGTTGTACGCGCACCGCCACGCCCAGTCCGAAGCCGTAGCCGTCACGGTGCGGCTCCACATTGGCCACCAGATTCTGTATGCCCGCACCCAGGTGGTTGCTGGTCATCAGTTGCACGAAAGCCGGGCTGAGCACTTGCGCGTTGTCCAGACTGCCACCGTTGAGCAGCATCTGCCCGAAGCGGATGTAGTCGCCGATGCTGCCGAAGGCACAGGCGCCGGCGCAGTCGAAGGTGGGCGGCTTGTCAATGGCGGCGATGGCTTGCGGCTTGCCGTCCAGCGGGTTGTTCGCAAAGGGCCTGGCCACGCGGGCACGCTGGGCGTCGCTCAGGCGGAACGTGGTGTCGTTCATCTTCAGCGGCTTCCACACCGTCTCGGACAAATGCTCGCCCAGGGTCTTGCCGGCGATCTTTTCAACCACCGCGCCGAGCACGTCGAAAGACAGGCCGTATTCGAAGACCGTGCCCGGTTGGTAGACCAGTGGCAGCTTGGCAACCGCGTTCGCGAACTCGCTGGACGTTCCCATGTACTGGGCCGCGCCACCGCTTGGCCATAGCGCGGCGATGGCGCTGCTGCCGTCGGGCCGGCCGCCATAGGTCAAGCCCGACGTGTGGCGGAACAGATCGTGGATGCGTATGGGCCGCTTCTGCGGCTCGGTGGTGAACTTGCCGTCGGCCGTGGGCACGCCCACCGGCATGGTCCCGAATGCCGGGAAGTAGTCGGCAAGTTTGCTTTGCAGTGGCAACTTGCCCTGCTCGGTCAGCGCCAGCGCGCCGACCGCAGCCTGGATCTTGGTCATCGACGCGAGTTGGAACAGGTTGTCGGTGGACATGGCCGTGCCCTTGGCCGCGTCCGCGAAACCGAAAGCCTTGAAGTAGGCCAGCTTGCCGTTGCGTGCAATGGCCACCACCGCACCGGGCACTCGCTTGCGCTCGATCTCGCTGCTGAAGAAGGCGTCGATGTTTTGCAAGCGCTGACTGGAAACGCCCACGCTTTCCGGGCCCGCGGTGGGCAGGGGCTGCGTCAGCGCTGGGCCGGCGAGCGTGAGGGTGGTGGCCAGCGTGACCAGGATCTTGTGGTGCTGCATCGTTGTCTCCAGCGCGGTTCTATGGCTTCCATGGGCAGCGCGATTCAGCCCTCGATGTCGGGTCGCCGCCAGACGGCGGCCTTGGGGCACTCAGTGCCCGCCGCCCAGGTACGCGGCCTTGACTGCCGGGTCGTCGCGCAGTTGCGTCGCCGGCCCGTGCAGCGAGATGCGGCCGTTCTCCAGCACATAACCGTAGTCGGCCACCGCCAGCGCGGCGGCGGCGAACTGCTCGACCAGCAGCATCGTCACGCCCTCGCTCTTGAGCCTGGCGATGATGCGGAACACTTCCTCGACCAGGATGGGCGCCAGGCCCATTGACGGCTCGTCGAGCAGCACGACCTCGGGGTTGAGCATGGTGGCGCGTGCCATCGCCAGCATTTGCTGCTCGCCGCCCGACAGCGTGCCGGCCAGTTGCAGCCGGCGCTCCTTCAGGCGCGGGAACAGTTCCATCGCGCGCTGCAGGTCGGCCTCGACATCGCCCTTGGGCCTTGCGCCGGTGTAGCGCGGGAAGGCGCCCAGCCGCAGGTTGTCGGTCACCGTCATGGTGGCGAAGACGCGTCGGCCCTCGGGCGAATGCGCCAGCCCGAGACGGGCGATGTGGTAGCTCTCCAGCCCGGCGATGCCACGGCCGTTGAGCGCGATTTCGCCAGCGGTCGGCGCAATCATCCCGGAGATCGCGCGCATCGTGGTGGTCTTGCCGGCGCCGTTCGAGCCTATCAGCGTGACCACCTTGCCGCGCGGCACTTCCATCGAGATGCCGTGCAGCACTTCGATCTTGCCGTAGCCGGCGTGCAGGTTGTTGATTGTCAACATCGCATTTTTCCTCAAGCCCGTCCTCAAGCAGCCGCTGGGGCGCCGACCTGGCCGCCCACGGCCAAGTCCTCGCCGGCCTGGCCTCCCAGGTAGGCCTCGATCACCTTCGGGTCGGCCTGCACTGCCGCCGGTTTGCCCTCGGCGATCTTCTGGCCGAAATCGAGCACCGAGACGGTGTCGCAGACCGACATCACCACGTCCATGTGGTGCTCGATCAGGATCAGCGTGATGCCGTGTTCGCGGATCTTGCCGATGATCGCCACCAATTCCTTGATGTCGGGCGCGGTCAGTCCGGCCGCCGGCTCGTCGAGCAGCAGCAACTGCGGGTCCAACGCCAGCGCGCGGGCGATCTCGAGCAGGCGCTGCTTGCCGTAGGGCAGGTTGCGCGCCTCCTCGTGCGACAGGTCGGCCAGGCCGACGAACTGCAGCAGGCCCAGCGCGCGGGCGGTGGCGTCACCATCCTCGCGGCGGTAGCGCGGCGTGTGCAGCGCGACATCGACCAGGTTGCTGGCAAAGCTGTGGTGCAGGCCGACCATCACGTTCTGCAGCGCCGTCATCTCGCCGAACAGTTGCACGTTCTGGAAGGTGCGGGCGATGCCCGACAGCGCGATGTCCGACGAGGTGCGCCCGACCACCGAGCGCCCGGCAAAGCTGATCTGGCCGGCAGTCGGCAAGTAGATGCCGGTCAGCACGTTCATCATCGTGCTCTTGCCCGAGCCGTTGGGGCCGATCAGGCCATGCACCGTGCCGCGCCGCACCGTCAGGTCGACGTCGTTGAGCGCCTTCAGACCGCCGAACTGCATCAGCACGTTGCGCGCGGTCAGCAATTCGTCGCTGGCCTGCGTACCTGCTTTGGCATTGACCAGCGCGTCGCCGCGCAGCGGCGCAACACTGGCGGCGTCGAACTGCTCGCCCTTGTCCTTCAGATTGAGCGCGTTGCGCAAGAAGCCGATGATGCCGTCCTGCAGGTAGTAGACGACGAACAGCGTGATCAGTCCGAAGATCGACAGCCGCCAGTCGGTCATGGTCTGCAGCACGAAGGACACGCCGGCCAGCGCAATGCTGCCGACCACCGGGATAGCGGCCGAGCGGGCGCTGGTCTTGCCGCGCTGCACCGCAACCGCTGCCCCGACCGTCACCAGCACGGCAATGGCGACCGCTACGCTGCGGAACAGTTGCAGGTCATCGAGCAGCTTGGGCAGCAGCACGATGATGGTCGCGCCCAGCAGCGCGCCGCTGCGGGTCTTGCGCCCGCCCATGATGATGGCCAGCAGGAACAGCACCGTCAGTTCGAAGTTGTAGGTGTTGGGCGAGATGTATTGCTCGCTGTAGGCATACAAGCCGCCCGCCAGCCCGGCCAGACCGGCGCTGATCACGAAGGCGTAGACCTTGTAGCGGTAGACGCTGACGCCCATGCAGTCGGAGGCCACCGGGCTGCCGCGCAGCGCCTCGAAGGCCCGGCCCAGGTGCGAGCGCAGGATGCGGTGCACGACGACCAGCGACAGCACCAGCATCGCCAGCACCACCCAGTAGAACTCGCGCTCGCCGAGCTTGGTGCCGAACAGCATGGGCTTGGCCAGCTTGATGCCGAGCGGGCCTTCGGTCAGAAAGGTCATCTCGTTGATCAGGATCTGGATGATCGTGCCGAAGGCCAGCGTGACCATCGCCAGGTAGGGCCCGGTCACGCGCAGCGCGGGCAGCGCCAGCAGTGCGCCGAAGCCGGCGGTGACCGCGATCGCTGCCGGCAGCGTGGCCCAGAGCGGGAAGCCGAGCTTGACCACCAGAACGCCGGCGGTGTACGAGCCTATGCCGAACAACCCGGCATGGCCGAGCGAGACCTGGCCGGTGTAGCCGACCACGATGTCCAGGCCGAACAGCACGATCGCGTAGATCATGATGGTCTCGACCAGGTGGATGTAGTAGGGGTTGTGCACCGCCATCGGCAGCAGGCCGACGAGCGCAAACCCGATGATGGATATGAGGACGATGCGGCGGTTCATCGCAGCTCCTGCCGGGCCGCCCCAAAGGAGCTGCCGCCCCAAGGGCCGCGAAGAGGCCTGTTGCCGGGCCTGGGGGCAGTGAACGAAGTGAACGTGGAGGCTGTCATGACTAGACTTTCTTGATCGCGCTCTTGCCGAACAGGCCGGCCGGCTTGACCGCCAGCACCACCAGCAGCAGCACCAGGCCGGGCACGTCCTTGTAGCCGGTGGACAGATAAAAACCCGTCGTGGTCTCGGCCACGCCCAGGATGATGCCGCCGACGATGATGCCCATGCCGCTGTTCAGCCCGCCGATGATGGCCACCGCGAAGGCCTTCAGACCCAGCACCGCGCCCATGGTCGCGCCAGTGAGTGTGAGCGGGGCGATCAGCACGCCGGCAAAGGCCGCGGTCAGCGACGACAGTGCGTACGAGAAGGTGATCACCAGTGAGGTGTTGATGCCCATCAGCTTGGCCGCGTCCCGGTCGTTGAAGGTGGCCACCACCGCCTTGCCGTAGATCGACTTGCGGTTGAAGATCTCGACCGCCAGCATCATGCCGACTGCGCCCACCACCACCAGGATCTCCATGGGCAGCACGTTGGCGCCCAGGAAATGCAACGGCGACTCGGGCAGCGGCGACGGGAACTTCAGGTCGTCGCGGCCCCAGATGTTCTCGGCCACGTTCTTGAAGATGATGCCCAGCGCGATCGTCGACATGATCCAGCCGAACTCGCTCTTGATCTTGATCGCCGGGCGCACGCCTATGCGTTCGACCAGCGCGCCCTGCAGCACGCCGAACAGGCAGACCAGCGGGATCATCAACCAGTAGTTGACGCCCAGGTTGACCAGCGACAGCCCGACCAGCGCGCCCAGCATCAGCGCGTCGCCCTGGCCGAAGTTCAAAGTGTCGGAGGTGGCGAAGGTGAGCTGGTAACCGAACGCGATCACCGCGTAGATCATGCCCAGCGCGATGCCGCTGAATACCAGTTGGGTGAAGATCTGCATGAGGAGTCCCGGAGTCGGCGCAGCGCGGTGCTGCACGCAATCAAAAGACACCGCCCGGGCTCTGGCGAGCGCAGGCGGTGCGGTGCGGCCGGCCGGCGCTCGCCGGCGGCTGCCGTTGCCGGCTTACTTCTTGACGGCCAGCGCACCCTTGGCGTTGACGTCCTTGACGCGCACTTCGGAGGCCTTCTTCTGATCGTCCGGGTAGGCGTAGACCACGCGTGACCCCTTGACCTCGCCGAACACCGGGATGTTGGCGGTGATCGCGTCGTGGTCCTTGGCGGTGAAGGGCTTGTTGTAGCTCGTCACCACGCCGTCGACCGGGGTCTTCAGGTCTTCCAGCGCGGCCTTGATCTTCGGGCCGTCGGTCGAGCCGGCTTGCTTGATCGCCGCAGCCAGCAGGTAGATCGAGTCATAGCCCTGGGCCGCCGACACCGGCGAGTCGATGCGCGCGTTCTTCGGGTTGAAGGTCTTCAGGTAGTTGATGATGAAGCTCTGGCGCTTGGGCGTGGTCGGCTCCTGGATGAAGGTCTGCGGCATGCGCGCGCCCTCGCCGCCGGGGCCGGCGTTGTCGATGAAGTTGGCCATGGACAGCGTCCAGCTGCCTATCATCGGCACCTTCCAGCCCAGCTTGGTCATGCCGTTGGCGATCTGAGCCAACTCGGGGCCAATGCCGTAGGTCAGCACCGCTTCGGCGCCGGCTTCCTTGGCCTTGAGCAACTGGGGCGTCATGTCCACATCCTTGATGTTGAACTTCTCCACCGCCACCGCCTTGATGCCCTTGAGCGCCAGCGCCTTCTCCAGGTCCTCGCGCCCGAGCTGGCCGTAGTTGGTCGAGTCGGCCAGGATCGCCACCTTCTTGTAGCCGCGGCGGGTGATGGCTTCCTCGACCACCATCGGGGCCTGGATGCTGTCGTGCGCGGCGTTGCGGAAGATGTAGTTCTCGGGCTGGTCGTCGAACTGGTGGGTGATCAGCGAGCCGGTGGCCACGTTGTTCATCACCGGGATCTTGGCTTCCTGGTAGAAGCGCTGCGAGGCCAGGGCCACGCCGGTATTGATGTAGCCGACCGTGACGGCGACCTTCTCCTTGTTGATCAACTCTTGCGCGATCTGCACGCCGCGTTCGTTCTTGGCTTCGTCGTCACGCTCTATCAGTTGCAGTTGCCGACCCAGAACGCCACCAGCCTTGTTGATCTCGTCAGTGGCCAGGCGCACGCCGTCGCGCATGCTCACGCCCATCGAAGACGAGCCGCCGGTGAAGGGGCCGGCCACGCCGATCTTGATCGGATCGGCGGCGATCGCGAAGCTCATCGCTGCGGCCAGCGCAGCTGCAGTCAGGAATTTGGGGGTGAAGTTCATGCTTGTCTCCTGTGGAGTGTCAGGGCGGATCGCCCAGTTCATCGCCTTTGCGGGTGTGCGCGCCCAACGGCAACCAGCGGGGCAAAAGTTTCTCACGCCGGGCCCGACAGAATGTCGCAGGGATACCCGCGCACGGCGGGATTTCCCTAGTGGAAAACCCGCTGCCGCGGGCGTTCAGCGGGCGATCATCTTGGTGAGGAGGCCTCGACGCGGACCGCGGCGAACCAGGCAGCCAGCTGTTCGATGTCGGCGTCGGTCAGGGGCTTGGCCATCACGGCCATCACCTCATGCTTGCGCGCCCCGCTGCGGTAGGCCCGCAGTTGGGTGGTGAGGTAGTTGGCCGGCTGGCCAGCGAGGTTGGGCGTCTCGGGTGCCACGGCCACGCCCAGCGGGCCGTGGCAGACGGCGCAGGCACGGGCCTTGGTCCGGCCGGCGTCGATGTCGTCGGCCAGGGCCTGGGTGCTGACCAGGGCCGAGGCCCCGGCCAGCACCCAGGCCGCCCACCCGACGATCTTCGGGTTCGCGGCCGCCACTTACGGTGCGCTGTAGGTGACGCGGTAGAGCGCACCGGCGAAGTCGTCGGAGATCAGCATCGAGCCGTCCTTCATCATCGCCACGTCCACCGGCCGGCCACGGTACAGGCCGGTGTCGCTGTCGAGCCAGCCTTCGGCAAAGACCTCGGTCTTGTCGGCCGTGCCGTCGCTCTTCAGGCTGGTGAACATGATGCGCGCGCCGATCGGCGTGGTGCGGTTCCACGAGCCATGCTGGGCCGAGAACAGCCCGCCCTGGTACTTGGCCGGGAAGGCCTTGCCGGTGTAGAAGGCCAGGCCCAGGTCGGCCGCATGCGCGTCCATCAGCACCTGCGGGTCAGTGATGTTGGTCGGCAGCGGGTCCTTGTCATAGCCCTCGTCGGTGATGCGGGTCTGGCCCTGCTTCCACGGGTAGCCGAAGAACTGTCCGGCCTGGGTGGCGCGGTTGATCTCGCCGGCGGGGATCAGGTCGCCCATGCCGTCGGTCTGGTTGTCGGTGAACCAGACGGTCTTGTCCTTGGGGTTGAACTCTATGCCCACCGAGTTGCGGATGCCGGTGGCGTAGACCTCGCGCTTGCTGCCGTCGAAGGGGTTCATGCGCACGATGCCGCCGATGCCGACCTTGTTGAACAGGTCGATCTTGTTGCGCGGCTGCACGTTGTAGGGCTGGCCGAGCGTGATGTAGAGCATGCCGTCCGGGCCGACGCGGCAGGTGCGGGCATGGTGGTTGTAAGACTCTTCTTCCGGCGGGATCAGCTTGCCCTGGGGCACGGTCTCGATCACCGCCACGTCGCCGCCTTCATAGAAGAATTCGGCGGCGGGGAAGTTGAGCACCCGGTTGTGCTCGACCACGATCAGGAAGCCGTCCTTGGTCCAGCACACGCCGTTGGGCACGTGGAACTTGGCCGACGGCGCGAAGGGCTTGACCTCGGTGGCCACGTCGCCGCTGTTGCGGTTGGTGACGGCCCAGACGGTGTTCTTGCGCGTGCCGACGAACAGCATGTTGGTGCTGGGCGCCACCGCCATGTGGCGGGCGTCGGGCACCACCGCGTAGAGGTCGATCTTGAAGCCTGGCGGCAGCTTGACCTTCTTCAGGTTCTCGCGCAGCTGGGCCGCGTTCTTGCCCTCCTGGGGCACCGGCGGCATGCTCGGGTCGACGCCCGAGACCTTCATCTGCTTCAGGTTCTCGATGTTCTGGGCCTGTGCGTAGGCGTTGCCCGCCACCAGCAGGGCGACGGCGGCAGTCAGCGAGCCGAGCGCGAACAAGGGGGATAGTTTCATGGGTGTCTCTCTCCGGTGCGGATGGTCATGTTGTGGCCTCGCGCCGCCAGGCGGCGCGGCGGGTGTTTATGCAACTTCGGGACCAATCCGGGAACACCCTGAGGCGGCGCCGCCCCGCGCCCGTCATGCTGCAGCGTGACTGTTCAGATTGACAACGCGTGGCGCGCCACCTGTCCAGAAACTGTGCAGTGCTGTCGCCCCATTCGGGTTGTCAGCGTTGCCGCCTGCCAGCCGGCGTTGATCGGCGCCAAGGAGACTTCCCGATGATCCAGACCCAGACCCAGACCCAGACCCAGACCCATGAGCGAGAGCGCGCGCATGCAGGCGCCTTGCGTGCCCGCGGCGCGGCGATGCCGCCCGACGGCGTGCCGTCCACCGATATCCTCGACAGCTGGGTTCGCTGCATGCAGAGCGGGCTGGATGCCCGCGCGCCCATGCCGGTCGCGGTGGTCGAGGCCGCCGATCTGGCGCGGCGGCGCGACGGCGCCGAGGTCGCCCGCAGGCTGGCCCAGGCCGAGCTCGAAACCCTGGCGCGGCAGATCGCCGGATCCAACTTCCTGCTCGCTTTTGCCGACCGTGAGGGCGTGATCCTCGACCTCTACGCCGACAACCGTTTCGCGATGAGCGCGCAGGACGCCGGCATCTTGGCCGGCAGCCACTGGAGCGAGGCGCTGTGCGGCACCAACGGCCTGGGCACGGCGCTGGCAACCGGCCGGCCGGTTGCCGTGACCGGGCTCGAGCATTACCTGCTGCAACTTGGCGACATCTCCTGCACCGCCGCGCCGGTGCGCGATGCGGCGGGCGAGATCGCCGGGGTGCTCGACGCGTCGTCGTATCTCGAGTCGCGCCAGCGCCATACCCAGGCTCTGGTGCAGATGGCGGCCACCCATATCGAGAACGGGCTGTTCGCCCACCAGATGCGCGCCCGGCTGGTGCTGGCGGTCCACCCGCGACCCGAGTTTCTCGGTACGCTCAGCGCCGGCTTGCTCGCCTTCGACGATGGCGGCCGGCTGCTGGCGCGCAACGCCCGCGGCGGCCATTTGCTGCAAGGCCTGGACGCGGCGCCGGGCATGGCCTTCGAAACCCTGTTCGGTGAGCCTTTCGAGCACTTGCTGGCCCGATTGCACCGCGGCGGCGATTTGCCCCTGCGTGACCGGATGGGCAGCGTGCTGTCGGCGCGCTGCGTCAGCCGGCCTGCCGAGCGCAGCGCCGCCGCGCTGCCAGCGCCCCGAGCCGCGACCGGCATCGGCCCGGCCCGGTGGCGCCCTCCCGCCGGCACTGCCTCCGATGAACGACCTGTGGTGGCTGATGACCCGGAGGTGGCCGAGGCCTTCGCGCTGGTCGAGGCGGCGGTGCGCATGACAGCGCCCATCCTGATCCAGGGCGAGACCGGCAGCGGCAAGGAAGTGCTGGCGCGCCATGCCCACCGCGCCAGCGGGCGCGGCGGCGCCTTTGTCGCCGTCAACTGCGGCGCGTTACCGGCCGAACTGTTCGAGGCCGAATTGTTCGGCTATGTCGGCGGCGCGTTCACCGGCGCCAGGCGCGAGGGCAGCGTCGGCCTGATCGCCAGTGCCGACGGCGGCACGCTGCTGCTCGACGAGGTGCGCGAGCTGCCGCTGCCGCTTCAGGCCGCGCTGCTGCGCTTTCTGGACGACCGTCTGGTGCGGCCGGTGGGCGGCACTGCGGCGCGCCGGGTCGATGTTCAGGTGCTGGCCGCGAGCAATGCCGAGCTCGCCGACGAGGTGGCGGCGCGGCGCTTCCGGGCCGACCTGTTCTACCGGCTCAACACGGTGCGGGTCGAGTTGCCGCCGCTGCGTCGGCGGCGCGACTTCGCGCCGGCCGCGCGCAGCATGCTGGCCTCGCTGGACAGCGCCGCCAGCCTGGACGACGACGCCGTCGAGCGCTTGGCCTGGCATGCCTGGCCGGGCAACTTCCGCGAGCTGCGCTCGGTGCTGACGCGTGCGCTGCTGGCCGGTCCGGGCCGGGCGCTGCGCCGCTCCGATATCGAGCGCCTGCTGCCGGCCGCCGCGCCGGTAGCCTCCTCGGTGCTGCAGCAAGACGCGACCGAACGGGTGCGGCGCGAGTTCGAGCGCGTCGGCCGCAGCGTCAGCCAGACATCGCGCAACCTGGGCATCTCGCGCACCACGGTCTACCGGCATTTGCGTGGCGCGCCAGACTGAAATCGCGCTGCCGCTGCTGGCTTGTTGGCAACAAGTCGTTAGCATCGGGAACCGGTCCGCCGGGCGGTCGCTCCATCCTGGCGCGACCGCTTGCTGGCGGGCTCACGCTCTCGGCCTCGACCATGTTGCGCTACCTGACCGTTCCGGTGACCCCGTTCCAGCAGAACTGCTCGATCCTCTGGTGCGACGAGACCCGCGATGCTGCGGTGGTGGACCCGGGTGGCGACCTCGCCAAGATCCGCGCCGAGGTCGCAAGGCTGGGCGTCACGCTCAAGCAGATCCTGCTGACCCATGCCCATATCGACCATGCCGGTGGATGCGGGACGCTGGCGCGTGAACTCGGCCTGCCGGTCGTTGGTCCGCACCCGGGCGACCAGTTCTGGATCGACGGTCTGGCCGAGCAGGCCAGGATGTTCGGCTTCGCGCCGGCCGAGCCCTTCACGCCCACGCGCTGGCTGGCCGATGGCGACAGCGTGCGCGTCGGGCACAGCACGCTGGCGGTGCGCCACTGCCCTGGCCACACCCCTGGCCATGTGGTGTTCCACAGCGAGGAGGCGCAGCGCGCCTTCGTCGGCGACGTGCTGTTCGCCGGCAGCATAGGCCGCACCGATTTCCCGGGCGGTGACCACGACACGCTGATCCACAGCATCACTGACCGGCTCTGGCCGATGGGCGACGCCACCGTGTTCATCCCTGGCCACGGGCCCGAGAGCAGCTTCGGCCGTGAGCGCCGCAGCAACCCCTACGTCGCCGGCACCTGAAGCGGCGGCGCGCGAGGGCCAGCCGCTTCAAGGCCTTGCCGCAGCGCGGGTGAGCCGCTTCAAGCCGCCGGCGGGCCGAATCGGCGCTCCGGCTTGACCGCCTGCGCGTACAGCGGATTGACCCGCGGCAGCCGGCCCTCGATGTCGCGGATGCGGGTGTCGCCCGAGGGGTGGGTGCTCAGCCACTGCGGCGGCGCGCCCTTGCTGGCGGCCATCATCTTCTGCCACAGCGAGACCCCGGCCGCCGGGTCGTAGCCGGCCTTGGCGGCCAGCACCAGGCCCAGCGCGTCGGCCCCGGACTCGTCGTCGCGCGAGAAGCGCAGCGTCAGCAACTGGCCGCCCATGTCGGCCAGCGTGCGTCCGGCACCACCCAGACCGAACAGCGCCGAGCCCAGCTCGATCGCGCCGCGCGTGGCCATGGTTTTGCCCATGCGGGCCCGCGCATGCTCGAGCAGCGCGTGGGCGATCTCGTGGCCCATGATGATCGCGACCTCGCTGTCGTTGAGCTGGAGCTGGGCCAGGATGCCGTAGTAGAAGGCGATCTTGCCGCCCGGCATGCAGAAGGCGTTGAGCTGCTTGGAGCCGATCAGGTTGACGTCCCATCGCCATTGCCGGGAGCGCGGGTTGCAGCCGTCGGTGAACGGGATGATGCGCTTGGCGATATAGCGCAGCCGCTGCATCTGGGCGTTGTCGACCGGCACCAGCGCGCGCTGGGCCGAGGCCTGCTGCAGCATCTGCTGGTACTGCTGGCCGGCGGCCTGCTCGACCTGGTCGGCCGACACCATCTGGGTGAAGGTCGAGCGCTTGCATTCGGCCTCCTGGGCCCGCGCCGCGCCGGCCCTGCCCAGCGCGGCCAGCGCGCCCCCGCCGATCAGCAGGCCACCCAGACGGCGCCGCGCATGCGGCGTGCAGTCGCAATCGCGCTGCCGCGTCAGCGCCGGCAAGGCCACCTGGGCATCGGTGTTGAACTCGGTGCAAGACGGCGTTTTCATCGGGGTCGGTGGGTGCGGCGGGTCAGCGGGCGGCGCGCCGGGCTCAAATCCGGTGCTGCGATGGAGTTGGTGGCATGCGGGGATTTTTCAATCGTCGACCGGCGCGTCGGTCGGCACCTCCAGCCGCTGCACGCTGGCGCGCATCGCCCACAGCATGGCCAGCGCCGGCAGCGCCAGCACGGTGGAGACGATGAAGAAGTCGGGCCAGCCTATCGACTCGGCCAGCACCCCAGCCAGCGGCCCGACCCAGACCCGGCCGATCGACGCGAAGGCGCTGAGCATCGCGAACTGGGTGGCCGTGAAGCGCTGCTGTGTCAGGCTCATCAGCAAGGCCAGGAAGGCCGCCGTGCCCATGCCGCCCGACAGGTTCTCGAAGGCGATCACCATCAGCAACCCGCCGTCCACCGGCGTGGCCTGGGTCAGCGCGACAAAGCCCCAGTCGAAGGCCGGGATCAACAGCCCGGGCAGACTGCCCTTGCCGTACTGGGCCAGCCACCAGAAACCCAGGTTGCTGGCGGCCTGCAGCACGCCGAACAGCATCAGCGCGCGCCACAGCCCCAGCCGCAGCATCAGCAGCCCGCCGAGCAAGGCGCCGCCCAGCGTCAGCCACAGGCCGATGACCTTGTTGACCACGCCGACCTCGGCCGAGCCGAAGGCCATGGCCTTGAGCAGAAAGGGCGTCATCAGCGCGCCGGCAAACGCGTCGCCCAGCTTGTAGAACACGATGAACAGCAGGAACAGCGCCGCGCCGGGCTGCGAGAAGTAGCCGCGCAGCCCGCCCAGCAGGGTCTCGAAGCGGGCCCGCCGCGCCGCCCAGGCCGCCAGCGGCAGGGTGAATCCCAGTCCCATCAGCAGCGCCAGCAGGTCGACCCAGCGCGATTGCAGTGCCGGCGCCAATTTGCCGCCCGCCAACCACGGCCCCAGCAGCGCCTGCGCCAGCGGCGTGGCCAGGTGCAGCGTGGCCAGGTAGCCCACGGCCACCGCCGCCACCACCGAGGCAAAACCCAGCAAGTCGTTGCGCGCCGCGCCGGGCGCGGGCCCGGCGCTGTCGGCCGGCGGGGCCGGCAGCCGTGGCAGCGCCAGCGCCGACAGCAGCGCCGCGCCGGCCATGATCAGCGCCATCAGCCGGTAGACCTGCGGCCAGGACCAGCCGCTGCCCTGCACCGAATCGGTCCAGATCAGCGCCACCCCGCCCGACAGGATCATCGCCAGCCGGTAGCCCAGCACGTTGAGCGAGGCGCCCAGGCCGCGCTGTGCTGGCAGCAGCAGGTCGGTGCGGTAGGCGTCTATCACCACGTCCTGCGAAGCCGAGACGAAGGCCACCCCCACCGCCAGCAGCGCGAAGGCCTGGAGCGCGCCGGCGGGCGGCGTGGCCGAGAGCGCCCACAGGCTGAGGGCGAGCCCGAGCTGGGTCAGCACCAGCCAGCCGCGGCGCCGGCCCAGCGCGGGCCAGGGCTCGAATCGGTCCATCAGCGGCGCCCACAGGAACTTGAAGGTATAGGGCAGGCCGACCAGGCTGAGAAAGCCTATGGTGGCGATGTCCACGCCCTCGGTGCTGAGCCAGGCTTGCAGCGCCTGGCCGGTCAAGGCCAGCGGCAGGCCCGACGCGAAGCCGAGCACCGCCACGACGAACAAGGCGTAGGCGCCGGCCGAGCGGCGCAAGGCCGCCGGATGCGGGGGAGCGGGGGAAGTCAAATGGGAGCGGGCTGGAGCGGACTGGAGAGGGCTGGCGCCGGGCTTCAGCGCCTTCAGCGCCGGCCGGCCAGCAAGTCGTCGATCAGCCGGTCTTTCTCGACCCATTGCTGCTCGACCCAGGCGCTCAGGCGCTGGCGGTAGGCCTTGTCGCCCACCGGATCGCTGCCCAGCACCTCGGGCGGGATCTCGCGCCGCTGCACCCGCACCGTCACCGCGTCGATTCGGCCGCACAGCAGATCCCAGAACTGCGGCGCGCCATGCGGGTAGACGATGGTGACGTCGAGCAAGGCCTCGAACTGCTCGCCCATCGTCGCCAGCGCGATGCCCAGGCCGCCGATCTTGGGCTTGAGCAGGTGCCGGTACGGGCTCTTCTGGGCCGCATGCTTGGCCGGCCTGAAGCGCGTGCCCTCGACGAAATTGATCACCGTGGTGGGGATGCGCTTGAATTTCTCGCAGGCCTCGCGGGTGGCCTTCAGGTCGTTCTGGCGTGCGCCATGGCCGCGGCCGCGTTTCATGAACGGGAAGTCCAGCGCCCACCAGGCCAGGCCGATCACCGGCACCCAGATCAACTCCTGCTTGAGGAAGAACTTCAGGAACGGGATGCGGCCGTGGAAGATGCGTTGCAGCACCAGGATGTCGACCCAGCTCTGGTGGTTGCTCGACACCAGGTACCAGCCCTGGCGGTGCAGGCCGTCCAGCCCCTGCACGTCCCACTGGGCCGGTCGCACCGCGGCGATCCAGCCGTTGTTGATCGCCACCCAGGCCGAGGCCAGGGCGGTCAGCGCGTGGTCGCAGGCCAGGCGCACGCCATGCACCGGCAGCAGCGCCTTGAGCAGCGCGGGCAGCATCATCAGCAGCGTCAGCAGCGTGGTGCTGAGGACCAGCGTGACGGCGGTCACGACGCCGCGCAGCGTGGCGGGCAGTTGGGCGAGCATCAGCAGAGCCGCCTGTGGTGGGCGCTCATGTCAGGGCTTGGCCGCGGGTTGGGCGAGCCGGTCGAGGCATTTGGCGCGCGCGGTCTCGTCGGCCTCGGCATGGCAGCGCGCCACCGCGTCGTTGACGCCACCGCTGCTGCCGTTCTTGCCCCGTTTGGCGGTCGGTGAGCTCGGCTTGGCCGTGGTGCTGCCCAGCGGGATGCTGAACTGCGGCGTGGCCTGCCCCTCGGGGCGCAGCTCGCCCGGCAGGGTGGCGGATTCGCGTTTTTCGGCGGGCGTCAGCAGGCGGGTCGCGGGCTTGACGGTCTTGGCGGCCGATGCGACCGGGGCCGTATCGGCTGCTGCCTGCGCCATTGCGCACAGCGGCGTCAGTGCCAGCAGCGCGGCGGCCAGCAGGGAAACACAGGGCTTGTTCATGGGCGCTATTCTGGACCCGCGCCGCGGCAGATCGCTTGCGCGCCGGTCTGGCCCCCATCGCATCTGGGGGCTGTATTTTCAAACAGTATCATGCCGGGGACGTGCCCGAGCCCACTTACACCGTCGCTGTTCGCACGCTGTGCGAATTTGCCGCCAAGCAGGGCGACCTCGACCTGCGCTTCACGCCGTCGCCGACGGCGCAGCAAGGCATCGCCGGCCACCAGAGCGTGGTGGCGCGCCGGCCGCCGGGTTACCGCGCCGAACTGGCCCTGAGCGGGCGCCACCGGCAACTCTGCGTGCGCGGGCGCGCCGACGGCTGGGACCCGGCGCGCCAGTGCCTGGAGGAGATCAAGACTTTCAAGGGCGAACTCGGCGCGATGCCCGCCAACCACCGTGCGCTGCACTGGGCCCAGGCCAAGGTCTATGCGGCACTGCTGTGCCGCCAACTCGGCCTGGCCGAGGTCGAGGTGGCGCTGGTCTATTTCGACACGCTGCGCCAGCAGGAGGCGCCGCCCATCGTCCAGCGCTGCAGCGCCGAGGAACTCGAGCAGTTCTTCACCGCGCTGTGCGAGCGCTTCCTGGGCTGGGCCGACCAGGAAGTGGCGCACCGGGCGCAGCGTGACGCGGCGCTGACGGCGCTGCGCTTCCCGCACCCGGACTTCCGCAGCGGCCAGCGCCCGCTGGCCGAAGCCGTGTACAAGGCCGCAAGGCTGGGCCGCTGCCTGCTGGCCCAGGCGCCCACCGGCATAGGCAAGACCGTCGGCACGCTGTTCCCGCTGCTCAAGGCCTGCCCGGGACAGGCCATCGACAAGGTCTTCTTCCTCACTGCCAAGGGCTCGGGCCGCGCGCTGGCGCTGGGTGCGCTGGACCTGATCCGGCGCAGCGCGCCGGCGCTGTCGCTGCGGGTGATCGAGGCGGTGGCACGCGACAAGGCCTGCGAGCATCCCGACAAGCAGTGCCACGGCGCGTCCTGTCCGCTGGCGCGCGGCTTCTACGACCGGCTGCCGGCGGCGCGCGAGGCCGCCGTGGCAGTCATGGCGGCGGGCGCGGTGGGCGCTCAGTCCGCGCTGAGCCGCCAGGGCTTGCGCCAGGTCGCGCTGGCCCATGCGCTGTGCCCTTACTACCTGGGGCAGGAGCTGGTGCGCTGGTGCGACGTGGTGGTGGGCGACTACAACCACTGGTTCGACAGCACGGCCTTGCTGCACGGCCTGACGCTGGCCCAGGGCTGGCGTGCGGCGGTGCTGGTCGACGAGGCGCACAACCTGGTCGAGCGTGCCCGTGCGATGTACAGCGCGACGCTGGACCCGGCGCAGTTCGGCGCGCTGCGCGCGGCGGCGCCGGCCGCGCTGAGGCCGCCGCTGGCCCGCCTGCAGCGGCAATGGACGCGGCTGGCCCAGTCCCAGACCCTGGCCTACCAGGTGCATGACGCGCCGCCGGCCAAGTTCGTCGCGGCGCTGCAGCAGGCCAGCACGGCCCTCGGCGAGCATCTGGCCGGGTTGGCCGAGGTGTCCGCCAGCGCCGAAGCGATCCCCGCCGCAGCCGCGCTCGACCCCGCCCTGCTGCGCTTCCACTTCGACGCGCTGCATTTCCTTCGCCTGCTCGAATCCTTCGGCAGCCATTCGCTGTTCGACATCAGCCTCGATGCCAGCGGCCGGCGGCCGCTGGCCACGCCGTGCATCCGCAATGCGGTGCCCGCACCCTTCCTGAAGCCCAGGTTCGCCGCCGCGCAGTCGACCACGCTGTTCTCGGCCACGCTGACGCCGATGCAGTTCTATGCCGACACGCTGGGTCTGCCCGAGGACAGCGCCTGGCTGACGGTCGACGCGCCCTTCGAGTCCGGGCAACTGGCGGTGCGTATCGTGCGCGGGGTGTCGACGCGTTTCCGCCACCGCGCCGATTCGCTGCCGCCCATCGCCACGCTGATCGCGGCGCAATACGCCGAGCGCCCCGGCAACTACCTGGCATTTTTCAGCAGCTTCGATTACCTGCAGCAGGCCGTCGCGGCCTTCACGGCGCGCCACCCGCAAGTTCCCGTCTGGGCCCAGGACCGGCGCCTGGACGAGGCCGGGCGCGAGGCGTTTCTGGCGCGCTTCGAGACCGACGGCCGCGGCATAGGCTTCGCGGTGCTGGGCGGCTCGTTTGCCGAAGGCATAGACCTGGCCGGCACGCGGCTGATAGGCGCCTTCATCGCCACCCTCGGGCTGCCGCAGTTCAACCCCGTCAACGAGGCGCTGCGCCAGCGGCTGCAGGCCGAATTCGGCGCCGGCCACGACTACACCTACCTCTACCCCGGCCTGCGCAAGGTGGTGCAGGCCGCGGGGCGGGTGATCCGCACGTTGTCCGACCGCGGCAGCCTGCACCTGATCGACGACCGCTTCGCCCGGCCCGAGGTGCTCCGCCTGCTGCCGACCTGGTGGCGCATCGAGACGCCGGGCGGCGGCTGACCGGCGCGTGAACGGCTGCGGGCTGGCCCGTCCTCTGCGGGTTTTCGGGTGATTGCCGGGGTCGGCGCAAGACCATACACTGGTGTATTGGCGCATTCACGCCTGATCTGATGCTTTGATGGGACACCCGCGATGACCGATCTCGTGGTTCGACGTTTGCTGATCGACCTGAACACCCCGTTTCCCGGCCGCTGGAACGGCGGCGATGCGTTTCGATCGGCCTTCTTCAGCGCGCTGTCGATGAGTTTTCCGGTCGGCGAGCAGTACTTCATCGATTCGGTGCGCAACGCGCTGAAATCCCTGCCCGAGGCCGAGCGCGCCCGCTTCCAGGCCGAGGTGGCCGGCTTCGTCGGCCAGGAGGCCACGCACCGGCGATTGCATGGCTTGTTCAACAGCCACCTGGCCACGCTGGGCTACCGCAACCAGATCGAGCAGCGGGCCCTGAAGCGGCTGAAGGCCAATGCCCATCGCGACGTTCGGGTTCATCTGGCCGCCACCGCGGCGACCGAGCATTTCACCGCCCTCTTTGCCGACTGGATGCTGCGCCACCCGGAAGCGCTGGCCGGTGCCGAGCCGCGGCTGCGCACGCTGTGGTTGTGGCACAGCGCGGAGGAGTCCGAGCACCGGAACACCGCTTTCGACCTCTACCAGGCGATCAGCGGCCACCATGGCTGGCGCACCAAGATATTCCGCTACATCACCGTCGTCTTCCTGGCCGACGTGCTGCGCCAGACGCTGCGCAACCTGTGGCATGACGGCAGTCTGTGGCGCTGGAGCACCTGGCGCAGCGGTGCGTCGCTGCTGCTTGCGCGCGACGGACTGTTCCGCGGCAACCTGGGCCAGTGGCGCGACTATTTCGCCCCCGACTTCCATCCCAGCCAGCATGATGCGTCGCTGTCGCGGCAATGGCTGCGCGACAACGCGGCGCAGTTCGCGGTGGTGGGGCAAGCCCGTTGAGCGCGTCCCCGAGAGTTCGCAAGGTGCTGGCGATCAGCGTCGGGCTGATCGCCCTGCTCGCCGCGCTGGCCTATGGCAACCGGATGCTGCTGCTGCAGTACTCGCTGGGCTGGTACACCGACATCCGCCATCCGCGCGCCGCCAACCAGCCGGTGCCCTGGGCCGCCGGCCCGGCCTCGGCCCCCCAGCCGCTGGCGCAGCGTCCGCCCAACATCATCGTGATCCTGGCCGATGACCTGGGCATCAACGATGTGTCGACCCATGGCGGCGGCCACACGGCCGAGGGCGTGCCTACGCCGGCGATAGACTCGATCGCCCGTGAGGGCGTGCGCTTCGACCAGGGTTACGCCGGCAGCGCGGTGTGCACGGTCTCGCGCGCCGCGCTGATGACCGGGCGCTATCCCTGGCGTTTCGGCGTCGAGTTCACCCCCACGCCGGGCGCGATGGCCCGCGTCGCCAGCACGCTCTACGCCAACAGCGCCAGCCTGCACCCGGTCAGCGTCGACCCCGACAAGGCGAGCCGGGCCAAGGACTTCAACGACCTGGGGATGCCGGCGTCGGAGTTGACGCTGGCCGAGTTGCTGAAGACGCGTGGCTACCACAACATCCACATCGGCAAATGGCACCTGGGCAGCACGCCCGAGATGCGGCCGAACAACCAGGGTTTCGACGAAAGCCTGTTCATGGAGAGCGGGCTCTACCTGCCCGAGCATGACGCGCGGGTCGTCAATTCGAAGCAGGAGTTCGACCCGATCGACAAGTTCCTGTGGCCCAACATGCGCTACGGCGTCAGCTACAACGGCGGCAAGTGGTTCGAGCCGGCCGGCTACCTGACCGACTACTTCACCGACGAGGCCGTCAACGCGATCCGGCGCAACAAGCACCAGCCCTTCTTCATGTACCTGGCGCACTGGGGCGTGCACACGCCGCTGCAGGCCAGCAAGGCCGATTACGACGCGCTGGCCAACATCCCCGACCACCGGCGCCGCGTCTATGCGGCGATGGTTCGATCGGTCGACCGCAGCGTGGGCCGGGTGCTGCAGACCCTGCGCGACGAGGGGCTGGACAGCAACACCATCGTGGTCTTCACCAGCGACAACGGCGCGCCCGGCTACATCGCCATCCCCGACGTCAACAAGCCCTACCGCGGCTGGAAGTTGACGCTGTTCGAGGGCGGGCTGCGCGTGCCCTTCGTCGCCCAATGGCCTGGCCACATCCCGGCCGGCACGCGCTATGCGCCGCCGGTCTCCAACATCGACATCCTGCCCACCGTGCTGGCCGCGGCCGGCGTGCGCGCGCCCACCGACCGGGTGATCGACGGCGTCAACCTGCTGCCCTTCCTGGCGCCGCCCCCGTCCCAGGCCCCGGCCGTGCAAGCGGGCCGCCCGCTGTACTGGCGCGACGGCCCTTACCGGGCGCTGCAGGACCAGGGCTGGAAGCTGATCGTCAGCGAGCGCCCGCGCCGCGACTGGCTGTTCCACCTCGCCGTCGACCCGACCGAGAAGACCAACCTGGCGGCCAGCCAGCCGCAGAAGCTGGCCCAGCTCAAGGCCCAGCTGCAGGCCCACCATGCCGGCATGCCGCCGTCGCTGTGGCCATCCTTCATCGAGATGCCGGTGGCCATAGACAAGACGTCCGACCAGACCATGACCGCTGACGACGAGTTCAGCTACTGGTACAACTGACGCCCTGTTGTCGACCACCGCACCGGAGCCTGCCATGGCGATCACCGTCCCGTTCGATCTGGCCTACGAGTTCGAAGTCAACGCGCCGGCGTCCGAGGTCTTCTCGGTCTTGTCCGACGTGCCCACCTCGGCCAGCTTCTTCCCCAAGCTGACCGAACTGGTCGACCTGGGGGGCGGCGCCTACCGTTGGGAGCTGGAGAAAGTCGGCACCGCCAAGGTCAATATCCAGACCATCTACGCCTCCAAGTATGTCGCCGACAAGAAGAAGGGCACGGTGGTCTGGACCCCGGTGGCTGATGTCGGCAACGCCCGGATCAGCGGCAACTGGACCATCACCGACAAGAAGAAGTTCACCCACCTCGTGCTCAAGCTCGAGGGCGAGATCCACGTGCCGCTGCCCGGGCTGATGAAGAGGGTGGTGGTGCCGCTGGTCACCAGCGAGAACGAGGGCTTGGTCGAGCAGTACATCGCCAACCTGATCAAGCGCTTCGGCGGCGAGCATTGAAGCCGCGCTGGCCCGCCTGGGCCGGCGCCGGCCTGGTCGCCGTCACGCTGGTCGCGCTGCTGCTCTATGCCAAGGCCGAGCAGGTGATGCTGGGTGCCGAGGCCTATCTCTACGGCTACCCGCTGGTGATCATGGACATCACAAGGGCCAGCGCGGCGCTGACCCAGGGCCCCGAGAACGCCTTGCACCGGGTGCGCCGGTTTCCCGACGCCGATTTCAAGGACGTGGTGCGGCCCAACGTCGACACCCTCTACACCAGCGCCTTCATCGACATGGCGCAAGGTCCCTGGGTCTTCGAGATGGCGGCCAACGCCCAGCGTTATGCGCTGATGCCCTTGATGGACGGCTGGACCAACGTCTTCGCCGCGCCGGGCACGCGCAGCACCGGCACCGCGGCGGGCCGCTTTCTGCTGGCCGGGCCAGCTTGGCAGGAGGCGGTGCCCGAGGGCCTGACGCTGCTGCGCGCACCGACCCGCATCGTCTGGCTGATCGGGCGCACCCAGACCAACGGCGTGGCCGATTACCCGCTGGTGCACCGCTTGCAGGACGGCCTGACGCTGAGCTCGCTGGCCGACTGGCAGGCCGGGATGACCCGCCCGCCGGCGCCTTGGCAAGCCGCCAGCCCAAGGCCCGAGCCGCCGGTTCGGCAGATGCAGGCGCTCGCCACGGTGGACTTCTTCCGCCGTCTGGCGCTGCTGATGGTCGACAACCCGCCGGCGGCGGCCGACGCGCCCATGCTGCGCAAGCTGGCGCGGCTGGGCCTGCGGCCCGGCGCACCGCCCGAGTGGGGCCTGCTCGACCGCTGGGCGGTCGGCCTGGGGCGCTGGCTGGCCGACTGGACCGTGGCGCGCGAACTGAACAAGCCGCGCGACCGGGTCAAGGGCTGGTCGACCCCGCCGGCCATGCTGGGCGACTACGGCACCCAGTACAGCATCCGGGCGGTGGTGGCGATGGTCGGTCTGGGCGCCAACCTGCCAGCCGATGCGACCTACCCCAACACCCGGGTCGACGGCCAGGGCCGGGCGCTGGACGGCAGTCGGCGCTACCGACTGCACTTTGACGCCGGTGCGTTGCCTCCGGTGAGGGCTTTCTGGTCGGTCACGGCCTACGGCGCCGACGATTTCCTGATCGCCAACCCGCTGGGCCGCCATGCGCTGGGCGACCGCGATCCGCTGGTCTTCAACCCCGACGGTTCGCTCGACCTGTGGCTACAGGCTGACCCGCCCGAAGCCGCGCGTCTGGCCAACTGGCTGCCGGTGCGGTCTGGCCAGCCCTTCCTGCTGAATGCCAGGCTTTACTGGCCTCTGCCGGCGGCCTTGAACGGCGAATGGGGCATGCCAGCGGTTGAGCGGCTCGACTGAGCGCTGGCCACTAGGGGATTGTCCCCGTGGTGACCGCCGCTGGCGCGGGCTGTCGTTACTGTCCCAGGCTGTCCCGGTGGTGTGTCCACCGTGGCCCTTGACTTCCAGAGGAGCCTCCATGAACTTCGACCACAGCCCCAAGGTGCAAGCGCTGCAGGCCCGCCTGCAGGCCTTCATGAACGAGTTCGTGCTGCCGCGCGAAGGCGATTACCACGGCCAGCTCGACGCCAACCGCGCCGCCGGCAACCCCTGGCTGCCCAGCGCGGTGATCGAGGAACTCAAGCCCCGTGCACGTGCCGCCGGGCTGTGGAACCTGTTCCTGCCCGAGAGCGAGCGCGGCGCCGGCCTGACGAATCTGGAATACGCGCCGCTGGCCGAAATCATGGGCGGCGTGCCCTGGAGCAGCGAGGTCTTCAACTGCTCGGCGCCCGACACCGGCAACATGGAGACTATCGAGCGCTACGGCAAGCAAGAGCACAAGGACCAGTGGCTGGCCCCGCTGTTGCGCGGCGAGATCCGCTCGGCCTTTCTGATGACCGAGCCGGCGGTGGCCAGCAGCGACGCCACCAACATCGAGACCGCGATCAAGCGCGACGGCGACGACTACGTGATCAACGGCGTCAAGTGGTGGTCGTCGGGTGCCGGCGACCCGCGCTGCCAGATCCTGATCGTGATGGGCAAGACCGATTTCGACGCGCCGCGCCACAGCCAGCAGTCCATGGTGCTGGTGCCGATGAACACGCCCGGCGTCAAGGTGGTGCGTCCGCTCAAGGTCTTCGGCCGCGACGACGCGCCGCATGGCCACATGGAGGTCGCGCTCAAGGACGTGCGGGTGCCGACGTCCAACGTGCTGCTGGGCGAGGGCCGCGGCTTCGAGATCGCGCAAGGCCGGCTCGGGCCCGGGCGCATCCACCACTGCATGCGGCTGATCGGCATGGCCGAGCGCGCGCTCAGCCTGATGTGCGGCCGGCTCGACAGCCGAGTGGCCTTCGGCAAGGAGATCTCCAAGCAAGGCGTGTGGCATGAGCGCATCGCCGACGCGCGCTGCAAGATCGACCAGGCCCGACTGCTGACGCTGCGCGCGGCCTACATGATGGACACCGTGGGCAACAAGCAGGCCAAGGCCGAGATCGCGATGATCAAGGTGGTGGCGCCGCTGATGGCCTGTGAGGTGATCGACATGGCGATCCAGGCCCATGGCGGCGGCGGCGTGTCGGACGACTTCGTGCTGGCCGGCTTCTACGCCGGAGCCCGCACGCTGCGCCTGGCCGACGGCCCGGACGAGGTGCACCGCGAGGCCATCGCCAAGCTCGAACTGGGCCGCCAGCGCGCGCTGCGCAGCGGCTTGGCCGGCGCATGATTTGATTTCCCTAGCCTGAAAGCGTTACCCATGAAAGCTGTGCTGTGCAAGGCCTGGGGCCTTCCTGATACCTTGGTCGTCGAAGAGGTGCCGACACCGCAACCCGGGGCCGGCGAGGTGCTGGTCGAGATCCATGCCGCGTCGGTCAACTACCCCGACGTGCTGATGATCCAGAAGAAGTACCAGATCCAGCCCGATCTGCCCTTCATCCCGGGCAGCGAGGTGGCGGGCGTGGTCACTCAGTTGGGCGAGGGCGTCAGCAACGTCAAGGTTGGCGACCGGGTGATCGCCTTCGTCGGCCTGGGCGGATTCGCCGAAGCCGTGGTGGCCAAGGCCGCCGGGCTGATCCCTATCCCGCCTCAGCTCGATGACGCCACCGCGGCCAGTTTCACCTTGGTCTACGGCACATCGCACCACGCGGTGACCGACCGCGGCGCGCTCAAGGCCGGCGAGACCATGCTGGTGCTGGGCGCGGCCGGCGGCGTGGGCCTGTCGGCGGTCGAGATCGGCA
Source organism: Burkholderiales bacterium (assembly GCA_947453625.1). GTDB lineage: Bacteria > Pseudomonadota > Gammaproteobacteria > Burkholderiales > Burkholderiaceae_C > Pseudaquabacterium. Next base: position 28,384 of record CANGHK010000029.1, read on the forward strand.
AGGCGGTCGGCGCCCGCGTCATCGCCGCGGCCTCCACCGACGAGAAGCTGGCGGTCTGCAAGGCGCATGGCGCCGACGTGCTGATCAACTACAGCACGCAAGACCTGCGCGCCGCGATCAAGGACGCCACCGGCGGCCGCGGCCCGGACGTGATCTACGACCCGGTGGGTGGCGTCTACGCCGAGCCCGCCTTCCGTTCGATCGCCTGGCGCGGCCGCTACCTGGTGATCGGTTTTGCCAACGGCGAGATCCCCAAACTGCCGGCCAACCTGATGCTGCTCAAGGGCGCCAGCATGGTCGGCGTGTTCTGGGGCGACTTCGTCCGGCGCGAGCCCCAGGCCAATGCCGCGGCGATGCAGCAGATGATGGGCTGGGTGGCCGAGGGCAAGCTGAGGCCGCTGGTGTCGGCGCGCTATTCTCTGGCCGACACGGTGCTGGCCTTCAACTCGCTGGCCGCGCGCCAGGCCACGGGCAAGATCGTCATCGAACCCCAGCGCGCCTGATTTCTCCCGTCAACCCCCGCGCCCGACCGTGGCGCACGCTTGAAAGGACCGCGTCACCATGAAGACCCGAATCACCGAAATGTTCGGTATCCAGCACCCGATCATCCAGGGTGGCATGCATTTCGTCGGCTTTGCCGAACTGGCCGCGGCGGTGTCCAACGCCGGCGGGCTGGGCATCATCACCGGGCTGACCCAGCGCACGCCCGAGTTGCTGGCCGCGGAGATCAAGCGCTGCCGCGAGATGACCGACAAGCCCTTCGGCGTCAACCTGACCTTCCTGCCGGTGATGACGGCGCCCGACTACCCGGGCTACATCAAGGCCATCATCGACGGCGGCGTCAAGGCGGTCGAGACCGCCGGCAACAACCCGCAGAAGTGGCTGCCGGCACTGCACGAGGCCGGTGTCAAGGTGATCCACAAATGCACCTCGGTGCGCCATTCGCTGAAGGCCGAGTCCATAGGCTGCGACGCGGTCAGCGTCGATGGCTTCGAATGCGGCGGCCACCCGGGCGAGGACGACATCCCCAACTTCATCCTGCTGCCGCGCGCCGCCGACGAGTTGAAGATTCCCTTCGTCGCCTCGGGCGGCATGGCCGACGGCCGCTCGCTGGTGGCTGCGCTGGCGCTGGGCGCCGAAGGCATCAACATGGGTACGCGCTTCATCGCCACCCAGGAAGCGCCGGTGCACGACAACGTCAAGGCAGCCATCGTAGCCGCCAGCGAACTCGACACCCGGCTCGTGATGCGCCCGCTGCGCAACACCGAACGCGTGCTGCGCAACGCAGCGGTCGATCGCCTGCTGGAGAAGGAAAAGTCGCTGGGCGCGAACCTGAAGTTCGAGGACATCATGGCCGAGGTGGCCGGTGTCTACCCGAAGATCATGCTGGACGGCACGATGGAAGCCGGCGCCTGGTCCTGCGGCATGGTGGCCGGGCTGATCCACGACATTCCCACCTGCCAGCAGCTGATAGACCGCATCATGGCCGAGGCCGACCAGATCATCCGCCAGCGGCTGGCAGGTTTCCTGGCGGCTTGAGGCCGTAGCAGCCCACGGTTCATGCGGTGGCCCTGCAGCCCAGGTCGGTCAGCAAGCCCGGCAGGACGCTCGCTGCTGCCCCGGCCGGGGCAGCAGCGCGGCGTGCTCAGCGCGGAGCCATGCGGATCGCGCCGTCCAGCCGCACGCACTGGCCGTTGAGGTAGGTGTTGCGGGCCATCTCCAGGGCCAGGCTGGCAAACTCCTCGGGCTTGCCCAGGCGCTTGGGAAACGGCACCGATGCGCTCAGGCTGTCGATCACGTTCTGCTTGGCGCCCAGCATCAGCGGCGTGGCAAAGATACCGGGCATGATCGAGTTGACGCGTATGCCCAGGTCGGACAGGTCGCGCGCCATCGGCAGCACCAGGCCGTTGACACCGGCCTTGGCCGAGGCGTAGATGACTTGACCGATCTGGCCGTCCTGCGCGGCCACGGAGGCGGTCAGGAGGATGGCGCCACGCTCGCCGTCCTCCAGGGCCTCGATCGCGGCCATGCCTTCGGCCGACAGCGAGGCCAGCCGGTAGCTGGCCACCAGGATGCCCTGCACGCCGTACTCGTAGTCGGCCGTGGGCAGGCGCTTGAGCCTGCCCTCTTCCTTGCTGAACGCCAAGGTCTTGCCGCGCCGCGATGTCATCGCGCAGTGCACCAGCAAGCGCTCCTGCCCATGGGCGGCACGCGCTTTGGCAAAGCCGGCCACCACGCTGTCTTCGCTGGTGATGTCGACCTTGCAGAATAGGCCGCCGATGGCCTGTGCCACCGCTTCGCCCTTGGCTTCGTTGACGTCGAAGATGGCGACCTTGGCGCCAGCGGCGGCCAGCGCCTGCGCCGTGGCCTGCCCCAGGCCGGAGGCGCCGCCGGTGACGACTGCGGCCGTGCTCGAATCGATGATCATGGATGGGTATCCTCAGGTCGGGTTGAAAGCTGCATCTTGGAATGGCCAGACCGGCCGGCGTGTCGCTATCGTGCCGGGCCTGCCCTCAAACTGCGGTGAGTCGCTGGCGACATCCAGGCCCGGTGCGGCCTGGCGTGCCAAGACGTCAGGGTCGGGTGTTGGCGCCGATCACGCGCTCGGGGGGCGTCAAGCCACCGAAAGAAACTCCACCCAGTTGCCGTCCGGGTCGGTGACGATGGCGATGCGCACGCCGGGGCGGATCTCGCGCTCGGGCATCACCACCTTGGCGCCGGCGTCGGCGCAGGCCTGGACCATCTCGCCCAGGTTGCTGATGGTCAGGGTCCAGTAGCGGTAGCCCGACGCGCCCTGTATGCCGCCGGGTGGCGCGCTGGCCGGCACCGCCGGCAGCACCACCAGCTTGATCAGGCTGTCGCCGCACAGCAGGCGGTGCATCACGCCAACGCCGCCGGGCATGGGCATGTCGCCCTTGAACTCCAGGCCCAGCACGTCGCGGTAGAAGGCCAGCATCGCCTCGCCGTTGGTGGTGACGATGCCGAGATCGATGGCTTGTTTGGTCAGGGCGATGCCCATGGGGTCTCCTCAGGTTGGGTGCAGTGATGCTGCGGGCTGGGTGGGGCGGCGTCAGTCACCCGCGAGACCGCGCCCTGGAACGCCTGTGACAGCCGTCGGGCCGGGCGCTGCCGCAAGATCCGGTTCCCCCCTCCAGCCGGACATCCACCATGACCTACCAACGCATCTCGCTCACTTTCGACGGCCCGGTGGCCGTGCTGCGCTTCAACCACCCCGAGGTGCTCAACGCGGTCGGCGCGAAGATGCTGGCCGAGTTGCAGCAGGCGGTGCGCGAGGTGGCCGACCCGGCCAATGGCGCGCGCTGCCTGCTGCTGACCGGCACCGGTCGGGCCTTCTGCTCGGGCGCCAACCTGGCCGACCCGGACCGGGCCATCACCGGCAGCGCCGGCGACAGCCTGCGCGGCAGCTACCACCCGATGCTGCTGGCGCTGCGCGACCTGGACATGCCCATGGTCTCGGCGGTCAACGGCGTGGCCGCCGGCGTGGGCATGAGCTTCGCCGTGATGGCCGACATCGTCTGCGCCTCGCGCAAGGCCTATTTCCTGCAGGCCTTCGCCCGCATCGGGCTGATCCCGGACGGCGGCGCCACCTTCCTGCTGCCGCGCCTGATCGGCTGGGGCCGGGCGATGGAGTTGTCGCTGCTGGCCGAGAAGCTGCCGGCCGAGAAGGCGCTCGACTGGGGTCTGGTCAACCGGCTCTACGACGACGAGGAGGCCTTGATGGCAGGGGCGATGACGATCGCCCGCCAACTCGCCAACGGCCCGCGCTCGCTGGGACTGATCCGCCGCGCCTACTGGGAATCGACGCGCAATTCCTACGAGCAGCAGATCGACCTGGAAGCCCGCTTGCAGACCGAGGCCGGCCGCACCGGGGACTTCCGCGAGGGCGTGTCAGCCTTCCTGGCCAAGCGGCCGGCCGAGTTCAAGGGCCAGTGAGCCTGGTCCGGCGACGGCGCTCTGAGACCGTCGCCAGACCGCCGTCAGACTGCCATCAAACCGCCGTCTGTCCCGGCAACTGCCGGGTCACCGGGTGTGAGCTCGACAGCCCGCCGTCGACGGCGATCGCCTGGCCGTTGACATAGCTGGCCTGGTCGGACGCCAGGAACAGCGCCACCTGGGCCAATTCGTCAGGCTGGGCGGCGCGGCGCAGCGGGTTCAGTCGGCCCAGCTTGTGGGTCACGCCCTTGTCGCGGGCGTAGTCGAAGGTCGGCAGCGTCATGCCGGTCTCGGTCAGGCCCGGGCAGATCGCGTTGACCCGCACCCCGGTATCGCACAGCTGCTGGGCCGCGACCATCGCCAGGTTGATCACCCCGGCCTTGGACGCCGAGTACGCCGGCCCGCCCGCGCCCGAACGTATGCCGGCCACCGACGCGGTGCAGACGATGGCGCCGCCGCGCCCGGCGTCGGCCATCGCCTTGCCGGCATGCTTGATCATCAGCCAGGGGCCGATCAGGTTGACCCGCAACACCTCGGTCCAGGCCTCGGGCGTGGCGTCGAAGATGCTGGCCATGCCGCCCGAGATGCCGGCGTTGGCGAAGGCCACGTCGAGCTGGCCATAGGCCGATTGCGCCGTGGCCACCAGCCGCGCCACATCGGCCTCGACCCCGGCGTCGATCTGCAGCGCGGTGGCCGCGCCGCCAGCCGCTACCACCTGCCGCGCGGTCTCGAACACCGCCTCGGTCTTGTCGCCCAGCACCAGCTTGGCGCCCTCGCTGGCGAACAGCAGCGCGCTGGCGCGGCCTATGCCCGAGCCTGCGCCGGTGATGATGGCCACCTTGTTTTCGAGTCTGCGCGTCATGGCGTCTCCGTTGGGGGCGGGTGGCGGCTCAGGCCGCAGCCTTGGGCGCGTAGCCCAGCACGGCCTTGATTTCGAGGAACTCGCCAAACGCGTGTGCCCCCCATTCGCGGCCGTTGCCCGACTGCTTGAAGCCGCCGAACGGTGCCATCAGGTCGGGCCCGGCGCTGTTCAGGTTGACCTGGCCGGCGCGCAGGCGCGACGCCACCAGGCGCGCGGCCTCCAGGTCGGTGCCCGAGACATAGGCGGCCAGGCCGTAAGGCGTGTCGTTGGCGATCGCCACCGCCTCGTCCACCGTGTCGTAGCCCAGCACCACCAGCACCGGGCCGAAGATCTCCTCGCGCGCCACCGTCATCCGGTTGTTGACATGGCCCAGGATGGTCGGCTTGACGTAATAACCCGTCTCCAGCCCGGCCGGCTTGCCCGGTCCGCCGGCCACCAGCGTCGCGCCCTCCTGGATGCCGGTCTCGATCAGCTTCTGGATCTTGCCCCACTGGGTGGCCGAGATCACTGGCCCGAGCGCCGCGCCGCTGTCGGGCGCGCCCACGGTGGTGGCCTCGGCGGCGGCCTTGGCAATCGCCAGCGCCTCGTCCATGCGGCTGTTGGGCACCAGCATCCGGGTCGGCGCGTTGCACGACTGGCCCGAGTTGCCCATCACGCCGCGAACGCCGTTGGTCACCGCGCGTTTAAGGTCGGCATCGGGCAGGATCAGGTTGGGCGACTTGCCGCCCAATTCCTGATGCACCCGTTTGACCGTCGGCGCAGCGTTGCGCGCCACCTCGATGCCGGCGCGGGTCGAGCCGGTGAACGACACCATGTCGACCTCGGGGTGGCTGGAGATCGCCGCGCCCACGCTCGGGCCGTCGCCGTTGACCAGGTTGAACACGCCGGCCGGCACGCCGGCGGCATGCAGGATCTCGGTCCAGATCTGGGCCGAGAAGGGCGCGATCTCGGAGGGCTTGAGCACCATCGTGCAGCCCACCGCCAGCGCCGGCGCCACCTTGCAGGCGATCTGGTTGACCGGCCAGTTCCAGGGCGTGATCAGGCCGCAGACGCCGATCGGCTCCTTGACCACCATCGTCGTGCCCAGCAGTTCCTGGAAGGTGTAGTGCTTCAACACCGCCAGCGCCGACTGCAGATGGCCCATGCCCATCGCGGCCTGGGCTTTTTGCGACAGCAGCACCGGCGCGCCCATCTCCTCGGTGATCGCCGCGGCCATGTCGGCGTAGCGCTTCTGGTACTCGGCGATCACCGCCTCCAGCAACGCCATGCGCTCGGCCACGCTGGTCTGCGAGTAGCTGGCGAAGGCGGCGCGTGCCGCCAGCACCGCGCGGTCGACGTCGGCCGCCGACCCCATGGAGATCAGCCCGGCGGCCTGCTCGGTGGCCGGGTTGATGACGGCCAGGGTCTTGGGCGTGACCGGGTCGACCCAGGCACCGTTGATGTAGAACTTGAGGTATTCGCGCATGGCATGCTCCTGGAGTGGCGGTCGGGGTTGACGATGGCCGCCACGCCACCCGCAGTGGCGCGGCGTGCCCTGCTTGCCCTGCGTGGCGGGCAGGACCGACCTGAAGATCATTCTAGGCAAGGGCCGGCGCCCGGCGCCGGATCAGGCGCCCGGCCTGGGGGCTTGGCGGTGGATCAGGTAGTCGGCGATCACGCCGCGGATGTAGGCGGCGATGCGGGCGTTGCTCGACGGCCGGGCCAGGGCCTGGAAGCCGCCGGTGATGGCCAGGTAGAACAGCGCGGCCAGGTCGGTGGCGGTCTGGGGGTCGTGGGTCAGGCGCAGGAACTTGGCCTCGAACAACGCCATGCGCGCCGCGTCGACCTCGATCAGCCGCTGGGCCACGCCAGCGTCGCGCCGGCCAAGGCCGCGCAGCGCGAGCTCGAAGCGCACCGCCTTCAAGTCTGCTTCGACACGCGACAAGGCCAGATCGAGCAGTTGCTCCAGGTCGGCTTGCGGGTCGGCGCTGGCCTGCGCCTGGATGCGCCCGTTCTCGGCGATCTCGCCCGCCTGCCAGCGCGACAGCAGGGACTGGATCAGGTCGGCATGGTCGATGAAATGCCAGTAGAAGCTGCCGCGCGTCACGCCCAGCGTGTCGGCGATCGCCAGCACGCGCACGCCGTCGAAGCCGCCTTCGGCCACCGCGTCGAAAGCCGCATCCAGCCAGTCATCACGGCCCAGGCGCGGCCCGTCGGCACGCCTGGCGCGCTTGGCGACGGGGCGGGTGTCCGGGGCATTGCAGTCCATGGGCATGGGGTTCGGGGCTTTCGGCTGTCGCCGGGCTGGGCCGTCATTTTCAGCGAATACCCTGACCGCGGGCTTGGCGGCTATCGGCTACATTGAATTCACCAAACACCAGTGTACGGAGCAATTCGCGGCCGGCCGGGACGGGGAGCTAGCCACGATGTCGATCAAGAGCCTGCTGATGCCGATGATCAGCCAGCGCCTGCTGTCCCGGGAGCGGCTGCTCAAGCGCCGCGCCGCTGCCGAGCGGGCCCGGCGGGCGAGCGGCCAGCGCCATCTGCTGCACTATTTCCACCAGGTCGACGATCCGTACAGCGCGCTGGTGGCGGCCTGCCTGCCGCGCTTGCTGGCACGCTACGACGTCGATCTGCAGCCGCATGTGGTCGGCCCGCCGCCCGACGCCGCGGCGCCCGCGCGCGACCAACTGATCGCCTACAGCCGGCGCGATGCGCAGTTGCTGGCACGGCACTGGGGCCTGGCCTTCGAGGACCGCGGCGCGCAGCCCGCGCCGGCGGCTGTCGGTCAAGCCACGGCGCGGCTGGTGGCCGCCGCCGAGGCCGGCTGCTTTGCCGACCAGGCCGGACCGGTCTGCGTCGCGCTGTGGGCCGGGCTGGCCGGGCGGGCCAGCGCCGGGCCCGATTCGGCGCCTGACGCGCCCGCGCCGGCCAGCCCGGCGGCGGTGCGGGCCCACTTGGCGGCATCCGACGCGCTGCGCCAGTCGCTGGGCCATTACCTGGGCGCCACGGTCTTCTATGGCGGCGAGTGGATCTGGGGCCTGGACCGCCTGCACCACCTGGAGCGCCGCCTGCAGGATCTGGGCGCGCAGCGCGCGGGGGTCAGCGGCGCGCTGTTCGCGCCCGATGCCGACCTGTCGGCCCCGGTCGCGCTGGACTCGCCGCCGCCCATAGACTTTTTCTTTTCGCTGCGCAGCCCGTACTCGGCAATCGTCGCGCCGCGGGTGTTGTCGCTGGGTCGGCTGACCGGCGCGCCGGTGCGGCTGCGCTACCTGCTGCCGATGGTGATGCGCGGCCTGCCGGTGCCCGCGGACAAGCGCCGCTACATCAGCCTGGACGCGGCCCGCGAGGCGCGTTTGCGCGGCATCCCCTTCGGCCGGGTCAATGACCCAGTGGGCCGGCCGACCGAGCGCGGCCTGGCCTTGATGCCGCTGGCCGAGGCGGCGGGCCTGGGGCCGGATTACCTGCTGTCCTTTCTGCGCGGGGTCTGGGCCGAGGGCATCGATGCCGGCAGCGACCGCGGCCTGCGCCGCATCGCTGAGCGCGCCGGCCTGGGCTGGCCCGAGGCCCAGGCCGCGCTGCGCGACGATGCCTGGCGCCAGACCGCCGAGCGCAACCGCGAAGAGCTGTTCAGCCTGGGGCTGTGGGGCGTGCCCTCGTTCCGGGTGCGTGACCTCGCCGTCTGGGGCCAGGACCGCTTGTGGGCGGTCCAGCAAGCCCTGCTCGACCCGGGCGCCGCGGCCGGCCCGGTTTCCCCTCCCTCCACCTTTTCACCCCGACCCTGACCCCGCCATGACCCTCGCCCTCAAGATCGCCTGTATTGCCGCCTACCTGGGCGCTGCCGCCCGCCTGACCGGTGTGTTGCCGCCCGACCTGATGCCCCGCGTGACCTGGGTCGCGGCCATCCTGCTCGCGCTGCACGCGCTGGAACTGGTGTTTGCCTTCAAGCATGTGCGGCGCTACCGCGGGCCGCTGGCGCTGAGCGTGCTGCTGACCCTGCTTTTCGGCGTGCTGCACTGGAAGCCGCTGGCCGATGCCCAGGCGCGTGGCCAGACCGGTGCCTGATCGCCGGCGGCTCGGCCGCTGGCTGGCCGCTGGTTTGGTCCTCTGGCTGGCGGGCTGGGCGGGTGCTGCGGCCAGCGCCCCGGCCCGGCCCAATATCGTGCTGCTGCTGGCCGACGACTGGGGCTTCTCCGACGTCGGCGCCTTTGGTGGCGAGATCCGCACACCCCATCTCGACGGCCTGGCCAGCCAGGGCATGCGCTTCGCCAACTTCCATGTCAGCGCCTCTTGTTCGCCCACCCGCTCGATGCTGCTGACCGGGGTCGACAACCACCTCAACGGTGTGGGCAACATGCGCGAGACCATCCCGCGTTCGCATGTCGGCAAGCCGGGCTACCTCAGCGTGCTCGACCGCAATGTCGTCACGGTGGCCTCGCTGCTGCGCGACGGTGGCTACCGCACCTATGTGGCGGGCAAATGGCATGTCGGCAAGGAGGCGCACAACCTGCCGCCGGCGCGCGGTTTCGACCGCTCGCTGGTGATGGGCGACAGCGGCTCGGACAACTGGGAGACCGGCAAGCGCTACCTCGACCTGACCGACAAGGTCTACTGGTTCGAGGACGGCCACGAAGCGGTGATGCCCGAGACCTTCTACTCGTCGCAGTTCTATGTCGACAAGACGATAGCCTACCTGCGCGCCGACGCCGGGTCGGCCAAACCCTTCTTCGCCTATGTCGCCTTCCAGGCCAACCACATCCCGGTGCAGGCGCCGCGCGAGTTCATCGAAAAGTACAAGGGCCGCTACCAGGCCGGCTGGACGGCGCTGCGCCAGGCGCGGCGCGACAAGGCGGCCGCGCTCGGCTTGATCCCCAAGGACGTGGCCATGGTGACGATGGCCAGCACCCCCGACTGGGCGGCGCTGAGCCCGGCCGACCAGGCTTACCAGGCGCGCCGGATGGAGGTCTACGCCGCGATGGCCGAGGCGATGGACTTCCACGTCGGCCGGCTGATCGCCCACCTCAAGGCCAGCGGCCAGTACGACAACACCGTCTTCCTGTTCCTGTCGGACAACGGCGCCGAGGCCTCCGACCCCTACGCCACGCCGCTGGGCGCCTGGTGGTTGGACCGCGAGTACAGCCGGGCGGTCGACCGGCTCGGCGACCCGGGCGCCTACAGCGTGATCGGTCCGGGCTGGGCCAGTGCGGCTGCGTCGCCGCTGAGCACCTACAAGTTCTATGCCGGCGAGGGCGGCATCCGCGTGCCGCTGATCGTCGCCGGCGTGCCCGGCACGGCGCCCGGGGCCATCCACCACAGCCTGGCCCATGTCAACGACATCGCGCCCACGCTGCTCGACCTGGCGCGGCTGCCACGGCCGGGTGGCAGCTACCAGGGCAGCCCGGTGCTGGCGATGACCGGCAGCAGCCTGCTGCCGGTGCTGCAGGGCCAGGCGCAGCGGGTGCACGCGGCCGACGAGGCCATAGGCTACGAGTTGTCGGGCAACCAGGCGCTGTTCCAGGGCGACCTGAAGCTGGTGCGCAACACCGCGCCGGTGGGCGACGCGCGGTGGCATTTGTTCGACATCCGCCGCGACCCCGGCGAGACCCGCGACCTGCAAGCCGAACTGCCGGCGCAGTTCAAGTCCATGCAGGCAGGATACGCGGCCTATGCCCAGGCCAACGGCGTGCTCGACATGCCCGCCGGCTACGACCCCCTCCACCAGGTGCTGGTCAACGCCTTGATCAATGTCTACGTGCCCCGTTACCGGCCCGTGGCCCTGGCCTTGCTGGCGCTGCTGGGCCTGACGATGACGGCGCTGCTGGTACAGCGGCGTCGGCGCAGGCGCCTGTGAGCGGCTACGCGGCCAGCCCCTGGCCCGGTGAGGACGGCGGCCCGGCGCGGCTGCAGGTGCCGCGCAGCGGGGCCGGCCTGGCGCTGCGCGACGGCGAGACCCTGGCTTGCGTGACCCGCAACACGCTGTTGTCAACCATGACGCTGCTGGGCGCGCCCGGTGAGGTCTACCTGCTCAGCCATTCTGCGCTGCGCGCCCATGTCGGCTTGCCCACCACGGCCTGTGTCGAGCGCATAGACCCGCTCACGCTCGAGACCCTGCAGCGCTCACCGCGGCTGGCCGGCGGGCCGATGTGGCCGGGCGGCATGGCGCTGCACCGCAACGGCCAGCTCTATGTCGTCTATGGCCGCTGGCTGCACCGGCTGGACCGCGACTGCGCGCCGCTGGCCGCGCTGCGCCTGCCGCGGGACGAGCCCTACAACTCCTTCGTGATCCTGGACAACGGGCTGATCGTCAGCAAGAACCTGTCGCAGCGCCACCCGGCCCGGCTGACGGTGGTCGACGTCGAATCCATGACGCCGGCTGGCCCCGACACGCTGTGCCCCGAGCCCTCGGTGGCCCGGCTCAGCGCGGTGGGCAACACGGTCTATGTCGTCGGCCTGCGGTCTGTCTTCCGCTACCACTGGGTCGAGGCGGCGGGCCGGCTGGTGCCCGACGCCGACTGGCGCGCCGACTACCTCGGCACGGGTGGCCAGAGTGGCCAGACCCATGGCTGGGACGCGGTGATCGACGGCCGCGACGCCTGGTGGATGGACAACGGCCAGCACCGCTACCGCTGGCGCATGGTCGGCGCCGGCGTCAGCCGCAGCCCGAACCGCTTGATCCGGATCTCGCTGGCCGATGCCGCCGACCTGCAGGCGCTGCCTGTCAGCGGCCTGGCCGGCGGCAGCATCACCAACCCGCCGCTGGTCGACCGCCAGCGCGGCATCGTCGTCGGCTACGATTCGGCCAACCGCTGGTTGCAGGCCTGGCGCATCGCCCCCGGCACACGCGCGCTGACTCCTCTCTGGCACAAGCACCCGTTCGGTTGCGCCAGCCACATGCTGCTGTTCCCCGACACCGGAGAGATGGTGATCAACGACTACCGGCGCCACGCCGAGGAGGTGGTGGTGCTAGACATCGCCACTGGCCAGGAGCGCGGCCGGGTGCGCAGCGGCGGCGTGATGCAGGGCGTGGTGTTTCCCAGTCCGGGCTGGTCGCGCGATGTCTACTGGTGCTCGATGGGGCGATTGGCGAGGGTCTTCGTGCGATGAGCGCCATCCGCAAGAGCGTGTTGATCACCGGCGCGGGCAGCGGCATAGGCCGCGACGCCGCGTTCGCCCTGGCCGCGCGCGGCCACCGGGTCTGGGCCACCACGGTCGACGAGGACCAGGCGCTGGTGCTGCGCGCCGAGGCGGTGTCGCGCGGCCAGGCGCTGGAGGTGTTCAAGCTCGATATCACCTCGGCCGGCGACCGGGCGCTGCTGCTGCCGCTGGCGCCCGATGTGCTGATCAACAACGCCGGGGTCGGCGAGTCGGGCTCGCTGGCCGAGGTCGATGTCGACCGCATCCGCCAGGTCTTCGAGGTCAATGTCTTCGCCACGCTGGCGCTGACCCAGCTCGCGCTGCGCGCGATGATTGCGCGCCAGCGCGGCACGGTGCTGTTCGTCAGCTCGATCGCCGGCCGGGTGCCCATGCCCTTCCTGATGCCTTATTCGATGAGCAAGTTCGCGCTGTCGGCCGCCGGCGCCGGGTTGCGCGCCGAGATGGACCAGCTCGGCCGCCAGGTGCAGATCGCGCTGATAGAGCCCGGCGCCATCCACACCGGCTTCAACCAGGCGATGACCGAGCGCAAGTACGCCTGGATGGGCGAGCAGTCCTACTTTGCCGGCCAGGCCGATCGCATGCGGGCCAGGGAGCGTCGGTTGTTCAGCCTGCTCGAGGCCAGGGACACCCGCTCCATCGTGGCCATGATCGTCCAGGCCACCGAGGCCAGGCGGCCGCGGCTGCGCTATGTCGCGCCCTGGATCCAGGGCGTCGGCGTGCGGCTGGCGCGCATCTTCGGCGTCTGAGAGGGGCCCGGTTCGCGCCGCAACGTGCCGCTGCGCGGTCTTGAATTGGCCCGTGCCGCACCCAGGTGTGAACAATGGACACCCACCATGTCGTTTGCGCCCACTGTGGCGCCGTCAACCGCCTGCCCCTCAACCGTCTGGCCGACGATCCCGATTGCGGGCGATGCCACAAGCCGCTGCTCGACGGCCGCCCGGTCGAACTCGATGACCGCAGTTTCGATGCCTTCGTGCGCCAGACCACGCTGCCGGTGCTGGTGGATTTCTGGGCGCCCTGGTGCGGTCCCTGCCGGCAGATGGCGCCGCAGTTCGAGGCTGCGGCGCGGCAGTTGAAAGGCCGGGCGCTGCTGGTCAAGGTCAACAGCGACGACAGCCCCGCGGCGGCGTCCCGGTTTGCGATCCGCAGCATTCCCACGCTGGTGCGGCTGCAGGCGGGCGCCGAATTGCGTCGCCAGTCGGGCGCGCTGCCGGCCGCACAGATCGTGGCGTTGGCGGGCTGAGCCGCTGCGCAGCCTGGCCGGCGGCGGCGTCGTCGGGCCTAATATGCAGGGCGGGCGGGGGAACTGCGGCCCTCGCTGTCACGCCGCCAACTGCCGCGCCAAGCCGCGCCGCGGCGCCGGCGTACGCGGCGCCGTGCCGGCCGGCAGATAACCCAGCCGCGCCAGCATCTGCACCGTATTGCCGGGCTGCGGCGCGTCCAGCAGGGCGTGGATCGCGCGGTAGGGCGCGGCCACCGCGTCAAACTCCTGCAGCGACTGTTCGTTGGGGTGCAGCGCCAGCCCGGTGGCGGTGGCGGCCAGGTTGATGCGCGCATAGGCGCGGCCGGCGGCGATTTGCTGGCTGCGCTGGTTGCCCTCGCTGACCAGCCACAGGTAGGCTGGCGTCGATGCGGTGAGCGCGTCGAAGTCCTGGATCTGGCCGCGCGTCGCGCTGGAGTCGGGCGCCGGGAAGGTGCTGCGGTCGAACAAGCCGGTCTTGGCCAGCACCACCAGCAGCGGGCTGTCTATCGTGATGCCGTCGCGGTGCTGGTCAATCTCGGCGCTGCCCACGCGCAGCAGCCGCATCGACTCCATCATCGGCGCCTCGGTGCTCAACTCGATGCGCCAGGCCTCGCGGGCGATGGCCCGGATGCCGTCGAGCCGGCTGCGGTCGTCCGCAAGCGTGTCGGCCGCGCCGGCCAGACCCAGGCGCAGCGGCAGGCCGGCAACAGCGTTGCGCAGCCGCTGCACATCGGCCGGCGCGATGGCCCGTGCCGGGTCGTAGGCGCGGCGGTCGGTGCGGCGCGCCAGCACCTGTTTGAACAGCGGGTCGGGCGCGGCGCCGGCGTCGGGCAGCAGTCGCACCCGGGCAAAGGCGCGGCCATCCAGGCGCTGGCCGGGTTCACCGTCGGGAAACAGGCGGATTTCGGCACGCTGGCCACGCTCGGCGGCGGCCAGCACCAGCAGTTCGAGAAACGCGCCGGCACCCATCAGGATCTGCCGGCCATAGGGGTCGGTGGCGGGCAGCAGGCGCTGCGGGTCCAACCGCAAGACGATTTCACCGGGCGTGGCCAAGTCGGCCAGCCAGGGTTGCCTGTTGTGCGGATTGGGCGCCAGCAGCGCATACGACAACACCCAGTGCCGCAGTTCGGCGTCAGGCGCCGGGCCTTGCCAGGCGGCCACCGCGCTGTCGGGCACCTCGAACACCGAACAGCCGGCCAGTCCGCCTGCGGCCGCGGCGAGCACCACGCCGCCTCCGGCCAGCCGCATGAACACACGTCGTTCCATCGCCCACTCCCAGACCTTGTTGCGATGGATTCAATTTAACGTTGACCCCTCCGTCGTGCAAGTGCGGTGCGGTGCGGTGCCGGGGCGGCGCTGGCCGCTGGTCTTGGCGCTGGTCTTGCGGCTCAGTAGCCCAGGCTGCGGTCCACCCGGTTGGGCAGCGGCTCACCGCGCTGCAGGCAACGCAGGCCGGCGATGAACTGCGCCGCCACGGTGGCGGGCGAGGACTGGGCGGCGATGTGCGGTGTGATCAGGACGCCGGGCGTGTCCCACAGCGGGTCGTCGGCAGTCATCGGCTCGGTCACCTGCACATCCAGCGCCGCGCCGGCCAGCTGACCCGAGGCCAGCGCCGCGATCAGGTCCGCCTCGACCACATGGTGGCCGCGCGCGATGTTGATCAAGCAGGCGCCGCGCGGCATCGCGGCAAAGGCGGCGGCGTCGAGCAGGCCCTCGGTCTGCGGCGTCAGCGGCAAGGCGTTGACGACGATCTCGCTGCCGACCAGCGCATTGGCCAAGGCCCCGCTGTCGCGCCGCCAGCCGGCCACCTCGAAGCCCACTGCCCGCAGCACACGGCCGACCTCGCGCCCGACCTCGCCCCAGCCCAGAACCAGCACTCGCGCGCGGGTGGCCGCCATCGGCTGGCGCAGCCATTGCCGCTGGGCTTGCTGGGTCTCGTAGCCCGGCAGGCCGCGGGCGTGGCGCAGCGCCATCAGCGCGACATACTGGGCGATGCCCAGCGCCTGGTCGGGATCGACCACCCGCGAGACGGCCACCGCCGGCGCCAGTTCGGGCACCAGCAGTTTTTCCACGCCAGCCGCCATCGAGCAGACCCAGCGCAGCGCCGGCAGCCGTTCGGCCAGCCCGGGCGGAAAGCGCCAGCCCAGCACCACCTCGATGGGGTCGAGCAGGGCCGGGTCCAGCGTGCGGCTGAAGGGCAGCAGCGTCAGTTCGGGGGCTTGGGCGCGGATGGCGGCAACCAGCGGCGCGGCCATGGCGGCGTCGGCCAGCAGCAGGATGGGGGCGGATGGGTTCATGGCGCGGAGTGTCGTGCGCGCAATGGAGGCTGGCCTATCACACCGGTGACGGTCTGGGCAGCCTGCCGCAGCGGCCGCGCAACGTCACATCGTTGTCATCAAATCAGCATCGTGCTGTCACATGGGGTAAATAAACTTTTTGCATGGTTTATCCCAATAGCTCAGTGCAAAGCCCCGCCATGACACCTCCCTTCAAGACCTCGACCCTCGCCCGCGGCATAGCCTTCGGCTGGACCGCCCTCGCGCTCGGCGCACCGGCGCTGGCCGCCGATGCAGACACGGCGCAGACCATCACGATCAGTGCCAAGTCTGGCGCCTACCTGAAGGACAAGGACTCGGCCTCGGCGGTCGCGCCCACCCAGTCCAGCCTGCAGGCGACCCAGCCGCAATCGATCATCACGCGCGAGTTCATCGAGCAGTCGGTCGCACCCACCGCCGAGTACAGCCGGGTCGTCAACATCGCCCCCAGCCTGTCTGGCGATTCGGCCAACGGCCCCGGGCTGAGCGAGACCAAGACGACGCTGCGCGGCTTCAGCGACGACCAGTACAACATCACCTTCGACGGCATCCCCTGGGGCGATACCAACAACCCGGCCCACCATTCGACCTCGTTCTTCCCGGCCTCGGTGATCGGTGCGGCGGTGGTCGAGCGCGGCCCGGGCAACGCCAGCAACCTGGGTTTCGCCACCTTCGGCGGCTCGATCAACCTGTTTTCCAAGAAGCCTGGCGCCGAGCGCGACATCAGCGTCTTCGGCTCGCTGGGCAACTGGAACACCCGGCTCGTCGGCGTCGCGGTCGAGAGCGGCCGGCAGGCCGAACTGGGCAATGGCACGCTGCAGTTCAACCTGCAGCACCTGGAGTCCGACGGCTACATGTCGCTGAGCGCGATCCGGAGTGACAACCTGACCGTCAAGCTCGAGCGCCCGGTGGGCTCGGACTCGACCCTGACGCTGCTGGCCTCGGTCAACCGCATCCACTATGTGCAGCCCGACAACAGCAAGGGCCCGACGCTGGCCCAGGTCGCCCTGCATGGCAAGAACTACCTGCTCAACAACGACCCGACCAGCTTCAACTACGCCGGCTTCAACCACACCGACAAGGACACCGACTTCGAGTACGCGCGGCTGCGCACCGACTGGGGCCAGGGTCTGAATACCGAGGCCAAGGTCTACACCTACGCCTACAACAACCAGACCATTTCGTCGACCGACCCGACCGGCAAAACCGCGCCCGGCACCAAGGTCGCGGTCAATGGCGTGACGGTCGCCAAGGCCAGCGACATCCCGGGCATAGACAAGCAGAACAAGTACCGCGTCTACGGCGGCATGTTCCAGGCCGAGAAGCAAGTCTCCGCCGGTTTGCTGCGCGCCGGACTGTGGGTCGAGCACTCGGACACCGACCGCCACCAGTACGACCTGGACCTGACGCTGGGCAATGTCCCCAACCTGGTTGAAAAGACGGCGCCGCTGGCCGTCAAGTTCGACCAGAAGTCGAATATCGACTCGCTCCAGCCCTATGCCGAATTCGAGTGGACGCCCTTGTCGGGCACGACGCTCACCCCCGGCATCAAGCAGGTCGAGATCAAGCGCTCGGTCGACGCCACCGTCAACCAGACCACGCGCACGCCGCTGAACACGTCGGTCAGCTACCACAGCACGCTGCCCTTCCTGACGGTCAACCAGCAACTTGGCCAGGGCCTGGCGGCCTATGCGCAGTACGCCAAGGGTTTCCAGATCCCCGACCTGAACACCCTCTACATCGCCGACCCGACAAAGAACAGCAGCGAGCCGCAGACCTCGACCAATTATCAGGTCGGCATCGTCGGCCAGTCCAAGGCCTTGACCTGGGACGTCGACCTCTACCAGATCGACTTCAAGAACAAGCTGGTCTCCAACGGCCTGGGCGGCACGGCCGCGGCCTATGTCAACATCGGCGGCGCGACCTACAAGGGCATCGAAGGCCAGGCCACCTATGCGCTTGGCGGCGGCTTCGCGGTCTATGCCAACGCCTCGGTCAACAAGGCCACCGCGCTCGACACCGGCAAGCAGATTTCCGGTGCTCCCGAGATGACCGCCGCGCTGGGCGCGCTGTACAACGCCGGGCCCTGGGGCGCGTCGCTGATCGCCAAGCGCACCGGTGCGGCCTACCAGCAGGAATACAGCGCCAGCGCCCCGGCCGACTACGAGGCTTACAAGGTGCAGGCCTATGACAACGTCGACCTGGGCCTGTCCTACACCTTGCGCGGCGTGCCGGCGATCGGCGCCAAGTCGCTCAAGCTGCAGGTCAATGTGTTCAACCTGCTGAACCGCCAGAACGTCACCGCGATCAGCGGTACCGGGACCTACGCGCAGTACACCTATCAGGCCCCGCGCAGCCTGCAACTGTCGGCCAAGGCCAGCTTCTGAGCAATGCCATGACGCTGCCGCGCGCGCCGCGTTGCAGCGCCTGGCTGGGCGCGCTTCTGCTGCTGGCGCTGGCGGGCTGCGCGCCCGCCCGCCTGGCCGTCGATGCCGCGCCGCGCCAGGCCTGGGTGCAGGCGGCGTCGGATGGCCGCTGGGTGGTGCGGGCGCTGACCGAGTCCGGCAGTTGCCCCGTCCTGCGCTGGCAGAGTGGCGAGCAGGCCATGCAGCAGGCGATGCAACTCCGCGCTGCACCGGCCGTCATCGCGCCGCGACCAGGCTCAGCCCAAGCCGAGGCCAAGCCCTCGGTCTTTGCGCTGCGCAGCTGCGAGGCCAGCCTGCCCGCTGGCGCGCAAGGGCTGCAGGTCGGCGGCGTGGTCGTGCCGGCGCCGGCCGCCGAGATCCGCCGCATCGTGCTGATCGCCGACACCGGCTGCCGCCTCAAGCAGTCCGAGCAGGCCTTCCAGGACTGCAACGACCCGGCGCGCTGGCCCTTCGCCGCGATTGCCGCCAGCGCGGCGGCCAGGAAGCCCGACCTGGTGATCCACCTGGGCGACCTTCATTACCGCGAAAGCCCCTGCCCCGCCGGCCGTCCCGGTTGTGCCGGCAGCCCCTGGGGCTATGGCGACGACGCCTGGGAGGCCGATTTCTTTCGGCCCGCCGCGCCCTTGCTGGCGGCCGCGCCCTGGCTGTTCGTGCGCGGCAACCATGAGTCCTGCGGCCGCGCCGGTGCCGGCTGGATGCGCATGCTGGACGCCCACCCCTGGACGCCGTCGCGCGCCTGCCAGGACCCGGCGGGCGACGCCGAGGGTGATTTCAGCCCGCCTCATGCGGTGCCGCTGACGGCCGACAGCCAGTTCATCGTCTTCGACTCGGCGTTTGCGGCGGGCAAGCCTTACCGCGGCGACGACCCGGTGGCCAGGCGCTATGCCGCGCAACTGCTGCAGGTGCAGCAGCTGGCCGCCGCCAAACCGCACAGCCTGTTTCTCAACCACCACCCGGTGCTGGGCTTCGGCGGAAGCGCCAGCGGCGCGCCCAAGCCCGGCAACGCCGGCTTGCAGTCGGTGATGGCTGCGGCCCACCCGGCGCGGCTGTTTGCCGACGGCATCGACTTGGTGCTGAGCGGCCATGTGCACCTGTTCGAGGCGCTGGGATTCTCCAGCGGCCACCCGGGCGCGGTGGTGCTGGGCAATGGCGGTTCGGCGATGGAGGGCTTTGTCGACGAGGCCGCGGCGCTGCGGGCCCAACCCGCTCCCGGCGCCGTGGTGCAGTCTTTCGCCAGCCACCCGGGCTTCGGTTTCGCCACCCTGGACCGCGACGGCCAGGCCTGGCAGCTCAGCGCCTGGAGCGTGGCGGGCCAGTTGCTGCGGCGCTGCACGCTGCAGGGGCCGACTATCACCTGCGAAGCGGCGCCCTGATCCTGGCGCTGGCCGCGCATCTGGCCTGTGCTTCCCGCACAGTTCGTCGCATAGGCCGCTGCCAGCGCTGGATAAGCTTGCGCGGTGACAGGGTGTGCTGGGCCGGTTGCCAGGCCTGGAATTCGGCGAAAGTGTGGCGGTGATGGATGTATTTCTGCGCTGGGCGGTGCCAGTGGCCTTGCTGCTGGCGCTGGGTTGGGGGGCTTGGTGGAGGCAGCGCCGGGCGGCCCGTCAGCGCGCGGTCCCGCCCGCGGTGGCGCCTGCGCCAGCGCCGGACGAACGCCAGACCGGCGCGTTGCCCGCCCGCGCCGACAGCGCTGCGGTCTCGGCCCAGCGAGAGGCCGTTGCCCAGGCGCTGCGCCAGGCCCGTGGCCGCGCCGCGGCGGATGCGGCGCGCATTGCCGCGACGCGCATTGCCGCGGCGCGCCAGGCTCCGTCGCCAGTACAGCCGCCACCCAGCCCCCGAACGGCTTTACGGCCACTGCCTCCCGAAGCCGCAAGCCGGGCGGTGCCCGCAGCCTCGCCATCGGCAAGACCATTGACCCCCTTTGCCGCCACGGCGCCCGCGTCGCGCAGCCTCGCGCCAGGCGCGCCGCCGCAGCCCTTGCCACCGCTGCCTCAGCGTGTGGCGCCTGCCCTCGCGATGCGCCCCACCGTGCTGGTCGTCGACGACTCCAAGGTGGTGCGGATCAAGACCAGCCGCTTGCTCGAAAAGCAGGGCTACCGCGTGCTGCTGGCCGAGGACGGCCTCAGCGCGCTGGACGCGGTGGCCGCGCAGCGTCCCGATCTGGTGATCACCGATGTGGATATGCCCGGGCTGGATGGCTTTGGGCTGACCCAGCGTCTGCGTGCCCAGCCACGCTGGCGGCGGCTGCCGGTGATCATGATCACCTCGTCCGACGACAAGCACCGCGCCGCCGCGGCCGCGGTCGGCGTCACCTTGTTGCTCGGCAAGCCTTATGCCGAGGACCTGCTGCTGGCTGAGGTGCACCAGGCTCTGGTGGCGGCTCTGGCGGAGGCCCCACCGGCCGGCGCTGGTTTGGTGCTGCAGTAGCCGGCGCGCGGCGGGGCCTGATCGCTCAGGGCGCCGCGCAGCGGAAACTGGCCGCGGCCTCGACCGGCCCGCCGGCGTAGCGCGCCACCTGCGGCCAGGGGCAGAGCGGGCGGCTGCGCTGGGGCGACCAGCCTGCCGGCAGTTCACGGTTGCCGGGGTTGACGCTGGCCACCAGCCGGTCGGGCGGCTGGCCCGCTTCGACCCAGGCCACCAGCGCGCCCAGCGCGTCGAAGCGGTCGGTGGCCGGCCCGCCCTGGCAATGCCCCATGCCCGGCACCGGAAACACCCGCGCCACCGCGCCGGCCGCGGCCGGGCCCAAGTTGTGCTGCAGCCGCTCGGCCCAGGCCAGGGTGTCGTTGACCGAGAAAACCGGGTCGCTGTTGCCGTGGTAGACGATCATCTTGCCGCCATGCCTGGCCAGCGCAGCCAGGGTCGGGTTCGCGGCGTCGGGCGGCGTCATCAGCGCCATCGCCGATTCAGGAAAAGTCGCATCGCTGGCGAAGATCCTGGCCGCGTCGCGGTCGAAATCGAAGTGCGCCAGGTAGTCGACCAAGGCTGCTGGCGTGCCGACGACTTGGGTGGGCGGCGTGCCGTAGACATAGGCCAGCGAGGCCGCGCCCAGCGTGGCGATGATGGGCAGGCGGTCCCAGGGCGCAATCGTCGATTCGAGCTTCCAGGTGCGCCAGCCGGCCGTGCCTATGCCGGCGTCGAAACTCCAGTCGCTGTACAGCGCCTGGCCGCTGCGGTTGCGCGGGCCGGCGAAGGACTGGCCCAGCGCCTGCACCTGCGGCGCGCTCAGGCAGGCCGCGGTCTTGGCGCCAGTGCACTGCAGGTCGGCCAGCCGGAAGGCCTGCTGGCAGCGCTTCAGGTCGCCCACCATGCCGTCTACCAGCAGGTCCAGGCCGTCGCAGCGCGCCAGCACCCTGTCGGCCACCAGCGCCATGTCGGCCGGGCTGAAGGCGCGGCGCAGGTCGGACGCGACCGACTGCCAGTGCTGGACGTCCCAGGCATGCTGCAAGGCGGCCCGGGGCAGGTTGAAGCCCGGCGCGCCGGCCAGGATGCCGTCGTAGCGCTCGGCGTAGCGGCTGGCCGCCACCATCGCCTGGCGCCCGCCATTGGCGCAGCCGGCCAGGTAGTTGTGCCGTGGCGGCCCACCGTAGTGGCGCGCCATCAGCGCCTGGGCCACCGTCCAGACCGCGCCGATGGCGGCATGGCCCTGGTCGCGCCTGGCCTGTGGGTCGAGGCCGAACAGGTTGCCGCGGACCAGCCCGGCGGCGGCGTTGGCCGGGTCCTCGGCGCGATGGCCCGCGTCGCTGCTGATCACCGCGAAGCCGCGCGACAAGGCGTCTTGGGCCAGCACCCCCAGGTCGCCCAGCGCGGGCTGGACCACGCCGTCGTTGCCGCCGTTGGCCTGGTGCAGAAAGCGCTTGTTCCAGCCCTGTGGCAAGCGCATCTCGAAGCCTATCGCATAGCGTTTGCCGTCGATGCCGGTGCGCTCGGCGAGTTGGCCTTGCACCAGGCAATGTGCCGGGTGGCCGCGGGCGTCGACGGGGTGGTCGTTGGCCTGGGTCAGGCGCAGCCCGGGCAGGGCGCCCAGCGCGGCCGGCAACTGGGCGCAGGCCACCGTGCCCGGCGGCGGCCTGTCGGCGCAAGCGGCCAGCAGCGCCATTGCCGCAGCGAAGGACGCGAGACAGGCCAGGCGGGGCGGACTGACAGCGTACATCGGTCTCTCCTGGGTGGGCCAGGCCGGGCGCCGGCGGCGTTGCCGCAGCGCGCCTTAGCGCAAGCTCACTTCGAGGTCGGGAAGCCGAACTCGGCGCCCTTGGCGATGCTCTCGGGCCAGCGCTGCATCACGCTCTTCTGCTTGGTGTAGAAGCGCACGCCCTCTTCGCCGTAGGCATGCATGTCGCCGAACAGGCTGCGCTTCCAGCCGCCGAAGCCATGCCAGGCCATGGGCACCGGAATCGGCACGTTGATGCCGACCATGCCCACCTGCACCCGGCGCGAGAACTCGCGCGCAATGCCGCCGTCGCTGGTGTAGAGCGACACGCCGTTGCCGTATTCGTGGTCGTTGATCAGCTTGATCGCGCTGGCGAAGTCGGGCACCCGCACGCACACCAGCACCGGGCCGAAGATCTCCTCCTGGTAGATGCGCATGGCCGGCGTGGCGTGGTCGAACAAGGTACCGCCGGTGAAGAAGCCGCCTTCCAGCCCCGGCACGGTCAGGCCGCGGCCGTCGACCACCAGCGTCGCGCCCTCCTCGACGCCGATGCCGATGTAGCCTTCTATCCTGTCCTTGGCCTGCTGGGTGACGATAGGTCCCATCTCGGCCGCCAGGTCCATCGGGTTCATCACCTTCAGCGTGCGGGCGCGCTCGGCCACCTTGGTCACGATGGGGTCGGCGATGTCGCCCACCAGCACCGCCACGCTGATCGCCATGCAGCGCTCGCCGGCCGAGCCGTAGGCCGCACCGACCAGCGCGTCCACCGCCTGCTCGACATCGGCGTCGGGCATCACCACCAGATGGTTCTTCGCACCGCCCAGCGCCTGCACCCGTTTGCCGTGGTGGGCGCCAGTCTCATAGATGTACTGGGCAATCGGGGTCGAGCCGACGAAGCTGATCGCCTTGACATCGGGGTGGACCAGCAGTGCGTCGACCGCCACCTTGTCGCCCTGCACAACGTTGAACACGCCGTCGGGCAAGCCGGCCTGCTTGAGCAACTCGGCCATCAGCATCGCGCAGCTCGGATCGCGCTCGCTGGGTTTGAGGATGAAGGCGTTGCCGGCCGCCAGCGCGATCGGGAACATCCACAGCGGCACCATGCAGGGGAAGTTGAACGGCGTGATGCCGGCCACCACGCCCAGCGGCTGGCGCAGCGTGTGGTTGTCTATGCCGGTCGAGACCTGCTCGGTGAAGTCGCCCTTGAGCAACTGCGGCGCGCCGCAGGCGAACTCGACGATGTCTATGCCGCGCGAGACCTCGCCCTGCGCGTCGGTGAAGACCTTGCCATGCTCGGCGCTGATCATCTCTGCCAGCCTGTCCTTGTGCTGGTTGAGCAGCGCCAGGAAGTTGTTCAGCACCCGGGCGCGGCGGATCGGCGGCATGTCGCCCCAGGCCGGCTGGGCGGCGACCGCTGCTGCCACCGCGGCATCGACCTCGTCGATCGAGGCCAGCGCCACCTGGCGCGCCTCCGCGCCGGTGGCCGGATTGAAGACCGCCTGCTGGCGGCCGCTGGCGCCGGCCACGGCATGACCGGCGATGAAATGGCCCACCGCGGTGGTGGAGGTGAAAGCTTCAGGTGCGGCCATGGAGGGCTCCGGCAGAGGGGTTCGAGGAATCGCAGTCTAGGCCGCGCCCGGCGCGCTGACCAGTGGCCTGGTGCTGGATTCATTGTTCGCGATAGTGAACAATCAAGCTTGGTATTCAGGAACAACCATGGACGAGCGCCGCATCGAGACCCTCTGGAGCCATGTGCACTGGCTGTCGGTGCTGGGCATGCTGGGCAGTTACACGGCCGCCGCGCAGCGCCTGGGCGTCAGCAAGGCGGCGATGAGCCAGCGCATCAACGAGTTGGAGCGCGCTGCCGGCGTGCCGCTGGTGGCGCGCACCACGCGCAGCGCGCGCCTGACCGAGGCCGGCCAGCAACTGGTCGACGCCACTGGCAGTGCCTTCGAGACCATCGCCAGCGCGTTTGCCGGCATCCGCGACCTGGCCGCCACGCCGCGCGGCCGCTTGCGCGTGACCGCGCCGGTGGCGCTGGCGCGCCAGGTCATCGTGCCGCTGCTGCCGGCGTTCCTGCGCGCCCACCCGCTGGTGCGCATCGAACTCGACCTGTCCGACCGGCTGGTGCCGCTGGCGCAGGAGGGTTTCGACCTGGGCGTGCGCCACACGCCCGCGCCGCCCGAGACCCATGTGGCGTGGACGCTGTGTGCCACCCGCTCGCTGCTGGTGGCCAGCCGCGCCTATCTGCGCCGGCGCGGCACGCCGCTGACGCCGGCCGATCTGGCCCAGCACGACTGCCTGCCCTATTTGCGGGCGGGCGAGGCGTCGGCCTGGCAGCTGCAGCCCTTGCAGGCCGACCCGGGGGAGGGCCAGGGTGGCAGCAAGGTCACCGTGCCGGTCAGCGGCTGCTTCGTCGCCAACAACAGCGAGGCCTTGCGCGAGGTGGCGCTGGCCGGGCTGGGCATCGCGCTGCTGCCCGATTTCAGCGCCCGCGATGCGCTGCGCGCCGGCAAGCTGGTGGTCGTGCTGCCCGACTGGCAGCCGGTGGGCAGCTTCGGCGAGCACCTGTACGCGATCCGGCCCTTCAGCCCGCAGGTGCCCAGGGCGGTGCAGGCCCTGGTGCAGCATCTGCGTCAATCGCTGCATGCCGGCTTCGCAGCCTGAACTTCCGGCCTGGCCTTGCGAACCGACCTTGTGGAGTGACCCTGTGAAATGCGCGGGTCGAAAAAAAGCCCGCCGATTGCTCGGCGGGCTGCAAAGTCCTCGAAAGGACGTCGTTGGGACCCTCACGAGGCGGCTCATTGCCTCGTTTGCCAGTGTCACCCCAGGGCATCAGCTGGCAACAGGGCGGACTGTGCGGGAGATCTGCGGGCACGGCCATCCCTAGGCTGAAGCCCAAGCTCCGGACGGCATGCGCCAGGTCTCAGATCACCGCCCCGCGCTGCGTGAACCGAGGCTCGCGCCATTCGCCCCGGTCGATAACGCCGCGCAGGTGCGCCACCGCGTCCCAGACATCGACGAAGCGGGTGTAGAGCGGCGTGACGCCGAAGCGCAGGATGTCGGCCTGGTTGGCTGCCGGACCCTCTGCCGCACTGTCCTGCGCACCGCCCGTCAGCCCCTTGCCCGGGCTGCCGGCGCGGAAGTCGCCGACCACGCCGCGCGCGATCAGC
The DNA here is from genome assembly GCA_947453625.1 of Burkholderiales bacterium. GTDB lineage: Bacteria > Pseudomonadota > Gammaproteobacteria > Burkholderiales > Burkholderiaceae_C > Pseudaquabacterium. The sequence continues at coordinate 53,638 of CANGHK010000029.1, forward strand.
GCCTGCACCACGGCATGGGCGGCGCCGGCGCGGCCGGCGTCGCTGGCCGGATCGAAAGCCAGGCAGACCTGGCTGCCGCGACTGGCGTCGTCGTCGGGTGAGACCAGCAGCAGGCCCTGTCCGGCGCAGCGTTCGGCCGCGGCGGCGATGAACAGCCGGGTCAGCGCCAGCGACTTGGCGCGCAGCGCGGCCATGCCGCCCAGCGGCGCGGCCGCCAGCAGGGTGTCGACGCCGCATTCCAGCGCGGCCATCGCCAGCACCGAGGGCGTGCCGCAGACATAGCGCGCAATGCCGGCGGCCGGCTGGTAGCCGGGCTCGAAGGCGAAGGGCGCGGCATGGCCCAGCCAGCCCGACAGCGGCTGGACGAAGCGGTCGACCAGGTCGGGACGCACCCAGGCGAAGGCCGGTGCGCCGGGGCCGCCGTTGAGGAATTTGTAGCCGCAGCCCACGGCGTAGTCGGCACCGTCGGCGTTCAGCGCCACCGGCAGCGCGCCGGCCGAATGCGCCAGGTCCCAGACCACCCGCGCGCCGGCGCGGTGCGCGGCGCGGCTCAGGCCGGCCATGTCGTGCAGGTGGCCGGTCCGGTAGTTGACCTGCGTCAGCAGCAGCACGGCCGTGTCGGCGTCCAGCGCGGCCGCTATCTGCCCGGGCGCGTCCACCAGCCGCAGGCTGCAGCCCTGTTGCTGGCACAGCGACTGGGCGATGTAGAGATCGGTCGGGAAGTTGCTGCGCTCGCTGACGATCACGCGCCGCGTCGGGGCGTCCTCGCGCTGCACCGCCAGCGCCGCCGACAGCACCTTGAACAGGTTGACCGAGGTCGAGTCCGCCACCACCAGTTCGCCCGGCCCGGCGCCCACCAGGCGGGCGATCTTGTCGCCCAGGCGCTGGGGCTGGTCCATCCAGCCGGCCGAGTTCCAACTGCCGATCAAGCCGCGGCCCCATTCCTGGGTGATCACCTGGCCCACCCGCGCCGCGGTGGCGCGCGGCAGCACGCCCAGCGAGTTGCCGTCGAGGTAGATCAAACCGTCCGGCAGGTCGAACAGCTGGCGCATCGGCGCCAGGGCGTCGGCGGCGTCCAGCGCCAGGGCGTCGTCACGGGTCATCGGGGTTCTGCCATGGGATTTGCGCGCTATCGCTCAATCGCGGAAGTTGTTGAAGGCCAGCGGCACGTCGGCCACCTCCTTGCGCAGCAGCGCCATCGCCGCCTGCAGGTCGTCGCGCTTGGCGCCGGTCACGCGCACGCTGTCGCCCTGGATGGCGGCCTGCACCTTCAGCTTGCTCTGCTTGATGAAGTTCTGGATCTTCTTGGCGGTCTCGGCGTCTATGCCCTGCTTGACCGGCACGGTCTGGCGCACCTTGTCGCCGCCCATCTTCTCGATCTTGGCGCTGAAGTCGAGAAAGCGCACGTCGACGCCGCGCTTGCTGAGCTTGGCGGTGAACAGGTCGCGCACCTGGGCGATCTGGAAATCGCTGTCGCCGTGCAGTTGCAGGCTGCGGTCCTTGCCGGCCTCGACGCTCTCGATCCGGGCGGCCGAGCCCTTGAAGTCGAAGCGGGTGGCGATTTCCTTGCTGCTCTGCTCGATGGCATTGCGCAATTCCACCAGGTTGGGTTCGAGAACGGTGTCGAAGCTGGGCATGGCGGCAGTCTGATCGGGTGGGTAAGGGCAAAAATTCTGCCACGTTGCGGCGGTCGCGGTGGAATGACACCCGGTGCGCCGCCGCCACCAGTCCCGGGCGCGGCACCGGCACCCTGCCGGCGCGCGCCGCCAGGGTCCAGAATCACGCCATGGCTTCCCCCACCGCCCCGCTGACCATCGAGCGCGCCTGCAACCTGCGCGCGCTCAACAGCTTCGGCCTGCCGGCGGTGGCGCACACGCTGGTGCGCATACGCGGCGATGCCGACGTGCGCCGCGTGCTCGACCACCCCGAGCTCGGCCGCGCTCCCAAGCTGGTGCTGGGCGGCGGCAGCAACCTGGTGCTGACGCGCGATCCGCGGGCGGTGGTGCTGCGGGTCGAGGTGGCGGGCCGGCGCCTGGTCGAGACCCGCGATGACGCCTGGATCGTCGAGTTCGGCGCCGGCGAGTCCTGGCACGACGCGGTGGCCTGGACGCTGGACCAGGGCTGGCCCGGGCTGGAGAACCTGGGCCTGATCCCCGGCACGGTGGGCGCCACGCCGGTGCAGAACATCGGCGCCTACGGCATCGAGCTGGCCGACCGCTTCGACGCGCTGGACGCGGTCGACCTGATCACCGGCCGCAGCGTGACGCTGGACGCGCGGGCCTGCAACTTTGGCTACCGCGACAGCGTGTTCAAGCAAGGCGGCTTTGGCGGCCTGGCCGGCAAGAGCCTGATCACGCGGGTGCGGCTGCGCCTGCCGCGGCCCTGGCAGCCGGTGCGCGGCTACCTCGACCTGGAGCGCCGGCTGGCCGAGACCGGCCAGCACGACCCCGACGCGCGGGCGATCTTCGACGCGGTGTGCGCGGTGCGCCGCGCCAAGCTGCCCGACCCGGCGGTGCTGGGCAATGCCGGCAGCTTCTTCAAGAACCCGGTGGTCAGCGCCGAGCAGTGCCGCGACATCACCGGCCGCGACCCGCACCTGGTGCATTACCCGATGCCCGACGGCCAGTTCAAGCTGGCCGCTGGCTGGCTGATCGACGCCTGCGGCTGGAAAGGCAAGAGCATAGGCGGGGCCGGTGTCTACGAGCGCCAGGCGCTGGTGCTGGTGAACCGGGGTAGCGCCACCGGCGCCGAGGTGCTGACGCTGGCGCGCGCGATCCAGGAAAGCGTCTACGGCCGCTTCGGCATCCGGCTCGAGCCCGAGCCTGTCGTCGTGTGACGCGCAGGCTGTGACGCAGGTGCGGTGACGCGCCGGGGCTGTCGCGGAGGACAATGCCAGTTATGAGCACCTTGCCGATCGCCACCCCCACCGGCCCCTTGAGCGAGGCCGAGCTCGAGACCCTGCAAACCCTGATGGACGGTCTGCCCGACACGCTGGAGCCGCTGGACACGGTGATGATCGACGGTTACCTCTGCGGCGTGCTGCTGCAGCCGCAGCCGGTGCCCGAGGAGCGCTGGCTGGCGCATATCGCCGATGTCGACGGCCGCCGCGCGCCGACCCGTTTCGACGCCGGGCTGATGCGCTCGCTGGTGCACCGGCGCTATGTCGAGCTGAACCAGGCGATCGCCAACCGGCAATGGTTCGACCCCTGGGTCTACCAGCTCGACGACCAGGCCACGCCGTCGGAGACCGTGCTGCCCTGGGTGGCCGGTTTTGCCACCGCGGTGGACTTGTTCACCGGGCTGATGGACCGGCATGAGCCCGAACTGCTGGAGCCGCTGGCCACGCTCTACCGCCACCTCGACCCCGAGGACCTGGAGGACGCCGATGAGTTGCTGGCCGAGATCGAGACCCTGGCCCCGCCCGAGACCCTGGTCGAGGCGGTCGAAGACCTGGTGCGCAGCGTGCTGCTGATGGCCGATGTGTCGCGGCCTGTAGTCACCGGCCGCGCCGCCGCATTGCATCCGGCCCTGGCGCGGCGCAGTGCCGGGGCCGTCCGCGGGGCGGGCGGCAGGGGTCCGACGTCCCAGGCTTCGCCTGTCGCGGCGCCCGCACAGCCCGGGGCCCGCTCGCGTGGCCCGGCGGGCCGGCCGCGCGGCGGGCGCTAGCCTCAGCCGCCGAACACCCGGCGGGCGTGGATGCCCAGGCCCTGGGCCACGCTGGCGAAGCGGTCGCCGACCATCACCCTGGCGGCCGGAAAGCGCGCCGCGATGCGCTCGGTCAGCGGCTTCAGGCCGGTCGATCCGCCGGTGAAATACAGCGCGTCCACCCGCTCGCGCGCCAGCCCGGCCTGGGCCAGCGTGGTGTCGGCGGCCGCGGCGATGCGGTCCAGGTCGGCGCCGACGGCCGCGATCGCGTCGCCCTCGTCCATCGTCGCGCGCAGGCCGGCCTGCAGCAGCGACAGGTCGATCGCGGTCTCGCCGCCCAGCGCGACCGCGATCTTGGCGGCCTCGGCGCGCGCTATCAGGGCGTGGCCCAGGTGCTCGGTGATCACCGTCATCAGGCGTGCATGCTGGCGGGCGTCGGCATAGAAGGTCTTCATCCGCGCCAGTTCGGCCACCCGGCCCGGCGTGTAGACGGTGTTGATCAGGTGCCAGGTGGCGAGGTCGAAATAGGCCCGGCTCGGCACCTCGCGCCCGCTCGGGCCGAGTGCGCGGTAGCCGCAGGCCGGCAGGATGCGCGCCAGTTCGATCTGGCGGTCGAAGTCGGTGCCGGCGATGTGCACGCCGTGGTTGGCCAGGATGTCGTCCCGGCGGTCGACGTGTTCGCGCCGCGCCGGCCCGACCCGCACCAGCGAGAAGTCGGAGGTGCCGCCGCCGATGTCGGCCACCAGCACGATCTGCTCGCGGTCTACCGTGGTCTCGTAGTCCAGCGCGGCGGCGATGGGCTCGAACTGGAAGCTGATCTCGCTGAACCCGACCTCGCGGGCGGCCTGGGTCAGCGCGGCCTGGGCGGCGGCGTCGCGCAGCGGATCGTCGTCGACGAAGAACACCGGCCGGCCCAGCACCACGCGGCTCAAGCCACGGCCGGCCTGGCGCTCGGCCAGCGTCTTGAGGTGGCGCAGGTAGCCGCCGACCACGTCGAGGTAGCGCACCGACCGGCCGCCACCCACATCGGTGGCCTGGGTCGCCAGGGTCGATCCCAGGATGCTCTTCATCGAGCGCATCAGCCGGCCCTCTATGCCCTCGACATAGGCCGCCACGGCAGCGCGGCCGAAGTGACGATGCGGCTCTTCGTGCGCGTGCAGGCCTTCGACGGCATAGAACACTGCGGTGGGCATCGTGCGCTGGCCGGCTTCGAGCTCGACGAGCTGGACGCCGGGTTGGCCAGCGACGGCGGTCGGCAGCGCGATGGCCGAGTTGGAGGTGCCGAAATCGATGGCGCAGACAGCGGACATGGGGAGCGTATCGACGACCGCGGGCCGCCAACAGGGAAAGGGGCGCGATTCTAGGGGCGCGCCGTCACGGCGGTCCATGCGGCCGCGGTCGACCCCAGGTGCCCGCCGCCCTCAAGCCCTCCGGCGCCACCTTGGCTGCCACGGGCGGTTCACTCCGTCAGCCCCAGCACCTGGCGCAGGAACATCACCGTGGCGTAGAACTGGTAATCGGCGTTTTCTTTGCGCGCAAAGCCATGGCCCTCGTTCTCGGCGCGCAGGTACATCACCGGCGTGCCCTTGGCGCGCACCTGGGCCACGATCTGCTCGGCCTCGGTGAAAGGCACCCGCGGATCGTTCTTGCCCTGCACCACCATCAGCGGCCGGCTGATGCGCGCGGCCCGGCTCAGCGGCGAGATGCGCTGCAGGATCTCGCGCATCGCGGGGTCGCGCTCGTCGCCGTATTCCACCCGCCGCAGGTCGCGACGGTAGCTTTCGGTGTTCTCCAGAAAACTGACGAAGTTGGAGATGCCCACCACGTCAATGCTTCCGGCGATGCGCTCGGGGTAGATCGTGGCCACTGCCAGGCTCATGTAACCGCCGTAACTGCCGCCCGCCACCACCACGCGCTGCGGGTCGAGGTCGGGCTGGGTGGCGATCCAGTCCAGCAGCGCGCCGATGTCCTTGACCGCGTCCTCGCGCAGACGGCCGTTGTCCAGCGCCATAAAGGTCTTGCCGTAACCGCTGGAGCCCCGCACGTTGGGTTGCAAGATGGCGATGCCCAGTTCCTGCAGCAAGTGGTTGTTGCGGCCCTGAAAGCCGATCTTGGCCTGCGACTCCGGCCCGCCATGGATGTTGATCAGCACCGGCCTGCGGCCCGAAAAACGCGCCGGCGGCCGGTTCAGCAGGCCGGAGATCCCGCGGCCATCGAAGCTGGTCCAGCGCACGATCTGCTGCTCGGTCAGCCCGGCGGTGGCCAGCGCGGGGTGCAGCCGGGCGCGGGTCCATTGCGCGACGCTGCCCGTGGCCGCATCCAGGCTGTAGACCTGGCTCGGCCCCTGGGTGTTGGCCAGGCTGAAGGCCAGCAGCACGTCGCGCGGATGGAACTGCAACCGGCCCACGCTGCCGGCAGGCAAGCCGGGCGCGGCATGCTCGCGCAGCGTCCGGGCGTCGATCAGGCGCAGCGTCTCGTTGCCGTCGACATTGACCTTCAAGGCCAGCAGGCTGCCATCGGCGCTGCGCTGGCTGTCCTCGACATCCCAGGGCAGCGGCGCGTCGATGCGCTGCAGCGCACCGCTGGCCAGATCCAGCGCCATCAACTCGCGGAATTCGCCGTCCCGGTCGCTGGTGAGGTAGAGCGTGCGGCCGTTGGCGCTGAACTGTCCCGGGGCATACACCGCCACCGGCGCTGGCGCGACGCCGGGAGGGTTGGCCGGCGGGTGGGTCGGCAAGACGCGTCGGCGTTGCCCGCTGGCCAGGTCCAGCAGCCATATCTCGGATTCGCCGGCCGAGACATGGTGCAGCAGCGCCGCCTGGCGGTCGTCGGGCGACACCGCGCTGGCCTGCCAGCCGCCACCGGGCAGTTCGGCCAGCACCCGTCTTTGCCCGGGCAGCGCCGGGTCCATCAGCCACAGCGTGGTGTTCACCGCGGCGCGCTTCCCGCCCTGCGCGGTGCGGTCCAGCGGCACCGAACTGACCAGCGCCTGGCTGCTGCGGTGCAGCCAGGTGTCCAGGCTGTGGCGCTGGTCGGGGTCGGTCAGCAGCGTCTGCTGGCGGCCTGGCAGGTCGAGCCGGTAGAGCTGGTAGACCTCGTCGCCGCCGACCCCCCGCATCAGCACGATGCTGCGGCCTTCGCGCGGCTCGTACCAGGCGCGGGTCACCGGCTCGGCGCCGTCGGTCAGGGCCTCGGGCTCGGCCAGCGGCCCCGCCACGCGGTAGAGCTGCGCCGTGTTGCCGCCCAGTGGCCGGTGGCTGACCAGCATCTCGCGCCGCCCGGGATGCCAGTCGACAAATGCGTGCCCGGCAAATTCGGTGTATCGGGCCACCGCGTCGGCCAGCGCCTGCGGCACCGGCGGCACGCCTTGCAACAGCAGCGCGGCCGGCGGCGCCAGCACCGGCGGCGTGGCTGCAGGTGGCGGCGCGGCGCAGGCAGCCAGTAGGGTGGCGGCCAACATCAGGGTGGGCCAACGCAGTCCATGCATCATCGGAGGGATCTCGGGAGGCGGGCGATCGCCATATTCTGGCCGACCCGGCACGGCTGCGTGGCCTGGCGCGACAATCCTGTTTTCGTTCCGTCCTGGGCCTGCGCGCCCGCCGCCCCGCCGCCATGCGCCTCGAAGACCTCCGCCAGCGCCTGCAGGCCCTGGGTGCCAAACCGGTGCATGTGCAGCGCGTGCTGCGCCAATGGGCCAACGCCCTGCCGCAGGACGCCGGGCCGCGCCGGCCCGAGCACTGGCTGCCGCAGGCGGTGCGCGACGCGATGCCGGCGCTGATCGACGAGCTGGCCGGCCTGGCCACGCTGCAGTCCGAGCACCCCGGCGAGGACGGCTCGGTCCGGCTGCTGCTGGCGCTGGCCGACGGCCAGACCATAGAGAGCGTGCTGCTGCCCAGGGACGGGCTGTGCGTCTCGACCCAGGTCGGCTGCGCGGTGGGCTGCGTGTTCTGCATGACTGGCCAGGGCGGCCTGCTGCGCCAGGTCGGCAGCGCCGAGATCGTCGCCCAGGTGGCGTTGGCGCGCAGTCTGCGGCCTGTGAAGAAAGTGGTGTTCATGGGCATGGGCGAGCCGGCGCACAACTTGGACAACGTGATGGACGCGATCGAGTTGCTCGGCACGGCCGGCAACATCGGCCACAAGAACCTGGTGTTCTCGACGGTGGGCGACCTGCGGGTGTTCGAGCGCCTGCCCGCCGGGCCGGTCAAGCCGGCGCTGGCGCTGTCGCTGCACACCACCAAGGACGCGCTGCGCGAGCGCCTGCTGCCGCGCGCGCCGCGCCTGGCGCCCGCGCAGCTGGTCGATCTGGCCGAAAGCTACGCGCGGGCCACCGGCTACCCGGTGCAACTGCAGTGGACGCTGCTCGAGGGCATCAACGACGGTGACGACGAGGTCGAGGCGCTGGCGGGCCTGCTGGCCGGCAAGTACATGGTGCTCAACCTGATCCCGTTCAACGCGGTCGATGGACTGGACTTCCAGCGCCCGAGCTGGGAGCGCGCGGCCGAGATGGCGCGCCAGTTGCACCGGCGCGGCGTGCTGACCAAGCTGCGCCACTCGGCCGGCCAGGACGTGGAGGGCGGTTGCGGCCAGTTGCGGGCGCGGGCGGCCGGCGTGGCCGTGGCGGCCGGGCCGCAGGCGCCGGTACGGCTGGTCCGTCGCACCGACACCGCGGCTAGACCGGGCTGAAGGCCTGCACCCGGTTGCGCCCGCCCTGCTTGGCATGGTAGAGCGCCCGGTCGGCCCGGTCGTAGAGCACCGTGGCCTCGTAGGGCGGGGCGGAGGTCAGGCCAATGCTCACCGTCACGTCCAGGCCTTCGGCCAGCGGGCTCCACGGGTGATTGCAGATGCGCTCACGCAACCGCTCGCAGGCCTCCAGCGCCCGCTCGGGCGGCATGTCGGGCAGCACGATGATGAACTCCTCGCCGCCTATGCGCGCCAGCAGGTCGGCGCTGCGGGTGTTCTCGCGCAGCAACTGCGCCACTGCCACCAGCACGCGGTCGCCGCAGAGGTGGCCGTGGCGGTCGTTGATCAGCTTGAAGCTGTCGATGTCGACCATCGCCAGCGCCAGCGGTCTGGCCCGCGTGGCGGCCAGCAGCCGCGGCAGGTGCGAGTCGAGGTGGCGCCGGTTGCCCAGGCCGGTCAGCGCATCCTGGCCCGCATGCACCGTCATCAGCGCGGCATGGGCCCTGGCGATCCTGGCCGCCTGGCGCTCATGGTCGGCCTCGACCCGGGTCACCAGTTGCACCGATTGGGCCCGCAGCTGGCGCGCCCCGCGCTCGCGCTGCAGCTGTTCGTAGCGTTCCAGTTGGGCCAGGGCCTTGTCGACCTGGCCCAGGCTTCGGCAGGCCCGGTACAGGGTCTGGTGCAGCCTGAAGCGGGTGGACATCGGCAAGGCCGCACCGGCGTCGGCGTCGACCTGGTGCAGCAAGTCGCGCGCCTCGGCGGCCCGGTCGCACCGGATCAGGCTCTCGGCTCGGATGCACTGCAGGCGCCAGACCAGTGCGCCATGGCGGTGCTTCAGGGCCAGGGCCAGCGCCTCGGCCAGCACCGGTCCCGCCTCGGCCAGTGCGCCCCGGTGCACCAGCACCTCGGCCAGATTGCCGGCGGTCTGCAGCGCGAAGAACGGGTCCGTGCCTTGCGGCCACAGTGTCTGGGCGCGGCGCGCACAGTCCTCGGCCCGGCCCAGCAGTGCGGCGGCCTCGTCAGGCGTGAGGTCGCGCAGCAGGTGGTAGCCGCCCAGGGCAACCGTGGCCAGGTCGTTCAGGGTCAGCGCCAGCGGCTGACCCGCGCCGCAGCGTTCGGCATGCGCCAGCGCGACCCGCATCAGCCGCTCGGCCTGCCAGGGGTCGCCCATGCGCTCGAAACAGGCCGCCATCAGGCCCAAGGCCAGCGCCTGCTGGCCAGCGTCGCTTGCGGCCTCGGCCAGGTTGCACGCCTCAGCGGCCCAGGTCATCGCCAGGTCGAAGCGGCCGGTGTCGGCCGCTGCCAGCGTCAGCGCCTGTATCAGTTCGCGGCGCTCGGCCTGCCAGCCGTCTTGCTGCAGGCCGGCCTGCAGCGGCTCGCCGAGCGCGATCAGCGGGTCGAACTGGCCGAGCCGGTAGTGGAAGTGGCAAGCCAGCAAGCCTGCCTCGATGGCCTGGTGCGGGTTGGGCCGCGACTGCGCCGCGGCCAGCGCTGCCGCCAGACCCGCCGGCAGATCGACCACGGCCTGGGCCCGGCGGGCCTGTGCCAGCCAGCATTCGGCAGGGTCGGTGGATACAGGCGCTGCGGCGAAGGTGTCGGGCTTGGGGATCAACATGCGTGTGCGGCAGCGGCCGGTCGGGCCTTGTTGGCGGCCGGCGCGGCGCTGCGCATCGGCCAGTTCGGGGTGTTCCGCCACCTTAAGCCAAGCCCGACCGGGGGGTGCGTGCAAACCGCATCGCGATCGCCCGCCCGCCTAACGGGCGCAAGACCTTTGTCACGCGCGGCCGCTGCCTGCATGCCAGGGCGGCAGCGCGCCACCAGTCCGGCCGCTGGGATCGCGGTGATCAGTCAGGCGCTGGTTTCCCCGGGGGGGAATCCGTCACCTGCGTGACTCGGCGACGCTCAAGGTGCCACTTAACCTGAATCAATCTGGGCCACGCCGGCCCGGAACCGAATCGAGGAGACTGCCCATGAACCATCCCCACCGTCTGATCCCGGGCCGCGCAAGAACCGGCATCGCGCTGGCCGCCATCAGCCTGCTCGCCGCTTGTGGCGGCAGCGATGGCCCGGCCGCCGTCCCCGAGGAGACCCGCTTGCAGGACAGCCGCACCTTCACCGCCGATGCCACCGCGACCACTTTCACCGCGATGGCCGCCGCCGCCGGCGATGTCATCGACATGAGCACCACCAGCCGCTGGGCCGGTGTGCTGGGCGGCGCGGGCTATCACGTCGAAGTGCCGAAGAACTGGAACGGCAAGCTGGTGATGTATGCCCATGGCTATGCCGGCACGGGCGCGGCAGTCGGGGTCAGTGACCCGGCGATCCGCCGCTACCTGGTGCAGAACGGCTATGCCTGGGCCGCGTCGAGCTACAGCAAGAACTACTACGACGTTCGTGCCGGGGTCGAAGACACCAATGCGCTGGCGCTGGAATTCACCAATATCGCCGCCAAGAACAGCCGCCCGCTGGCCGCGCCGACCAAGATCTACATCACCGGCGTCTCGATGGGTGGCCATATCACCGCCGCGGCGATCGAGGACGAGACCCAGGCCACGGCGATCCACAAGGTCAAGTACAACGGCGCGGTGCCGATGTGCGGCGTGGTGGGCGATACCGAGTTGTTCAACGAGTTCGCGGCGATGCAGGTCACGGCCCAGGCCCTGGCCGGCCTGCCCAACTACCCGACCGACAAATGGGCCGACATCAACACGCTGGTGACCAGCACGCTGTTCACGACCTTCCCTTCCGTGCCCACGGCCAAGGGGGCCAAGTACCTGTCGGTGCTGAAGAACATCACCGGCGGCGACCGCCCGATGTTCGACCTGGGCATCGCCTTCGGCGGCGTCTTCGGCTATGCCTGGGGCGTCTTCGGCTCGGACGGCACGGTCAGCGGCCTCCTCAACAAGAACGTGCTCGACACCAATGCCTACACCTACACCATCGCAGGCGATGTGGCGGGTTCCACAGCGCTGAACGCGACAGTGCTCAAGCTGACCGCGGCCACCGATGCCAACCGGCTGCGCACCGACGGACTGCGCTGGATTCCGAAGGTCAACGGTGAGTTCAAGATCCCGGTGGTTTCCATCCACACGCTGGGCGACCTCTACGTGCCTTTCAGCATGGAGCAGACCTACCAGAAGCGGGTGGCTGCCAAGGGCAACAGCGCCTGGCTGGTGCAGCGGGCGATCCGGGGCGTCAGCCACTGCGACTTCACGGTCGCCGAACAGGCCACCGCGTTCGACGACATGGTCAAGTGGGAGGGCGGCGGCGCCAAGCCCGGGGGCGACGATGTGATGACCGCCGCGACCGTGGCCGCGCCGACCTATGGCTGCACCTACACGAACAACAAGCTGGGCGCTGACGACAGCCCCAGCTTTGTCGGTGCCCTGCGCGCTGCGACGCTCGGCATCCCAGCGGCCGTCTGCCCGGCGTCCTGAGTTCGCGCGGCTCAAGGGGATGCTGCAAGGGGCCTTCGGGCCCCTTTTCGCTGCCGATGCACGCCGACAGGGGCGCGCGGCGACAATCCCCGACCTCTATTCCAGTGCCGGCCAGGCACTCAAGGAGTTTGTTGGATGAAGCGATGTTCTCGCGCCGTCAGCGGCCCAGTCCGCACTGTCGTGCTGGCGCTCGCCGGGCTGGCGCTGGCCGCTGGTCCGGCCTGGTGCGCCGACCCGCAGCCGCTGCGCAACCGGGCGCTGGCCGCGTCCTGCGCCCAATGCCATGGCACCGACGGCCAGGCGCTGCCCGGCCAGGCGCTGGTGCGGCTGGCCGGCCTGCCCAAGGACTACCTGCTGGCCCAGTTGCTGGCCTTCCGCGACGGGCAGAAGCCGGCCACGGTGATGCACCAGATCAGCCGTGGCTACTCGCCGGCGCAGCTCGACACGCTGGCCGGCTACTTCGCGGCCCAGCGCTGAGAGGCGCACGATGACCCGCAACGATATCGACCGGCGGGCTCTGCTTCAGCAGCTGGCCCAGGGCACGCTGCTGGGCGGGGCTGCTGCTGCGCTGGGCCTGTTGTCGGGCTGCGCCAGCGGCAGCGGCAGCGGCAGCAACGCGGCGTCGCGCGCCCGCGTGGTGGTGGTGGGCGGGGGCTTTGGCGGCGCCACCGCGGCCAAGTACATCCGCCTGCTGTCGGACTACCGGATCGCGGTGACGCTGGTCGAGCCCAACCCCGACTTCGTGTCCTGCCCGGTCAGCAACCTGGTGCTCGGCGGCCAGCGCACGCTGGCCGACATCACCCGGCCCTACACCGGCTTGAGCGGTCGCCACGGTGTGACCCGGGTGCGCGACCGTGTCGCGGCCATCGACCCCGACAAGCGCCTGCTGCGGCTGGCCGGCGGCGGTGCGATCGGCTACGACAAGCTGGTGCTGGCGCCGGGCATCGATCTGGTATGGGACAGCGTGGCCGGCTTGCAGGCGGCGCAACAGGCCGGCCAGATCCTGCAGGCCTGGAAGGCCGGGCCCGAGACCGTGGCACTGCGCGAGCAACTGGTGGCGATGCGTGACGGCGGCACCTACGCCATCATCGTGCCCGAGGCGCCGTATCGCTGCCCGCCCGGGCCTTACGAGCGGGCCAGCGTGGTGGCGGCCTATTTCAAGCGCGCCAAGCCGCGCAGCAAGGTGCTGATCCTCGACGCCAACCCCGACGTCACCAGCAAGGGCGCGCTGTTCAAGAAGGCCTGGGCCGAGCTCTACCCCGGCATGGTCGAGTACCGGCCGCAGCACAAGGCGGTGGCGGTCGATGGCGCCAGCCGCAGCGTCAGCTTCGAGCTGCAGGACGCGGTACAGGCCGACGTGCTCAACGTGCTGCCGGCGATGCGTGCCGGCCAGCTCGCGCTGCAGACCGGCCTGGCCAACGCCAACGCGCGCTGGTGCCATGTCGACTTCCTGAACTTCGAGTCCACCGCCGCCCGCCATGTCCATGTCATCGGCGACGCGATCCAGGTGGCGGCGGCGATGCCCAAGTCCGGCCACATGGCCAACGCCCATGCCAAGGTGGCGGCAGCGGCCATCGTCGCCGAGCTGCTGGGCCTGGAGATCGACCCCCAGCCCATGCTGGGCAATGTCTGCATGAGCTATGTCGGCGACCACCAGGCCATCCACGTCGCCACCGTGCACGAGTATGTGCCGGCGCAGAAGACCTTCCGCACGGTGGCCGGCTCGGGCGGGGTGTCCGAGGCCCGTTCCGAAGCCGAAGCCGCTTACGCCGAGGCCTGGGCCCAGAACATCTGGGCCGACATGCTGGCGTGACGGGCGCGAGGCGGGTTGACGCCAGGCGCCGCGACGACCCGAAACGATCCCCTGGGGATGCGACACTGATCGCCGTCCCTGAAGAGTCCGAATGTCCCACGCCGTCTCCCGGCTGCGCACCGCCCGTCTGGCGCGCAGCGTCAAGCCTTTTCTCGCCCGGGGCGGCTTCAAGCGCGAGCGCTGCGGCGGCTGCCGGCTGTTGCCCAGCCACTGCCTGTGTGGCTTGCGCCCGTCGGTGCCCACGCGCTCGGGGGTGTGCCTGCTGATGGCCGATATCGAAGCGCTCAAGCCCAGCAACACCGGCTGGTTGATCGCCGACATGGTGGCCGACACCTTTGCCTTCGGCTGGGCGCGCACCGAAACCGACCCCGCGCTGCTGGCCTTGCTGAGCGACCCGCAGTGGCAGCCGTATGTGGTGTTTCCGGGCGAATATGCGGCGCCCGAACGGGTGGTGCACCGCGTTGCGCCGCCTGACGCTGCGCCCGGCAAGCGCCCGCTCTTCATCCTGCTGGACGGCACCTGGTCCGAGGCGCGCAAGATGTTTGGCCGCAGCCCCTGCCTGGACGCCCTGCCGGTGCTCAGCCTGCAGCCCGACCAGCTGTCGCAATACAAGCTGCGCCGCTCGCGCCGCGACGACCATTTCTGCACCAGCGAGGTGGCCGCGCTGTGCCTGGACCTGGCGGGCGAAACCGTTGCCGGGCAAACGCTGGCGGCCTATCTGGACGTGTTCACCCACCACTACCTGCAGGCCAGGAACCAGTTGCCCGTCGCCTGGGACGACGCGGCGCACCAGCGCTTGCGTGCGCTGGCGTCGGCG
>CANGHK010000030.1 GCA_947453625.1 Burkholderiales bacterium
CCCAACAGCGGGCACTGCTCGCGTATCTCCAGCAACTTGTCGACCTGCTCCTGGTTCTCGACGATCGCGAAGGCGACCTCGGCGTTGCTGATCGGAAAGACGAACTCGGTGCTGGCAGCGTCCTGGTAGAGCGGGATGGGCACCGCACCCAGCGCCTGCACCGCCAGCATGCTGGCGTACAGGCGCGGCCGGTTGTCGCCCACCACCACCACATGGTCGTCGCGCTTCAGGCCGGCCTCGGCCAGGCCACAGGCCAGATGGCGCACCAGCAAGGCCAACTGGGCCCAGGTCGTGGTCTGCCAGATGCCATATTCTTTCTCGCGCAAGGCCGCAGCGTCGGGCCGCTGGCGGGCATGGTCGAGCAACAGGCGGGGGAAGGTGGTTTGCACCGGCATTCTCCTAGGACGCGGCCGGCCGCAGAGTGCGACGGTGAGCGATCAGCGAGGCATGCTAGGCTCGTGTTTGACGTCATCTTGTCGGTAGGACGACAATCCTAGGGTCTTCACGGGGCGGTGTTTTCCCTCGCGTTGATCGTGGTCAATCCGCATGAAATCTTCTGTCTCCCGCTTGCAGCAACGCGCCCGCCCGCCCACCGAGTCCGAGCTGGCCGGGATTCCGTGGCTGACGGTGTTGTCGGGCGACGACAGGCGCGAGGTCGCCACCACCTTGATGGTGGTCAGTGCCGAGCCCGGTGACCGGGTCTGCCGCACCGGTGCGCCGTCGACCTACTGGTTCGGCGTCATCGACGGCCTGCTCAAGATGAGCAACGTCAGTCGCGAGGGCAACCCCATCACCTACACCGGCTTGCCGCCCGGGGCCTGGTTTGGCGAGGGCACGCTGCTCAAGCGCGAGGTCTACCGCTACAACATCGAGGCGCTGCGCACCAGCATGGTGGCGGGGCTGCCGGTGGCGGTGTTCTGGAAGCTGCTGGAGCGCAGCATCCCGTTCAACCGCTTCGTGATGACGCAGTTGAACGAGCGCCTGGGCCAGTTCATCGCCGCGCGCGAGATCGACCGCAACAACCAGCCCGACGCCAGGGTCGCGCGCAGCCTGGCCGCGCTGTTCCACCCGGTGCTCTACCCCGGCGTGGGCCAGGTGCTGCGCATCACCCAGCAGGAACTGGCCTGGCTGGTCGGGCTGTCGCGCCAGCGCGTCAACGAGGCGCTCAATGCGCTGGCCGCGGCCGGGCTGATCCGGGTGGAGTATGGCGGCGTGCGGGTGCTCGACCTGGGCGGGTTGCGCGGCTACCCGGCGGTCTGAGCCTACTTGACCCAGGTGTTGAGCTGGATGATGGGCAGCAGCACGGCCAGCACGATCAGCATCACCACGCCGCCCATCGCCACGATCAACAGCGGCTCCAGGATGGTGGCCAGCGCCATCGCCCGGCGCTGCACCTCGCCGTTCAACTGGCGCGCGGCGCGGTCCAGCATCTGCGGCAACTGGCCGGTCTGTTCGCCGAGCCGGGCGAACATCGCCAGCAGGCCGGGGAAGCGTTTCTTGGCGGCCAGTGCCGAGGCCAGCGGCGCGCCCTCGCGCACCTGCACCAGGGCTTCCAGCGCATCGGCGCGCAAGGCCCTGTTGGCCAGGGTCTCGGCGGCGGCCTGCAAGGCCTTCAGGATCGGCACGCCGGCGTTGGCCAGCATCGCCAGCGTGCCTGCAAAGCGCGCCGCGTTGTAGCCGCGCGAGACCCGGCCGATCAGCGGCAGTCCCAGCCAGGCGGCGTCGAAGCGCTGGCGAAACGCCTCTTTCTTCAAGGCCGTCGCCAGTGCCACGCCACTGGCGGCGGCGGCCAGCGCCACCGCCCAGCCCCACTGCCGGACGAAGGCGCTCAAGCCCAGCATCGCGGTCGTCAGCCAGGGCAGCGCGCGCTTGTTGCTGGTGAACACGCTGGCCACCTGCGGCACGACGTAGGTGACGAGAAAGATCACGATCACGAAGGCGATCAGCGAGACGATGGCCGGGTAGAGCGCCGCGCCCAGCAGCTTGGCCTGCAGTGCCTGGCGCTCTTCCAGGTCGTCGGCCAGGCGTTCGAGCACGCCGCCCAGCGCGCCGCTCTCCTCGCCTGCAGCCACCACGGCGCGGTAGACCTCGTCGAACTCACGCGGGGCGCTGCCCAGCGCCCGGGCAAACGGCGCGCCGGCGTTGACCTCGGCCCGCAGATGCGCCACCAGGTCGCGCTGGGCGGTCGAGTCGGCCTCGTCGGACAGCGCGGTCAGCGCGCGCTCCAGTGGCAGGCCGGCGCCGACCAGGCCGGCGAGCTGGCGCGTCCAGACCGCCAGCCCGGTGCGGCTGAAGACCCGGCGCGACCAGCGCGAGGCGCCGGCCGACTGCACGCTGGCCGCCAGCGCCTCGACGCCCAGCGGCACCAGGCCCTGGGTGCGCAGCTGCGAGCGCGCGGCCTTGGCGTTTTCGGCCTCGAGCACGCCGGTGCGGGACTTGCCTTGCGCATCCAGCGCTTCGAAGGTGTAGGCGGGCATGTCGGCGGGCGATTCAGTCGCGGGTCACGCGCAAGACTTCTTCCAGCGAGGTCACGCCCTCGGCCACCAGCCTGGCCCCGTCGTCGCGCATCGGCACGAAACCCTGGGCCCGCGCGGCGGTGAACAGCTCGCTTTCGGCGGCGCGGTTGTGGATCAAGGCACGCAGCGCGTCGTCCACCACCATCAGCTCGTAGACGCCGGTGCGGCCCTTATAGCCGGTCTGGCCGCAGGCAGCACAGCCCACCGGGTGCCAGCGGCCCTCGCCGTCGACCCGCTTGCAGGCCGTGCACAGCTTGCGCACCAGGCGCTGAGCTTGCGCGCCCAGCAGGCTGCTGCTCAGCAGATAGGGCTCGACGCCCATGTCGATGAGACGTGTGATGGCGCTGGGCGCATCGTTGGTGTGCAGCGTGGCAAGCACCAGGTGGCCGGTCAGCGAGGCCTGGATCGCGATCTGCGCGGTCTCGAAATCACGGATCTCGCCGATCATGATCACGTCGGGGTCCTGGCGCAGGATCGCGCGCAAGGCCTTGCCGAAGCTCAGGTCGATCTTGGCATTGACCTGGGTCTGGCCGATGCCGGCAAGCTCGTACTCGATCGGGTCCTCGACCGTCAGCACGTTGGTGGTGCTGGTGTCGATGCGGCCCAGCGAGGCGTACAGCGTGGTGGTCTTGCCCGAGCCGGTGGGGCCGGTCACCAGCACGATGCCATGCGGCTGGTGCACCAGCCGGTTGAACGAGGACAGCACCTGGCCATTCATGCCCAGCGCTTCGAGCGTGAACTTGGATTCGCTCTTGTCGAGCAGGCGCAGCACCGCGCGCTCGCCATGCGCCGAGGGCAGCGTCGAGACGCGCACGTCTATGGCCCGGCCGCCTATGCGCAGCGAGATGCGGCCGTCCTGCGGCAAACGCTTTTCGGCGATGTCGAGCTCGGCCATGATCTTCAGGCGCGAGATCAGCGCAGCGTGCAGCGCCCGGTTGGGCTGCACCACCTCGCGCAGCGTGCCGTCGACCCGGAAGCGCACCGCGCTGGACCGCTCGTAGGGCTCGATGTGGATGTCGGACGCGCCGTCCTTGGCGGCCTGTGTGAGCAGCGCGTTGAGCATCCGGATGATGGGCGCGTCGTTGGCGGCTTCGAGCAGGTCTTCCACCGCCGGCAGGTCTTGCAGCAGGCGCGACAGGTCGACCGCGCTCTCGACCTCTCCGACCACGGTGGCCGCGCTCGATTCGCCCCCGGCATAGGCCCGGGCGATGCGCTCGGCCAGGATAGACGCGTCCTCGCGCTCGACCCGGTTCACCGCGTGCAGGCGCAGCACCTCGCCCAGCGCGCTGCCCGAGGCCGCGTCGGTGGCCCACAGCACGCACTCGCGGCCGTCGTCCTCGAGCAGCAGCGTCTGCGCCTTGGCGAAGCCGTAGGGCAGCGGGTGTTTCATGGCTTGGTCAGCGCCGGCGGCACGCTGATCGGCGTCTTGTCGTCGGGCCGGGTCGGCAGCGCCGGCAGGATGGGCGCCTCGTTGATGGGCATCACCCGGCTCGGGTCGGGCTGGGCGGTCTGCTGCTCGGCGCGGATCGCCTCGTAGCGGTCGATCGCGATCGACCTGGAGGCCTGGGCGTCGCGCAAAACGACCGGGCGCAGGAAGACCAGCAGAACCGACTTGCTGCGCTGCCGGGTCTCGCTGCGGAACAACCCGCCGACGAAGGGCATGTCGCCAAGCAGCGGCACCTTGTCCTGGCCGCCGTCGTACTGCTCCTTCATCTGGCCGCCCAGCACCATGATCTGGCCGTCGTCGGCGACCACGGTGGTCTCGACCGAGCTCTTGTTGGTGGTCGGGCCGTTGGCGTTGCTGGCCGAGTTGGCGACCACGCTGGAGTTCTCCTGGAACACCGTCATCCGCACCACGCCGCCCTCGCCGATCTGCGGCTTGATCTTCAGCGTCAGGCCGACGTCCTTGCGCTCGACGGTCTGGAACGGGTTGACGGTCGAACTGCTGGCGCCGGTGTTGGTGAAGCTGCCCGTGACGAAGGGCACGTTCTGGCCGACCACGATCTTGGCCTCCTCGTTGTCCAGCGCCACCAGGTTGGGCGTCGACAGGATGTTGGTGCCCGAGACGGTCTCGAGGAAGCGCGCCAGCGCCGCCAGCGTGTAGACGCCGTTGATCTTCTGCAGCACGCCGACGTTCAGGCCGTTGATCGCCGCGCTGGCCGTCACACCGTTGGTGCTGCCACCGACCTGCGCCAAGTTGATGATGTTGCTGCTGCTGCTGCCGAAGTTGGTGCCGCCTATCACGCCGTACTTGTCGCCCTTGTTGCCCAGCAGGCCTTGCCACTGGAAGCCGAGTTCGGCCGCCTTGCTGGCGTCCATCTCTACGATCATCGACTCGACGAAGACCTGGGCGCGGCGGCCGTCGAGCTGGTCGATCACGCTGCGGATCTGCCGGTACAGCGGTTCGGCGGCGGTGATCACCAGCGAGTTGGTGGCCGGATCGGCCTGGATGAAGCCACCGGTGCTGGGTTGTGCCGAGGCCGCGTTGGGCGTGCTGGCTATGGTCGACCCCAGGCCGGCGCTGCTGGTGCCGCCGGGCGGGGTGACGCTGGGCGTGCTGCTGGCGGAGCCACCGCCAGCACCGCCGCCAAAGGCCGCGCGCAGCACCGAGGCCAGCTTGGTGGCGTCGGCGTTCTTCAGGTAGACCACGCGGATCATGCCGGCCGGACCGCCGGTGCCAGGCCGATCCAGGCGCTCGATCAAGGCCCGGGTGGCGGCCAGGCGGGTCGGGTTGGCGGCGCGGATGATCAGCGCATTGCTGCGCGAGTCGGCCAGCACCGACAGTCCGCCACCGCCGCCCGGCACGCCGGCGGTGGCGACACCGGATTCACCCAGCCGCTGCACCAGCGTGGCCATGTCGGAGGCGATCGCGTGCTGCAGCGGCACCACGTCGACATCGGTGGTGGCCGGCTGGTCCAGTGCGGCAATGATCTTGCCGATGCGCGCCAGGTTGTCGGCGTAGTCGGTGACCACCAGCGTCGAGTTGCCGGGGTTGGCGTTGATGGTGTTGTTCGGGCTGATCAGCGGGCGCAGCACCGCCACCAGGTTGTTCGGGTTCTCGTAGCTGAGGCGGAAGATCTGCGTGATGACCTGGTCGCCGCGCTGGTTGACCGGGCCGACCGAGACCGTGCCGGCCTGCAGCTTGGCGTCGGCCTCGGGCACCACCTTGAGCAGGCCGGCGTTGTCGACGATCGCGAAGCCCAGGCCACGCAATCCCGCCAGGTACTGCAGGTAGGCCTCGCGCACCGGCATAGGCTGTTCGCTGTAGAGCGTGATCACGCCCTTGACGCGCGGGTCGACCAGGATCTGGCGGTCGATCATCACGGCAAAAGCCCGGCTCACCGCCTCGACATCGGCGTTGACGAAGTTCAGCGTCACCGGTGTTCCGGCTTTCAGGCTGGTGCTGCGTTGCAGTGCTGCGGGCGGCGCGGCTGTATCCTGCGCGGCGGCGGCCGCCAGCAGGCCGGGCAGCAGCAGCAGCGCGGCAGCGCACTGCAGCGGGAAGCAGGCCAGCAACGGCGCCCGGGGGAGGCCCGCGGGCCGCGGCAACAGGCGATGCGATCGCGGGGTCGTCATGGAGTTCATCCGATCGAAATGACGGACAGCGCGCCCTGGCGCCGGCCGATGATGTTGAGCAGGTTGGAGAGCGCGGCGTCCTGACCTTCTGCGGCCTGGGCCTGACCGCGCAAACGCAGCCCGGTGCCGGTCCAGGTGCCGCTGCCGCTCAAGCGCAGCGCGCCGTCCAGGGTATCGAGTTGCAGGCTGGCGGCCTGTCCGCCGGCCGCCTGGCTCTGCAGGCGCAGGCGGTAGCTGCCCAGCACGGGCAGTGGCGACAGCCGCGACGACACGCCCTGCAATTCCAGCGCCAACACGCCCTCGAGCTGCAGCCGGCCCTGCGTCGATTGCAGCCGCATGCCTGGGCTGGCCAATTGCAGCAGGCCACCGAGCTGCAGGGTGTTCCAGGGCGTGCCCAGGCCGGCCAGCCAGGCCGCCGGCCAATGGCCGATGACGTGGTTCGCCGCCCCCGCGCTCGGTGCCGCCCGGCCATCGCCCAGCGCCAGCGTGTAGCCCCCCCAGCCCGGTTGCCAATGCAGTCCGAGATCGCCGTTGATGCAGCAGCCCTGTTGCGCCTGGAGTTGCAGCCCGCGCCAGTCCGGTCGCAGCTGCCAGTGCAGCCGGCCAGGCAGTGCCGACGCGTCTCGACTGCCAGCCCCGCCGGTGAGCACCAGCACCGCGCTGCCGTTCCACAGGCTGCCGCGGGCCTCGGCCAGCAGCAGCCGTCCGGCGCTGGCCTGCTGCAAGCCATCAGCCAGCCACTGCGCCGGGGCATTGACCACCAGTCCTGCCAGCAGCCCCAGCAGCGCGCCCCATGCGGCCCAGCGCAGGCCGGCACGCTGCAGTCGCTGCCAGCGCTGGTGCTCCGCCGTGGCGGCGCCGGCCTGCCTCACCGGGCGGTCCCCAGCGCCAGCGTCAGGCTGCCGTCGTAGACGCCCGGGCCGCTTTGGGTCAGGCTGGCTTCGACGACCCGGGCGCGGGCACCCGCCCGGGCTTCGGCCAGCCAGGCGGCGAGCGAGGTCCTGCTGGCGCCCTTCAGGCTCAGCACGGCCCGCTCGCCCTGCAGGCTGAGCTTGCCCGCCGCGCCCAGGCGCTCGGTGGCGGCGGTCAATGCGGCCTGCGCCTGGGCGCTGGGCACCGGGGCCACCGAGCGCAGCGTGCCGGCCTCGGTGGCCTGGGCCTGCATCTGCTGGAATTGAAGCTCCAGCGCCTCGAGCTGTGCAGGCGTGCTGCGCAAGCTGTGCAAAGCCGGCGCGATGGCCAGGCTCCAGACCAGAAAGACGCCCAGCACGCTGCCGCCCAGCGCCAGCACTTTGCGGTCGCGCGGCGCCAGCAAGGCCCAGCGCGCGGCCAGCTGGCGCCAGGCGTCGCGTGCGTTGTCTCGCAGGGCGGCCAGGCCGGTGGTTGCTTCGGGCGGTGCGGTGGCGTTCATCGGGGGGATTGTGGGCTGGGGCGGTGGATGACCAGCCGGCCTTCGCTGTTGTCCAGCGCCCAGCCGGCGGGCTGCAGCCGGCTGCGCAGTTGCTCGATCTGCGGCGCCTGCCAGCCCGACGCGGGCAGGCTGAGTCGGCCGGGCTCGAAGCGCAGCTGCGCGGCGGGGGGCTGGCCGTCGGGCCAGGCGGCTGCGGCGGCGGCGGCCATGGGTTCGAAGTCGTCCTCCCCGGGCATGCCGGCAGCCACGCGCAGCGCGGCAGTCTCGCGCTGCATCTGCACCGGCGCGTCCAGCACGGCGCGCACCTGGGGATGGCTGGCGCGCAGCAGCGCGTCCATCGCCTGGCGCTTGTCGGTCAGCGCCCGCGCCTGCTGCCAGGCCATCAGGTTCAGGCCCGCCAGTTGCAGCAGCAGCAGCGCCAGCACGCCCCAGCGGGCGGGCGCCCAGGCCGGGCTCAGCAATTGCCGCCCCAGCCGGCCCAGCGCCAGGCTGCCGCGGTGCTGTGGCGCCAGGTCGAACTGCAGCAGGTTCCACGGTGTTCTCACCGCCGCCAGCGCCTGCTCGGCGGCGCTGCGCACCGCCACCGGCCCACCCAGCCACTGCTCGGCCGCTGCCGCCGAGGCCGGCGTCGCGGAAAACGTTGCGCCACGCGCCGACCAGCGCGCCTGCAGCGCGCGTGCCAGTCCGCCGGCCAGCGGCAGGCACAGCGCCTGGTCGGCGTCGCTCAGCGCCAGCCAGGTCTGCTCGGCGCCTGCCGGGTCGGCGTGACTGAAGAAGTGGGCGCTGGCCGCGCCGCCGTCGGCCAATAGGGCGGGGGCCAGCGCCGGCACCAGCCGGTCGACCACCAGTCCAGCCGTCGCCAGCCTGGCCAGTTGCGCCTGCAGCCAGGGCTTGTTCATCGCCGCCACCCACACCGGCGAACCGGGAATGGCGCGCGGCGCCAGCGCCAGGTGCAGGTTGTCGTCGTCGGCCAGCACCTGTTCTTCCAGCATGCCGCCCAGCGCCGCGCGCAGCCGGTTGGCCGGCGCCCGCGGCGCCATCGGCCGGTGCCAGGCGATGGCCGTCGCGGGCACCACGGCGACCACCGAGTCGGCCCGCGGGCACAGCGCCGGAGCCGACTCGCTCTGGCGCGACAAGACCAGGCCGTCCGGGCTGAGCAGCCAGGTCAGCGCCGAGGGCTCGGGCGGCGCGGCAGCGTCGGCCGCGACAGGGTCCGGCAACAGGATCACGAGCAGGGCCATGGGATCAGCGGCAGTCGGTTGGCAGGCAAGAGTTGGGGGCAGGCGGGCGGCATGGTGCGGCGTTCGAGCGCCGGGCAGCAGCCCCCGGCCGGGCTGAATCGCCGCGCAGGCCGCATTGTTGAACAAACCTGGCGACGAATGGTGAAACAGTGCCCAGATCGGTTCGCTTTGTCATGGCGCGAGGCTCAGTCCGGCCTGCCGCTGGCGCTGGATCGCCACCACCTCCAGCCCACCGCGCCGCTCGACCAGGGTGGTCTCGCTCAGCACCCGCTGGTCCAGCCTAAGCCTGCCGCTGACCTCGAAGTAGGCCGATTTCACGTCGACCTCCTTGGCGTCCAGCGTCGTGGCGCGGCCCAGCACCGCGCCGGCATCGGCCAGGGTCTTGAAGGGTTGGCGCTGGCGCGACTGCACCAGGCGGTCGGCGCTGCCCAGGTCCAGCCCGGCGATCACGCCGGCCAGCACCTCGCGCGATGCGGTGTTCAGGTTGACCGGAGTGGGCGCCGGCAACAGCACCACCACCGTGGCCAGGCGGGCGATCGTGGCGGCGTCCAGCCCCAGCCAGGCCAGGTCGGCGAGTTGCTGCGGGGCCAGCGGGGCCAGGCTGTCGGCGGCTTCTCCCGCGGCGGCGGGGATGCTGGCGGCCAGCAGGCCGCTGGCCAGCAGCGCACCGATCTCGATGCCCACGCCGGCGCTGCCGCACAGGCGCTGCAGCTTGTCGAGCTGGGACGGCACCACCTTGCCGTCGCTGACCAGGTTGCGCAGGTTGTAGCGCGACTGCGCGTCATGGATGGCGCCGGCCAGAAAGGCCTCGGCGCCTTCGTCGGCGTTGTGCTCGCTGTCGGTGGCCAGGAAGGTCGACAGCCTGGCCTCGGCCAGCGGCGTGGCCCAGGGCTCGTTCAGGCTGGTGGCATGGCCCGAGCGGGCGTCCTCGCGCAGGATCAGTCTGGCCCAGTCGAGCGCGCCCTGCAGGATCCAGCCGGTCTGGATACGGCTGCGCTCTGCCGACTCGACCTGCACGCCCTTCCACTGCTGCCAGACCATGCCCGAGGCCAGCGTGGCCACCACCGTCAGCAAGACCATCGCCACCAGCAGGGCGGCACCGCGTGCCGGTCGGCGGTGGCGCCTCATGGTTGCGGCGACAGCATCACGTCACGCAGCAGCCGGCCCTCGGGCAGATCGATCTGCAGCCGCACGCCGCTGGGCAGCAGAGTGCGGGTCGTCTGCACGGTCGCGGCCAGCGCCGCGCTGGCCGAACTGGCTGGCGCTGCGGCGCTGGAGGCGGCCGACGCCGGTGCCGACACCACCAGGTCGCCGCTGGACTGGGCGTTGCTCCAGCCCTGGCCGCGCCAGAAGTAGATCTGCCAGTCGGTCACGCCCTCGATCAGGCGCAGCTGTACCGCCTCGCTGCCCTGCAATTGCTGACTCGCCAGCCAGGCCTGCTGCAAGCTGCCGACGCGGTTGGCCGAGGGGCTGGCCCAGCGCAGCCAGACCCCGTCGCGCACCGACCAGACGACGACCTGCACGCCGCCGTCGGCACGCCGCACGATGCGCAGCGCGCTGCCGTCGAAGCTCAAGCCCGGCAGCTGCGGGCTGTCGTAGATCGCGGCCAGGTCCTGCTCCCACTGGCCGACCAGGGCCGACAGGCGCAGGCTGCGTTCGCTGGCGGCCGCGGCGATGTCGCGCGCCCTGGCCATCGCCGAGACACCCTGCCAGCCCATCGCCGCGACTACCGCCATGATGACCAGCGCGACCAGCACCTCGACCAGCGTGAAGCCGGCGCGGCGGGGGGATTTGGCGTGTCGCACCGTCAGTACCGCCCGACCACGGTCGACAGACTGGCCAGCACCAGGCCGGCGCCGTCCATCACCACCGAGTCGACGCGGCGGAAGTTGGGATTGGGCGTGGCCTGGGTGCGCAGCACGCCGCGCAAGTCACGGCCCAACTGGTTGCAGGCGAATTCGGCCTCGCCGGTGCCCGGGAACTGCTTGCCCAGACGCAGCGCGGTCAGCGCGTTGTCAGCGCACCAATGGGCGGCCGTCACGTCGCCCAGGCGCTGCGCGTTGTCGGTCAATGCGCCGGCGGCCTTGAGCCCGGCGCCCAGCGTGATCGCGGTGATGGCCAGCGCCACCAGCACCTCGACCAGCGTGAAGCCGGCGGCACGGGACGGGCTTGTCGGCAGGCTCATCGCGGGCCCGCCGCCGACGCTGCGTCGGCCACCGCGAACGGTGCCAGGCCGTCGGTGGCCAGCACCAGCTGGCGCTCGCCCAGCCAGAGCCGGATGCGCTGGGCCCCGATCAGCGGTTCCGGCCCCAGGCGCAGCGCGCGCGCGCCCTCGATGCTGGCCTGCATGGAGGGGTCCAGCCAGTGGCCGGCTGGCAGCGTGTCGGGTGGCAGGCCGACGAAGCGGAAAGCCAGGTCGCTGCCCGGCGTGGCCAGTTCGAAGCGCACAGCCACGCCGCTGGCCCGGGCCTCGGCGCGGCCCGCCTCGAGCAGCGCCGCCAGGCGCAACGCCTCGCGCTCCAGCCGCGACTCGCCGCCGTCGCGCAGCGCCAGCCCGGCCAGACCGGAGACCATCGCGATCAGCAACAGCACCACGAGAAGTTCGATCAGCGTGAAACCGGCGGGGGCGCGGCGCATGGCGCTCAGGGCAGGGCCATGCGGGGCCTGTGGGGCAGGCGGGCGGCTATTGCCAGGAGCCGATGTCGGCATTCTTGCCTTCGCCGCCGGCCTGGCCGTCGGCGCCCAGGCTGAAGACGTCGACCTCGCCCTTCACGCCCGGAAAGATGTACTGGTAAGGCCGGCCCCAGGGGTCGGCCGGCAGTTTGTCCAGGTAGGGCCGCCAGTTGTTGGGCACGGTGCCCGACGACGGCTTCCTGACGAGTGCCTCCAGGCCTTGCTCGGCGCTGGGGAAGCGCTGGTTGTCGAGCTTGTAGAGCTTGAGCGCCTGCATCAGGTTGTTGACGTCGGTGCGGGCCGCGGTGGCCCGGGCATCGTCCGTGCGGTCCAGCACGTTGGGCACGATCAGCGCGGCCAGCACACCGATGATGACCAGCACCACCATCAGCTCGATCAGCGTGAAACCGCGTCGGATGGTGGGTGCGCGTCGCGCGGTGTGGCGTTGGACTGGGGCTGGGCGCATGCGAAAGTGGACGGCGTGGGCGGCGTCCTGGAGTGGTCGGGGAAGCGTTCCATCATAATCGGCCGATGAGTTCGCGCCTGCTGTCACTGTTGATCTGGGCCATGGTGGCCGCGAGTGCGGCCTACTGGGGTTTGCGCCTGTTCACCCGGCCGCAGTCTGTTCCCGGCGGGGCCGTGGTCGCCAGCGCCCAGGCGCCGGTCAGCGGCGATCTGGGCCGCCTGCTGGGCACACCGCCGGCCAAGCCGGTGGTCGAAACAGCGGCGTTGGCCGCCGACAGCCGCTTCCGCTTGCTGGGTGTGGTGGCCCCCCGGGCCGGTCAGGTCAGCGGGCTGGCGCTGGTCTCGGTCGACGGCAAGCCGGCCCGCGCCGTCGCCGTGGGCCGCGAGATCGAGCCCGGGCTGCGCCTGCTGGCGGTCAGCCACCGCGAGGCCGACTTCGGGCAGATCCGTGGCGCGCCGGCCTTCAAGCTGGCCTTGCCGGCGCTGGCCGAGGCGAACCGGGGCCGGCTGGGCGACCCGGCCGCCGCTGCGCCGCCTGTGGCGGGTGCCCGCCCGGGCTTGCCGCAGACCCCGCCCGGCAGTCCTGCCTTCCGTTTGCCGGCGGGCCTGGCGCAGCGCCCAGTGGCGCCCGAACCCGCCGCCGAGCCGCCACCCGAAGCCAGCACCCCTGCGCCGCTGCGCTGAGGCCGCCACGGCCGCAGGCGGTGGGCATAAACCGCCCTCAGCCGTCGGCCAGCGCGATCAGTTCGCCCTGTTGCACCAGCACGCCGTCGGCCACCAGGCGGTCGGTGGTGGCGGTGGCCAGCGCCAGCGCCAACGCCGGGTCGGACTCGCATTGCAAGGCCTTGCCGAAGATCGGCGTGCGGGCGATCCAGGCGATCAGCGCGGCCCGCGGGCGGCTGCGGTGCTCGAGCATGTGGTAGCTGACCAGCGCCCGCGCGGCATGCTGGCGGTGCTTGAGCGGCGCCGCTGCAAAGGCCCGCAGGCGCTGGCGCGAGGCCTCGATCGCCGCCGCCACGCCGCTGAAAGCCTGGCCGTGGCCGGGCAGCACGAGGCGCGGTTGCAGCGCTTCGATCAAGTCCAGCGCCTGGTGCGCGGCGTCGAAGCCGGGCTCGCCCACCAGTTCGGGGAAGATGATCGCCAGCCGGCTTTCCCACAGCGCGTCGCCGCTGATCAGCGTGCGGCTGTCGGGCTCGAACAGCAGCACCGCGTCCGGGTCGTGTCCGGGCGCGGCATGCACCTGCCAGGCGCGTCGCCCCAGCAGGATGCTGTCGCCTGCCGTGATGAAGGCCTGCGGCACGAAGGGCTCGCATTGCTGGTCGGTGTCGCGGTAGCTCAGCCCCGACTCGTCCCAGGGCAGCAAGTGGGCACGGTAGCCGGCCGGCACGCTGATGCGCAGGTCGGGCCAGCGCCGCTGCAGGCTGGCGTTGCCGCCGCAATGGTCGGAATGCAGGTGGGTGTTGACCACCTGGGCCAGCGGCTGCCCCTGCAAACCCTGCTCGACCAGCGCCACGGTCTGCGCTGCGTGGCTGAAATACCCGGTGTCGACCACCGTGGCGCCGCCAGGGCCGTCGCCGAACACGATGTTGTTGGCCGACAGCCAGCCGCGCACCAGCAACTGGGCGCCGATGGAGTGCAGCGTGGCGGCGATGTCGGTCGGTGGCTGCGGTAGGACTGCGGTTCGGGGCATGCGGGCGGGCGGGCTGCGGAAGGCGATGGCCGATTCAAGCATAGCCCGCGCCTGGGCCCTGTCACCACCGGGCCAGGCCTGGAAGCGCGCGCAGCGGCCGGCCGGCCAAACCGCTCAGGGCAGTTGATCCAGCGGCCGGGGCAGGGTGCCGCCCCGCACCCGCTGCAGCGCATCGGGCGCGAACAGCGCCGCGGCCAGTGCGCGTTCGCGCTCGCCGACCCAGCGCAGGAAATCGTCGGCGCCCTGCATACCGCCGAAGGCGTCGAAGCCGGCTTCCAGAAAGCGCTGCAAGGCCGCCAGCCCGGCCGCATGCGCCGGGCCGCGCATCAAGCGCAGGCTGGACCGCAGCAGCCGGCTGCGGGTGAAGTCGTCCAGCGCCCGCCCGATGGCCAGCGTCAGCGTGATCTGGCGCTCACGCACGCCGGCCTGTCCGGCGGCCTGCCAGGCCTGCACATAGCCCACTGCATTGACGGGTCCGGCCAGCCCGATATGGATCAGGTGGCGCGCCGCAGCGTCGTCGAGCGACTCCGAAAGCGCGTGCAGTTCGCCCAGTTCGGCCACCGTCTCGGACACCGCATGCGGAAAAAAGCGCGACATGCCCGGCACAACGCGGGCGAACTGGGCATCCCGGTCGGCGAACTCCTGCGGGCCATACAGTTCTTCCAGGAAGAAGCGCGTCGCCGCCTGGTAGCGCGACGTGGCCAGCAGGTCGGCATAGGTCCGCTCGAAGCGGCGCGCCTGGTAGCCCTTGAGCCAGCGCACCTGTTCGTCCAGCAGCGGGTCGGCTTGGCGGCCGGCGCGCAGCGACGCCACGGTTTGCAGATGCGCCAGGATGCGGTCGGCCAAGGCAGAACTCATGCATCAAGATTAACCCGACTGTGGCGGCCCCTGCGGGCGCCGGGTAGGCAGCCCGCTCTAGCCCCGGGCTGGCTGAGTCGGGCCCACGGTGGTCCGGTCGGTGCGAGACTGCGCCATGCTCGCTCGATGGCAATCCTTGCTGGTGGCGCTCGCCCTGCTGGCGGCCGGCGCCTGGTGCGTGTGGTGTCTGCAGCGCGGCTGGGGGCCGGGCTGGCTGCTGGCCGGACTGGTGTTGACGCTGGCGCCGCACGCGCCGGTGCTGGCGCTGGAGTTCGTGGTGCTGGGCCTGTTCGGCCGCGATCCCGGCGTGCCGCGCGCCACGACGGTCGACTTGCTGCGGGCCTGGTGGGGCGAGGTGCGGGTGGGCTGGCGCGTCTTCGGTTGGCGTCAGCCTTTTGCCGCCGACCGCGAGCCCGACGTGCCGGGCGTGCCGGGCCGCACCGGCGTGCTGCTGCTGCATGGCTATGTCTGCAACCGCGGCCTGTGGGTGCCCTGGCTGCGCCGCCTGCGCCGTCTGGGCGTGCCCTGCACGGCGCTCACGCTGGAGCCAGTCTTCGGCGGCATCGACCGCTACGCGCCGGCCATTGAGGCCGCCGTGCAAGACCTGACCCGGCGTACCGGCCGGCCGCCCCTGCTGGTGGGGCACAGCATGGGGGGCTTGGCGGCGCGGGCCTGGCTGGCCTCGGCGCTGGCCAGCGCCGGCGGCCGCAGCGCCGACCAGCGCATAGCCGGGGTGGTGACGGTGGGCACGCCGCACCAGGGCAGCTGGGCCGCGCGCTTCGGCTTGAGCACCAACACCCGCCAGATGCGCCTGGGCAGCGCCTGGCTGGCGGCGCTGGCGGCCCGCGAGCCGGCAGGGCGCCACGCGCGCTTCACCTGCTTCTTCGGCCATGCCGACAACCTGGTATTCCCGGCCAGACTGGCGACGCTGCCCGGTGCCGACAACCGGCACCTGGCCGGTGTGGCGCACCTGCAGATGGTCTTCGACCCCGCGGTGCTGGACGCCGTGCTGCACCGCGTCAGGGGATGCGCCGCCGCGCTGACAGTCGGGCAAGTCGTCTAGTCGACCAGGTCGTGCAGCAGGGCCAGCGTGGGGGCGATGCCCATGTTGAGCAGCGCGGCGACCTCGTCCACGTCGGCCAGCAGCGCCTTGTCGCCCCAGCCCTGGGCGCTGTGCCGGGCCAGCCGGACGGCCAACTGCACATTGCGTACCTGGGCCAGCGGGCTGGCATGGTCGTCGCTGATCTGCACCAGCACCGTCGGCAGGTGCCACCGCCTCATCAAGGCCTGTCGCAGCGTCCCCAGTTCGACATGCAGCAGTTCACGCTGCGCAATGCCCGAGCGCAGGCCGGGTTCAGCCTGCTGACGCTGCGCCAGCGCCAGCGCCAAGGCCGGCGCATGCACCCACAGCAGCATCTCGGCCAGGTCGTGCAGCAGCGCCGCCTGGTGCAGCAGCGCGGTGTCGGGGTCGAGGCGGTGTACCGCAAAGCCGAACGCGAAGCGCGCCGCCCGGTCGGCCCGGGCCAGCACCCGGCGCAGCCCCGCCAGGGCCTGGTCCTGCCCGGTGAGGGTGTCTTCCACCGTGGCCTGGGTGGCGAAAGCGCGGAAGAAGGGCGTGATGCCCAGCATCACCAGGGCCTCAGTGGCGGTTTCGATGTCGGATGCGTCGTGCCGGCGGCTCAGTGCGGCCACGTGGCGAAGCAGTTTGAGCGTCATCAGCGGGTCGGTCACCATGATGTCGGCCAGCATGAAGGCGTCGACCGCGCCCTCGTTGAGACGCAGTTCGGCCAGCGCCTCGACCGCGTCTTCGCTGCGGCGCAACGCGGTCAGCGCGTCGACGGTGGAGGCCAGCACCGGGATCTCTAGCGGGTCGAACGCCGCCACCCAGCCGGCCAGATCGTGCGGCGCCTGCGTGATGAAGTCGGAAGGGGACATGGCGGCGGTCTCGTCGGCCCGCCTGTCGCGGCGGGCTGTCTTCAGGCTATCGGCAGCGGCGGCGCGCACTTGAACGCCGCGGCGGTCTGTCGCCGCTTTCCGGCTGTGCCGGGTTCCGACGGCAAGACCACGCGCCGGCCTCAGGCCTCGTCGTGGGCCCTGTAGCCGGCCATCAACTGCTGCTGCACGGCTGGCGGCACCGCCTCGTAGTGCGACAGCGCCAGGGTGTAGCGGCCCTCGCCACTGGTCATCGCGTTGAGCCGGCTCTGGTAGTCGGTCAGTTCCGACAGCGGCGCCTGGCCGCGGATCACCATGCTGCCGACCAGGCCGTTGTGGGTGCCCGCCACCTGGCCGCGGCGCGCCGCCAGATCGCCGGTGATGTCGCCCATCGCCGCATCTGGGGCGGTGATCTCGACGTCGACGATGGGCTCGAGCACGATCGCGCCGGCCTCCCGGATCGCCGCCAGGAAGGCCTTGCGGCCGGCGGTGACGAAGGCGATCTCCTTGCTGTCGACGCTGTGGTGCTTGCCGTCGAACACCGTGACCCGCAAGTCGACCACCGGGTGACCGGAGATCGCGCCGCTGACCAGCACCTCGCGCACGCCTTTTTCGACCGCCGGGATGTAGACGCCGGGGATGGTGCCGCCCTTGACCGCGTCGACGAACTCGAAGCCCGCGCCGCGCGCCAGCGGCTCGACCCGCAGATGGACCTCACCGAACTGGCCGGCGCCGCCGCTCTGCTTCTTGTGGCGGTGGTGGCCCTCGGCCGCGGCGGTGACGGTCTCGCGGTAGGCGATGCGCGGCGGGTGCGTCTCGACCTCGAAGCGGTGCACCTCGCGCAGCCGCTCCAGCAGCACCCGCAGGTGCAGTTCGCCCAGACCGTAGACCACGGTCTCGTTGGTGCTTCCCCCACGCTCGACGCGCAGGCAGGGGTCTTCGGCCACCAGCTTGGCCAGGATCTCCCACAGCCGCTGCTCGTCGCCGCGACGTTTGGGCGCGATCGCCAGGCCATGCACCGGCGCCGGGAAGGGCAGGGGCAGGAGGCGGATGTGGTCGTTTTCGGGGGCGTCGTGCAGCACGGCGTCGAAATGCAGTTCATCGATCTTGGCGATCGCGCAGAGGTCGCCCGGCAGCGCCCGCGCCACCTCGACATGCGACTTGCCCTGCAGCAGGTAGAGGTGGGCCACCTTGAACGGCTTGCGGCTGTCGCCGACGAACAACTGGCTGCCCTGGACGATGCTGCCCTGGTGCACCCGCAGCACGCCGAGCTTGCCGACATAAGGGTCGACACTGACCTTGAAGACATGTGCCAGCACATGCCTGGCGGGGTCGGGCAGGGCCTGCAGCGGCGTTGCCGCTTCGCCTTCACCCTTCAGGAAGGCGGGCGGGTTGCCCTCGCCGGGATGCGGCAGCAGGCGCTGGATCACGTCGAGCAACTCGACCACGCCGGCGCCGGTGCGCGCCGAGACGAAGCAGACTGGCACCAGGTGGCCCTCGCGCAGCGCCTGCTCCAGCGGCGCGTGCAACTCGGCCGGGGCGATGTCGCCGTCCTCTAGGTAGCGGTCGACGAAGGCGGCGTCCACCTCCACCACCTGCTCGACCAGCGCCTGGTGGGCGGCGGCCACCGTCCCCAGGTCGCTGTCGCCGGCGCGGTTGTGGAAGCAGTCGAGCACCGAAACCGCGCCGCTGGCCGGGTCAGTGCAAGGCAGGTTGATCGGCAGGCATTCGCGCCCGAAGGTGGCCTGGATCTGCGCCAGCAGTCGGCCCAGGTCGATGCCGGGTGCGTCGATGCGGTTGACGATCAGCAGCCTGTCCAGACCGCGTTCGGCCGCCTGCTGCATCATCCTCACGGCCATGGGCTCGATGCCGGTGGTGGCGTTGATCACCACCGCGGCGGTCTCCACCGCCTCCAGCGCCGGCAGGCTGTGGCCGATGAAGTCGGCCGCCCCGGGCGTGTCGATGAAGTGGATGCGGCTGCCTTGCCAGTGGGTGTGCATCACCGCCGAGTTCAGCGAGTGCCCCATCCGGCGCTCCAGCGGGTCGAAATCGCTCACCGTGCTGCCGCGCTCCAGGCTGCCGGCGCTGCTGATCGCGCCCGAGGCCAGCAGCAAGGCCTCGGCCAGGCTGGTCTTTCCGGCGCCGGCCGGGCCGACCAGCGCCAGGGTGCGGATGTCGGCCACCTGGACGGTGCCTGACGGGAGTGGGCTTGGCATGGACGCTTCTCCTTGGGGTGAAGCGCTCGCCGTCCGCAACGGGCAGGCGGTCGGGCGCGGTTAGGCTGCGGTCAGCCTATTCCGGTGGCCCGACGCGCGCAAGGGGGCCGGATCAAGCCTGACCGGCTTCGAACGGGTCTGCGCCTGGCGCGCCAAACACTGGGGTATTGCCGATGTGACAAGATCGACAGTTGGTCTGCTGTTGCGCCATCCCTTCCCCTCTCGCGCCCGCCGGGCCCGAACATCGCCAAACCACCATGCCTCTGCCTCTATCGCTGCGCCATTGCAAGCCGATCGCGAACCCGCTCGTGCTGATCACCGCTCCCTTGCTGCTGGCGCTGGCCGCCTGCAGCCCAGCCGATGCGCCCAAGGGCCCGCCTGGCGGCGGCATGCCACCCCCCAGCGTCGGCGTGGTCACGGTGCAGCCCGGCGACGTCGCGCTGAGCACCGAGTTGCCCGGCCGGCTCGAAGCCTGGCGCGTGGCGCAGGTGCGGGCCCGGGTGCCGGGCATCGTCGCCCAGCGCCTGTTCACCGAAGGCGCGCTGGTGCGGGCCGGCCAGCCGCTGTTCCAACTCGACGACGCCGCCTACCGGGCCACGCTGGCCAGCGCCGAGGCGGCAGTGGCACGTGCCGATGCCACGCAGGCCCAGGCCCAGGCACAGTTGCAGCGCAACCAGCCGCTGGCCGATGCCAAGGCGATCAGCGCCCAGGAGTGGCTGCTGACGCAGACCACGCTCAAGCAGGCCCAGGCCGACGCCGCCACCGCCCGTGCCGCGGCGCTGACCGCCCGCATCAACCTCGACTACGCGGCGATCAAGGCGCCCATCGACGGCCGCATCGGCCGCGCGCTGGTGACCGAGGGCGCGTTGGTGGGCCAGGGCGATGCGACGCAGCTGGCGGTGATCCAGCAGACCCAGTCGCTGTATGTCAACTTCACCCAGTCCGCGTCCGATGCGCTGCGGCTGCGCAAGGCCTTTGACGCCGGCCAGCTCAAGCGCGCCGGCGCGGGCGCCAGCGCCGAACTGCGGGTGGTGCTGGATGACGGCAGCGTCTACCCGCTGCCGGCCAAGCTGCTGTTCAGCGATCCGACGGTGGACGCCGCCACCGGCCAGGTCAGCCTGCGCGCCGAATTGCCCAATCCCAAGGACGATCTGCTGCCCGGCCTGTTCGTCAAGGTCAGGCTGGTGCAGGCGACCAGCCAGAACGCTTTTCCGTTGCCGCAGCAGGCCGTCACGCGCGGCCCGCTGGGCGACAGCGTGCTGGTGGTGGGCGCCGACAACAAGCCGGTGCCGCGCAAGATCACGGTCGGCGCCAGCCAGGGCCAGGACTGGGTGGTGCTGGGTGGCCTGCAGGCCGGTGAGCGGGTGATGGTCGACGGCTTCCAGAAGCTGGCGATGGCGCCGCCGGGCGCGCCGGTCAACCCGGTGCCCTGGACTTCTCCGCTCCGGCCGGGCGTTGCGCCGACCGCTGCCGCATCGGCGCCTGCCGCAGCGTCCGCGGCCTCTGCCGCCGCCAGCCGCTGAATCCGGGACGACCAGCATGCTCTCCGGATTCTTCATCGATCGGCCTATCTTCGCCTGGGTGATCGCGCTGTTCATCGCCGGCATCGGCGGTGTCGCGATCACCAAGCTGCCGGTGGCGCAATACCCCACGGTGGCGCCACCGTCCATCGTCATCACCGCCAGCTACCCCGGCGCGTCGGCCAGCGTGCTCGAGGACAGCGTGCTGTCGGTGATCGAGCAGGAGCTCAACGGCGCGCCCGGCATGATCTACATGGAGGCGATCGCCCAGGCCAACGGTGCGGGCACCATAACTGCCACCTTCGAGACCGGCACCGACGTCAACCTGGCCCAGGTCGAGGTGCAGAACCGGTTGTCGCGCGCCACGCCGCGGCTGCCCAGCGCGGTGGTGCAGCAGGGCGTGCGCATCGACAAGGCGCGCTCGAACTTCCTGCTCTTCGTCTCGTTGACCTCGACCAACCCGGCCGACGATCCGATTTCGCTAGGTGACTACGCCGCGCGCTACGTCCAGCCCGAGCTGCAGCGCATCCCCGGCGTCGGCCAGGCCCAGCTCTTCGGCACCGAGCGGGCGATGCGTATCTGGCTCGAGCCGGCCAAACTGGTGGCTTTCGGGTTGTCGCCGGTCGACGTCACCAGCGCGATCCGCAGCCAGAACGCGCAGGTCTCGGCCGGCAACCTGGGCGAGCAGCCGAGTGCGGGCGGCCAGACCATGAGCGCGACCATCGTCGTCACCGGCCAGATGGCGAACGCCGCGCAGTTCGGCGCCATCGTGCTGCGCGCCAACGCCGACGGCAGTTCGGTGCGGCTGCGTGACGTGGCGCGCATCGAGATGGGCGGGCAGGGCTACGGCAACTTCTCGCGGCTCAACGGCCAGCCCAGCGCCGGCGTCGGCGTGCAGCTCTCGCCCACCGGGAACGCGCTGGCCACTGCCGACGCCGTCAAGGCGCGGATGGAGCAACTCAAGGCCTACTTTCCGCCGGGCATGGAGTACCGCGTGCCCTACGACAGTTCCAAGTTCGTCCGCATTTCGATCAAGCAGGTGGTCGAGACCCTGGCCGAAGCGGTGGCGCTGGTGTTCGTGGTGATGCTGATCTTCCTGCAGAACCTGCGCTACACGCTGATCCCCACCATCGTCGTGCCTGTGGCGCTGCTGGGCACCTTCGGCATGCTGCTGGCGCTGGGCTACTCGATCAACGTGCTGACGCTGTTCGGCATGGTGCTGGCGATCGGCATCCTGGTCGACGATGCGATCGTCGTGGTCGAGAACGTCGAGCGCCTGATGGCCGACGAGGGCCTGGGCCCGCGCGAGGCCACCCGCAAGGCGATGGGCCAGATCACCGGCGCGGTGATAGGCATCACCGTGGTGCTGGTCAGCGTGTTCGTGCCTATGGCCTTCTTCTCGGGCGCGGTGGGCAGCATCTACCGCCAGTTCTCGCTGGCGATGGTCTCGGCGATCCTGTTCTCGGCCTTTCTGGCGCTGACCTTGACGCCGGCGCTGTGCGCCACCTTCCTCAAGCCTATCTCCGCTCACCACCAGCGCAAGGGCTTTTTCGGCCTGTTCAACCGCGGCTTCAAGCGCACCGCCAAGGGCTACGAGGGCCGGGTGGCGCGCATCCTGCCCAAGGCCGGGCGCTGGATGCTGGCCTTCGGTGTCGTGATCGTCGCGGTGGGCTTGATGTACACCCGCCTGCCGACCTCCTTCCTGCCCAACGAGGACCAGGGCTACCTGATCGTCAACGTGCAGTTGCCGCCCGGCGCCACCACCGAGCGCACCACTGCGGTGATGAAGCAGGTCGAGGGCTTCTTCATGAAACAGCCCGAGGTCGACCAGGTGGTCGCGGTGCTGGGCTTCAGCTTCTCGGGCCAGGGCCAGAACTCGGGCCTGGTGTTCGTGCCGCTGAAGGACTGGAGCGAACGCCAGGGCAAGGCGCATTCGGCCCAGGCGCTGGCCGGGCGCGCCTTCGGTGCCTTCATGGGCATACGCGACGCCTTCGTCTACCCCTTGAGCCCGCCGCCGATCCCCGAGCTGGGCACGGCCACCGGATTCAACTTCCGCTTGCAGGACCGCGGCGGCAACGGCCATGACGCGCTGCTGGCCGCGCGCAACCAGTTGCTGGGCATGGCGCGCCAGAGCAAGCTGCTGGCCGGCGTGCGGCCCGACGGGCTGGAGGATGCGCCGCAACTGCAGCTCGACATCGACCGCGAGCGGGCTTATGCCCAGGGCGTGGGCTTCGAGGCCATCAACACGCTGCTGTCGACCGCGGTGGGTTCGTCCTACGTCAATGACTTCCCGAGCAAGGGCCGGCTGCAGCGGGTGATCGTGATGGCCGATGCCGGCGCGCGCATGGTGCCTGAGGACTTGCTCAAGCTGCAGGTGCCGAACAACCGGGGCCAGCTGGTGCCGGTCTCGTCTTTTGCCACCACGCGCTGGATCACCGGCCCGATGCAGACCACACGCTACAACGGCTACCCGGCGATGCGCCTGGCGGGTGACGCCGCGCCAGGGCTGTCCACCGGCCAGGCGATGGCCGAGATGGAGGCGCTGGCGGCCAAGCTGCCGCCGGGATTCGGCTTCGAGTGGACCGGTGTCTCGCGCGAAGAAAAGCTCTCGGGCTCGCAGGCCACCATCCTGCTGGCGTTCTCTATGCTGGCGGTGTTCTTGTGTCTGGCCGCGCTCTACGAGAGCTGGTCGATTCCGGCCGCGGTGCTGCTGGTGGTGCCGCTGGGGGTGCTGGGCGCGCTGGCTGGGGTGTTCATGCGCGACATGCCCAATGACGTGTACTTCAAGGTCGGGCTGATCACGGTGATCGGGCTGTCGGCCAAGAACGCGATCCTGATCATCGAGTTCGCCAAGGACTTGCAGGCCGAGGGCATGGACTTGATCCAGGCCACGCTGATGGCCTGCCACCTTCGCTTCCGGCCCATCATCATGACCTCGCTGGCCTTCATCCTGGGCGTGCTGCCGCTGGCGCTGTCGACCGGCGCCGGTTCGGCCAGCCAGCGCGCGATCGGCACCGGGGTGATGGGCGGCATGATCACCGCCACGGTGCTGGCGGTGTTCTTCGTCCCGGTGTTCTTCGTCGTGGTGCGGCGCCTCTTCCCGGCCGGCCATGTGGCGCCGCACGGCACCTCGATCTCGGCGCCCAGACCGCCATCCCCGGTGCCGCATGCGGTGCCCAAGCTGGCCGGTCAGGTCGATGGAGACAAGGCATGAGCGCGATCAAAGAAGGCCGCCGTCTGACGCTGTCCTGCCTGGCCCTGGCCGCCGCGCTGGCGGGCTGTGCCAGCCACCCGCCACCGGCGCCTGAAGCCGCCCCGGTGCGGTTGCAGCGTGCCGCAGTGGCCGAGCAACTGCCGGTGGCCGCGGGTGCGCCGGCCGACAACGCCAGCCTGGCCTGGCGCGACTGGGTGCGCGAGCCGCGCCTGGTGTCCTGGGTGACGCTGGCACTGCAGAACAACCGCGACCTGCGGGTGGCGATGCTCAATGTGCAGCGCGCGCGGGCCCAGTTGAGCCTGGCCGATGCCAGCCGGCTGCCCACGCTGGGTGTCGGGATGGGTGCCGCGCGCGCGCCCAACACCCGGGGCCAGGAGGCCACCGTCCTGACGGCCGGGCTCCAGGTCAGCGCCTGGGAACTGGATTTGTTCGGTCGCCTGGCCAGCCTGAGCGACGCCGCCCGAGCCCAGTGGCTGGCCACCGAGGCGGGACGCCAGGCCGGCGAACTGACGCTGGTGGCCGCGGTGGTGCAGGCCGGGCTGGCGTTGCAAGCCGACGACGAGTTGATAGCGCTGGCGCGCCAGACCCTGGTCAGCCGCGAGCAGAGCTTGCAGCTGACCCAACTGCGCGAATCGGTGGGTGCGTCGTCGCAACTGGAACTGCAGGCCCAGCTGACTTTGACCGCGCAGGGCCGGGCCACGCTGGCCCAGCTGATCCGCCAGCAGGCCCAGGACGGCAACGCGCTGGCGCTGTTGCTGGGCCAGCCGGTGCCTGAGCGGCCGGCTTCATCCGGCCCGGTGCTGGCCGACGAGCGCTGGCTGGCCGAGGTGCCTATCGGGCTGTCGTCGGCGGTGCTGCTGCGCCGGCCCGACGTGATCGCCGCCGAGCAGACGATGCGTGCCGCTCAGGCCAACATCGCTGCTGCGCGCGCCGCGTTCTGGCCGACGATCTCGCTGACCGGCCAGGCCGGCCAAGCGTCTCCGCAATTGTCCGGCTTGTTCCAGGGCGGCAACTTCGTCTACACGCTGGCGGCCAATGCGCTGCTGACGGTGTTCGACGCCGGCCGCCGCCAGGCCAACGTCGACGCGGCCGAAGCCGCGCAGCAGATTGCCCAGGCCCAGTACGAGCGTTCGATACAGTCGGCGTTTCGCGACACCGCGGATGCGCTGGCGGGCTTGGCGACCTGGCGCGACCAACTGGCGGCGCAGCGCGAGCAGCGTGACGCGGCGCGCGAAACCGCGCGGCTGACCGAGCTCAAGGCCAGCCAGGGAGCGGCCAGCGTGCTGGAGCGCCTGGACGCCCAGCGTGCGCTGTGGGCGGCCGAGCAGGCGGTGGTTCAGGTGCGGTTGGCCGAGTTGGCCAACCGGGTGACGCTGTACAAGGCCTTGGGAACCTGAGCGGCCATAATTCCGGCCATGTTGACCCTCCCTGTCGATGCTGAACGCATGGCCGTGATCTGCCGGCGGTTTGGCGTGTGCCGCCTGCAGGTGTTCGGATCGGCCGCGACGGGCGCTGACGCGGCTGACAGCGACGTGGACCTGCTCGTCGAGTTCGGGCCCGGTGAGGTGCCGGGGGCTTTTGCGCTGGTCGATCTGCAGGACGCCTTGTCCGCCTTGTTTGGCGGCCGGCCGGTGGATTTGGCGTTTCGTTCGATCCTGAACAACCCCTACCGTCGGCGCGCCATCGAGCCGCAATTGCGGCCGCTGTTCGGATGACGCCTGAAGACCGCACACCGGCCCATGTGGTCGACATGCTGCAGTTCATCAGCGAGTTGCGCGCGCTGACAGCGAGCCTGTCGCTGGCCGACTACCTCGCCCACCGGGTGCTGAACCTGGCGGTCGAGAAGCTGTTCATCAACCTGGGCGAAGCGGCCAACCGGATCGATGCTGCGCAGCGGCTCGCGATACCTGGCGTGCCGTGGCGGCAGGTCATCGGCGTGCGCAACATCCTGGCCCACGGCTACGAACAGATCGAGCATGAAAGCCTGTACCGCACCGCGACCGAAGACTTGGGCGCGGTCGACATTGCGCTGCGTCACTGGCTGCAACAGCAGGGCTGACCTGCTGCCGCGCCGCAGCGGCGCAACTTACTGAAACGCCACCTCGGCAAAGCTGCGCAGCTTGCGGCTGTGCAACTGGTCGAGCCGTTGCCGGCGCAGCAACTCGATCGCCCGCATGCCGATGCGCAGGTGCTGGTCGACCCGCTCGCGGTAGAAGGCGTTGGCCATGCCGGGCAGCTTGATCTCGCCGTGCAGCGGCTTGTCGGACACGCACAGCAGCGTGCCGTAGGGCACGCGGAAGCGGAAGCCGTTGGCGGCGATGGTGGCGCTCTCCATGTCCAACGCCACGGCCCGGCTCTGGCTGAAGCGGCGCTCCGGGCCGCGCTGCGGCAGCAGTTCCCAGTTGCGGTTGTCGGTCGACGCCACGGTGCCGGTGCGCAGGATCTTCTTGAGTTCGAAGCCCTTCAACTGGGTGACGTCGGCCACCGCTTGTTCGAGCGCTTGCTGCACCTCGGCCAGCGGCGGGATAGGCACCCACAGCGGCAGCTCTTCGTCCAGCACATGGTCCTCGCGCACATAGCCATGGGCCAGCACATAGTCGCCCAGGTTCTGCGTGTTGCGCAGACCGGCGCAGTGGCCCAGCATCAGCCAGGCATGCGGGCGCAGCACGGCGATGTGGTCGGAGATGTTCTTGGCGTTGCTCGGGCCGACGCCGATGTTGACCATCGTGATGCCGCTGCCATCGGCGCGCACCAGGTGGTAGGCGGGCATCTGCGGCAGGCGCGGCAGCGGCGCGCCAAAGGCGTCCCTGGGCTCGGCCGCGGTGCCTGCGCGACGCATCACCACGTTGCCGGGCTCGACGAACGCGATGTAGTCGTCGCTCTCGGCGGCATGCTTGGGCCAGTTGCCCAGCAGCCCACCCTGGCCCAGCGGCTTGGCCATCATCTCGTGGCCCAGGCGCACGAACTCGTCGATGTAGAAGGGGTAATTCGTGAACAGCACGAAGTTCTGGAAATGCTCGGGCGAGGTGCCGGTGTAGTGGCGCATGCGCTGCAGCGAGTAGTCCACTCGCGGCGCGGTGAACAGCGCCAGCGGCTGTGCCTCGCGCGGGCCGGGCTCATGCGTGCCGTTGGCGATGCCGTCGTCCATCGCCGCCAGGTCGGGCAGGTCGAAGACGTCGCGCATCAGCTGGCGCCGCTCGGCGCTCATCGTGCCCTCGACATGCTCATGCTGGGCAAACGAGAAGTGGATGGGGATGGGCTGGCGGCTCATGCCCACCTCCAGCGGTCCGCCGTGGTTGCGCAGCAAGAGCTGGAACTGTTCTCTGTAG
Organism: Burkholderiales bacterium; assembly: GCA_947453625.1. Taxonomy (GTDB): domain Bacteria; phylum Pseudomonadota; class Gammaproteobacteria; order Burkholderiales; family Burkholderiaceae_C; genus Pseudaquabacterium. The sequence continues at coordinate 26,642 of CANGHK010000030.1, forward strand.
TAGCTGGCGAACAGGTCGGGCCGGGTCAGCGTGGTCTCGTAGACGCCCGGGCCGGCGACGAAACCGTAGCTCAGCCGCGAGTCGGCGCGCGCCACGGTGTCGGTGCGCACCCGCACGAAAGGGTAGCAGGCCCGCACATGGTGGGTGGGCGTGGTGCCGGCGACGAAGTCGTGCAGGCAATGGCGCAGGTGCTTGATGCCGCTGTCGTAGATGGTGGTGGCATGCGCCAGCGCCGCGTCGGCATCGGTGAAGCTCTGGGTGACGATCAGGGTCGGGGATGTCATGGCCGATTGTGGCGCGGCCGTTCGAAGCCTGCGTGACGCCGGTTCAATGCAGCGCCGACAGGAACGGCTCAAGTTCCGCCGTCCGCGGATCGCCCAAAAATGACGCCGGTGGTCCGATTGGAGCCGGCGACTCAAGCCCCCATCTGTGCCCCCCGGAAGATGCGCCCATCCATCAGCGCCAGATCGTCGGCCACCGCCACCGGCGCGCCCAGCGCGTCCAGCACGTCGCGCTGCAGGTCCAGCCCCGGCGCGATCTCGGTCAGCGTCAGCTGGCCGTCGCGCAGCCTGAAGACCGCCCGCTCGGTCAGGTAGACGACCTCGCGGCCGAGCGACGCCACATAGGGTCCGTTGAAGCTCAGGTGGCCCACTCGGGGCACCAGCTTCTTCACCCGGCCCTCCTGCACGATGCGCAGGCAGCCGTCACCGCTGGCGACCTGCAGCCCGTCGGCGGTCAGCGTGCCCATGAAAACCACCCGCTGGGTGCTCTGGGTGATGTTGATGAAGCCGCCCACGCCCGAAACCTTGTCGCCGAAGCGGCTGACGTTGACATTGCCCTGGGGGTCGAACTCGGCCAAGCCGAGGAAGGCGATGTCCAGCCCGCCGCCATCGTAGAAATCGAACATCGCCGCATGGTCTATCACCGCCTCGGGCCAGGCTGACGCGCCGAAGGCCGGGCCGTCGGCCGGCGTGCCGCCTATCGGCCCGGCCTCGACGGTGAGGGTGAAATCGTCGAAACCTTCTTCATGCGCCACGGCGCCCAGGCCAGCCGGCATGCCCACGCCCAGATTGACCACCGGGCGCCGGGGTGGCTGCAAGCGCAGGCGCTGCAGTTCCAGCAAGGCCAGACGCTGGATGATCTTGCGCGCGTCCAGCGGCGGGCTTGGCCGCGCCACAGTCGCGCCACGCGCCGGCCGACTGGCTGGCGCGCTGGCGTACTTGGGATCGAAATCCTCGCCGAAGGTCATCCAGTGGTCCAGCGGGTCGTCGGCGATCACCAGGCGGTCGACCAGGATGCCGGGCACGCGCACCCGGTTCGGGTCTAGCGTGCCGGCCGGCACGATGCGCTTGACCTGGGCGATCACCAGCCCGCCCGAGTTGCGCGCGGCCTGGGCGATGGCCAGCATGTCATGGTGAAACGGCTCATGCTCGGTGCTGAGGTTGCCGTTCTCGTCGGCGCAGGTGGCCCGGATCAGTGCCACCTGCACCGGCAGCACGGGGTAGAACAGCTGCAGTTCGCCGCCCAGCGTCACCCGCTGCACCCGGGGCTCGATCACCGAGTCGGCCGTGCGCGGCGTCAGCCTGCCGCCGTCATTCGCCGGGTCGACGAAGGTGTGCAGGCCGATGCGCGTCACGACACCGGACTTGCCGCCGGCGATGGCGCGGAACAGGTGGGCGATCACGCCCTGCGGCAGGTTCCAGGCCTCGATCGCGTCCTGCAGCACCAGTGCGCCCAGCCGGGGCGCCGAGATCCAGTGGCCGCCTATCACCCGCTTGAGCAGCCCGGCATGGCCGAAGTGGTTGACACCGCGCACGCCCCGGTCGCCCTGTCCGGCGGCATAGAGCAGCGTCAGGTCGCGCGGATGGCCGCTGGCCAGAAAGCGCGCCTCTATGGCCCGCGTCACCGCTTCGGCATGGCCGGCGCCGACAAAGCCGGCGGTGACGACGGTGGCGCCATCGGGAATCAGGGCGGCGGCTTCGGTCGGGCTGAGGATCTGCATGGGCGCGGGGTGTGGGGCTGACAGGGGCGGTCATCGTAACCAGCGCGATGTTCGCCTCGCTGGGCCGCCGCGGCGCCCGCGCCGGGCTAGGATGCAGGCCCGTAGGCCCGGGCAACCCGGCCGTGCACCGTCCACCGCCCCCCGCCACTTGATGCGGGCAGGAAATTCCATGAGCTTCTTCGCGATCGACATCGGCAACACCCGCCTGAAATGGGCCCAATACGCTTCGCCCCAGCCGGGCGCCGCGGTGCTGGCGCAGGGGGCGGTCTTCCTGGAGAACATCGACGGGCTGGCCGAGGCCGAGTGGAAGCACCTGGCCGCGCCGGGCTCCATCCTGGGCTGCAACGTTGCGGGCGACGCGGTGCGGCGCCGCGTCGAGGAGCAGCTCGAGCTGTGGGACCTGGCGCCGCGCTGGGTCGTCAGCACCGCACATGCGGCCGGCGTGAGCAACGGCTACGATCACCCCGGCCGGCTCGGCTGCGACCGCTTCGTGGCCCAGATCGGCGCGCGCCACCATGTGCTGGCGCGCGGCGTGGCCAGGCCGGTGCTGGTGGTGATGGTGGGCACGGCGGTGACGGTGGACGCGCTCGATGCCGAGGGCCATTTCCTGGGCGGCTTGATCCTGCCTGGCCACGGCATCATGCTGCGCGCCCTCGAAGGCGGCACCGCAGGCCTGCGCGTGCCCACCGGCGAGGTGCGCGACTTTCCCACCAACACCAGCGACGGCTTGACCAGCGGCGGCACCTACGCCATCACCGGCGCGATGGAGCGCCTGCACCGCCACCTCGCCGCCCGCTGTGCCCAGGCGCCGGTCACGCTGATGACCGGCGGGGCGGCCTGGAAGGTCGCGCCCTGGCTGAGCCTGGAGCATGAGCTGATCGACTCGCTGATCTTCGACGGGCTGCTCGCGCTGCAGTCGCACCGGCTGGCGCTGTGACGCCTGGGGCCGCTCGTCGCCCCGCGGTTACAGGATGTAGCGCGACTGGTCTTCGTTGCGCGCCAACTCGGCCAGCTTGGCGTCCACCGCGGCAGCGTCGATCAGCACGGTCTGGCCGCCGCGGTTGGGTGCGTCGAAGCTGACGTCGTCGAGCAGCCGCTCCATCACCGTGGCCAGGCGCCGGGCGCCGATGTTCTCGGTGCGCTCGTTGACGTCGAAGGCGATCTGCGCCAGCCGGCGTATGCCTTCGGGCGTGATCTCCAGCGTCACGCCTTCGGTGGCCAGCAAGGCCTGGTACTGCTTGATCAGGCTGGCGTGAGTGGACACCAGGATGGCCTCGAAGTCGTCCACCGACAGCGAGCTCAGCTCGACCCGGATCGGGAAGCGGCCCTGCAGCTCGGGGATCAGGTCGCTGGGCTTGGCCAGGTGGAAGGCGCCCGAGGCGATGAACAGGATGTGGTCGGTCCTGACCATGCCATGCTTGGTGGTCACGGTCGTGCCCTCGACCAGCGGCAGCAGGTCGCGCTGCACGCCCTGGCGCGAGACTTCCGGGCCGCCCTGGTCGCTGCGTGAGGTCACCTTGTCGATCTCGTCGATGAAGACGATGCCGTTGTTCTCGGCATTGGCCAGGGCCTTGAGCTTGATGTCGTCGTCGTTGACCAGCTTGCCGGCCTCTTCCTCGACCAGCAGCTTGTGCGCCTCGCTGATCTTGAGCTTGCGGGTCTTCTTCTGCGCCGACCCCAGCTGCGAGAACAGGCCCTTGAGCTGCTCGCCCATCTCCTCCATGCCGGGCGGCGTCATGATCTCCATCGGCCCGCGCGCCTCCGTCAGGTCGAGCTCGATCTCCTTGTCGGCCAGCAGTCCTTCGCGCAGGCGCTTGCGCATCACCTGGCGGGCGGTGTTGTCGGGCGCCGGGGCGGTGGCAGGGCTGGCGGCGGAAAAGCCGATGTCCGATCGGGTGTCGCGCGCCGGCGGCACCAGCGCGTCCAGGATGCGCTCCTCGGCGGCGTCCTCGGCGCGGGCGCGCTGGCGTTTCATCGCTGTCTCGCGGGTCTGCTTGACGGCGATGTCGACCAGGTCGCGGATGATGGTATCGACGTCCTTGCCGACATAGCCCACCTCGGTGAACTTGGTGGCCTCGACCTTGATGAAAGGCGCATCGGCCAGCCTGGCCAGCCGGCGCGCGATCTCGGTCTTGCCCACCCCGGTGGGACCGATCATCAGGATGTTCTTGGGCGTGATCTCGGTGCGCAGCGCCTCACCCACCTGCTGGCGGCGCCAGCGGTTGCGCAGCGCGATGGCCACCGCGCGCTTGGCGGCGGCCTGGCCGACGATGTGGCGGTCGAGCTCGGAGACGATCTCCTGCGGGGTCATGCTCATTCAAGAACCTCTATCGTGTGGTTCTGGTTGGTGTAGATGCACAGGTCGCCGGCGATCACCAGGCTTTGCTTGACGATGTCCTGCGCGCTCAGGTCGGTGTGTTCCAGCAGGGCCCGGGCGGCGGCCTGGGCATAGGCCCCGCCCGAGCCTATCGAGACGATGCCGAGTTCGGGCTCGAGCACGTCGCCGTTGCCGGTGATGATCAGGCTGGCCTCGCGGTCGGCCACCGCCAGCATCGCCTCGAGCCGGCGCAGCACGCGGTCGGTGCGCCAGTCCTTGGTCAGCTCGATCGCGGCCCGCACCAGGTGGCCCTGGTGCTTTTCCAGCTTGGCTTCGAAGCGCTCGAACAAGGTGAAGGCGTCGGCGGTGGCGCCGGCAAAGCCGGCCAGCACCTGGTCGCGGTGCAGCTTGCGCACCTTGCGCGCGGTCGATTTGACGACGATGTTGCCCAGCGTGACCTGGCCGTCGCCGCCCAGTGCCACCTGCCAGCCTTGGGGCGTGAGCCGGCGCACGCTGATGATGGTGGTGCCGTGGAAGGGTTCCATGGGGAGTGTCGGTTCGGGTGGGGGCCCCGGGCTGCCGCTGGGGGTGCAGCCCGGGGTGGGTGTCAATCGCGTGGAATCTGGATTCCGGCGTGCTCGTCTATGCCCATGGCACCGAAGAACAGCGCCACCAGCCGGTGCGCGTCGATGAAGGTGACGCTGCGGTTCTCGGTGCGCTTGGCCAGCACCCAGTTCAGCAAGTCGCCGGCGGCGATGAAATCGACCCGGATCAGGCGCGCGCAGGACACTTGCACCAGGGTGGCGGCGCCTAGCTGGCGGTCGATCTGCTGCAGCGTGGCGGCGATGTCGCCGGCCAGCTGGCCCGACAGATCCACCGTGCCGACGCTCACCCCGCTGTGGCTGTCGTCCTGCAGGCTGGACTCCAGAAAGCTCGACGACACCTCGCTGACGCTGGACATCGGCGGCGTGGTGGTCGAGTTGTTGGCGTTGCTGGCCCTCACCTGGCAGCGTGCCGGCTCCCAGGACGGGGGCGAGACCTCGTAGGTCACGCAGTAGTCGATCGCGGTTTCGTCGAACTGGTCGGGCCGGTTGGCCAGGCGCAAGGCCTCCAGGCGCGCCATCCAGAACGCCGGGTCGGCGTCGCGCACGCCCGTGGGCGCGGCCTGCTGCAGCGCGCCCAGCAGACGTTCGGCGGCCATCCAGCGCATGTCTATGGCCTGCGGTGCCCACTGGCGGAACAATCGCTGCAGATGCGCCGCGGCTTCGGCATCGACACGCGCAATCGCCGACCAGTCCAGCACCCAGGGCAGTGGCAGTTGCAGCGTGGACGAGCGCAGCCGCGCCACCTCGTCCACGTCCAGCAGCGCCGGGCTGACCCAGCCCACGTCGCCCTTGACGCCCCGGGTGTCGGGGCGGTCGTCGGCGGCCGCATCGGCCACCCGCTTGGGCAGCGAATACCACTGCGGCGACGAGCGGCCGAACAAGTGGGCATAGGCCAGCGACAGGGCGTCGAACTTGGCCTGTTGGCCTGTGGCGCGGTAGAGGTCGAGCAGCACATGCCAAGTGCCTGCGTGGCGGTGGCGTGGGGCCTGGGGTCTGCACAGCAGGGTCAGCACCTGCTCGCACAGGTTGAAGTCGGCATTCGCGAAGGCGATCACCGCCTCGTCCAGTTCGGGGTCGTGCACCAGGGGGTTGGCTTCGCCCGCGAACCAGCTGTCCGCCAGCAGGCCCGGATCCATCTGGGGCAGGCCGTTGCCCGGCGCGGCGGGCTCGGTGTCCGGGTAGCCGCCGGCTGGCGCAGCGGCGGTGCGCTGGCCTGCCGGCGGCGCGCTCAGCGGCGTCAGGCCACCACCCACCGTCAGTGGTTTGGTCGTCAGCGAGAAATCGAGGTCGGGCAGCGGCGGCATTTGGTCCGGCGCCGCAAAGCCTGACCGACCCTGCCCGGGCGTCGGCAGCACGGCGCGACCCGGATCGAAGGAGACGGGCTCGGTGGGCGCGAGGTGGAAGTCGGTGCGGCGCTGGACCGCCTGCGGCAGGCGCAGTGGGGAAGTGCGGCGCGGTGGCTTGTCTCGGCGTTGGCCGTCGCCCACCATCTGCTGCTCGATCTCGTCGATCTTGGCCTTGACGCCTACGTCCGAGCGGGTGGGGATGCTGTTCTCGGTCACCCGCACCTCGGAATCATCGACCTTGGATGAGCCGCCCAGCGTCGCCAACTGCTCGGGCGACAGGCCGTCGCGGCGCAACCGGCGCAAGGTGTCGAACTCGCGCTTGCGAACGAAATCGTTGCGCCGCTTGCGCTCGACCATCGCCTTCAGCTCGGAGCGCTCGATCTCCTGGTGGTCGGCGGGCCTGGTGGCCACCTCCGACCAGTCGGTGGCCGGGTTGGCCACGAAGCGCACCACCTTGCGGAAAAAGCTCTGGCTGTCCTTGGGGTCAGCCATGCGTGAAATGCCCCTGGGACCCGGCGCAATCTGCACCGTCCTTGTGCTCATGTTCAGGCCTCGACTCAGCAATCCGGGGCGCCATGCCCAAGCCGTGCCGCATGAGACTGACAGCGTCCAGCGAACGCCGTGGAACCGGCTCTGCCGTCACTGCTCGGCCCCCTTGAGGGGGCGGCCGAAGGCCGTGTTCCACCTCAGTCGCCGAACATCTTCTGCTTCATCTCGCGGCGCTGCTGCGCTTCCAGCGACAGCGTGGCGGTGGGCCGCGCCAGCAAGCGGCCCAGGCCTATCGGCTCGCCAGTCTCGTCGCAGAAGCCGTAGTCGCTGGCGTCTATTCGGCCCAGCGACTGGGTGATCTTCTTCAACAGCTTGCGCTCGCGGTCGCGGGTGCGCAACTCCAGCGCGTGCTCTTCCTCGATGGTCGCGCGATCGGCCGGGTCCGGCACGATCGAGGTGTCCTCGCGCAGGTGTTCGGTCGTTTCGCCGGCATTCGACAGCAGGTCGTCCTTGAGCGTCTGCAGTCGGGCGCGGAAGAACTCGAGTTGCTTGTCGTTCATGTACGCATCTTCCGGCATCGCCAGCAACTCGGCTTCGGTCAGGTCGCGGCCGGCCTTGGTCTTCCAGGCATTGACGAGCTTGGGGTCCGCCTTGTGGGCGGTCTTCACGATATCCATCGGTTCAGGGTAGCCGCGGGCGGGCGGCTTGGGAGGTGCAAATCGTTCAGCAAAGCGGCTGGTCGCGGGCGCCGGCGCGGGCACGACCACCGGCGTTGCCGTCTTGTTGCCGGCAAGCGTCTTGGTCGCGGCTTTGGCGGCAGGCTTGGTCGCGGGCTTGGGTGCGGGTTTGGACACCGCAGGCGTTGGCGACGCCTGGGTTGCGGGCCCGCTGGCGGTCAGGTCGGTGGCCGAGGTCGTGCCGGTCTCGGTAGTCAGGGGGGCCGGGATGGTGACCGGGGCTTTGGCCGTTGTTTTGCTCACTTCGGGACTCCTCGCAGTGGCGTTGTACCTGTCGTCCGCCACGGCCTGTGTATCTGCCGTGTCGCCTGAGGCGCGCGGATTGTAGCCACGCCCGAGGGTGCCCAAGCACCGCTCAAACCAGGCAGCCTTCCAAGCCTTGCAGCAGGATGTCCTTGGGCAGGTCGATGCCGATGAACACCATCTTGCTCAGTTTTTTCTCGTTGGGCAGCCATTTCGGTCCCAGGTCGCTGCCCATCAACTGGTGCACGCCCTGGAAGATCACCTTGCGGTCGCTGCCCTTCATGTTGAGCACGCCCTTGTAGCGCAGCATCTTGGGGCCGTAGACCTGCACGATGGAGCCGAGGAAATCCTCCAGCTTGGCCGGGTGGAAGGGCCGGTCGGCGCGGAATACGAAGGACTTGACATCGTCGTCATGCGCGTGGTGGTGCGGATGGTCGCAGTGCTCGCCCTCGGCGTGGTCGTGGCCTTCGTGACCATGGGCATGGTGATCGTGACCGTGGTCGTCGGCGTTGAGGAACTCCGGGTCGATCTCGAGCTTGGCGTTGAGGTTGAAACCGCGCAGGTCGAACACGCTGGCGATGGGCACCTCGCCGAAATGCACCTGTTGCATCGGCGCGCGCGGGTTCATGTGCTTGAGGCGGTGGCGCAAGGCCTGGACCTCGCCGTCGTCCACCAGGTCGGTCTTGCTGATGAAGATCTGGTCGGCAAAGCCGACCTGGCGGCGCGCCTCCTGGCGCGTGTCGAGCTGGCTCTCGGCATGCTTGGCGTCGACCAGCGTCAGGATCGAGTCGAGCAGGTAGCTCTCGGCGATCTCGTCGTCCATGAAGAAGGTCTGGGCCACCGGGCCCGGGTCGGCCAGGCCGGTGGTCTCGATCACGACGCGGTCGAAATCGAGCTCGCCGCGACGCCGCTTGGCGGCCAGGTCGGACAGCGTGGTGCGCAGGTCCTCACGGATCGAGCAGCAGACACAGCCGTTGTTCATCTGGATGATCTGCTCGCTGGTGTCGGCCACCAGGATCTCGTTGTCGATGTTCTCCTCGCCGAACTCGTTCTCGATCACGGCGATCTTCTGGCCATGGTGCTCGCTGAGCACGCGCTTGAGCAGCGTGGTCTTGCCCGAGCCCAGGAAGCCTGTCAGGATGGTTGCAGGAATGAGGCCTACCGACATGGTGGATCCGATGCGATGCTGGTGAATGGGACGGTTTGAACGACTGCCCGCTGCAACCCGACTATGTGGGGTCAATTCGGCCGGGGGCAAGCTGCCGCTGTGAAATCCGCACGGCCTGAGCGCGCAGACTGTGCAAGCCCGAGCGTAGCCTACCTTGTGCAGGTTGGCCGCCACCGGCTGCGGCGTGGCGGGGTAGCCCGGGTCTTGGGGTATTCTCGGTCACCGCCACCGCCACCACCGACACCCGCTGTGTCTGAACCCCCTTCTGGCAGGCCGCCGCGCCGAGCGGCGGCAGCCCCAACCGACAAGCGCGGCCTGTTCGAGCGCCTGGTCGAGTTTCTCTCCCCTGGCCCGGACTCGACCCGCGAGTTGCTCGCCACGCTGGCCGATGCCGAACAGCGCGAACTGATCGCCCCCGAGAGCCGCATGATGCTCGAAGGCGTGCTGCGCATGGCCGAACTGAGCGCGGGCGACGTGATGGTGGCCGCGCCGCGCATGGATTTGCTCGACATCGACGCGCCCTACGACGAACTGCTGCACAGCGTGATCGAGTCCGGCCACTCGCGTTTTCCGGTCTACGAGGGTCAGCACGAGAACCTGATCGGCATCCTGATGGCCAAGGACTTGCTCAAGCTGCAGCGCTCGCCCGACCTGAGCCTGCGCACGCTGCTGCGGCCGGCGGTGTTCGTGCCCGAGAGCAAGAACCTGAACGAGTTGTTGCGTGATTTCCGCGCCAACCGCAACCACCTGGCGATGGTGGTCGATGAGTTTGGCCGTACCGCCGGGCTGATCACGATCGAGGACGTGCTGGAAGAGATCGTCGGCGAGATCGAGGACGAGTTCGACGAGGACGCCACCGCCGCCGAGAACGGCATCGTCACCCTGGCCGACGGCAGCCACCGGGTGGCCGGCGACACCGACATTGCCCTGGTCAACCGGGTCTTCGGCACGGCGCTGCCGGTCGACAGCTTCGACACCATAGGCGGCCTGATCGCCCACGAACTGGGCCGTGTGCCCCAGCGCGGTGAGTCGACCCAGGCCGGCGGGCTGAAATTCCAGGTGATGCTGACGCGCGGTGGCGCGGTGCGCTGGTTCAAGGTCGCGCGCCAGGCCGCGGCCAGTCCGGACGTCCGCGCTTGAGCCGCCCGGCGCCGCTGCGCCTGGCGCCCGCCTTGCTGGCCACTGCGGCGGCCGGCGCGCTGCAGACCCTGGCCTTCGTCCACACCGCCGCCTGGCCGCTGCCGCTGTTGGCGATCGCGCTGCTGGCGTGGCTGGTCGGCAGGGCCAGTCCGCGCCAAGCGGCCGCGCTGGGCTGGGTCTTCGGTTGCGCCTGGCTGGGCGCGAGCACCTGGTGGTTGTTCATCAGCCTGCACCGCTATGGCGGTCTGCCGGCGGTGCTGGCGGTGCTGGCCGTCGGACTGCTGTCGGCGCTGCTGTCGCTCTACCTGGCGCTGGCGATGGCCTGGGTGGCGCGCCGGCGCAGCGGCCGGCCGCTGGCAGATGGCTGCCGCTTTGGCGCCGCCTGGCTGGCGGCGGAGCTGGCGCGCGGCGTGATCTTCACCGGATTTCCCTGGGCCGCCACCGGCTACAGCCAGCTCGACGGGCCGCTGGCGATGCTGTTGCCCTGGCTGGGTGTCTACGCGGTCGGGGCGCTGCTGGCCGGGGTGGCCGCCGCGCTGGCGGCTGCGGCCCATCTGGCCGCGTCCGGCCCGACAGGCGCCCGGCAGGCGCTGGCGCCAACCCTGCTGGCGCTGCTGCTGCTGGCGCTGCCGGCAGGCTGGTCGGCCTGGCGTGGCGCGCCCGATTTCACCCGGCCCGGCGCCACCTTGCGCGTGGCCTTGCTGCAGACCAATGTGGCGCAGGACGAGAAGTTCGCTGCCGATCACATCGTGGCGTCGCTGGCCTGGGTGGCTGGCGCGCTGAGCGCGGCCCAGGCCGACCTGGTGCTGGCGCCCGAGACGGCGGTGCCGCTGCTGCCGGACCAACTCGACGAACTGGCGCCGGGCTACTGGACGGCGCTGCGGCAGCACTTCGGCCAGCCCGGTGGCCCGGTGGCGCTGGTGGGCGTGCCGCTGGGCAGCTACGAGCTCGGCTACAGCAACTCGGTGGTCGGGCTGGATGCCGCGGCGCCGTCCGGCAGCTACCGCTACGACAAGACCCACCTGGTGCCTTTCGGCGAGTTCATCCCGACCGGCTTTCACTGGTTCACCGAGTTGATGAACATCCCGCTGGGTGATTTCAACCGCGGTGCGCGCAATCCGCCCTCGTTCGGGGTGCAGGGTGAGCGCGTCGGTCCCAACATCTGCTACGAGGACTTGTTCGGCGAGGAACTGGCGCTGCGCTTTGCTGACGCGGCCTCGGCGCCGACGATCCTGGCCAACGTCAGCAACATCGGCTGGTTCGGCGACACGATCGCGGTGGCCCAGCATCTGCAGATCTCGCGCCTGCGCAGCCTGGAACTGCAGCGGCCGATGCTGCGCGCCACCAACACCGGCGCCACCGCGGTGATCGACCACCGGGGCAGGGTGACGGCGCAGCTGGCGCCGTTCACGCGCGGCGTGTTGACGGCCACGGTGCAGGGCCGGCAGGGCCTGACGCCGTTTGCGCGCTGGTCGGCCGCCGCCGGCCTGTGGCCGCTGTGGGCGCTGGCCGCGCTGGGCCTGGCCTGGCCGCGGCGCCGGCCGCTGGCCCGGTAAACTCGGGTTTTTTGTCGCCGTCCCGCGCCTGGCGCGGGCTTGCTGTCAGCGCAGAACCCGCCGCCCACCCGGCGCCCTGGCTGTGCGCGAGCGCGGCGGACTCAACCGGCGGCCCGCCATGCTCACCTTCCAGCAAATCATTCTTCGCCTGCAAGACTACTGGGACCGGCAGGGCTGCGCCCTGCTGCAGCCCTACGACATGGAAGTCGGCGCGGGCACCAGCCACACCGCCACCTTCCTGCGCGCGCTCGGCCCCGAGCCCTGGAAGGCAGCCTATGTCCAGCCCAGCCGCCGGCCCAAGGACGGCCGTTACGGCAACAACCCGAACCGGCTGCAGCACTACTACCAGTACCAGGTCGTGCTCAAGCCCGCACCGGCCAACATCCTCGAGCTCTACCTCGGCTCGCTCGAGGCGCTGGGCTTCGACCTGAAGCACAACGACGTGCGTTTCGTCGAGGACGACTGGGAGAACCCGACGCTGGGCTGCTGGGGCCTGGGCTGGGAGGTCTGGCTCAACGGCATGGAGGTGACCCAGTTCACCTACTTCCAGCAGGTCGGCGGCATAGACTGCAAGCCGATCACCGGCGAGATCACCTACGGCCTGGAGCGCCTGGCGATGTACATCCAGGGCAAGGAAAGCATCTTCGACCTGGTCTGGACGCCTGGCCTGAGCTATGGCGACGTCTACCACCAGAACGAGGTCGAGCAGAGCACCTACAACTTCGAGCACAGCGACGTGGCCTTCCTGCTGCAGGCCTTTGCCGCCCATGAGCGCCAGAGCCAGCACCTGATGGGCCAGCAGCTGGCGCTGCCGGCCTACGAGCAACTGCTCAAGGCCGGCCACAGCTTCAACCTGCTCGATGCGCGTGGCGCGATCAGCGTGACCGAGCGCGCGGCCTACATTGGCCGCATCCGCAACCTGGCCCGTGCGGTGGCGCAGAGCTACCTCGACAGCCGGGCGCGGCTGGGCTTCCCGATGGCGCCCACCGATTGGGCTGACGAAGTGCTGGCGAGCACCGCCCTGAAGAAGGCGACCTGAGCATGAGTGACAACGTGATGACATCCACCCACCCGCTGCTGGTCGAGCTGTTTGTCGAAGAGCTGCCGCCCAAGGCCTTGAAGAAGCTGGGCGAGGCCTTTGCGGCCGCGCTGGCGGCCTCGCTGAAGGCGCAAGGTCTGACCGACGACACCAGCGTGGCCACGCCGTTTGCCTCGCCGCGCCGGCTGGCCGCGCACCTGACGCTTGTATCTGCCAAGGCCGCCGACCGCAGCCTGCTGCAAAAGCTGATGCCGGTGGCGGTGGCGCTGGACGCCCAGGGCCAGGCCACGCCGGCGCTGTTGAAGAAGCTGGCCGCGCTGGGCGCCGGGCCCGAGGTGCTGGCGCAGCTCAAGCGCGCGCCCGACGGCAAGTCCGAGGCGCTGTTTCTCGACAGCCGGGTGGCCGGCGCGACGCTGGTCGAGGCCTTGCAGAAGGCGCTGGCCGAGGCGCTGGCCAAGCTGCCCATCCCCAAGGTGATGGCCTACCAACTGGAAGCCGGACCCGACGCGGCGATACGCCCTGGCTGGACCACCGTCCACTTCGTGCGGCCCGCCCATGGCCTGGTCGCGCTGCATGGCGACCAGGTGGTGCCGGTATCGGTGCTGGGTCTGGCGGCCGGTCGCGCCACCCAGGGTCACCGCTTCGAGGCGCTGCGGCAACCGGTGCTGCTGCGCGATGCCGACCACTACGCCGCGCAGCTGGCCGACGAGGGCGCGGTGATCGCCAGCTTTGCCCAGCGCCGGGCCGAGATCGTGCGCCAGCTCGCCGCGGTGGCCACCGCTGCCGGCCACGGCCTGCGCCCGATTGACGACGACGACCTGCTCGACGAGGTCACCGCGCTGGTCGAGCGGCCGAACGTCCTGCTGTGCCGCTTCGAGCCCGAGTTCCTGGCCGTGCCGCCGGAATGCCTGATCCTGACGATGAAGGCGAACCAGAAGTACTTTCCGCTGCTCGACATCGAGGGCAAGCTGACGCACCAGTTCCTGGTCGTCAGCAACATCTCCCCGCCGGACGCCAGCGCAGTGGTCGGCGGCAACGAGCGCGTGGTGCGCCCGCGCCTGGCCGATGCCAAATTCTTCTTCGACCAGGACCGCAAGAAGACGCTGGAATCGCGCGTGGCCGGCCTGGACAAGGTGGTCTACCACGGCAAGCTGGGCTCGCAGGGCGATCGCGCGGCCCGCGTGGGCGCGATCGCGCTGGCCATCGTCAAGCAGTTGCGCGACGCCACGCTGCCTTACACGGTGGAGGCGCGGGACCAGTTCGACGTGCTGGCCAGCAAGGTCAGCCAGGCTGCCAGGCTGGCCAAGACCGACCTGGTCACCGACATGGTGGGCGAGTTCCCGGAACTGCAGGGCATCATGGGCGGCTACTACGCCCGCCACGAAGGCCTGCGCGACGGCGTGGCGATCGCGATCGAGGACCACTACAAACCGCGTTTTGCCGGCGACGCGCTGCCGCGCAACCACACCGGCACCGTGCTGGCGCTGGCCGACAAACTCGAAACCCTGGTCGGCCTGTTCGGCATCGGCGCCTTGCCCACCGGCGACAAGGACCCGTTTGCGCTGCGCCGCCATGCGCTGGGCGTGACCCGCATCCTGATCGAGAAGAACCTGCCGCTCGACGTCGCGGCGCTGATCCTGGCGGCCGAGGCCGCGTTTGCGCGCGAGCACAAGACCACGCCGGTACTGGCGCCGCTGTCGACCTTCATGGCCGACCGGCTGGCGGTGCTGCTGCGCGAGCAGGGCTATAGCGCGCAGGAGGTGGACGCGGTGCTGGCGCTGGCCCCGTCCCGGCTCGGCGATGTGCCGCGCCGGCTGGCGGCGGTGCGCAGCTTTTCCGCGCTGCCCGAGGCCGCGCCGCTGGCCGCGGCCAACAAGCGCGTCGGCAACATCCTGAAGAAGTCAGACGCCGTGGCCGGCGTGGCGGTCAAGCCAGCGCTGCTGGTCGAGCCGGCCGAAGCCGCGCTGCACGCCGCGCTGGCGGCGATCGCGCCGCTGGCTGCCGCGGCTTTCGAGGTGGGCGACTACAGCGCCTCGCTGCAGGCGCTGGCGGGATTGAAGCTGCCGGTCGATGCGTTCTTCGACCAGGTGATGGTCAACGCCGACGACGCGGCGCTGCGCGCCAACCGGCTGGCGCTGCTCGCCACCTTGCACGCTGCGATGAACCGGGTTGCCGATCTGGCCCGCCTCGCGTCCTGAACCCGGCGATAGAGTGCAATGCCACCTGTCCTGAAACTGATCATCCTCGGCCGCGACGGCATCCTCAACGACTTCCGCGACGACCATGTCAAGGCGCCCGAGGAATGGTTCGCGATCCCCGGCGCGCTCGAGGCCGTCTCGCGCCTCAACCACGCCGGCTGGCACGCGGTGGTGGCCACCAACCAGTCGGGCATAGGCCGGGGCATGATAGACATGGCCTCGGTCAACGCGGTGCACGCCCAGATGCTCAAGCGGCTGATGGCGGTGGGCGGGCGCATCGATGCGGTGTTCTTCTGCCCGCACACGCCCGAAGACCAGTGCGATTGCCGCAAGCCTCTGCCCGGCTTGATGCGCGACATCGGCAAGCGCTACGGCATCGACCTGAAACATGTGCCCATGGTTGCCGACACCTTGCGCGATCTGCAGGCGGCTTTCGCGGCCGGCTGCGAGCCTCACCTGGTGCGCAGCGGACGCGCCGCCCTGCTCGACGAAGCCCAGTTGCAGGACGTGGCGGCCCAGGTGCCCGGCACAAGGGTGCACGCTGATCTGGCGGCGTTTGCCGAGCACCTGCTGGCGCGCGCAAGCCCGGCCGCCGCCCCTGGCGCGCCTGCTGCCCGGCTGCCGAGATGATCGTCGTCCGCTCCGCGCTCTACGCGCTGTACTTGCTGGTCACGCTGATCCCCTGGGCCCTGTTGGCGGTGCTGTTCTCGGTCTTCGTGCGCGGCGCCCCGATGTACTGGCTGTGCGTGGGCTGGCTGCGCGCCGCGGTCTGGGGCGCGAAGGCGATCTGCGGCGTGCGCTACCGGGTTCAGGGGCTGGAGCACCTGCCGAGCGCGGCCGACAGCAACGCCGCCGTGCTGCTGGCGCCCAAGCACCAGAGCACCTGGGAGACCTTTGCATTCCCGACCCTGATGCCGCATCCGCTGGCCTATGTGTTCAAGCGCGAGTTGCTGTGGATTCCGTTCTTCGGCTGGGCCATAGGCCGCATGGACATGATCCACATCGACCGCAGCCGCCGCAGTGCGGCCTGGGGCAAGGTGCTGGAGCAGGGCAAGCGCCTGATGAGCCATGGCAACTGGGTGATCATGTTTCCCGAGGGCACGCGGGCCGCCCGGGGCACCCAGGGCGAATACAAGTCCGGTGCCGCCAGGCTGGCCGTGACCACCGGCACGCCCATCGTGCCGATCGCGGTGACCTCGGCGCGCTGCTGGCCGCGCCGCAGCTGGTTGCTGCGCCCGGGGCTGATCGAGGTCTCTATCGGTCGGCCGATCGCGGTGCAAGGCCGGCGCCACGACGACTTGATGCGCGAGGTCGAGGCCTGGATCGAGGCCGAAATGCGCCGGCTCGACCCCGAGGCCTACGCGTCGGCGGTCGACGCGCTGCCGGCTTGACCCGGCGCAAGCCGGCGTCCGTAGAATCCCGACCATGGCATCGACCGGCCGCCCCGACGCCCCGCAGCAACTGTCGCTGTTCGATGCGGTGCTGACCGCCGTGAGGCCCGCGCCCACCGACGCGCAGGCGCTGAACGCGCAGCCTGTCTTGCAGACCGCACCGCGCTTCCAGCATCCGCGCGGCCAGCGCTCGATCGCGCTCGGCGAGCACCAGGTGGGCTACGCCTTCCGCCGCGCCCGGCGCCGCAGCATCGGTTTCGTGGTCGGCCTGGACGGCCTGTGCGTCAGCGCCCCGCGCTGGGTCGCGCTGGCCGAGGTCGAGCAGGCCTTGCAGGCCAAGGCCGGCTGGATCCTGCGCAAGCTGCACGAGCAGCATGAGCGCGCCCAGCGCCTGCAGGCGGCCAAGGTGGTGTGGCGCGACGGCACCACGCTGCCCTTCCTGGGCGAGACGGTGATCGTGCTGCTCGACGCCCGGGTCACCGGCGTTCAACTCAACACCGATGGCCAGTCGCTGCCCGGTGTGCCGCGGCTCACGCTGCATGTCGGACTGCCGCAGACGGCGTCGCAGGAGCAGATCCGCGAGGCGGTGCAGAGCTGGCTGCAGCGCCAGGCGCGCCGCGTCTTCGAGGAGCGCTGCGGCCATTTCGCGCCGCGGCTCGGGGTGCGGGTGCAGCGGCTGTCGCTGAGCTCGGCGGCCACCCGCTGGGGCAGCGCCAGCGCCAGCGGCGCGGTGCGGCTGAACTGGCGGCTGATCCACTTCGCGCTGCCGGTGATCGACTATGTCGTCACCCACGAACTGGCCCACCTGCGCGAGATGAACCACAGCTCGGCATTCTGGGAGGTGGTGCGTTCGGTGCTGCCCGACTTCGAGCGCAGCCGTGGCGCGCTGCGGGCCGAGGTGCTGCCGGCCTTCGATTGACGCCGGCGCGGGCCAGCCGGTGCAGGCCCCGCGCTTGGGCTACATTGACGTGAACGTCAACTCGACGGCGCCCTTTCCCCCCATGACCTCGTCCGCCCGACCCGCCAAGACCTACACCATCACCGAACTGGCGCGCGAGTTCGACGCCACGCCGCGCGCGATCCGCTTCTACGAGGACCTGGGCCTGCTCGAACCGACCCGGGCTGGCCGTAACCGGGTCTACAGCCAGCGCGACCGCACCCGGCTCAAGCTGACGCTGCGCGGCAAGCGGCTGGGTTTCTCGCTGCAGGAGATCGCCCAGCTGGTGACGATGTACGACACCGAGTCCGACACCGCGCCCCAGCTCGAAGCCTTTCTCGGCGTGCTTGCCGCGCACCGACGCCAGCTCGAGGGCCAGCTCGAGGACATCCGCGTCACGCTCGACGAGCTGACGCTGCACGAGGGCCGCTGCCGCCAGTTGCTGGTCGCGGCCAACCAAGGCCGCAAGAAGCCCTGAGGTCGCGGCGGGCCGCGGCTGCCGAGGCTTGGGTATCATCGAGGTTGACGTTTACGTCAACGTCAATCAGGCGTCCTGCCTGACTTGCGCGTCGAATAGCTTCCGGCGTGGCATGCTCGCCTGGAACCGGCAACACGGACCCCATCCCCATCTTTCAGGAGACCCCCATGAGCCAACTGCCCGGACTCGACTTCCAACTCGGCGAGGAGATCGACGCGCTGCGCGACGCGGTGCGCCATTTTGCCGAGGCCGAGATCGCACCGCGCGCCGCCGAGATCGACCGCAGCGACCAGTTCCCGATGGACTTGTGGCGCAAGATGGGCGAACTCGGCGTGCTGGGCATCACCGTGTCCGAGCAGTATGGCGGCGCCAACATGGGCTATCTGGCGCACATGATCGCGATGGAAGAGATCAGCCGCGCGTCGGCGTCGGTGGGCCTGTCCTACGGCGCGCACAGCAACCTGTGCGTCAACCAGATCAAGCGCAACGGCACCGAGGCGCAGCGCGCCCTCTACCTGCCCAAGCTGATCTCGGGCGAGCATGTGGGCGCGCTGGCGATGAGCGAGTCGGGCGCCGGGTCGGACGTGATCGGCATGAAGCTCAAGGCCGAGGACAAGGGCGGCTACTACCTGCTCAACGGCAGCAAGTTCTGGATCACCAACGGGCCCGACGCCGACACCCTGGTGGTCTATGCCAAGACCGAACCCGAGCTCGGCGCGCGCGGCGTCACCGCCTTCCTGATCGAGAAGGGCATGCCGGGTTTCTCGGTGGCGCAGAAGCTCGACAAGCTGGGCATGCGCGGCAGCCACACCGGCGAACTGGTGTTCCAGAACGTCGAGGTGCCGGCGCAGAACGTGCTGGGCGCGGTGGGCGGCGGCGCCAAGGTGCTGATGAGCGGGCTGGACTACGAGCGCGCGGTGCTGGCGGCCGGGCCCATAGGCATCATGCAGAGCGTGATGGACAACGTCGTGCCCTATATCCACGACCGCAAGCAGTTCGGCCAGAGCATAGGCGAGTTCCAGCTGATCCAGGGCAAGGTGGCCGACATGTACACCGTGCTACAGGCTGGCCGCGCCTTCTGCTACACCGTGGGCAAGAACCTCGACAAACTGGGTCTCGACCATGTTCGCCAGGTGCGCAAGGACTGTGCGTCGGTGATCCTGTGGTGCGCCGAGAAGGCCACCTGGATGGCCGGCGAGGGGGTGCAGATCTTCGGCGGCAATGGCTACATCAACGACTACCCGCTGGGCCGGCTGTGGCGCGACGCCAAGCTGTACGAGATCGGCGCGGGAACCAGCGAGATCCGGCGCATGCTGATCGGCCGCGAGCTGTTCGCCGAGACGATGTGAGCGGCCGCCATGCCGGGGCGTCAGGCCCGGCAAGCCGCGCTGCGTAAACTGTTCGCAGCAACCTCAACGCCAGCCAAAGCCAACCATGAGCACCGACCTGCAAGAGCTTTTTCAGAGCAATCGCCAGTGGGCTGCTGCGACCGAGGCGCGCGAGCCCGGCTTCTTCACCCGGCTGCTGAACCAGCAGAGCCCGCAGTACCTGTGGATAGGCTGCGCCGACAGTCGGGTGCCGGCCAACGACCTGGTCGGCTTGCTGCCGGGCGAGTTGTTCGTGCACCGCAACGTTGCCAACCTGCTGGTGCATTCCGACCTCAACGCGCTGTCGGTGGTGCAGTATGCGGTCGACGCGCTGCAGGTCAGCCACATCATCGTCGTCGGCCACAGCAACTGCGGCGGCGTGCGGGCTGCGATGACCAACCAGCGCGCCGGTCTGGTCGACAACTGGCTGCGCCATGTGCAGGATGTGCGCGACGCGCACGAGGGCTTTCTGGCCGGGCTGCACGAGAGCCTGCAGGTCAACGCGCTGGTCGAGCTGAACGTGCTGGAGCAGGCGCGCAACGTCTGCCGCACCACGGTGGTCAGCGACGCCTGGCACCGCGGCCAGTCCGTGGTGGTGCATGGTTGGGTCTATGGCCTGCACAACGGCCTGCTCGAGGACCTGAAGATCACCGCCACCTCGGCCGACGAGGTCGGTCTGGCCTACGACACCGCGCTGGCGCTGGTCAAGCAGCGCTACCGCCAGTTGACCGTCCTGGCCGGCGCAGCCGCCATGCCATCCGCTGCCGGCGCCTGAGCGCCCGCGGCGTCCGCTGTTTCACCTGCCCGCCCTGAAGGACATCCGGCCGATGTTTCCCCACCGCCTGACCGACAGCCGCGCCTACGACATCGCCAGCGCGATGCTGGACGGATTCAATCGCCATTACCGGCTGTTCTCCGAGACCAACCGCGTTGCCAAGCAGCGCTTCGAGCAGGCCGACTGGCATGGCCAGCAGCGCGCCCAGCGCGAGCGCATCGAGTTCTACGACACGAGAGTCGAGGAGGCGGTGGAGCGGCTGCAGCGCGAGTTCGACACCGCCCACCTGTCGGACGACACCTGGCAGCAGGTCAAGCTGCACTACATCGGCCTGCTGGTCGACCACCACCAGCCCGAACTGGCCGAGACCTTCTTCAACTCGGTCACCACCAAGATCCTGCACCACAGCTACTTCCGCAACGATTTCCTGTTCGTGCGGCCTGCCGTCAGCACCGAGTACATCGAGAACGACGAACCGGCCGCGTTGCCGACTTACCGCGCCTATTACCCGACGCGCGAGACGCTGCGTGAGACCCTGCTGCGCATCGTCGACAACTTCCAGCTCAAGCTGGAGTTCGAGGACCTGGGCCGCGACATCGACTGCGTCATGGTCGAGTTGCGCCGTCAGGTGGGCGATCAGGTGCGGCTGCGCGCCAATTTCCAGATCCAGGTGTTGTCGTCGATGTTCTACCGCAACAAGGGCGGCTACATCATCGGCAAGATCGTCAACGGCTTTGCCGAGACGCCGTTCGCGCTGCCGGTGCTGCATGGCCTGGATGGCCGGCTGGTGATCGACGCCGCCTTGTTCAGCGAGGACGATCTGCTGATGCTGTTCAGCTTCGCGCGCGCCTACTTCATGGTCGACATGGAGGTACCCAGCGCCTATGTGCAGTTCCTGCGCTCGCTGATGCCGCGCAAGCCGCGCAACGAGATCTACTCGGCGCTCGGCCTGCAGAAGCAGGGCAAGAACAATTTCTACCGCGACTTCCTCTACCACCTGCGCCACAGCAGCGACAAGTTCGGCATCGCGCCCGGCATCAAGGGCATGGTGATGCTGGTGTTCGACCTGCCGTCCTTCCCCTATGTGTTCAAGGTGATCAAGGATTTCTACCCGCCGCAGAAGGACACCACGCGCGAACTGATCAAGAGCAAGTACCTGCTGGTCAAGACCCATGACCGGGTCGGGCGCATGGCCGACACGCTGGAGTACACCAGCGTGGCGTTTCCGCGCTCTCGCATCAGCGACGAACTGGTGGCCGAACTGCAGCATTTCTGCCCGAGCCAGATCGAGATCGACGGCGAATCGCTGGTGATCCGCCATGTGTATATCGAGCGACGCATGATCCCGCTCAACATCTACCTGCAGGACGCCACGCCCGCGCAACTCGAGCATGCGGTCATCGAGTACGGCAACGCGATCAAGGACTTGGTGGCGGCCAACATCTTCCCCGGCGACATGCTGTGGAAGAACTTCGGCGTCACCCGCCATGGCAAGGTGGTGTTCTACGACTACGACGAGATCGAGTACATCACCGACTGCAACTTCCGCCGCGTGCCCACGCCGCGCAACGAGGAGGAAGAGATGTCGGGCGAGATCTGGTACACGGTCGGCCCCAAGGACGTGTTCCCCGAGACCTTCGCCCCTTTCCTGCTGGGCAACGACGCGGTGCGCGAGGTCTTCATGGCCCAGCACGCCGACCTGCTCGACGCCGCCTTCTGGCAGGCCCACAAAGAGCGTATCAAGGCCGGCCATGTCTACGACGTCTTCCCCTACGAGGCCAGCAAGCGCTTCGCGCACCACCGGGCCACCGCGCCTTGAGCGCTGCCTCCAGCGGTCGGGCCTATTTCTCACCACGAACCGGAGTCCACCATGACCGAATCCATCGTCATCGTCTCAGCCGCCCGCACGCCGATCGCCGGCCTGCTGGGGGAGTTCTCGTCGCTTGCCGCCTGGGAACTGGGCGCGGTGGCCATCCAGGCCGCGGTCGAGCGCGCCGGCTTGCCGGGCGATGCCATCGACGAGGTGCTGATGGGCAACTGCCTGATGGCCGGCCAGGGCCAGGCCCCGGCGCGCCAGGCGATGCGCCGCGCCGGCCTGCCCGACAGCGCCGGCGCGGTGACGCTGAGCAAGATGTGTGGCTCGGGCATGCGGGCGATGATGTTCGCCCGTGACATGCTGGTCGCCGGCAGCGCCAACGTGATGGTGGCCGGCGGCATGGAGAGCATGACCAACGCACCGCACCTGATGTTCGCCCGCAAGGGCGTCAAGTACGGCGCGGCGCAACTGTCCGACCACATGGCGCTCGACGGCCTGGAAGACGCTTACGAGCGTGGCAAGGCGATGGGCGTGTTCGCCGAGCAATGCGTAGCCAAATACCGCTTCACCCGCGAGGCGCAGGACCAGTTTGCGATCACCTCCACCACAAGGGCGCGACTGGCCAACGAGGATGGCAGCTTCGATTGGGAGATGGCGCCGGTGACCTTGCCGGGCAAGTCAGGCGACACCGTCATCACGATGGACGAGCAGCCGCGCAAGGCCAAGCTCGACAAGATCCCCAGCTTGAAGCCGGCGTTCAAGAAAGACGGCACGATCACCGCCGCCAACGCGTCCAGCATCTCCGACGGCGCCGCGGCGCTGGTGCTGATGCGGGAGTCCACCGCCCGCCAGATGGGCGCGACGCCGATCGCCCGCATCGCCGCGCAGGCGGTGTTCGCGCAAGAGCCGCAGTGGTTTGCCACCGCGCCGGCCGGGGCGATCCGCAAGCTGCTCAAGCAGGCCAGCTGGGACGCCAAGAGCGTCAACCTGTGGGAGGTCAACGAGGCCTTCGCCGCGGTGACGATGGCGGCGATGGCCGATTTCGACCTGCCGCACGAGATCGTCAACGTGCACGGCGGGGCCTGCGCGCTGGGCCATCCGATCGGTGCGTCGGGCGCGCGCATCGTCGTCACGCTGCTGGGCGCGTTGCGCAAGCAAGGCCTGAAGCGCGGCGTGGCCGCGCTCTGCATCGGTGGCGGCGAGGCCACCGCGCTGGCCGTCGAGATGCTCTGATCCCAGCGCCAGAAGAACCACCGGAGACTAGACGAGATGCTGCTCAGTGAAGACCACCAGGCCGTGCAGGACGCCGTGCGCCAGTATGTGCAGGCCGAGATCGCGCCGCATGCCGCGGCATGGGACAAGAGCCACCAGTTTCCGGCCGCACAGTTGCGCGGCCTGGCCGCGCTGGGCTGCTACGGCGTTGCGGTGCCGGTCGAGTACGGCGGCGCCGGGCTGGACTACCTCGCGCTGGCGCTGATGCTCGAGGAGATCGCCGCCGGCGACGGCGCCACCAGCACCATCGTCAGCGTCAACAACTGCCCGGTCTGCTCGATCCTGATGGCCTTCGGCAACGAGGACCAGAAGCAGCGTTTCCTCAAGCCGCTGGCGCGCGGCGACATGCTGGGCGCGTTCTGCCTGACCGAGCCGCATGTGGGCTCGGAGGCGGGGGGGCTGAAGACCAGCGCCGAACGGGTCCAGGACGCCGACGGTGATGGCTATGTCTTGAACGGCGTCAAGCAGTTCATCACCAGCGGCAAGAACGGCGATGTGGCGATCGTGATGGCAGTCACCGACAAGGCCGCCGGCAAGCGCGGCATCAGCGCCTTCCTGGTACCGACCTCGACGCCGGGCTACGTCGTGGCGCGGATCGAGGACAAGATGGGCCAGCATGCCAGCGACACGGCGCAGATCCTGTTCGAGAACTGCCGCGTGCCGGCGGCCAACCGCATCGGCGACGAAGGCCAGGGCCTGAAGATCGCGCTCTCGGGGCTGGAGGGCGGGCGCATCGGCATCGCCAGCCAGGCGCTGGGCATGGCGCGTGCCGCGTTCGATTGCGCGCTGGCCTACAGCAAGGAGCGCCAGTCCTTTGGCAAGCCTATCTTCGAGCACCAGGCGGTGCAGTTCAAGCTGGCCGACATGGCCACGCGGATCGAGGCCGCGCGCCAGTTGATCTGGCATGCCGCCTGCCTGAAAGACGCCGGCCGGCCCTGCCTGAAGGAGGCGGCGATGGCCAAGCTGATGGCCAGCGAGATGGCCGAGGCGGTGTGCTCGGGCGCGATCCAGGTGCTGGGCGGCTACGGCTATGTGAGCGACTTCCCGGTCGAGCGCATTTACCGCGACGTGCGGGTGTGCCAGATCTACGAAGGCACATCCGAGGTGCAGAAGATACTGATAGGACGCGCGCTGGCCTGAGTCGGCTGTGCCTGCCGCCAGCATCGGCCCAGCCGATGAGGGCGAGAATCGGGCGATGAGCGACGACACCCCCCATATCACCTGGCTCGACAGCGCCGGGCAGCCCCAGCAGGCGCGCTGGCGCTCGCTGGCCGGTCATCCGGCACCCGCCCGTGTCGTGCTGGTCGACGACACCACCCCGGCCGACGCCGCTTTCCGGATGGCCGAGCAGGGCAAAGGCCTGCTGTGGTGCGGCGATTACCAGAATGCCCGCCATCTGCTGCAGGCCATGGGCCGGCGGGTCGACGCCGCGGCTCCGGGCGGATCACCGGGTCACGGCGTGGCGCCCGCGACGCTGACCGAGGTCTTCCTGGCCCAGCGCGCGCTGCAGGCCAGTCGCGCGCGCATCCTGGGCCAGTTGCTGCTGCCCTTCGACGCCGACCACGGCGTGCCGCTGCGGCGCGCGCCCGATGTGCGCGCTGCCGGCCTGCAGGCCCATGGCCCGGTGGATGCGCATTACGTGGCCTCGCTGCGCGAGTTGCTGGGCCTGGTCGGCGCGTTCGAGTGGCGCAAGAAGGGCGTGCCGGTGGCAGCGCTGGGCGCGTCCATCCATCCGCACCACGGCGTCTTCGCGCCGGTGCGCGGCGAATATGTCGACCTGGTGGCCAGCACCAAGCTGCCCGCCGCCGCCAAGCCGGCCAGGGTGCTGGACCTGGGCACCGGCACCGGCGTGCTGGCCGCGGTGCTGGCCCGCCGCGGTCTGCAGGTGGTGGCCACCGACCTCTCGCCGGCGGCGCTGGCCTGCGCCGCGGAAAACCTCGAGCGCCTGGGCGTGGCCGACCGGGTGAAGCTGCAGCAGGCCGACCTCTACGTCAAGGGTCACTTCGGACTGGTGGTGTGCAACCCGCCCTGGCTGCCGGGTCCGCCCAGTTCGCCGCTGGAGGCCGCCGTCTACGACCCCGACAGCCGCATGCTTCGGGGTTACCTGGCCGGGCTGGCCGCCCACCTGGCACCGCAGGGCGAGGGCTGGCTGATCCTGTCCGACCTGGCCGATCACCTGGGCCTGCGCAGCCGCGACGAACTGCTGGGCTGGATCGCCGTCGCCGGCTTAAAGGTGCTGGGCCGCGTCGACACCCGGCCGCAGCATGCCAAGGCGGCGGACACGACCGACCCGCTGCACGCTGCGCGGTCGGCCGAAGTGACCTCGCTGTGGCGCTTGGTCAAGGCCTGAGCGTCCGGTCTCGCGCTCCGTTGGGGCGATCAACTGCGCGCTGCCGTGCCCGTGGCGCTGGCCTGGGCCTGTTGCGCGGCGGCCGCCTGGGCCAGCACCGCGGCGGCATGTCGTTCGGTGGCCAGGTGGTCCAGGCTGCCCAGCGTGGCCAGCGTGACCATCAGCGCCAGGCCGAGGGAGTAGGCGGTCTGGGTGATGGTGGTGCGGGTGAGGGTGCGGTTCATGTTGCGCTCCGGTCGGGGTGGGGTGGCGATGGGCTGAACTCTAGGCAGCCTCGGTCCCTGCCACCAGCCGGCTGCGACGAAACGCCGGCCGGCGCGGACCAGCCGCATTCGAGCCCGACCGGCCGCCGACCGGCCGCCCGCACCACCCCCGCGTTAACCCGTCAGGGGCAGACGCCTGCCGCGGCCAGCCGCTCGGCCAGCGCCACCAGCGAGCGGTCGCTGCCGCGCGGCCCGACCAGCGACAGGCCCATAGGCACGCCGTCGCGCCACACCAGCGGCAGGCTGAGCTGCGGCAGCCGGGCCAGGCCGGCGATGCACAGCATCCGGGTGGCGCGGTTGCGGTAGTCCTCCAGCGAGGCCTCGTCCGCGGCGCGCAGCGGCGCCACGTCGGGCATCGTGGGCATCAGCAGCACGCCGTCGTGGCCCAGCAAGTCGGTGATCTGGGCGTCGTAGGCCTCGCGAAACGCCCGCGCCTCGGCCACTTTCGCATCGCTGACCTGGCGCGACCAGGCAAAGCGCTCGGCCACGCCCGGGCCCAGCGGCGGCGCGTAGCGTTCGATCAGCGGCCCGTCGGTCATCCAGGCCTCGCGGCCTTGCAGGTGGCGGAAGTGCCAGAACATCGCTTCGAAGCTGTCGCGCACCACAGCCACCGGCGCGCTGCGGCCCAGCACCGCCTGCACCCGCTCGGCGGCGGCGCCGGCTTCCTGTGCCACCTCGGGCGCCAGCAGCGCCCAGACCTCGCTCGGCCACAGCAGGCGTGGCGCGGCGGGCAAGGGCTGCGGGTCGTCGCCGAGCAGCACCTCGGCCACCCGGGCGAAGGTGCTGGCGTCGCGGGCGAAGAAGCCGCAGGTGTCGAAGCTGGGCGCCAGGTCGAGCACGCGCGCCAGGCTGATGCGGCCATGCGTCGGCCGCAGGCCCAGCAGCGCGCAGTGGCTGGCCGGGGCTCGTACCGAGCCGCCGGTGTCGGTGCCGAGTGCGAAGTCGCACATGCGGTTCGAGACCGCCGCGGCCGAGCCCGACGACGAGCCGCCGCTGATGCGGTCGGACGCGGCGCCGTTGATCGGCGCGCCGAAATGGGCGTTGTTGCCGTTCATCGAGAACGCGAACTCGTCGGTCACCGTCTTGCCGGCGAAGGCCGCGCCGGCATCGAGCAGGCGCGCCACGGTCGGTGCATGGCCGGTCTTGATGCCCGACATCGCCAGCACGATGGGCGAGCCGCCACCGGTCGGGTAGCCGGCGACGTCGAACAAGTCCTTGACGCCGAAGTTCAGGCCGGACAACGGCCCGCTGGCGGCGCGCGGCACCTCCGCCTCCGGGTAGGGGACGAAGGCGTGTGCAGGGTCGTGCAGCGGCATCGGGGCGGCCTCAGGTGGGGGTGGGTGCCGGACTGGCATCCGATGCCCGCAGCGTAGCCGATGGCGCGATGCCCTTGAGGGCGGTCAGGCCGTCAGGCCTTCAGGCGGGCCACCGTGGTGGCCAGGCGCTCGCCGAACTTCCTGGCCGTGGCGATGTCGCCCGGCACCATCTCGTCGACCGAGGCGTCGGACGGCGTGGACGTCATCAGGCCGGCCGACGACGCGACATAGTTGATGTCGTCGCGGGTGGCGGCCTTGTTGTTGGACGGCATCATGCCGGTGCCCACCCAGACCATGCTCTGCTGCATCGCCAGCGTCATCAGGTAGTGCAGCGTCGAATGCTTGTCACCGTTCATCGACGCCGAGTTGGTGAAGCCGGCCGCCAGCTTGTCGGTCCATTGCTGGGTGAACCAGGCTTTGCTCGACGCATCGGCGAACTTCTTGAACTGCCAGCTGACGCTGCCCATGTAGGTGGGCGAGCCGAAGACGATCATCTTGGCCGCGGCCAGTGCTTCCCAGCCGCCTTGGGGCAGGTTGCCCTCGGCGTCTATGGCCAGCAACTGGCCGCCGCTGGTGGCGGCGATGGCCTCGGCCACCTTGGCGGTGTGGCCGTAGCCGCTGTGAAAAACGATGACGATGGCGCTCATGGGGTGTCCTTGGACTTTGGTTTCGGGGTCGGCCGCAGCGGTGTTCGGCCTGCAGCGAGTCTGTTCGGTGCCGGGCGGCGCGGGGTTCGCGCCGTTTGAGGCAAGCGTTCGAATCGGCTGATCAGGCCAGTGCTGCGGCCACCCGCTCGGCGATCGCCAGGCAGGCGGTCAGACCCGGCGACTCGATGCCGAAGAGGTTGACCAGGCCGGCCACGCCGTGCCGTGACGGGCCGTCGATGCGGAAGTCGGCCGCCGGCTCGTCCGGCCCGCTGATCTTGGGCCGCAGGCCGGCATAGCCCGGCTGCAGCACGCCGTCGGCCAGCGCCGGCCAGTAGCGACGCACCTCGGCGTAGAAGGCCTCGGCGCCTGCCGGATCGACGCTGTAATCGATCTGGTCCACCCACTCGAAGCTGGGGCCGAAACGGGCCTGGCCGCCCAGGTCCAGCGTCAGGTGCACGCCCAGGTGGCTGCTCTGGCCCGGCGCCGGGTAGACCAGGCGCGAGAATGGCGCGCTGCCCGGCAGCGTGAAGTAGCAGCCCTTGGCCAGATGGTCGCGCGGCACCTGGGACGCGGCCAGGCCTGCCAGGCGGCGGGCCAGCGCCGGCGCGCCCAGACCGGCGCTGTTGACGACACAACGCGCGCGCAGCGTCATCGCCGCGTCGCCACCGACGTCGAGTTCGATGCCTTGCGGCGTGACCCGCCCGCCCAGCACCGGCGAGCACAGCGCCAGCATCGCGCCCTGCCGCTCGGCGTCGCCCAGCAGCGCCAGCATCAGGCCGTGGCTGTCGATGATGCCGGTGGACGGCGACAGCAGCGCGCCGTGGCAGTGCAGCGCCGGCTCCAGCGCCTGGGCCTCGGCCGCGCTCAGCCACTGCAGGTCGTCGACGCCGTTGGCCTGCGCGGTGGCGTGCAGACTGGCCAGCGCCGGCAGTTCGTCGGCGTTGGCCGCCACCACCAGCTTGCCGCAGCGCCGGTGGTCCACGCCGTGGCTGGCGCAGTAGCCATACAGCATGGCCTTGCCACGCACGCACAGCGCGGCGCGCTGCGAGCCGGGCGGGTAGTAGATGCCAGCGTGGATCACCTCGCTGTTGCGCGCGCTGGTGACGGTGCCGAATGCGGTCTCGGCTTCGAGCACGATCACCTCGCGACCGGCCAGCGCGAGCGCCCTGGCCACCGCCAGGCCGACCACGCCGGCGCCGATCACGACCGCGTCGGCGGTTTCCATCGGCATGGCCGGGCGTCGGCCTCAGATGCCGCCGGCCACCAGCGCAGCCACCGCCTGGCCCACTTGCGTGGTGTCGGCCGCGCCGCCCAGGTCGGGCGTGCGCGGGCCATCGCGCAGCACCGCCTCGATCGCGCGCAGGATCGCGTCATGCGCCTCGCGGTGGCCGAGGAAGTCGAGCATCATCGCCGCCGACCAGATCATCGCCACCGGGTTGGCGATGTTGCGGCCGTAGATGTCGGGCGCCGAGCCATGCACCGGCTCGAACAGGCTGGGGAATATGCGCTCGGGGTTCAGATTGGCCGAGGGCGCGATGCCTATGGTGCCGGTGCAGGCCGGGCCCAGGTCACTGAGGATGTCGCCGAACAGGTTGGTGGCGGCGACCACGTCGAATTTCTGCGGCGACAGCACGAAGCGCGCGGCCAGGATGTCGATGTGCTGCTTGTCCCAGCTGATGTCGGGGTGGCGGGCGGCGGCCTCGGCGGCGCGCTCGTCCCACCAGGGCATCGAGATCGCGATGCCGTTGCTCTTGGTGGCCACCGTCACATGCTTGCGGTCGCGGCTGCGGGCCAGGTTGAAGGCGTAGTTCAGCAGCCGTTCGCTGCCCAGCCGGGTGAAGACCGATTCCTGCAGCACGAATTCGCGCTCGGTGCCGGCGAACATCACGCCGCCCACCGCGCTGTACTCGCCCTCGGTGTTCTCGCGCACGATCAGCATGTCGATCTCGCCGGCGCGGCGTCCGGCCAGCGGGCAAGGCACGCCCTCGAACAGCCGCGCCGGCCGCAGGTTGATGTACTGGTCGAACTCGCGCCGGAACTTCAGCAGCGAGCCCCAGAGCGAGACATGGTCAGGCACCGTGGCCGGCCAGCCCACCGCGCCGAACAGGATCGCGTCCATGCCGCCAATCTGCGTCTTCCAGTCGTCGGGCATCATCTGGCCGTGGCGGGCGAACCAGTCGCAGCTGGCCCATTCAATCGGCGTGAACGCCAGCGTCAGGTTGAAGCGTGCAGCGGCGGCGGCCAGGATGCGCTCGCCTTCCGGCATCACCTCCTTGCCTATGCCGTCGCCGGGGATCAAGGCGATGTGCTGGGGTGGGCTCATGGGGGTCTCCGGAAGGCGGGCAAGGTGGGGCATGCTAGACGATGAGCGCTGGTCTGCCGCTTCGCGGGCAACAGGCCGAGCCTGATCTGGATCAAGGCGAGCACAGGCGATCTGGTTTAGCCTGTTGGGCTGTTCGTCCACCGATGGCCGCTGCGCGGCTGGCCTGCCATGCTCACTGCCTCCGCCGATTGCTGTGCCGCACCGACCGCCATTCCGCCGCATGGGTTGCAGGCGTTGGCGGCCAGCGGCCTGCAGGCGATGACGCTGGCCGGCCGGCGCCTGCTGCCCATCGTGCAGGGCGGCATGGGCATCGGCGTCTCGGCGCACCGGCTGGCCGGTGCGGTGGCGGCCGAGGGTGGCGTGGGCACGCTCAGCGCGGTGGACTTGCGCCGCCACCATCCCGACCTGATGGCGCGCACCCAGGGGCTGTCGTCGCGGGTGGGTTGCGACGCCGATACCCGGCTGCAGATCGACGCGGCCAACCTCGAGGCGGTCGAGCGCGAGGTCAAGGCGGCCAAGCTGGCGGCCGGCGGGCGCGGCCTGATCGCGATGAACGTGATGCGCGCCGTCAGCGACTACGTGGCCTATGTCCGCCGCTCGCTCGAAGCCGGCGTCGACATGGTGGTGGTGGGGGCCGGCCTGCCGCTGGACCTGCCCGACCTGGCCGCCGACCATCCGCGGGCGCTGCTGGTGCCCATCCTGAGCGACTCGCGCGGCGTGGCGCTGATCGTCAAGAAGTGGGAGCGCAAGAATCGGCTGCCCGACGCAATCGTGATCGAGCATCCCCGGCTGGCCGGCGGCCACCTGGGCGCGGCCAAGGTGGCTGATCTGAACGACCCTCGCTTCGACTTCGAGCGGGTGATCCCGGAGTCGCTGGACTTCCTGCGCAAGGCCGGTCTGGAAGGCCGTATCCCGCTGATCGCCGCCGGGGGCATCCGCACCCATGCCGACATCATCCGCATCCAGGCCCTGGGCGGCGCGGGGGTGCAACTCGGCACGGCGTTTGCCGTGACCACCGAATGCGATGCCAGCGAGACTTTCAAGCGCGTGCTGGCCGAGGCCCGCGACGAGGACTTGATCGAGTTCACCAGCGTCGCCGGCCTGCCGGCGCGGGCGGTGGCCACGCCCTGGCTCAAGGCTTACCTGAAGATCGAGCCCAGGCTGCAGGCCGTGGCCCATGCCAAGTCGCGCTGCACCAAGGCATTCGACTGCCTGGCCCATTGCGGCCTGCGCGATGGCCTGCCGGGCTGGGGCCAGTTCTGCATAGACAACCAACTCGCCGCCGCGCTGCGTGGCGATCTGAAGAAGGGCCTGTACTTCCGCGGTGTCGGTGCGCTGCCCTTCGGCAGCCAGATCCGCAGTGTGCGCGACCTGATCGAGCGCCTGCTGACGCGCGGCATCGCGCTGCCGCAGGCGCCGGGCGAGGCAGTTCTGCAGCCCAACGTCGCGCTGGCCTGAGCGGCTGAGCGAGCCGTCCTCGGCCGGACGTGGGCCAGATCCGCCGTCCGCCGCGGTCTGGCGGGGCGAGCGCTCGACTGTGGCAGACTGGGCAATCATCACACCATTGAGATCTGCCCATGACTGCTTCCTCGCCGCACAACCGCATCGCCCTGGTCACGGGCGCCGGATCGGGCATAGGTCTGGCCTGTGCCACCGCCTTGCTGGCCGACGGCTGGCGTGTGGTGTTCACCGGCCGCCGGGCCGAGGCGCTGGCCGCGGCCATCGCGCAGGCCGGTGACCCCTGGGGCGACATCGCCGAACGCGCGCTGGCCTGGCCCTGTGACGTCGGTGACGAGGTCTCGGTGGCCGCGCTGTTCGACACGGTTCGCGAGCGTTTCGGCCGGCTCGACCTGCTGTTCAACAACGCCGGCATCTCGTCGCCGGTGCTCACGCCCGACGAACTCGATGCCGCCAGTTGGCGGCGTGCCGTCGACACCAACCTGAACGGCGCATTCTTCTGCCTGTCGCAGGCTTTCAAGCTGATGCGCACACAGTCGCCGATGGGCGGGCGCATCATCAACAACGGTTCGATCTCGGCCCATGCGCCGCGGCCGGGGTCTATCGCCTACACCGCCACCAAGCATGCGATCACCGGCCTGACGCGTGCTGCCGCGCTGGACGGCCGGCCCTTCGACATCGCGGTGGGCCAGATCGACATCGGCAACGTCGCCAGCGAGATGACCGAGCGCATGGTCAAGGGCGTGCCGCAGGCCGACGGCAGCATCAAGCCCGAGGCGCGGATGGAGGTGTCCGCGGTGGCCGACAGCTTCATGGCGATGGCCAGGCTGCCGCTGGGCGCCAACGTGCTGTTCATGACGGTGATGGCCACCAAGATGCCGTTTGTCGGCCGCGGCTGAGCTGGGCTTTCGGCCGAATTGGGCGACGTCGAACCACCTGACACGGCGATCCTGACGCGGGACCGGCCTGCATCTGGCAGCATCGGCACCCGATGCACGTTGAACTTGCCGCCGATGACCTTCAGCCCCCGCCGCCTGACGCTGGCCGTTCCGCCTTGCCGCTGACGCCGCGGCCGTCGCTGACGCAGTGCCTGACGCTGGCGCTGCTGTTGCATGTGCTGCTGGTGGTGACGCTGGGCAACGCGCCCGGCGGCAGCGCACGCCAGGGCGAGGGCGTGTGGGGCGCGATCGATGTTCGTCTGTCGGGCAGCGATGCCGGCGGCCAGCGCGAGTCCAGCGTGGCGGCCGACGCCTACTCCGGCCCCGAGGGTATCGCCGTGCAACGGCGCTGGGGCGGCGCGGTGCGGCCTCCAGAAACCGCTGAGCCGCTGCCTCAGACCCCCGGTGCGGCACGGCAGGGGCGCTGGGCGACCACGCCGACCGAGGGCCAGGACGCTGCGGCCGAGCCGGCGGCCTTGCCGCAGTCGCCGGTGCCGATGCCTGCCGTTGCCCCATCCCGGGGGCAGGCGGCGCCCGACCCTGGGCTGGCACCGGTTTCTCCACCGGTGGTTTCGCCC
The DNA here is from genome assembly GCA_947453625.1 of Burkholderiales bacterium. Lineage (GTDB taxonomy): Bacteria > Pseudomonadota > Gammaproteobacteria > Burkholderiales > Burkholderiaceae_C > Pseudaquabacterium. The sequence goes on from CANGHK010000030.1 coordinate 59,391, forward strand.
ATGCCGCCGCCCATGCCGCCGCCCATGCCGCCGCCAGTGCTGGCGCCTGTGCAACGGCCGGTGCCGCTGCCGGTGCAGCCGCCTGTGCCGCTGGCCGCGCCGGCCGAAGCGCCGCCACCGTTGCCCGCGGCGGTCCTGCCCGCGCCCGGCCCGACGCTGGCTGCCGCGCCCACTGCGGCGCCGGCGCCATCCCCCGCCGCTGAACCTGCTGCTGCGGCACCGGCAATCGCCCCGGCCCCTGCGCTGCTGCCCGTCGCCGTGCCGGCGCCTTCGCCCGCGGTCCTGCCCGCCCCGGCGCCCGCTGCCTTGCCGGTTCCTGTCACTGCCCCGGTGCCCATGCCTGCGCCAGAACCGATGCCCGCGCGCGTCCTGCCCCGGCCCGAGCGGCTGGTGCCGATAGCGCCCCCCTCGACGGCCCCGATGCCCACCCTGCCGGCCGAGCGTCTGCCGATGCCGACCTTCAGCACCCAGGCGCCCGCGGCGCCGGCTTTGCCGGCTGAACCGAGCCGGTCGGCAGCACCCCTCCCGGCGGCGCCGCCGCAGTCAGTCGCCGCCGCGCTGGCGCGCGTGGCCCCCGTCAACGCGGCATCGCCTGGCGCGCCGGTTGGCCCCCCCGGTTCGGGCTTGCCTGACGCCGGCGCTCGCGTCGGGCGGGACTTGGCCACGCCGCCTTCGCTGCCCGCCAGCGCGCCCCGGCTCAACCTGGAACTGGTGCGGCCACGCGGCGGCGCGATCTCGGCCCAGGGTGGCAGCGGCTTGCTGCAGATGCTGCCGCACCCGCCCGAGGCCAAGTCCAAGCTGGCCGAAGACATCGAGAAAGCCGCCAAGGCCGATTGCCGCAAGGCCTACGGCAGCCTGGGCCTGGCCGCCGTCTTGCCCCTGGCGGCCGACGCGGTGCGCGACAAGGGTTGCCGCTGGTAGACGCGGCGCCCAAAGCCAGGCGCCCGGGGGTTTGTCCGGGGGTGTGTTGCGCGCCGCGGGCCCGGTGCGCTGGCAAACTCGCAGTCTATTGGTATGACCAATGCAGCCGGCTTGCCGGCGACTGGCCGCGGCCCGCCGTTGACGCGCGGGACCTGATCCTCCCCCGCTCAACCCCATTCCATGACACCACGACTGCAGGGCAAGACCGCTTTCATCACCGCCGCCGGCCAAGGCATAGGCCGGGCCATCGCCGAAGCCTTCGTGCGCGAGGGCGCCCAGGTCGTCGCCAGCGACATCAACGCCGGCCTGCTGCAGGCGCTGGCCGACGCCACCGGTTGCCGCACCCGGTTGCTCGACGTCACCGACGCGGCTGCGGTGCGCGCTGCCGCTGCCGAGGTCGGGCCGGTCGACGTGCTGGTCAATGCCGCGGGCTTCGTGCATGCCGGCACGGTGCTCGACTGCACCGAGGCCGAGTGGGAGTTCGGCTTCAACCTCAACGTGCGCTCGCAGTTCCGCACCGTCCAGGCCTTCCTGCCCGGCATGCTGGCCGAGAACGGCGGCCATGGCGGCTCGATCATCAACGTGGCCTCGGTGGCCGGCAGCATCAAGGGCGCACCGAATCGCTTCGTCTATGGCGCGACCAAGGCGGCGGTGATCGGGCTGACGAAATCGGTCGCGGCGGATTTCGTCACCCAGGGCGTGCGCTGCAACGCGATCTGCCCGGGCACGGTGGAATCGCCCTCGCTGCGCGACCGCATCAAGGCCGGGGCCCAGGCCAGCGGCCAGACCATCGCCCAGGTCGAGGCCGCGTATGTGGCGCGCCAGCCCATGGGCCGGCTGGGCCGCACCAGCGAGATCGCCGCGCTCGCCGTCTATCTGGCCAGCGACGAGAGCGGCTTCACTACCGGCACCGCCCAGGTCATCGACGGCGGCTGGTCGAACTGAATTTTCAACGAGGAGAGACCCATGAAACTGCTTCGCCACGGCCCCAAAGGCCACGAAAAGCCCGCGATGCTCGACGCCCAGGGCCAGGTGCGTGACCTGTCCGGCGTGATCCAAGACCTGCGCGCCGACATGCTCACGCCCGAGGGCCTGGCGCCGCTTCGCGCGCTCGACCCGGCCAGCCTGCCGCTGGTGGCCGAGCCGGGGCGCATCGCACCGCCCTGGAGCGGCATGGGCAAGTTCATCTGCGTCGGCCTGAACTATGCGGACCATGCCGCGGAGTCGGGCCTGGCCGTGCCGGCCGAGCCGGTGCTGTTCACCAAGCACACCAGCACCGTGGTCGGTTGCAACGACCCGGTGGTGATGCCTCAGGGCTCGGTCAAGACCGATTGGGAGGTCGAACTCGGCGTCGTGATAGGCCGCAAGGCGCGTTACGTCAGCGAGGCCGAGGCGCTGGACTTCGTCGCCGGCTACTGCGTGGTCAACGATGTCTCCGAGCGCGAGTACCAGATCGAGCGCGGCGGCACCTGGGACAAGGGCAAGGGCTGCGACACCTTCGGCCCCATCGGCCCCTGGCTGGTGACGACCGACGAGGTGGCCGACCCGCAGCAGCTCGCGATGTGGCTGGAGGTCAACGGCCATCGCTTCCAGAACGGGAGCACGCGCACGATGGTCTTTGGCGTCGCCCACCTGGTGAGCTACATCAGCCGCTTCATGACGCTGTATCCGGGCGACCTGATCACCACAGGAACACCGCCAGGGGTGGGGATGGGCCACAAGCCGGAGCCGGTGTATCTGCGCGCTGGCGATAAAATGCGGCTTGGCATCGAGGGCCTGGGCGAGCAGCACCAGACCGTGTATGCGTGGGATCCGGCGATGATCGACGGTTGATCTTTCGCCGCTTGACTGCGTGACCCGAAGCCCAAGAAAAGCAGGTGTCGTCGGCGCTGTTGACCGGCGGCTTCAGGGGGAGGAACCCTTTGAGAGCCACAAGGTCATGCAGACTAGAACCGTCACCATCTATACCGGCGCGCGCATTCGCGTGCCCGAGCATATCCAGCGCATCGACACCCACAGCACCCATGGCTGGCAAATGCGCTACGGTCAACCCACGCTGTTCTACTCGGACGGCCAGGGCAAGGGCAACGGGCCGCGGCCCGCGCTCAAGCGGGCCGTCGAATCGCTGCGCCAGCGCATCGCCGATCTGCCCGCGCCCACCGGCCTGCAGCGCGAGACCAGCCCGAACAAGCAGAACGACCTGCCGGTCGGCATCAGCGGGCCCATCCTGCGTCAGCGCCCCGGGCGTTCGGTGCCCGAGTGCCATTTCTCGGTCAACCTGCCGCGCTTCAACGGCAAGCCGCTGCGCCGCAGCGTCTACATCGCCAACCAGAACACCTACACGCCGCAGCGCTACACCGACGCCCTCAACGCGGCGATGGACATGCGCCGCGCCGCCGAGGCCCAGTACCAGACCGACGCCACCGCAGCCAAGCGGCGCGCAGCAGCCAAGCTGTAGCGCCCGCGGGGCCAGGGTGGCCAGCTGACCCCGACCATGAACCCCTCTTTTGATTCCGCCCCGCCCACGATCCGCATCCACGCCGCCGACAACGTCGTCATAGCCCGCCGCCAGCTGCTGGGCGGCACGCTGCTGACCGAGGAGGGTGGCCTGGTGGTCGCCGGCCTGGTGCCTCCTGGCCACAAGCTGGCGACGCAGGCCATCGCCGCGGGCGAGGCCGTGTGGCGTTATGGCCAGGTCATCGGCCATGCCACCCAGGCCATCGCGCCCGGCCAGCATGTGCACACCCAGAACCTGGTCTTCTCCCGTTTCGCCCGCTCGCACGAGCCAGGCGCCGGCGCCCAGGCCACGGCCTACGAGGCCGAGCCGTCGACCTTCATGGGCATCGTCCGGGACGATGGCCGCGTGGCCACGCGCAACTACATCGGCGTGCTGACCTCGGTCAACTGCTCGGCCACCGCGGCGCGGGCGATCGCCGACCATTTCCGGCGCGACGCGCTGGCCGCCTACCCCAATGTCGACGGCGTGGTGGCGCTGACCCACGGCATGGGCTGCGCCACCGCCAGCGACGGCGAGGAATTGCAGGTGCTGCG
>CANGHK010000031.1 GCA_947453625.1 Burkholderiales bacterium
ATGGCGGCAATTGCGCCTCAGAGACGCCATGTGAGTCCGAAATGCCGCAGTCAGTGTTGCGTCTGCGTCATTGCGACTGAGTCAGCAGGATGGATCGCTCAAAAAATCGGGGTTTTCGGCCTGGCACTAGGTAGGTTCGCAGCTTGTGCCTGCGGCGCAAACTGCGTGGCCCTTGCTGCGCAAGTGCCGCCGCCTCCGGCGGCACGTATCTGGCCGACCTGAGACCGCTAACGCGGTCAAAGGTTGTCCAGATACGTTCGCAGTTTGTCCGATCTTGTCGGGTGTTTGAGTTTGCGGATCGCCTTGGCCTCGATTTGGCGGATGCGTTCGCGCGTGACGTCGAACTGCTTGCCCACTTCCTCCAGCGTGTGGTCGGTCGACATCTCGATGCCAAAGCGCATGCGCAATACTTTGGCCTCGCGCGCCGTCAGTGAATCCAGGATGTCCTTGACCACGCCGCGCAGGCCGGCCTGCATCGCGGCCTCGATCGGCGCAGTGCGGCTACCGTCCTCGATGAAGTCGCCCAGGTGGCTGTCGTCGTCGTCGCCGATAGGCGTCTCCATCGAGATCGGCTCTTTCGCGATCTTCATGATCTTGCGGATCTTGTCCTCGGGAATCTCCATCTTGCCGGCCAGTGTCTGCGCGTCGGGCTCGAAGCCGAACTCCTGCAGGTGCTGGCGCGACAGCCGGTTCACCTTGTTGATCGTCTCGATCATGTGCACCGGGATGCGGATGGTGCGCGCCTGGTCGGCGATCGCGCGGGTGATGGCCTGGCGTATCCACCAGGTGGCGTAGGTCGAGAACTTGTAGCCGCGGCGGTATTCGAACTTGTCCACCGCCTTCATCAGGCCGATGTTGCCTTCCTGGATCAGGTCGAGGAACTGCAAGCCGCGGTTGGTGTACTTCTTGGCGATCGAGATCACCAACCGCAGGTTGGCTTCGATCATCTCCTTCTTGGCGTTCTGGCTGGCCCGCTCGCCCGCCGTCATCTTGCGGTTGATATCCTTCAGGTCGTCTAGCGGCAGTACCGCGTCCTTCTGCAGTGCGATCAGTCTCTGCTGCAACTGCTGTATCGCGGGCAGATGTCGGCCCAGGGTCGCGCTGTAGGGCTTGCCGGCAGCCACCTCGCACTCGGCCCAGTCCAGGTTCAGGATGTTGGGCGGGAAGGTCCTGGCGAAACAGGCTTGCGGCATGCCGCAGCGGTCGACTGCGATCTTGCGGATCTCGCGCTCGAAGCGGCGCAGGTCGTCGACCTGCGCGCGCAGCAGGTCGCTCAGCCGCTCTATCGTCTTGACCGTGAAGCGTATCGTCGTCAGGTCATCGGTGAGTTGCTGCTGGCTGCGAACATAGGCTGCCGAGCGGTAGCCATCGCGCCCATGGGCCTTGCGCAACTGGTTGAAATGCCTGCGCACGTCGGCAAACCGGTCCAACGCCTGCAACTTGAGTTCCTCGAGCTTGCGGCTCAGCGCCTTGCTGCCGGTCCGGCTGTCGTCGTCCTCGTCGAACTCGTCGAAGTCTTCCTCGGCCACATAGTCGTCGGCTTCGGTGGTGGAAACGAAGCCGTCGACCACGTCGGCGATCTGCCTTGTGCCGGCGGCGATGCCGTCGGCCAGGCTCAGGATCTCGGCAATCGTCTTGGGCGAGGCCGAGATCGCCTGCATCATCGCCTGCAGGCCGCCCTCGATGCGCTTGGCAATCTCGATCTCGCCCTCGCGCGTCAGCAGTTCCACCGACCCCATCTCGCGCATGTACATGCGCACCGGATCGGTTGTGCGACCGAACTCGCTCTCCACCGTCGACAGGGCGGCCTCGGCCGCCTCCTCGGCTTCTTCCTCCGTCGCTGTGGGGGTGGCGCCAGCGATCAGCAGGGTGGCGTCGTCGGGCGCCTGCTCGCAGACCACGATGCCCACGTCAGTGAGCATCGAAACGATGGCTTCCAGGATGTCGTGGTCGACCAGTTTGTCGGGCAGGTGGTCGCTGATTTCCGGCTGCGTCAGGAAGCCGCGCGTCTTGCCCATCTTGATCAATGACTTCAGTTCCTGGCGCCGCCGGGTCAGTTCATCCTCGGACAAGGCGGTCTCGTCGACACCGAACTCGCGCATAAGCGCACGCTCCCTGGCGCGCGACACCTTGATGCGCAGCGGTTTGGTGCGGGCCTCGGCGCTGGTCTCTGCGCGGGTTTCGGCGCTGGTGTCATCCCCCACCGCATCGATACCGGTCTCGGCGTCGAACGCAGCCTCGATGTCCGCCATATCCTCCTCGTCGACCGGCTTCGCGGCTGGCCTGGGCTTGCCGGGTTTGGACGGCGGCGCCTGCGGCTCCTGTGGCGTCTGCACTACCGTATCGGCCAATTTGCCGTGCCGTTTGCGCGGGGCCGCCGGCTCGGGGTCGCGGTCGGGCTTGCCCTTGACAGTCGCCTGGCAGGCAGGCGTCGCAGCGTCGGTCTTCTTGGCGGTCATGCGTCTCCTTGCGCGGACGAACGGCCGTCTCCCGCGCAAGACGCCTGGGCCGGCTCTGCTGCGGTCGCTCTTGCCGATCAAATCGGCAAAAATTATAACTTTGGACACCGCTGCCTACTGCCTGTCGCGTTTCGGGTTGCCCATGGCAAAGGCCGGATCGACTTCATCAAAGTCGATCCGGCCCACCCCGCGCCCAGCCTGCTCCAGTGAGCGCAGCGGCTTCAGCGCGACGCTACCGTTGTCTTGAGTTGTCGGATCAGGTCATCCGGCCTGGCCAGGCCGTCGATGCGCACCCAGGACTGTCCCGACCCCTGGCGCAGGAAGGTTAGCGGCTCATGGTTCATCTTGTCGCCGCGGTAGACGCCAAAGGCTTTTTGCGCGGCGATGCTGGCGCCCGCCGTGCCGGTGTAGAACTGCCATTGCGGGCCGGCCTGAAAGCGCTTGGCGTACTCGGCCAGCCGCACCGGGGTGTCGTACTCGGGGTCTATCGAGATCGACACCATGCGCAGCTTGGCGCTGTCGGTGCCCAGGCGGCCTTGCACCTCGTAGAAAACCTGGCTCATCACCGGGCAGATCGCCGTGCAGGTGGTGAAGATGAAGTTCAGCAGCAGCGGCCGCGGATCGGCCAGTTCGGTGGCCAGGTCCACACTGCGGCCATCGGCGCGCAGCAGTGGGATGGCCGGCAGCTTGACCTCGACCTGGCGCGTCGTGGTCGTCGTCGCCGCCTTGCCCACTTCGGCATGGTGGTGGTGGTGGGCATGTGGGTCGGGCGCGTCGGCGGCTTGCGCGGCTGGCAGCGCCAGGCAGGCCAGGACGGCCAGGGCGACCGGCAGGGCAAGTATCTTGAAAGTCAGATAGGCTGGTTTCATGGGCTGCCCTGATGGCGCGGTTTGATTGCGCGGTTTGAATGCGGCCGGTGGCGTCTGCTGAAGCCTGCATCGATCGCTGGCACGCAGTCTGAGTCGGCGTGATTTAGCGAAGCTTAAGAAACCAGCCCAACCCGCGGCGGACCGGGTCCAAATCCGGCCTGCAGCGCACGCCATCGGCGTTGCCGTGCCGAAGTTCACGCCTTGCGGGTGTCACGGCGGCGCCTGAGCGCGAGCAGCATGGCCAGGCCGATGCCCATCAGCGGCCAGGTTGCGAGTTCGGGCACCGGGCTGGCCAGCGGCACTTCGTTGAAGGTCAGGTTGTCCATCACGAAGCGCTGCTTTGCGTTGTTCAGGACCACCACCTGGTCAACCGCGCCGTCGTAGCCGCTGGCCACGAAGGTCGGCACGGTGCCGACCTGAAACGCGTCCGAGGTGTGGACCACGGCGCCGCCGAGCTTCAGCTGGTAGCTAAGTTGCTCGGTGGCATAGCCGGTGAACGCGGCGCCCTGGAACGTGAAGGCGTTGGCGCTGGAGATCTCGTTGCCGTCGCCGAGGTTGGTCAACAAGCGGGTTTCACCCGAGAACGGGGCGTAAGGCTGGTTGCCCTGGTCGGTGCTGTAGTACTCCCAACCGAACCAGTCCAGGCCGCCGAAGCTGGCGGGCATGGCCGTCGGACCACCCTTGAGGGTGTCGAAATTCAGCACGGTGGCCGAAGCCATCGGCAGGGTCAGGGTCAGCGCAACGGCGGCAGCAAGGCAGGCAAGGGGGTGTCGCATGAGGATCTCCAGTGGGTAGGTTTCGGATCACGTTCGGGGAAAGATTGGCACGGATCAAGGTGTGGCGGTCACGGTCGATGAGATGCTGGCAGCCGGCGCCGACGCCGCCGGGAACAGCGCGTTCACCGTCACCACCCGCCAGGCATAGGTGGTGCCGGTGCTGAGCCCCTTGTCGCTGAAGCTCAGTGCCGTGCCGCCGGTGGTGGTGCTCTGGGCGCTGGTGCGCGACACCGTCGTGACGGTGCTGAAACTGCTGGTCTTGCCGGCGCTCACCACGGCGCGCTGGAGTGCGAAGCCGGTCTCGTTGTTCGAGGCATCGATCCACTGGACCGTCACCGAGCTCGACGAAGCCCGCTTGGCAGTGACGCCGGAAGCTGCGGCTGGGCCGGGAATCGCCGCCACCGAAACGGTGTTGGACGCCGCCGAGGCGCCCCCGGCGTTGCTGGCCGTCACCCGGTACTGGTAGGCGCTGGCGGCCAGGGCAGTAGCGTCGCTGTAGCTGAAGGCGGTGCCGGTGCTGCTGGTCTGGGCAGCAGTGGGCGTCACGCTGCCGAGCGCTGCCCAGGTGGCGCCGGCGTCCGCGCTGCGTTGCACGGCAAAGCCGGTCTCGGTGGTCGAGGCGTCGTTCCAGCTCAGCACCACGGTGGCCGAGGTCGAGCGGGCGGCGGCAGCCAGCCCGGTTGGCGCGGCGGGCACGGCCACCTGCGGCGTGGCCAGCACCGCGGCCGAGATCGCGGAGGCCGGTGCGCTGGTCACGGGGAACAGCCCATTGGCTGCCACCACGCGCCAGGCGTAGGCCTGACCGCTGGTCAGCGCGGCGGCACTGAAACTCAGCGCCGTGCCGCCCGTGCCCGTGGTCTGGCTGCCACTGCGGACCACCGTCGAGACGGTGGAAAAACTGCCGACCACGCCGCCCGTCACCGTCGCTTGCTGCACCACAAAACTGGTCTCGTCTATCGAGGCGTCGGTCCAGACCAGTGTCACGCCGGTGGCTGAAGCCACCGTGGCGGCGACGCCGGTGGGGGCTGTCGGCGCCGGGACCGCCGACACCGCCACCGTGTTCGACGGCGCCGAGGCGCCGCCGGCATTGCTGGCGGTCACCCGGTACTGGTAGGCGCTGCCTGGCAGGGCGGTGGTGTCGCTGAAGCTCACCGCCGTGCCGCCAGTGGCAGCAGTCTGCGCGGCGCTGCGGGTCAGGCTGCCGACCGCCGTCCAGGTGACGCCGGCGTCGGCGCTGCGTTGCACGTTGAAGCCGGTCTCGCTGGTCGAGGCGTCGGTCCAGCTCAGCACCACGGTGGCCGAGGTCGAGCGGGCGGCGGCGGCCAGGCCGGTCGGCGCGGCAGGCAGAGCTCCCGTCGCCGTGGCCTGCACGATCACCGACGTGGCGGTGGCCGCCTGTGCGAAAACGGCATTGGCCGCCACCACCCGCCAGGCGTAGGTCTGGCCGGCGCTCAGTCCCGACGCGACATGGCTCAAGGCCGCGCCGCCGGTGGCCGTGGTTTGCGCCGCCGTTCGGGCATAGGTGGCGACGGTGGCGAAGCCGCCCACCACGCCGCCGGTCACCGGGGCCTGCTGCACGACGAAGCTGGTCTCGTCGGTCGAGGCGTCGACCCAGCTGACGGTGACCGTTCCCGAGGTGGCGGCCACCGCGCTGAGGCCGGTCGGTGCGGCGGGGCCGGGCATCGCCGGCAGCAGCAGCGTGTTCGAGGCCGCCGAACTGCCACCGTCGTTGTTGGCCAGCACCTGGTACCAGGATGCCGTGCCGGCCGGCGCCGTGCTGTCGCTGTAGCTTGCCACCGTGCCGGTGGACAGGGCCTGCGCCGGCGTGCGGATCACGCTGGCCACCATGTTCCAGCTCAGGCCACCATCGGCGCTGCGGTTGATCGTGAAGCTGGTCTCGCTGTCCGATTTGTCGGTCCAACTCAGCAGCGCGGTGGCCGAGCTGCTGCGCGCTGCGGCCGCCAATCCGCCGGGCGCGGCGGGCAGCGCCACGGTGGGCGTGGCCTGCACCACCAGCGAGGTGCTGGCGGGCGAGGCCGACTTGATCGGGAACGCCGCATTCGCGGTCACCACTCGCCAGGCATAGGTCTGGCCCGTGACCAGGGCGGTGACGGTGCTGGTCAGGGTCGCGCCATAGGCGGCGCTCTCGGCGGCGTTGCGGCTGACCGTGGCGATCGCCGAATACGGGCCGACGATGCCGTTGCTCACCGGCGCCTGTTGCAGCACGAAGCTGGTTTCGTCCAATGAGTTGTCGACCCAGCTCAGCGTCACGCTGGTGGGCGATGCCACCGTGGCGGTGACCCAGGCCGCTGCCTGCGGGGCCGCCGCGCCAGTGCTGGGCTCGCTGTAGCTGAAGTCGTCCAGCACGAAGTAGTTCGGGATGTCGCTGACCACCACCACTGAGTCGACCGTACCGTAATAGCCACTGGCCAGGAAGGTGGGCGACGCCGACGGACTGAACACCGCCGAGGTCGATACCAGCACGCCGTTGAACCACATCTCGTAGTGCACCATGGCCTCGGCAAAGCCCGAGATGTAGGCGCCCTCGAAGACAAATGGCGTGCGGCGCGAGACCGCGTTGACGTTGCTGGAGGTGGTCAGCCGGGTGTCGGGCGATGCCGGGTTGTAGGGCATGCCAGCCTGCTGGTAGTCGTAGTGCACCCAGCCCAGCCAGTCGAAGCCGCCATGGGCGCTACCCGCCATGTCGGCCGTGCCGGCCAGGTTGTCGAAGTTCAACACCGTGGACGCCGAGGCCGCGGTGGCCGACCAGGCCAGGCAAGCCACCAACGCAAGACGGGAAAAGGGCAGGGACATGGCGGATCCGATGGGCAACCGTTGGCGCAAGTGAGGGACAAGGCAGCGCCTGACCGGGGCAGACAAGCCCGGGCATCGAAGTCAGGCGGGGTGCCGTTCATAGGCCCGCGGGCCGGTGAACGGCGATCGGCAGTGGTGGATCGGCAGGCCGGCCGCAGAGGGCCGGCGCCGCGTCAGTGGCTGGCCATGCAACTGGCCAGGAACTGTTGGCGCTCGACCTGCTGCAGGTCCTGATCGGCGGCCTTCTTCTGGCACGCCGACATCAGCGCGCCGCGGGCCTTGGCCGCGACCAGCTGCGCCTTGGCGTTGACGGCGTCGTGCTGCACCTCGGCGGCCGAGGCCGGTGCCGAGGCAGGCTTGGCGGCCGGTGCGGCGACCGGTTTGGGGGCAGTGGCCAGGGCACCGAACGACAGGGCCAGGCAGGACAACAGGAGGATGGGCTTGATCATGATGGTCTCTTCAGGGTTGGGTGCGGCCGGGGCCGACGGAGGCGGGTTTCAGGGAATGATCCAGCCCGACGCAGCCTTCAGCCTGAGGCTGTCGGCGTCGTCGTGGCGGACGATGTAGGCGCCCTTGCTGGCCTGGCGCTGGAACTGGCCCAGGCTCAGCCGCGGGTAGGCGCTGGTGCTCAGCGGCGCGCCGCTGGAGACCGAGGTGGCGGTGGCGTCTTCGTCGATCACCGCGGCAGGGGTCTGCGCGGTGGCGTTGGCGGCGCGTGGCACGGCGCGCGGCAGCATCGGGCGGCTGGCCATCACGCGCAAGGGTTGGGTCTGGGTCTGGGCGCGCTGGGCGCGCGGCAGCGCCAGGTCGCGGGCCTCGTCCTCGGCGCGGGCGGCCTCGCGCAGGCTGAGCATGCTCTCGCCGCGCTCGATCAGGTAGTCACGGTGCAGGTTGTCGAGCATGTCGACCAGCGTGTCGTTGAGGTAGTTCAGCGCGAAGTACACCTCGGACTGCAGCAGCTCGTCTTCCAGTGGCAGGCCGCGGATGCGCAGCCACTCCTTGAACACTGTCAGGCCGCGCTGGCGCAGCTCGGGCAGTTGGTAGGGGTAGATCAGTTGGGCCCGGGCGCGCCAGGCGGCCGGCAGCGGCAGTTGGTCGCCGCCGCCCAGCGCGGCCGAGAAATAGATCGACGCCTTGGGCAATGCCAGGCCGTCCAGCGCTTTCAACTGTGCTGGCGTGAGCCAGAACACCACGCTGTCGGCGGCGCCCAGCGCCTGCAGTTGGCGCGCCAGCGGCGCGGTGTCGGCGCCCAGCCGGTGCTCGGCGGCCGGCGTGGCCGAATCGGCCAGGCGCTCGCGCAGCGTGGCCACCGCGGTCTCGGCCACGCCGGCATCGGCGTAGACCTGCAGCACGCGGCCCGGCTTGCCCGACGGTGTGGCTGACGGGGTGGCGGACGCTGCGCTGTTCTGCAGGTGCTGGGCCAGCACTTCGGCCTCCATCGACAAGCCGCCCGAGAAATACAGGCTGTAGAACAGTTTGTCGCTGTCGCGCGGCACCGCGGCCACGCTCGGGAACCAGCAGGGCAGGGCCTGCGCCTCGCAGAACTGCTGCACCGGCGCCCATTGACCCGCACCCAGGCCCGAGGCCACCGCGAACACCGGTTGCGCGGCCTGCCAGCGGTCGAGCTGGGCGCGCCAGGTGGCGGGCGGGCCCTGCAGCATCCACACCTGCATATCCCAGCTGCGGTCGGTGCGCAGCACCATCTCGGCGCCGCTCGACATCGTGCGCTGGCCGCCGTGGATGATGTTGCCGTTCTTCTGCGCCACCACGCCCTGCAGCGTGGCCAGGAAGATGCGCTGGCGCTCGGGGTCGACGTCGGGCGTGATGATGGTGGCCAGGCGCACGGTCTTGTCGGTCACGCCGGGCGACCAGGCGTTGGACAGGTGGCGCAGGTAGCTGGCCAGCGCGCGCACCTCGCCGTCGTCCAGCGTGTAGCGCGGCATCAGCGGGTCGAGCGCACGGCCGCTCTCGTGCACGCCCTCGCGCAGCGCCTGGGCCAGCGTGGCCAGCGAATAGGGATCGTGGCGCTGGTTGAAGCTCTTGCGGGTGCGCAGGTTCATGTTGACCACCGCGCGGCGGTCCTGGTCGAACAGGTAGCGCCCGCTGATAGGCGCCACCTGGCTGGTGCCCTCCACCGCGCCCAGGCCGCTGCGCCGGTGGCATAACGCGCAGGCCGCGCCGGCCCCGCTGATGGTCACCTGGCCGTCCAGCCGGGTGCCCGTCAGCGGCTGGCCGTTGGCGCGCTGGCCGTCGCGGTAGAGGCGGACACCCTGGGCGATCAGCGTCGGGTCGTCCGACAGTCCAGGGGTCGGCGCTGCGGTGCCGGCCGACGCCTCGTCGCGCCAGGCGCGTTCCGAGATGCGTTGCCGCTCCAGCCGGTTCAGCGCGTTGGCTGTCTGGGTCGGGGCCGTCGCCTCGGGTGCCATCGCCACCGACTGCGCAGCGACGAAGGCGCTCGGCAGCCAGGCCGTGGCCAGGGCCAGCACAGTGCAGCGAATGACGTGGAGAGGGCGTGACATCGCGGTTCGCTCGCTGACGGGCTGGATGGCTGTTGGGCTGGACTTACTGAACGACGGCAACCAGCTCGACGTTGAACACCAGCGTCTCGTTGGGGCCGATGTTGCCGCTGCCGCGGGTGGCGTAGGCCAGGTTCGGCGGCACGACGACCTCCCAGGCGGCGCCGGCGGGCATGCGCTTGAGCGCCTCGCGCAAGCCGGTGATGGTCTCGGTCAGCTTCATCGTCACCGTCTTGCCCTCGGGCGTGGCGTCGAACTCGGTGCCGTCTATCAGCTTGCCCTGGTAGCGCACGACCACCGTGCTCAGGTCGGTCGGCTTGTCGCCCTTGGCGTCCTTGATCACGCGCACCATCAGGCCGCCGGGCAGCGCGGTCACGTCGGGCTGCTTGCGGAAGTCGGCCTGGAAGATCAAGCCGTTCTCGCGGTTGATGCTGGCCTTGACCGAGCGCTCGCTGGCCATCTTGCGCTGGATATCGGCCTGCATCGACTGCAGCACGATCTTCAGTTCCTTCTCGTCGATGCGGATCGCGCCGCCCGTGATGCCGTCGCGCAGGCCCTGCACCAGCAGTTCGGCATCGAAGGCCACGCCGTTCTTGGCCAGCGTGCGGGCCGTCATCACGCCGGTGGAGTAGCTCATCTTGTCCTTGAGCGTGGCCAGCGGCGCGCCGCCCGCCGTCTTCTCGGCGGCGGCTGCGGCGGGCGCTGCGGCGACAGCCGTGCCCTGGGCCGAGGCGGGTGCTGCGAACGCGGCCATCAGGGCCAGCGTCAGCGCGGTGACGGATGCAGACAGTGAACGATGGGCAGACATGGTGAGGCTTCCAATGGTGAGAAATCGGTGCGGCTGGGCCGCGTGGGGCCAGGCCTGCTTCGGCAGGCCTGTCGGTCTGGGTTTGGCGAACTGAGGAGGAGAGGCTTTCACGTCTTCACCCGCTGCCGGGCACAGGCGTGAAAGGCGGTGGCTGCGGCCCGTTGCCGCGCGGTGGCCACCGCACCCGTCCTTGGGGGCCGCCCCGGAACCCGCGTGCAGCGGGCCCCGGAGCGGCGTGCCGGCTTACTTGGTGAAGCTCATCACCGTGCTGGCGGCGACCACGTTGCCGGCACCGGCGGTGCCGCTGACGGCCAGCACCTGGTAGTTGTAGGTCCGCAGCGTCGGCGTGGTCAGCGCCACGCCCGTCAACGACAAGGTGCGCGTCGTCGAGGTCGTGGTGCCCACCGAGGCGTAATTGCAGACCCCGCTCGTCACCAGGCACTGCATCACCCGGTACGAGCCCACCGTGACACCGGTCGGTGCGTTCCAGCTCAGCGCCACGGTGGTCCGGGTGGCCGTGGTGCTGCTCAAGACCGGCGTGCCGCCGTTGAAGGTCACCGCCACCGCCGCAGCCGTCACCGTCGCCGACGCCGTTTGCGCGCCGGCGGCATTGACCGCCACCACCTGGTAGTCGTAGCCGGTCGAGGTGACGGCCGTGGCGTCGGTGTAGGTCCTGACGTTGGCCGCCAGCGTGGCAACCGTCGCCCAGACGCTGGTGCCCGTCACCTTGCGCTGCACCAGGTAGTTGGTCTCGTTGGTGGCGTTATCGGTCCAGCCGATGGTGATGCCGCCGGTGCCGACGCGGGTGGCCGTCAGGCCGGTGGCTGCCAGCGGAGGTGCCGCCACCACCGCCGTTGCCGATGTCGACTCACCGGCCGAGCCCACCGCCACCACCCGGTAGCTGTAGTCGGTGGTGGCCGATGCGGTGGCGTCGCTGTAGACGGTGGCATTGGCCAGCGCGGTGCCCAGCTTGGTCCAGGTCGTCGTGCCCGCCGTCTGGCGTTCCACCCGGTACTGGTACTCGGTGGTGGCGTTGTCGACCCAGCTCAGGTTGACGTTGCTGCCGTTGCGGGCTGCGGCCACGGCGGTAGCTGCTGCCGGCACGCCGTCGTTGGCGTGGAAGATGATCGGCCGCATGAAGTCGTTCTCTTCGTGGCCCAGGATGTGGCAGTGCCAGACATATTCCCAACCGAAGTCCTGGATGGTGTTGGCCATCGGTGCCGGCAGGCCGGTGTTGGGGTCGATCTGGGTGAAGCCGGTCATCGCGCCTTCAGGCTGGCTCGGGTCGAGCCGGCGCACGCTGTTGGGCAGGCCGAATCCCGGCAGCTTGGGCTTCTTGGCCCGCACCGCGACGATGGCGTCCTCCAGCGGGCTGACCATGATGGTCTCCTTCCAGCCCAGTTCGTTCGGCTCCGGCGGCGTCACGAAGTTGTCCCAGCCCACCCGGTTGATCAACTGCACATTGACCAGGTGGAAGTGGATCGGGTGGGTGTCCACGCCGTTGTGGGTGATCTTCCAGATCTGGGTCTCGCCGTCGGAGATCTCCTCGGTCGGCTTGTCGACGTAGCCCAACGGGATGGTGGTCTGCGTCAACGCGCTGGTGTAGGGAATCTCGATGCCGAAGGTCGCGTTCAGGCGGCCATAGGTCGGGTCGAACAGCTCCTGTATCGCCTTGGTCTTGACCAGGATGTTGCCCTGTGCCGTGCCGCCGTTGGCGGTGTCGGGCGCTGCGGCCGCCGCCACCTTGGCGATGTTGAGCGGCGTGTAGTTGGTCGACGTCGACCCGGTGTTGCTCGAGTACACCGGCTCCCTGGACGAGTTGGTGAACGTCACTGTCGGCGCGCTGGTGTAGCCCTTGCCCGAGTTGGTCAGCGTGACGTCGAACACCTTGCCGATGGCCGCCGCCGTGGCGGTGACGCCGCCGGCGTTGGTCGGCGGGTCGATGCGGATCGTCAGGCCGGGGGTCAGGTTGTTCGGCTCGGACGCCGCGGTGCTCAAGTCATCCCAGCCGCCGCCGCCCGCCGAATTCGGGTTCTGCGGGTCAGGAATGACCAGATTCAGCGCATCGATGCTGCCGCTGCTGGTCAGCACCGCACCGCCCGCGCCGGCCACCATCACGCTCGGTGCCACGCTGTAGCCGCCGCCCGGGTTGGTGATGGTCACGCCGGTGATGGCGCCGGTGGCGCTGACCTGGGCCACGCCGGTGGTGGTGTTGAAGGCCGACACGCCGTTGACCAGGGTCATGGCCTGCGGCTGCGCGAAGGTCACCGTCGGCATCGCGGCGACCGCCGTGGTGGCGCTGGCGGCCGTGGCTACCGTGCCGCCGACGAAGGTCGGCACCGGGGCCGAGGCATAGCCCCGGCCGCCGTTGGTGATCGTCAGGCCGGTGACCACACCCGTGGTGCTGTTGAACACCACGGTGGCGGCGGCCGCGGTGCCGCCGGCCGGCGCGGCGAAGGTGACGGTCGGGGCGACACGGGCCAGCGTCACCGCCGAGGCGGTGGCGTTGACCTTGGCGGTGGTGCCCGAGGCCGACGCGGCGTCGATCGTGATGGCCGGGGCCGTGGTGTAACCGCTTCCGGGGTTGGTGATCGTGATGCTGTTGATCTTGCGGCTGGTGCCGGTACCGGTCATGGCCGCGGTGGCGGTGGCCTGCACACCCCCTGCCGCTGGCGCGGCGATGGTGACCTTGGGCGTCTGGGTCGCCAGCGGATAGCGGTTGGTGGTGTTGATCGTAATCGCGCTGACGCCCGGCGTGTAGCTGCCTCCGCTGGTCACGGTGGCGCTGGTGACGCCGCCGGTGCTATAGCCCGAGCCGCCCTTGACCACCTGCACCGCGCCGACATTCAGCGACGAGGTGGCCGTGGCACCGCTGCCGGTCCCCAGCGAGGTGATGGTGACGATAGGCGCCACCTTGTAGCCCGAGCCGGCGTTGACCACCAGCAACTTGTCGATCTTCATCGAGGCCACGGCGCTGGCGCCGGTGCCGCCGCCGCCGGTCAGGGTGACGGCGGGGATGCGGGTGTAGCCCGTGCCCTCGGCGCTCATCAGGATCGAGTTGAACGACGCGCTGGGCGTGCCCGGCACGAAGTTGAAGGTCGGCATCTTGATCGAGCCGTTGAAGATGCTGGCGAAGGCCTTGTTGTCGGTCCAGTTGGTGCCGAGCGCGGCGTTGTAGGCCGACTGCGCCACCACCGGGGTCTCCTGCGTCGCCTTGTAGGCGGCCTTGACCTTGGTGTCGAGGTTGGCCGGGTCGAACGCGGCCACCGGCGTGCTGGTGGCCGCGGCCACCTTGATCTGCATCAGCGTGCGGGTGTTCGGGCCGTAACCGGCGCGGGTGTCCTCCGAGCCGCCGGTGGCCGAGTTGTCGCCGTAGCCGGTGAAGTACTCGTTGCGCGGGTCGGCGGCGGGCACCGGGGCGCCCGAGTCGTTGTAGACCAGCAGGGTCTTGCCGGCATAGGCCGAGAAGTCGACCACCACGTCGGCGCGCTGGGCGTTGCCCAAGGTCAGGCCCGAGGCACCCCAGTCGACGTTGAGCACCGCGGCGCGGCCCTTGTCGAGCAGGAAGTTGGTGGGCGTCGGGTCCTTGATCGCCACGCCGGGCAGCAGACCGCCTTCGTTGGCGATCTGGTGCATGCGCGGGCCTTGCGTGGTGGCGTCGGGCACGCCGCCGTTGTGGCCGTAGACGTCGGTCGACCAGGTGGCCGGCGTGCAGACGCCGTCGGTGCGGGTGGCGGCCGGGTCGGCACAGGCGGTGGCGCCCCAGGAGTTGACCGGCACCATCTTGACTTCGGTGTTGGTGCGGCCGTCGTCAGTGACGACGCTGTCGTCGGCGACGAACAGGTTGAGCGAGATCGCCCGGTCATTGGCGGCGTTGAGGATGCGCAGGCGGTAGGGCTTGGGCTCGACCGTCAGTGTGGGGTAGGCCACGCCGTTGACCAGCGGGGTGTCGTTCCAGGCTTCGGGCGTGGTGGTCACGTCGCCGTAGCCGCCCGACGGCAGGTTGTACAGCGACGGAAACGACGGCCAGAACCACGGGCCCCAGTGCCAGCGGCCGACTGAGTTGAAGTTGGTGGCCTGGTTCGGGTCTTGCACCGTCTCGTAGACATGCGGGAACCACATGTCGCCGGGGGCGCCCCAGGCGGTGGTGTTCCAGCGCGCGTCCTGGAAGGCGATGTCGTCGGGGACGAAGGTCTTGTCCTGCAGGATCAGCGGGATGGTGGCGTCGGCACCCGGCAGCGTGCCGTCGGCGATCAGCGCCTGCTCGGTGGCGTCGGTCAGCATGTAGGCCGACAGCAGGCCGGCGTAGGCGTTCAGGCGGGTGACGCCCACGGTGTGGTCGTGGTACCACTCCATCCGGGCCGACTGGCCGTTCGGGTAGTAGTAGGTCATCGCACCCGGGCCGGGGTCGTTCATGTCGGGCACGTTCAGCGCACCCGGGCCGCGCAGGAAGTCGCCCAGCACGCTGGGGGCGATCGATGCGTCAGCGGCCAGCGACAGCGGGTTGGTCGGGTCGGCTTCGCCGCGCGGGGTGATCCAGGTGTGCGGGCCGCCATCGCTGATCCACGGCGTGTCGCCGCCGTGCAGGTGGATGTTGGTGCGGTTCTGGGTGTAGGTGGTCAGACCGTCCGGGCCGAAGCCGGCGCCGGTGATCGACGGGTCGACGGGCAGGAACAGGTCGCCGTTGCGCTTGACCACGTTGACCGAGCCGTCGGCGGCGATGCTGGTCTCGGCGCGGCCGGTGGGCAGCAGGTTGTGGAACTTGACCCGGGTCGGGGTGTCCTTGGTCGCGTTGATGAACGGGCCCAGGAAATGCGGGTTGTCGAAGGCCTTGGCCTGCACCAGCGCGCCGGTGAGCTTGCCGTTGGCATCGGTGCCGGCGATCATGATCGCGCTGCCGTCGGGGTAGCTCAGGGCCACGGCCTTGCTGCCCGGCAGCGCGGTGCGGCCGTTACTGGCCTGGTGGTCGATCTGCACGTAGCCGCGCAGCGTGGTGGCCTTGACCAGGTCGGTGTGCAGGCGGTCCTGGTACTCGACCGCGGCGATCTCGTAGTAGTCGTCACCGGTGGTCACGCCCTGCGGGTTGACCCACTTGCTGACCTTGGCCACCGGGATGTACTTCTGCGTCACGCCGTCGGCCATGGTCTTGGCGTTGGCCTCGCCCACCAGCGGCAGCGGGTCGACGAACTTGCGCAGCGCCTTGCCGGTGCCGGGGTAGCCGTTGGGGTAGAACTGCTTGACCTTCGCGTCGTAGGCTTCACGGTTGGTCGGGTCGTAGCTGTCGGGCGCGAACATCGGCTTGCCGGCCGCGTCGAGCTTGGGCGTGCCGTCGGCGTTGAGGATCGGCGTCCATTGCCGTGCGCCGGCCGGGCTGCCGGCGAAGTAGCTCTGGATCACGAACGGCACGTTGTTCAGGTCGTAGGCGTCACCGAAGCCCGGTCCGGCCTGCACCATGGGCGCCAGCGCCGTGAGCGCCGCCAGCGTGACGATGGCGCGGGCGATCGGCCGGCGTTTGAAATCTGAAAACTTCTTCATATGAACCTTTTTAGGGTGGGCGGGACGGACTGTTGAGAGCGGAGGGAATCTGGCGCCTGCTGCAGGCTGCCCCGATCGGCAATGACACCGAAACTTGGGTGGTGACGACCGGCCTGGTGGGCGCAGTATGGATACTGCTCCGGTATTGAATAGCGCCGGGAGTATCGACTGTGAGTTGACATAGGACAATGGCGTCCAGTCCCGCATTTGCGGTGGGGTCTGCCCCCGCATCTGGGGTGGGTATGACTACCCGGTATCTTGAATACCAGTGGGCCGCCATCGAGACCCGTGGTGGACTCCCGGTCAGTCTCTGGCGGGCTGCCGGAGGCGGCCTGTCGAGGCCGCGCCTCACGGAGCAAGGACCGGCCTGCGGTGGTCGACTGCGGCGGGCCTGGAATGATGACGAATTGCGGCTGCGCAGTAAGGCAGGTTGCCCGCGGGTCGCGGCGGCTCTGGCAGGCACCTGTCTCCAATATCAAGACAAGTTCAAGAAGGTTTTGGCGCTGCGCGACGGCGTAGCGGAATGGGTCTGAGAGTGGCGCCGAAGGTTTCGCACTGGGCATGCGGCCAGTATTCGAATTCAATATGAATTCGACCTTAAAAAACCACCTGCCCTGGGTGCTTCCTCCCCTTGTTCGAGGGGTGGTGAGAAATCGATGGGCACGGCTTGTCGTGAGTAAATAGACATTCAAGCCGGACGAAACCCGTCAGGCGGCTGGACGCCTTGCGAGCGCGGGCTGGCCGCGCAGGCTCAGCGCGGCGCGCTCGCCCTCAGGCGGCGACCTGCCGTGCTGGCGGCTCGCTGGCCTGGGTTGATAACCATAAAGATGAGCGTCCGAAAGAGAGGCGGTCGGCGGCTTGGCGGCGCGCCGCGCCAGCGCTCAGCGCTTCAGTGACGGCCCGAAGGGACGGCGGCGTTCTTCAGCTCGGCCGTCAGGGCGAACAGCTCATTGCGGCGGGCGATCGCGGCGTCCGACAATTCGCCCGATTCGATCAACCAGTCCAGTTCGTCCTTGACGGCGATCTGGCGCAGCCGGCGCAGCACCGACTCGACCAGCAACAACGGGGCCTCTTCGTCCTCGACCTCGTGGAAGCCGGCCAGCCGGTCGAGCAGCGGCGTCAGGCCGACCGGATCGGCCTCGGCCTCCTCGACGCCCTCGGCCGGTGCCCGGCGCAATTCGGCCAGCAGCGCAGCCATCGTGATCGCGCCATGCTCGTGCAGGATGCGCTCGAGCGCGGCGAAGAACGGGCTGTAAGGCGCCGGCTGGGCGATCAGGAATCGATGCGATTCATCCGACAGCTCCAGCCAGACGCCGGCGTGGCGGGCCAGCAGCCAGGCCATGCGGTCGAGCAGGTTGGCGGCCTGCGGCGGCACGCGCCGGCCGGGCATCGGGTGCATGCGCAGTCGCCCGGCGCTGCCGTCGCCACGGCCGCCACCCTGGCCCTCGCCGCGGCGCCAGCGCGGGGCCGCTCGGTCGTTGCCCGGCAGGCCCATGTCCTCGGGGTCGTCACGCATGCCGACATCGCCAGTTCCACCGCCACCCCCACCACCGGCCTCGGCGGCCGGGCGGGCCCGGCCGCTGGCGCGCCTGGCCCAATGCGCCTGCAGCACCTCGGCCGCCATGCCGCCCAGCTTGGCCAACTCCTGCACCACTTGCTCGCGCAACAAACCCTCGGGCAGCAGGTCGACCAGCGGTCCGGCCTGCGTCAGCATGCGCGACCGGCCCTCGGCCGTGGCCAGGTCGCAGTCGGCGCCGGCCTGGGTGATGAGCTGGGCCGACAGCGGCACGGCCTGCGCGACCGCGCGCTCGAAGGCCTCGGGCCCGAGTTCGCGGATATACGAGTCGGGGTCGTGCTCGGCCGGCAGGAACAGGAAGCGGATGCTGCGCAGGTCACTGGCGTGCGGCAGCGCGGCCTCCAGCGCCCGGCCTGCGGCGCGCCGGCCGGCGGCGTCGCCGTCGAAGCTGAAGACCACCGATTCGGTGAAGCGGAACAGCTTGGCCATGTGCTCGGCGGTGCAGGCCGTGCCCAGCGTGGCCACCGCGTTGGGGTAGCCGCATTGCGCCAGCGCCACCACGTCCATATAGCCCTCGACCACCAGCGCATAGCCCTTGGCGCGCAGGCCTTGCCTGGCCTCGAACAGGCCGTACAGCTCCTGGCCCTTGTGGAAGACCGGGGTCTCGGGCGAGTTGAGGTACTTGGGCTCGCCGACGTCGAGCACCCGGCCGCCGAAGCCGATGACGTCGCCGCGTACCGAGCGGATCGGAAACATGATGCGGTCGCGGAAGCGGTCGTAGCGCTTCTGTTCCGCGCCATCCTCGCCGCTGACGATCACCAGGCCGGCTTCGGCCAGCAGCGGGTCGTCGTAGCGCGGAAACACGCTGGCCAGCGTGCGCCAGCCCTCGGGCGCATAGCCCATGCCGAATTGCGCCGCGATGGCGCCGGTCAGGCCGCGCTGCTTCAGGTAGGCCACCGCACGCGGGCTGGCCTTGAGCGCGGCGCGGTAATGCTCGCCGGCCTTGGCCAGCACCTCGCTGAGGGTGGCGCGCTGGGCTTTCTCGGCGTCGGCGCGGGCCCGGTCCTCGGGGCTGTCCTCGCGCTCGGGCACCTTGACGCCGACTTGCTGCGCCAGATCGCGCACCGCGTCCATGAAGCCCAGGCCATGGTGCTCGACCAGGAAGCGTATCGCGTCGCCATGCACGCCGCAGCCGAAGCAGTGGTAGGTCTGGCGCGACGGGCTGACGATGAAGCTGGGCGACTTCTCGCCGTGGAAGGGGCACAGGCCCTTGTGGTTGATGCCGGCCTTCTTCAGCTCGACATGGCGGCCCACCACCTCGACCACATCGACGCGGGACAGCAGATCCTGGATGAAACCTTGGGGCAGCACCTGGTGAGTCTACCGAAGCGCCAAGCCGGGTCCGGCGTCCCACGCCCAACCGGGCGGCCGCGTCCGACCAGAGCGTGTTGGGTGCTGCGCCGTGCACCGATGTCGGCCAGCGAGGCCACCACCCGCGACGCGGCGCCGGCGGCATCGCGCCCGGCCACGACCATGCGCCGGGCGAAGCAGGACCAACTCGTGCCGCAGGCCAGACACCGGCGCCGGGCCGGCGTCGGCATGTCCTGGCCCCGGCGCAGCAGTGCCGCCCCCGCGAGGGGCCAGAACGGGCTGGTCGGTGACCAGGGCCGGGGCAATGCCAAGCCGCGTTGGCCGGCGCCGAGACAACGCCGTGCGACCCGCGGGCTGCGCATCAGCCACGGCGGTTGGTCTGCCGCCCGTCGTGGTGGTGGCGCGACGGCGGCGGACATGCCCCGAAGGGGGCGGGTGCGCGTGCAGCGCGAGGGTGGCGGGCGGCGCCATACTGGCCCTCGGCGGCTGGGCGAGCCACCCCCCCCAAAGCCGCAGCGCTGGCCGCAGTCATCACGATTGAAACAGCGGGCTGGAAACTGTGCCGCTGAAATGACTGCGGCCCGGTTTCAGCCGGGCCGCAAACATCAAATCGGTGCGCCTCAGGCGCGACCGCAGGCTGAATCAGATCGTGAATTCTTCGATTTTGGCGCCGGCTGCCAAGGCGGCCTTGAGCCACTTGGGCTGCAGGCCGCGGCCGGTCCAGGTTTCACCTGTGGCGCCGTTGCGGTACTTGGGGGCCACCTTGCCACTGGGCTTGACGACACCCGTCGCTCGGGTGACAGGCAATTTGCCGGTAATATCAGCTGCAGTCAGGCCAAACTCTGCCATCATGGACTTGACCTTGCTGATCGCGTCGCTGCGCTCTTCGCGCTGTACGTCAGCGATCTTCTTTTCGAGTTCGGCCCGTTGGGCCAGCAGGTCTTGCAGTGAGGACATATTCATTCTCCGGGTGGATTGATCACGTCGCGAGTGTACGACAAATTTTCGTCAACCGCGACTGAATACCTTACCGGCAAGCGCAACTGTCCCGATCTGAAATCACGGCGCCGGTGGAACGTAGCCCAGGGGCTGGTCGACACCCTCGCCGAAGAAGTAACGCTCCATCTGCCGCGCCAGATACTGGCGGGCGCGCTGGTCGGCCAGGTTGAGGCGGTTTTCGTTGACCAGCATGGTCTGGTGCTTGAGCCAGCCGGCCCAGGCTTCCTTGCTGACGTTGGCATAGAGCCGCTTGCCCAACTCCCCGGGGTAGGGGGCGAAAGCCAGGCCTTCGGCCTCTTTCTTCAGATAGACGCATTGCACGGTGCGGGCCATGTGGAATCTCCTTGGCGGTTTTAGGTGGCTGGCCGGGTCAGGCCAGTTTCTTGACCAGGACCTGCGAGCGCCGGTCCCAGTTGTACTTGCGTTTGCGGGCCTCGGGCAACCAATCGGGGTCGACCGGCACGAAGCCGCGCTTGATGAACCAGTGCATGGTGCGCGTGGTGAGCACGAAGATGCTGTCCAGCCCCTGCGCCCGGGCGCGCTGCTCGACGCGCTTGAGGATGCGTTCGCCGTCGCCTTGCCCTTGCACGGCGGGCGATATCGTCAGCGCCGCCATTTCGCCGGTGCGGGCTTCCGGGTAGGGGTAGAGCGCGGCGCAGCCGAATATCACGCCGTCATGCGCGATCACGGTGTAGTTGGCGATGTCGCGCTCGATCTCGTTGCGCTCGCGCCGCACCAGCGTGCCGTCGCGTTCGAAGGGCTCGATCAGCTGCAGGATGCCGCCGACATCGTCGGCGGTGGCCTCATGCAGGCTTTCGAGCTTTTCGTCGACCACCATGGTGCCTATGCCGTCGTGCGTGAAAATCTCCTGCAATATCGCCCCGTCGATTGCGAACGGCAAGATGTGCGAGCGCTCGACACCGCCCTCGCAGGCCTTGACGCAGTGCTGCAGGTAAAACGCCGGATCGCTGGGCTGTGCCGGCGCGGGCAGTTGGGTCAGCAGCCGCTGGGCATCGACCAGCGCCAGCTCGGTATCGATCGCGCTGTCCGGATTGCCGCGGTCCTCGACAATGCCGGGAATCTCGGTCATGAACAGCAGCTTGTCGGCCTGCAGCGCGATGGCGGTGGCGGTGGCCACCTCTTCCATCCGCAGATTGAAGGCCTCGCCGGTGGGCGAGAAACCGAACGGGCTGAGCAGCAGCAGCGCGCCAATATCGATGGCGCGGCGCATTGCGCTGGCGTCGACGCGGCGCACCACACCCGAATGCATGAAATCGACGCCATCGACGATTCCCACCGGGCGTGCGGTCAGGAAATTGCCCGAAACCACGCGCACCGTGGCGTTGGCCATCGGGGTATTGGGCAAACCCTGCGAGAACGCGGCCTCGATTTCGAAGCGCAGTTGGCCTGCGGCCTCCTGCGCGCAATCGAGCGTCACTGCATCGGTGATTCGCGTGCCGTGGCTGTAGCGCGAACTGTGGCCCTTGGCTTGCAGTTGTTCGTCAACCTGGGGCCTGAATCCATGCACCAGCACCAGTTTGATGCCCATCGCCTGCAGGATGGCCAGATCCTGGACAAAGGCATTGAGTTTGCCGGCCGCGATCAGTTCGCCTGCCATGCCGACGACGAAGGTCTTGCCCCGGTAAGCGTGAATATAGGGCGCGACGGCGCGAAACCAGGGGATGAAGGTGTGCGGGAAGACCAGGCTCATGGTGGCGGGGATTGTGCCGCAGCGACCCGCCCCGTCCGGACGGGTGGCGCTGCCGAGCCGCCACCTGCCCGGGTGCTTGTCGGGTCAGCCCAGCGCCTCGCGCAGCGCTGCCAGCAGGCCGTCGGGTGCCTCGGCCGGCAGCGAATGCCCCGCTGCCAGCGTGACGATGCGCGCCTCGAGCGCGGCGGCGATGTCGCGCGTGCTGCGCGGCGGCGTCATCTGGTCGGCAGCGCCCAGCACCATGGTCACCGGGCACGCCACCTGGGCGGCGGCCTGTAGGCCGTTGGCGTAGCGGTCGCAGACGCTGAAGTCGTGGTGGAACAGGTTGACCTCGCAGCCGGTCGCGTTGGCGCCCGCCAGCACCCGGCGCATCAGCGCCCGGTTGCTGCCGTGCAGCCACATGCCCGGGCCGGGGTACGAGGGCTTGGCGGCCAGGGTGCTGATCGAGAACGCATTGACCATGTCTATGGCCTGCAGCGGCGCGTCGCGGGCGGTGTCGAGCAGGGCCTGCGACACCTTCATCGGGTAGGCCGTGCCCACCATCACCAGCTTGGCGATGCGCTCGGGCGCGCGCGCCGCGGCTTCCAGCGCGATCAGCGAGCCCATGCTGTGGCCTACCAGCGTGGCCTGCGCGGGCTGGCTGACGCCGGCCGCGGTCAGAAGCGCCAGCACCCAGTCGGCCAGCGCCTCCACGCTGCCCAGCACCGGGCCGGCGCTGCGGCCGTGGCCGGGCAAGTCCAGCGCCAGCACGCCGTAGCCATGGTGGGCGCACCAGCGCGCCAGCAGGGTCCAGCCGCTGTGGTCGTGCAGCGCGCCGTGGATGAACACGACGCAGGGCAGGGCGGGATCCAAGGGCTTGCCGCCGGTGTAGGTGTAGGCCTCGCAGCCATTGACCAGGAGTTTCATGCTGCCCGCGCTCCGAGGTTTTGCGCCACTTTGAGCGCCCGTTTCAGGTCGTCGATCAGGTCGTCGGCGTCTTCCAGGCCGATGGACAGCCGGATCGTGCCCGGGCCGATGCCGGCACGCGACAGCGCGGCGTCGTCCATCCGGAAATGCGTGGTCGAGGCCGGGTGGATCACCAGCGAGCGGCAATCGCCGACATTGGCCAGGTGCGAGAAGATCTTCAGCGCCTCGATGAAGGCCACGCCCTGGGCCCGCGAGCCCTTCAGGTCGAAGCTGAACACCGCGCCGGCGCCGCGTGGCAGCAAGGTCTTGGCCAGCGCATGGCTGGGATGCGATTCAAGCTCGGGGTAGCCAACGCGCGCGACCGCCGGGTGGCTGGCCAGCATCGCCACCACCTTGCGGGTGTTCTCGATGTGGCGCGCCATTCGCAGCGGCAGGGTTTCGATGCCTTGCAGGATCAGCCAGGACGTGTGCGGGCTGATGCAGGCGCCGAAATCGCGCAAGCCTTCGCGGCGCGCGCGCAGCAGGAAGGCGCCCACCGTGCTCTCCTCGGTGAAGACCATGCCGTGGAAACCGGCGTAGGGCTCGGTCAGTTCGGGGAACTTGCCCGACTTGTCCCAGTCGAAGTTGCCGCTGTCGACCAGCAGCCCGCCCACCACCGTGCCGTGGCCGGACAGGAACTTGGTGGCCGAATGGAACAGCAGGTCGGCGCCATGCTCGAAGGGCTTGAGCAGCCAGGGCGGCGTGAAGGTCGAATCGACCAGCAGCGGCAGGCCGGCGTCATGCGCGACCGCGGCCACGGTCGGGATGTCGAGCACGTCCAGCCCCGGGTTGCCCAGGGTCTCGCCGAACAGCAAGCGGGTTTCCGGACGGATCGCCGCCCGCCAGGCGTCTATGTCGCCCGGCGGCACGAAGGTGGTGGCGATGCCGAAACGGCGCAGCGTGTAGTCGAGCAGGTTGTGCGAGCCGCCGTAGAGCGCGCTGCTGGCCACGACATGCTGGCCGGCGCCGGCGATCGTGGCGATGGCCAGGTGCAGGGCGGCCTGGCCGCTGGCGGTGGCGATCGCCCCGACACCGCCCTCGAGCGCGGCGATGCGCTCTTCCAGCACCGCGGTGGTGGGGTTGCTGATGCGGCTGTACACATGGCCCGAGCGCTCCATGTTGAACAGCGAGGCGGCATGCTCGCTGCTCTGGAACACGAACGAGGTGCTCAGGTGTATCGGCACGGCCCGGGCGCCGGTCGCCGGGTCGGGCGTGGCACCCGCATGCAGCGCTAGGGTGTCGAATCCGGGGTCGCTGTAGCCAGGCATGGTTGTTTTGCGATCGATTTGAATGGGGATGCCGGGATTGTGTGCTATCTTTTTCGCTGTCGCCTGAGTGCAACAGGGCGACCCACCCGAGGAGATCCCCATGAAAGTCAGCGACATCCTTCGCGTCAAGGGCAGCACGCTGTTCACCGTCGCCCCTGGCCAGCCCCTGGCGGTCGCGGTCAAGACCATGGCTGACTGCGACATCGGGTCGCTGGTGGCTATCGAGTACGGCGATGTGGTGGGCATGCTCACCTTCCGCGAGGTGATCGCCGCGGTGGTGCGCAACGGTGGCGGCGTGGGCACGCTGACGGTGCGCACGGTGATGGACGACGCGCCGCTGACCTGCACCCCCGAGACCGAGATCGACGAGGTGCGCCGGATGATGCTGGGCCGCCATGCGCGCTACATGCCGGTGCTAGACGGCAAGACGTTGATGGGCGTGATCTCGTTCTACGACGTGGCCAAGGCGGTGGTGGACGGCCAGGATTTCGAGAACCGGATGCTCAAGGCCTACATCCGCGACTGGCCGGTCGAGGAAGCCGGCGCCGACGCGCCCAAGCTCTAGCGTCCGGGCGCCGGCCGGCGCCGGCTGCGACAATCCTGCAAGCCCGGGGCTGAGCGCGCCGGGCTTTTTCAATTTGGATCGAGCCCCCCATGTCCGGCAGCACCTTCGGCAGCTTGTTTCGCGTCACCAACTTCGGCGAGAGCCATGGCCCGGCCATAGGCTGCGTGATCGACGGCTGCCCGCCCGGGCTGGCGCTGGGGGTCGAGGACATCCAGCCCGAGCTCGACCGCCGCCGCCCCGGCACCAGCCGCCATGTCACCCAGCGCAACGAGCCCGACGCGGTGGAGATCCTGTCCGGCGTCTACGAGGGCCTGACCACCGGCACGCCGATCTGCCTGCTGATCCGCAACACCGACCAGCGCAGCAAGGATTACGGCAACCTGCTCGATACCTTCCGCCCCGGCCACGCCGATTACAGCTACTGGCGCAAGTACGGCTTGCGCGACCCGCGCGGCGGCGGGCGCTCGTCGGCCCGGCTGACCGCGCCGATGGTGGCCGCCGGTGCGGTGGCCAAGAAGTGGCTGCGGCTGCAGCATGGCACGGCTTTCACCGGCTGGATGAGCCAGCTGGGCGAGATCGCGATCCCGTTCGAGGACGCGGCGCAGATCCCGCTCAACCCCTTTTACGCCCCCAATGCCGGTATCGTGCCGAGGCTGGAGGCCTATATGGACGACTTGCGCCGGGCCGGTGACTCCTGCGGCGCCCGCATCGAGGTGCGGGCGACCGGCGTGCCGCCCGGCCTGGGCGAGCCGCTGTTCGACAAGCTCGACGCCGAGATCGCCTACGCGATGATGGGCATCAATGCGGTCAAGGGCGTGGAGATCGGCGACGGATTCGGCGTCGTGGCGCAGCGCGGCACGGTGCACGGCGACAACCTGACGCCGGCCGGTTTTGCCAGCAACCATGCCGGCGGCGTGCTGGGCGGCGTCAGCACCGGGCAAGACCTGGTGGTGGCTATCGCGATCAAGCCCACCAGTTCTATCCGCCAGCCCAAGGCCTCGATAGACCGCGCCGGCCTGCCCACGGTGGTCGAGACCTTTGGCCGCCACGACCCCTGCGTGGGCATACGCGCCACGCCCATCGCCGAGGCCATGCTGGCGCTGGTGCTGATGGACCATGCGCTGCGCCAGCGCGCGCAGTGCGGCGACGTGGTGCTGCCGGTCGACGCGATCGCCGCTTTGGCGGGACCCGCCGGGCCCGCAGCCTGATCGGTGCTGGCGCGCCTGAAGGCGCCGGGCTGTCGGCCGTCGGGCAGGTCTGTCGGACGGCCCTGTCGCTGCCGTCCGTCGCGCCTGCTGGCAGTTCGTCGGCGGCCCCGTACGCCTGATCCCCTGGGGGTTTGGCGTCCGGTCTATCGCTTCTACACTGCGGCTCGCGCCACGGGAGCGGGCACAACGGTGAAGGACGGTTCATGCGCAAGAGCGGGTTGAAGGTGGCGGGTGGCGTGGTGTTGCTGGTGGCCGCTGCCGGACTGGTCTGGACAGTCCAGCGCGGGCCGCTGTCGGCGGGACTGGCGCAGGCCGCCAAGCTGCCGGGTGCGTCGGCGTCCGCGCCGCTGGACTTCCGCGCCGACGAGGTGCTGCGCCCGGTGCTAATGTCTCTGCCACAGGCGATCGAGTTCTCGGGCCCGCTGGTCGCGCCGCACACCGCGGTGCTGCGGGCCAAGGCCTCGGGCACTTTGCTCAGCCTGGACGTGGTCGAAGGCGCCCGGGTGCGCGCCGGCCAGCTGCTGGGCCGCATCGACATGGCCGACCTGGGCAGCCGCATCGCCGAGCGTGGCGCCAACCTCGAATCGGCGCGTGCCACCGTGCTGCAGGCCGAGCGCGGCCACGCCAGCAACGAGCGGCTGGCGGCGCAGAACTTCATCTCGGCCACCGCGCTGGACAACTCGCGCGCCACGCTCGACACCGCGCGCGCCGCGTTGTCGGCGGCCCAGGCCGCGCTCGCCACCACCCAGGTCGCGCAGCGCGACGCCGTTCTCGTCGCGCCGATTGCTGGCATCGTTGCCAAGCGCCATGTGCTGCCGGGCGAGAAGGTCTCGGTCGAGCAGCAGGTGCTGACGCTGGTCGACCTGGCCACGCTGGAGCTGGCCGGCAACGTCGGCACGCATGAGGTGGCCCGGTTGGCGCCTGGCATGGCGGTGCAGGTCCAGGTCGAGGGGCTGGCGCAGCCGCTGGCCGGCCAACTGGCGCGCATCGCGCCGGCGGCCGAGGCTGGCACCCGGTCCATCGGCGTCGCGGTGGTGGTGGCCAACCCCGACGAGCGCCTGCGCGCCGGCCAGTACGCGCTGGCCCGGGTGGTGTTGCCCGACGGTCTGCAGCGCCTGGTGGTGCCGCTGCAGGCGGTGGGCTCGACCGGCGGGCAATCGCATGTCTGGTTGATCGCCAACGGCTTGCTGCTGCGCCGCGCCGTCACCTTGGGTCGGCGCGACGAGGCCGGCGGCCGGGTCGAGGTGCTGGCCGGTCTGGGCGCCCAGGACAGTCTGCTGGCCGCGCGCTTCGACAACCTGCGCGAGGGCGCGCCGGCGCGGGTGCTGGCCGCGGCTTCAGCGGCTGCCTCCGGCGCCGCGCCGCGCTGATCCGGCCGCCCGCACACCCCCGCCGAACGAGAAGAGGTCACTCCATGTGGATCACCCGTGTGTCGGTCAACAACCCCGTGTTCGCCGTGATGGTGATGGTGGCGCTGTGCGTGCTGGGCCTGTTCTCCTATGTCCGGCTGGGCGTCGAGCAGATGCCCGATGTCTCGCCGCCGGGCGCCTACATCGAGGTGGCCTACCCCGGCGCGTCGCCCGAGGCGGTCGAGCGCGAGGTCACCAAGCTGATCGAGACCTCGGTCAACAGCGTGGCCGGCGTGCGCCGCATCAGCTCGCGCAGCCTGGAGGGCAAGAGCCAGACCAGCGTCGAGTTCTCGCTCAACGCCGACATGGGCCGGGCGATGCAGGAGGTGCGCGACCGGCTCTCCGCGGTGCAGTCGGCGCTGCCGCGCGACGCCCGGGCGCCGACCGTGGCGCGCTTCAACAACGACAACAGCCAGCCCATCGTCGTGCTGGCGCTGCTGAGTGCGACCCGCAGCGCGCGCGAGCTGTCGCTGGTGGCCGACCAACTGGTCGACAAGCGGCTGCAGCGCGTCGAGGGCGTGGCGCGCATCGACATCTCCGGTCTGGCCACGCGCGAAGTGCGCATCGACCTGGACCCGCTGCGCCTGCGCAGCTACGGCGTCACGCCGGCCGAGGTGGCCACCGCGCTGCGCGAGGCCAATGCCGACCAGCCGGTCGGGCTGCTGTCCGACCGCAGCACGGATGCGATCCTGCGCGTCGAGGGCCGGGTGCGCGACCCGCGCGACTTCGCGGCTGTCGTCGTCGCCAGGCGCGGCGGCCTGGCGCTGACGCTGGGCGACCTGGGGTCGCTGGTCGAGCGCGAGCGTGAGCTCGATTCCACCGCCCGCATCAACGGCCAGCGCGCGGTCAGCTTCAATGTCTTCAAGCAGCAGGACGCCAACATCGTGGCCACCGGCGACGCCGTCAAGGACGCGATGGCCGAGCTGCGCAAGTCGCTGCCGCCCGACATGGAGCTGCGCCTGATCTACGCCAACAGCGACTGGGTCAAGCAGTCGCTCGATGGCCTCAAGCGCACCCTGGTCGAGGGCGCGCTGCTCACCGTCTTGATCGTCTTCCTGTTTCTGCACAGCTGGCGCTCGACCCTCATCACCGGGCTGACGCTGCCGATCGCGGTGATCTCGAGTTTCATCGCGGTCCATGCCTTCGGCTTCACGCTGAACTTCATGACGATGATGGCGCTGAGCCTGTGCATAGGCCTGCTGATCGACGACGCGATCGTGGTGCGCGAGAACATCGTGCGCCATGTGGCATTGGGCAAGGACCACCACCAGGCCGCGCTCGACGGCACCCAGGAGATCGGCCTGGCGGTGATGGCCACCACCTTCGCGCTGTGCGCGGTGTTCGTGCCGGTGGCCTTCATGGGCGGCATCATCGGCAAGTTCTTCTACCCCTTCGGCGTCACGGTGGCGGTGGCGGTGCTGGTCAGCCTGTTCGTCAGCTTCACGCTCGACCCTATGCTGTCCTCGGTCTGGCGCGACCCGCCGTCGACCCACCTGAAGAAATTGCCGGTGCTGGGCGCGATGATCCGCGCCACCGACCGTGGCCTGGACGCCCTGCACGGCGTCTACGAAGCTCTGATCCACTGGGCCTTCTCGGCCCGCCGCTGGCGTTTGCCGCTGCCGGCCTGGGGCCATGGTTTTGCTGCCGACAGCCAGCGCGACAAGGCCAGCAAGCGGCGCTGGCGGCGCGCCACGGTCACGCCGCGCGGCGTGGTGCTGGGGGTCGGGCTGCTGAGCTTCGTCGGTGCAATCGCGCTGGCCCCGCTGGTGGGCACCGAGTTCATCCCCGAGGTCGACCAGGGCTTCACGCAGCTCTCGCTGCGCCTGCCCGAGGGGTCCAGTCTGGAGCGCAGCGACGCCAAGGTGGCCCAGGTCGAGGCCATCGTGCTGGCAATGCCCGAGGTGGCCAGCGTGTCCACTTTCGTCGGCGGCGCCGGCCAGCGCAACCTGGCGTCGCTCAGCATCGCGCTCAAGCCCCGCTCGGACCGCAGCCGCAGCCAGAAGCAGGTCGAGGAGGCCATCCGCAAGCAGGTGGCGGTGATCCC
The DNA here is from genome assembly GCA_947453625.1 of Burkholderiales bacterium. Classification (GTDB taxonomy): domain Bacteria; phylum Pseudomonadota; class Gammaproteobacteria; order Burkholderiales; family Burkholderiaceae_C; genus Pseudaquabacterium. Next base: position 28,814 of record CANGHK010000031.1, read on the forward strand.
CGGCACCGACGCCGCGCTGGGCTTCAACCGGCCGATCTATGTCGCGATCCTCGGCCCCGAGGCCGAAGGCCTGGCCCGGGTGGCGACCGACTTCGCCGACAAGGTCAGGAAGATCCCCGGCACGGTCGACGTCGAACTCTCGGTGCGGCCCGGCCTGCCGGCGTTTGCTGTGCGTCTCAAACCCGGCGCGGTGCGCGAGCTGGGGCTGACCGCGCCGCAGTTGGCGTCCAGTCTGCGCGCCTATGTCAACGGCGAGACGGCCACCTACTGGACCACGCCCGACGGCGACCAGGTCGAGGTGGTGCTGCGCCTGAACCAGAGCCAGCGCGAACGCATAGACCAGATGCGCAACCTGCCGGTGGCGTTTGCCAAGGATGCGAATGGCGGCATGACGCCGATCACGCTGGACAGCGTGGCCACGATCACCCCGGTGTTCAACCCCGAGATCATCCGGCGCCAGAACCTGCAGCGCCGCGAGGCGGTTTTTGCCGGCGTCAACGGCCGCTCGGCCGGCGAGGTGGGCGACGACGTGCAGAGGCTGGTCAAGGCCACCGTGCTGCCGCCGGGCTACAGCTTCGACATCGGCGGCCAGACCAAGGACCAGCAAGAGGCTTTCGGCGCGATGCTGGGGGCGATGGGGCTGGCGGTGATCTTCATCTACATCGTGCTGGCCAGCCAGTTCGGCAGTTTTCTGCAGCCGATCGCGATCATGGCCAGCCTGCCGCTGGCGCTGATCGGCGTGATGGCCGCGCTGCTGCTGTGGCGCAGCACGCTCAACGTGTTCTCGATGATCGGGCTGGTGATGCTGATGGGCCTGGTGACCAAGAACGCGATCCTGCTGGTCGACTTTGCCAACCACGCGCGCCGCGCCGGTGCCACCGTTGCTGAGGCCTTGCTGGCGGCCGGCCTGACGCGGATGCGGCCGATCATGATGACGACCGCGGCGATGGTCTTCGGCATGCTGCCCTTGGCGCTGGCCCTCGACGAAGGCGGCGAGATGCAGGCGCCGATGGGCCGGGCCATCATCGGCGGGGTGATCACCAGCACCTTGCTCACCTTGGTGGTCGTGCCGGTGATCTACAGCTACCTTGTGCGCGACCGGCGGCCGCGCGCGGTGCCGGCGGCGGTGGGCGCGGCGCACGATGAAGGCCTGGCCGGCAGCCTGCCGCCACTGGCGGCGGCCGACCGCGACTGAGCGCTTTGGCGGCGCCAGACGGAAGGCCGCGCCCACGCGTAGCGCCAGATTCGGCGGCGCTGTCAAAGCTCAACAGCTATCCGCCGCCTCAAGCGTTCGACACACAGCCGTCGAGGGCCTTGTTCTGGGCACCAAGGGGAAAGAAAGAGGGCGCTTGAAAGCACTGTTCTCCTGCCATCCTGTGCAAGCTCGGCCACTGTCACCCTCGAGACGGCTTTCCACACTGAGCGCGCCGAGCGTGAGAAGCCCCGGCCGCCCAGACCAGATGGCGCGCCATTTCCGGTCGGGCCTTCAGCTCGCGGCCTTGCCGCGCGAGGATTGGCTATCCGCTCGAGCGATGAGCCATTGAAGCCTGCGCAATGGCTCAGATCGGCCTGGTCATCGGCTGACGTCCGCGCGCTGATGATCCGGCCCGTCTCGCGGCACGACCCCTGCTCAAGAACCCCTTCGCTGCTGCCTGATCATGTGCAGGCCGGCGCCTATCAGCAGCGCGATGCCGCACCAGCCCATTGCGTTGGGCAGCGTGCCCCAGACGAAGTAGCCGATCAGCACGGCCCACAGCAGGCCGACATAGCGAAACGGTGCGATAACCGTCAGTTCGCCGTGGCGCATCGCCGCGATCAGTGCGTAATAGCCGGTCGACAACAGCAGCGAGGCCAGCGCGAGCCAGCCCAGGTCGCGCCACTGCATCGGCGTCCAGCCCTGGAAAGCCATCACCAGCCCAGCCATCAGCCAGACCACGCAGGCGGTGGCCAGCGTGACCAGGATCGACGGCGTGGCCGACGAAATCTTGCGCGTCAGCAGGTCGCGAAACGAGTAGATCAGCGTGGCGAGCAGGCACAGCCAGGCGTAAAGGCTGAAGCCATCGGCGCGCGGCTGCACGACAAGCAGCACGCCGGCAAAGCCCAGCCCGATCGCCAGCCAGCGGGCGCGGTCGACGCGCTCGTGCAAAAAAACCTTGGCCAGCACGACGATGAACAGCGGCGACGACAGGTTGATCGCCGTGATGTTGGCCAAGGGCAGGTGGAACAGCGCGGCCAGGTAGAGCACCGTGCCCAAGCCCTCGCAGCTCGCGCGCAGCAGCACCCAGCCCCGCGCGACGTCGCGGATGCGGCCTAGCGCACCCATGCGCGCGGCCACCAGCAGGATCACCGCGACCGCCATCACCCCGCGAACGACGATCATCTGCGCAGCGGGCAGGCGCTCGCCCACCGCCTTCATGATCGCGTCGTTGCCGATGAAGGCCGACATGCCCAGGACCATCCAGGCGATGCCGATGCGGTTGTGGCTGGCACGGCCGTCTCCGCTCATGCGGCGCGGCTGCTGGCAGCAAGACCGATGCGGCTTGGGCTGCGGCAGGCCGCCTCGCCCCGGCGCGCATCGGCCACCGGGGTACGCCAGCCCGCCAAGCCGGCCCCATTCACGCCATTCACGCCATTCAAGCCGTGAACTTCTTGCCTTCGGCCGCCATGCGCTCGAGCAGCGGTGAGATCGTGAAGTCCGGCCCCATCAGCGGGCCATAGGCCTTGAGCTTGGCCACGACCTCGGCCAGGCCGATGTGGTCGGCATGGTGCATCGGGCCGCCGCGGTAGACCGGCCAGCCGTAACCGTTGACCCAGACCACGTCGATGTCGGAGGCCCGGATCGCGATGCCTTCGTCGAGGATCTTGGCGCCCTCGTTGATCATCGCCAGCGTGCAGCGCTCGAGGATCTCGGTCTCGCTGATCGCGCGCGGCTGGCGGCCTTGCTGGGCGACGAAGTCGGTGATGATCTGGCGCGTGACCTCGGACGGCTTGGCATTGCGCGCCTCGTCGTAGTCGTAGAAGCCCGCGCCGGTCTTCTGGCCCCGGCGGTCGCGCTCGCACAGCAACTCACGGATCGTCGAGCTCTTGCTGGTCTCGCGCGACCAGCCCAGGTCGAGTCCGGCCAGGTCGGACATCGCAAACGGCCCCATCGGCATGCCGAAGTCGTAGAGCACCTTGTCGATGTCCCAGGGCATCACGCCCTCGAGCAGCATCGCCTGCGTCTGCGCGCCGCGGGCGGCGAGCATGCGGTTGCCGATGAAGCCCGGGCACACACCCGACAGCGCAGCGACCTTGCCGATCTTCTTGCCGATCTGCATCGCGGTGGCGATCGCGGTCTTGGAGGTCTTGTCGCCGCGCACCACCTCGAGCAGACGCATCACGTTGGCCGGCGAGAAAAAGTGCATCCCGACCACCGCCTCGGGGCGTAAGACCGCCGTGGCGATCTCGTTGAGGTTCAGCGCCGAGGTGTTGCTGGCCAGCACCGCGCCTGGTTTGACGATGCGGTCGAGCTTGGCAAAGATGTCTTTCTTGACCGCCATCTCCTCGAACACCGCCTCGATCACCAGGTCGCAGTCGGCCAGCGAGTTCATGTCGAGCGAGCCGGTCAGCAGGGCGATGCGGCGCTCGGCCTCGGCCATCGTGAAGCGGCCGCGCTTGGCCGAATTCTCGTAGTTGCGCCGCACCACCGCCAGGCCGCGGTCGAGCGCGGCCTGATTTGTCTCGACCAGCGTGACCGGGATGCCGGCGTTGGCGAAGTTCATCGCGATGCCGCCGCCCATCGTGCCGGCGCCGATGATGCCGACCTTGGCCACCGCCACCGTCGGCGTGTCGGCCGGCACATCGGGAATCTTCTGGGCCATGCGCTCGGCAAAGAAGCCGTAGCGCTGGGCGATCGACTGCGCGCCGGTGACGAGTTCCGTGAACAGCCGGCGTTCCTCGCGCTGGCCCGCTTCGAACGGCAGGTTCACCGCCGCCTCGATGCAGCGGATGTTGTACTCGGGGGCCAGGAAGCCGCGGAACTTGCGCGCGTTGGCCTTGCGGAATTCGGCAAAGATCTCGGGCTTGCCGCGCGCAGCGGCCAGCTTGTCGTCGGCGTCGCGCACCTTGCGCAGCGGCCGGCCTTCGGCGAGCACCTTGCGTGCAAATGCGATCGCACCGGCGCGCAGGCCGTCGGCCGGCACCAGCTCGTCGACCAGCCCCATCGCCAGACATTCGGCCGCGCCGACATGGGTGCCACCGGTGACCATCTCCAGCGCTCTTTCCGCGCCGACGATGCGCGGCAGACGCTGTGTGCCGCCGGCGCCCGGCAGCAGGCCGAGGTGGACCTCGGGCAGGCCGCATTTGGCGCTGGGCACGGCCACCCGGTAATGGCAGCACAGCGCCACTTCGAGCCCGCCGCCCAGCGCGGTGCCGTGGATCGCGGCGATCACTGGCTTGGCAGCACCCTCGATTTCGTCCTGGGCCTCGAACAGCGAGGGCGCGCGCGGCGGCTTGCCGAACTCGGTGATGTCGGCGCCGGCCAGGAAGGTGCGACCCTCGCAGATCAGCACCACGGCCTTGACGGCGGGGTCGGCATTGGCCGCGCGCATGCCCTGCACCAAGCCCTCGCGGACGGATTGCGACAAGGCGTTGACGGGCGGGTAGTTGATGCTGAGGATGCCGATGCCGTCTTCGACGACAAGCGAGGCCACGGTGTTGATCACGGTCATGGTGGGTTGACTCCTGGGGAAGGTGAAGAAAGGTCGGCCGAGTCATCCGCCTTGCATGCGGGGCGGACCCCGTGAGCCGGGCAGGGCGTCAACAGACCGATGCACAAAGCTTGGGAATACAGACGCACCGCTCTGTCAGGGGGCATGCCGGGCGCCCACCAGCGCAGCGCCGATGCGGCGATGATCATGGTCGCCACCTGCTGGGCGGCCATCGAGGCGTCGACCGACCGTATAGATTCTTTGATCATGCCAGAGGCGGCCACTGGGGCTGATCCCGCGACCAGGCCCGTGGCGCCATGGCGGCGCCAACGACGGCCGGGCGGGCGGAGAAAGGGGGGCGGGAAGTCGTCATCGTCTTTGTCTCCTGCGGGATTGATACCGCGGGAAGCGTCGCTGAAGGTGCCTGGGCGGCCGCAGGTGGTCAGGTGAACACCGTAGACAGCCTACGGGTCTCGTGCCCATCATCGCGGCAACCAAGGAGACACTTCATGCTCTCCGTGTCCATCACCGCCCTGAGCGGCCTGCTGCTGTGCGCCATGATGGCGCTCGCCGCCTGCGGCCAAATACCGTCCGCGCCCGCCGCCGCAACCCAGGTGGACGCTATCGGCACGCCGCCGACTTCGTCGATCTACATCGGCAACAACTTCTTCTATTTCAACAACGGCATGACCAGCAACGTCGGACCGCTGAGGGCGCGCCGGGCCGCCTCGACCATCGCGGTCGACAAGTCGGTGCCCATGATCTGCCAAGACCGCTTGTCCGCGTCCAGGCCCAGCCGGTCGGCCATCAGCATCGCCGCGCTGTAGCCCTCCTCGCCGGAGGAACTGGCCGCGCTCCAGACCTTGAACTCCGGTCAAGGCACCATTGCGGCCAGGTGCCCGGCCAGGTGGTTGAAATGCTGCGGCTCGCGGAAGAAGTAGGTCTCATGGGTGGTCAGCTTGTCCACCAGGCGCGTCATCTCCTGCGCCGGTGCGCCGCCGCTCAGCAGTTTCTCGACATAGCGGTCGAGGCCGGTCTCACCGGCCTCGGTGGCCAGGCGTTGCAGTCGGCCGTTGACCAGCGCCCGCTTGCTGGCGTTGAGCCGGATGCCCGAGGCGCTGTGGAACAGCCGGGCCATGGCATCGAAGGCCTGGGGTGACAGGGTTTTCATGGCGGCGCCTGCTCGGTCTGGGGCCTGGCCAGGATGCCACAACCTTGACCCTATTTCGGACGATCGCGCCGACTCATGAGCCCTGGAGCGCCGGTTCCGGGGTCGGTGCCGCCTGGTCAGCGGCGAAATCGGCCACCGGCACGCAACTGCAGAACAGGTTGCGGTCGCCCCAGACGTTGTCGACCCGGCCCACCGGCGCCCAGTACTTGCCGCGCCGCAACGCCGCCACCGGCCAGGCCGCGTCCTCGCGGCGGTAGGCATGCGGCCAGGCGTCGGCGCAGACGGCCTCGGCCGTGTGCGGTGCGTGCTTGAGCGGGTGGTCGTCTTTCGGCCATTCGCCGCTTTCCACCTTGGCGATCTCGCCGCGGATCGCGATCATCGCGTCGCAGAAGCGGTCCAGCTCGACCAGTGGCTCGCTCTCAGTCGGCTCGACCATCAGCGTGCCGGCCACCGGAAAGCTCAGCGTCGGGGCATGGAAGCCGTAGTCGATCAGGCGCTTGGCGACGTCCTCGGCGCTGACGCCCGAGCTGTCCTTGAGCGGGCGCAGATCCAGGATGCACTCATGCGCCACGCCGCCGCCGCGCAGGCCGGCATGCCCGCCCGAGAAGTGGATGCTGTAATGCCCGGCCAGTCTGGCCGCGACATAGTTGGCCGACAGGATCGCGCCCTCGGTGGCGGCGGTCAGGCCGTCGGCACCCATCATGCGCATGTACATCCAGCTGATCGGCAACACGGCGGCGTTGCCCAGAGGGGCGGCGGAGACCGCCCCGACTTGGAAGTTCTTCGCTGCCGAAACCGCCCCGACGCCGCCCGCCACGCCGCCGGTGGCATGTCCCGGCAGGAAGGGCAGCAGGTCCTCGACCACGCAGACCGGTCCCACGCCCGGGCCCCCGCCGCCATGCGGTATGCAGAAGGTCTTGTGCAGGTTGAGGTGGCTGACATCGCCGCCGAACTCGCCCGGCGCGGCCACGCCGACCAGCGCGTTCATGTTGGCGCCGTCGACATAGACCCGCCCGCCATGCTGGTGCACCAGCGCGCACAAGGCCTTGACCTGGGTGTCGAACACGCCGTAGGTGCTGGGGTAGGTGATCATGATCGCCGCCAGCTGGGTGCTGTGGCGCTCGCACTTGGCCTGCAGGTCGGCCAGGTCGACATTGCCCTGGGCGTCGCACTTGACCACCACCACCTGCATGCCGGCCATCTGCGCCGACGCCGGGTTGGTGCCATGGGCCGATTCGGGGATCAGGCAGATCCTGCGCCCGGACTCGCCGCGCGAGGCGTGCCAGCCGCGTATCGCCAGCAGGCCGGCATATTCGCCTTGCGACCCGGCGTTGGGCTGCAGGCTGATGCCGGCATAGCCGGTGGCCTGGCTGAGCCAGGCGCACAGTTGGTCGTTCAACTCGGCATAGCCGGCGCGCTGGTCGGCCGGCGCGAAGGGGTGGATGTCGGCGAACTCGGGCCAGGTGATCGGGATCATCTCGCTGGTCGCGTTCAGCTTCATCGTGCAAGAGCCCAGCGGGATCATGCTGCGGTCCAGCGCCAGGTCCTTGTCCGACAGGCCGCGGATGTAGCGCAGCATCTCGGTCTCGCTGTGGTGGCGGTTGAACACCGGATGGGTCAGGAATTCGCTGCTGCGGCGCAGCGCGGGCGGGATCAGCGTCGCTATGCCGGCCTCGAACGCGGCCACCGTCGGCAGCGTCTGGCCGGGTGCGGCAAACCACGACCACAGCGCGGTCAGGTCGGCGCGGGTGGTGGTCTCGTCCAGCGTCACGCCAAGCTGGCTGGCACTGACCCGGCGCAGGTTGGCGCCGCCGGACAGCGCACGCGCCAGCACCGCGTCGGTGGCGGTGCCGGTCTCGACAGTCAGCGTGTCGAAGGCCTGGGCGTTGATCACCCGGCAGCCCAGGTCGTCCAGCCCGCGCGCCAGGATGGCGGTGAAACTGGCCACCCGCAGGGCGATGCGCTTCAGGCCGGCCGGGCCATGGTAGACCGCGTACATGCTGGCCATCACCGCCAGCAGCACCTGGGCGGTACAGATGTTGGAGGTGGCTTTCTCGCGCCGGATATGCTGCTCGCGGGTCTGCAGCGCCAGCCGGTAGGCGGGCTTGCCGTGTGCGTCGACGCTGACTCCCACCAGCCGACCCGGCATCGAGCGCTTGAATTCATCGCGGCACGCCAGGTAGGCGGCATGCGGGCCGCCGTTGCCCATGGGCACGCCCAGGCGCTGGCTGTTGCCGACGACGATGTCGGCGCCGAATTCGCCTGGCGGCTTGATCAGCGTCAGCGCCAGCAGGTCGGCGGCGACGATGAAGCCGGCCTGCCGGGCATGGGCCGCGTCGGCCACCGCCTGCAGGTCCTGGATCCTCCCGGTGCTGGCAGGGTATTGCGCGATCACCGCGAAGCAGTCGTGCGCGGCCAGCAGGCTGGCCAGGTCGCCGACCAACACCGTCAGGCCGAGTGGCGCGCTTCGGGTCTGGATCACCTCGACAGTCTGCGGATGGCAGTCACCGGAGACGATCACGGTGTCGGATTTCGACTTGACGCTGCGCTTGGCCAGCGTCATCGCCTCGGCCGCGGCGGTGGCCTCGTCGAGCATCGAGGCGTTGGCGATCGCCATGCCGGTCAGGTCGCAGACCAGGGTCTGGAAGTTGACCAGCGCCTCCATCCGGCCCTGCGAGATCTCGGCCTGGTAAGGCGTGTAGGCGGTGTACCAGGCCGGGTTCTCGAGGATGTTGCGCGCGATGACGCCGGGCGTGTGGCTGGCGTGGTAGCCCTGGCCGATGAAGCTCTTGAGCACCCGGTTCTTGGCCGCGATGCCGCGCAACTCGGCCAGCGCCTGGGCCTCGGTCAGCGCGGTCGGCAGGTCCATCGGCTGCGCGCGGGCGATGCTGCGCGGCACGATGGTCTCGATCAGCGTTCGCCGCGACGCTGCACCGATCACGCCCAGCATATGGGCCTCGTCGGCCGCGCTGGGCCCGATGTGGCGGGCGATGAACTCGCCGCTGTTTTCCAGATCGGCCAGGGGCGGGTTGGCGGGCTTGAGCATGGTGGTGTCGCGGTCGGGTGATGTGGGGGCAGGGACTGGAGGCTCGGGCCCGGGGCTTACAGCGTCTTGAGCAGGGCATCGTAGCCCGGCGGGTCCATCAAGGCGTCGAACTGCAGCAGGTCGGCCACCTTGACCTTGAAGAACCAGCCGGCACCCAGGGGGTCGGTGTTGGCGAGGGCCGGGTCGGCGCGCAAGCCCTCGTTGACCTCCACCACCTCGCCGCTGACCGGCATGTAGATGTCGGCCGCGGCCTTGACCGACTCGACCACGCCAGCCACCTCGCCCTGGGTGTAACTGCGGCCGACCTCGGGCAGTTCGACGAACACCACGTCACCCAGCGCGTCCTGCGCGTGCAACGTGATGCCGACGACGGCGGCGTCATGGTCCTCGATGTTGATCCATTCATGGTCGGCGGTGAATTTGGTGGTCATGGGCTGTCCTGGTTCAGCGGGGTGGGGGGTGACAAGCACCGCGTCGGCGCGGCCGGGCGGGTGTGAAGGATAGTGCGGCGCTTGATGCGGCGGATCGTGCGCCGGCGTGATGCCTGGGCCGCAGCGACCGGCCGCTAGCGGTGGTAGCGGTTCGGGGTGAAGGGCATCGCGGACACGCGCATCGGCAGGCGCTTGCCGCGCACCTCGGCGTAGACCTCATGCTGCAGGCCGGCGTGGTTGGCGGCCAGGTAGGCCATCGCCACCGGCGCGTTGACGGTCGGCGCGAGGGTGCCGCTGGTCACACGGCCGAGCGGGCGGCCGTGGCTGTCGACGATGGCCGTGCCCTCGCGCACCGGCACCCGCTCCAGCCCGATCAGGCCGACGCGCCTGATCGCCGTGCCCAGGCTCAACTGGCCTTCGATCACGCTGGCGCCGGGGTAGTGGCCGGCGCGCGCGCCGCCGGGGCGGCGCACCTTCTGGATCGCCCAGGCCAGGCCGGCTTCGATCGGTGAGGTGCGCTGGTCGATGTCGTGGCCGTACAGGCACAGCCCGGCTTCCAGCCGCAGCGTGTCGCGCGCGCCCAGCCCGGCGGGCTTGACTTCGGGCTGGTTCAGCAGCGCTCGGGCCAGCGTCACGGCCTGGTCGGCCGGCACCGAGATCTCGAAACCGTCCTCGCCGGTATAGCCAGAGCGGGTGACGAAGCAGGGCGCGCCGGCCAGTTCGAAATCGCCGCCGGTCATGAAGGTCAGCGCCGCGACGCCGGCGTCCAGCCGCGACATCGCGACCACGGCCTGCGGCCCCTGCAGCGCCAGCAGCGCGCGGTCGGGCAACGGAGCGACGCTGCAGCGGTGGCCGATATGCGTGATCAGGTGCTGGATGTCGGCCGCCTTGCAGCCGGCGTTGACGATCAGGAACAGGTGGTCGGCGCGGCGCGTGACCATCAGGTCGTCGAGCAGGCCGCCGGCGGCCTGGGTGAAGAAGGCGTAGCGCTGCTTGCCCACTGGCAGGTCGATGATGTCCTGCGGCACCAGCGACTCCAGCGCCGCGGCGGCGTCGGCCCCGCGCAGCTGCAACTGCCCCATGTGCGAGACGTCGAACAGCGCGGCGCTCTCGCGGCACCAGCGGTGCTCGGCCAGGATGCCTGCAGGGTATTGCACCGGCATGTCGTAGCCAGCGAAGGGCACCATGCGGGCACCCTGTTCGAGGTGCAGGGCGTGCAGCGGCGTCTGGAGCAGATCAGCGGACATGGGAACTCACTTGCGAGGGCTTACCAAGCCACCTGCAATCCTTGCCTAGGTGGGGTGAGATGCCCTCGCTGTCCGCTTTACCTGAGAGATTGGCGAGCCCCGGTTGGCCGGGTCCCGTTTGCCCCTTCGGTGGGCCGGCTCGCATGCCGGCTGCGCCGTCACACCACCTGCCTCTCTCCAGTGAGGAACGCCTGAGTTTGCAGGCGCCTTGTCAGTCCTTTTGCCTGAGCGTTCGGGGGGCTGGCCCCTGCGCCTTCGGCGGCACGCCGGGCTGGCCCGTCGCACTCTCTCCTGACATGGTACGCAGTCTAGCATTGGACTTTCCGGGTGGGAGGGCGGGCTGAGGCCGGCCGATTCTGGGCACCGCGTCGCGGGATTGAATCGCAGGTGATTGACGCCTGCTGCGATTGCCCTTACACCGGGGCGCATGACCGCACCGACCCGCCGCGCCAACGCCTCCGCCGGCACCTTCCTCCTCCTCGCGCCGCTGCTGCTGGCCGCCTGCGCGGTCCGGCCCCCTTTGACGGCCGTCGCGCCGCCGGCGCTGGCCTACAGCATCCCGCTGATGCCCGAGGGGCCGTCGGGCCGGGTCGAGAAGCCCGGCTGGTCGGTGTCGCGCTTTGCCGTGGCCGCCGCCAACCCGCTCGCCACCGATGCTGGCTACCAGGTGCTCAAGGTCGGCGGCAGCGCGGTGGACGCGGCGGTGGCGGTGCAGATGGTGCTGGCGCTGGTCGAGCCGCAGTCCAGCGGCATCGGCGGCGGGGCCTTTCTGCTGCACTGGGACGGCCACGCGCTGCAGGCCTGGGACGGCCGCGAGACCGCGCCGGCGGCCGCCGACGAGCGCCTGTTCCTGCAGGCCGACGGCCAGCCCATGCCTTTCCTGCAGGCGCTGGTGGGCGGCCGCGCGGTGGGCGTGCCGGGTGCGGTGAGGATGCTCGAAGCCGCGCACCGCGCCCAGGGACGGCTGCCCTGGGCCCAACTGATCCAGCCGGCGATCACGCTGGCCGAGCAGGGCTTCGCGATCAGCCCGCGCCTGCACACCCAGTTGCTGGACGACGCGGCGCTGCGCCGGGACAGCCAGGCCGCCGCCTACTTCTACCGCGCCGACGGCCAGCCGCATCCGGTAGGCCATCTGCTGCGCAACCCGGCGCTGGCCGAAGTGCTGCGCCGCATCGCGGTCAGCGGCAGCGCGGCGCTGCACGAAGGCCCGGTGGCGGCCGACATCGCCGCGCGGGTGCAGCAGCATGCGACCAACCCGGGGCGCTTGACGACCGCCGACCTGGCCGGTTACCGCGCCCTGCCGCGCGAGCCGATCTGCACCGACTGGAAGGCCGTCTACCGGGTCTGCGGCATGCCGCCGCCCTCGTCGGGCCACCTGGCGGTGATGCAAATCCTGGGGTTGCTCGAGCAGACCGCGCTGCTGACACCGCCCCAGCAGCCCACGACGCCATCGCTGCCACCGCTGCCACCGCTGCCACCGCTGCGTGATGGCCTGCCCGGGCCGGATTGGCTGCACCAGTACACCGAGGCGGCCCGGCTGGCCTATGCCGACCGGGCCCAGTATGTGGCCGATCCGGATTTCGTCGCGGCGCCAGCCGGCCGCTGGACCAGCCTGCTGGACCCCGCCTACCTGCGCAGTCGCGCCGCGCTGATCGGCCCCAGCAGCCTGCAGCTGGCCAAGCCCGGTGAGCCCGGCGCGCAGCGCAGCGCCTGGGCGCCGCAGGCCGAGCAGCCCGAGCATGGCACCAGCCACATCAGCATCGTCGACGGCGAGGGCCGGGCGCTGGCCATGACCACCACCATCGAGGCGGTCTGGGGCGCGCACCTGATGGCCGACGGCGGCACCGGTCTGCCGGGCGGCTTCCTGCTGAACAACGAGTTGACCGATTTTTCGATGGCGCCCGCCGATGCCCAGGGCCGGCCGGTGGCCAACCGGGTGCAGCCGGGCAAGCGGCCGCGCTCGAGCATGAGCCCGACGCTGGTGTTCGACCGGCGCGATGGCCGCTTGCTGATGAGCCTGGGGTCGCCGGGCGGGGCTGCGATCATCCACTTCACCGCCAAGACCTTGATCGGCACGCTGGACTGGGGCCTGAACGCCCAGCAGGCCATCAACCTGCCCAATTTCGGCAGCTTCAACGGGCCGACGGCGCTGGAGGCCGGGCGCTTTCCGCTGTCCACCGTCGAGGCGCTGAAGGCGCGCGGCCACCGCGTCATCGAGACCGACCTGACCAGCGGTCTGCAGGCCATACAGCGCTCGCCCGGCGGCTGGTTTGGTGGCGCGGATCCGCGCCGCGAGGGGGTGGTGATGGGCGACTGAGCGGGTGCCCGCAGTCGTTACAGTCGAGCCCAAGATGTCCCACGACGCCCCCACCCTCCGCCGCATCCTCCAGACCTGCCGCAGCATCGCCGTGGTGGGGCTGTCCGCCGAATGGCACCGGCCCAGTTTTTTTGCCGCCAAGTACCTGCAGGCCAAGGGCTACCGCATCCTGCCGGTCAACCCGCGCTATGCCGGCGGCACGGTGCTGGGCATGCCCTGCGTGGCCAGGCTCGAGGACCTGGCCGAGGCTGTGGACATGGTCGACGTGTTCCGCCGCAGCGAGGACGTGGGCCCGATTGCCGACAGCGCGATCGCGATCGGCGCGAAATGCCTGTGGCAGCAGATCGGCGTGCGCAACCTCGAGGCCGACGCCCGGGCGCGGGCCGCCGGCCTGGACAGCGTGATGGACCGCTGCGTCAAGATCGAGCATGCCCGGCTGTTCGGCGGGCTGCACTGGGCAGGCGTCAACACCGGGGTGATCTCGGCCCGGCGGCTGGTCTGAGCCCCCGACTGGCGGGCGCCCGCGCGTTTGCGGCCGGTTGACGAAGAATCTGCCCGCCTGCCGGTGGACGAACGCTTGAGGCACACCATGAACGACAGAAAATTCCAGCCCGAAACCCTGGCCATCCACGCCGGCCAGATTCCCGACGCCGCCACCGGCGCAAGAGCGCTGCCCATCTACCAGACCACCAGCTTCGTCTTCGACTCGGCCGAGCACGCGGCCAACCTGTTCAATCTGCAGACCTTCGGCAATGTCTATTCCCGCCTGAGCAACCCGACCGTGGCGGCGCTGGAGGAGCGGGTCGCGGCGCTCGAAGGCGGGCGCGCCGCGGTGGCCTCGGCCAGCGGCATGGCCGCCGAGGCGATGGCCTTGATGACGCTGCTGCAGGCCGGCGACCATGTGGTGGCCGCCGGCGCGCTGTACGGCGGCACGGTGACGATGCTGGCGGTCAGTCTGGCCAAGTTCGGCATCGAGGTGAGCTTCGTCGACGCCACCCGGCCTGACGTGACCCAAGCCGAGGCCTTTGCCGCGGCGATCCGGCCCAATACCCGCGCGGTCTATGCCGAGAGCCTGGGCAACCCCAGCCTGGTGGTGCTCGACATCCAGGCGGTGGCCGAGGTGGCCCATGCGCATGGCCTGCCGCTGATCATCGACAACACCGTGCCCAGCCCCTTCCTGTGCAACCCGCTGGCGCTGGGTGCCGACATCGTCGTGCACTCGGCCACCAAGTACCTGGCCGGCCATGGCACGACGCTGGGCGGCGTGATGGTCGAAGGCGGAAAGTTTCCCTGGGACAACGGCAAGTTCCCCGGCATGACCGAGCCGTCGGCCGGCTACCACGGGGTGCGCTTCTACGAGACCTTCGGTGACTTCGGTTTCTCGATGCGGGCCCGGATGGAAACGCTGCGCGTCTATGGCGCGGCGCTCAGCCCGATGAGCGCCTGGCAGATCCTGCAAGGGGTGGAGACGCTGCCGCTGCGCATGGAGCGGCATTGCCGCAACGCGCTGGCGGTGGCGCAGTTTCTGCAAACGCACCCGCAGGTGGCCTGGGTCAACTACCCCGGCTTGCCCGACCATCCCCAGCACGCGCTGCTGCAGCGCCAGATGCGCGGTGCGTCCGGGCTGCTGGCCTTTGGCGTCAAGGGCGGCATCGCACCGGGCGTGAAGTTCATCGAGTCGGCGCGCTTCATGAGCCACCTGGTCAACATCGGCGACACCCGCACGCTGATCAGCCACCCGGCGTCGACCACCCACCGCCAGCTCGACGAGGCGCAGCAACGCTCAGCCGGCGTGTTGCCCGACATGGTCAGGATCTCGGTCGGGCTGGAGCATGTCGACGACATCCTCTGGGACATGGACCAGGCGCTGGCGGCAGCCGCCGCCTGAGCCTGTGCCCGACCGGTCAGCCCGGTCCGCCCGGTCCGCGTTTGCGCCTTCAGGCCTTATTCGGGGTTCATCCCGGCGTCGCGAAACGCCCGTCCCCAGGCCACGAGTTGCTCCTGCATGAACACGCTCATCTCGTCGGGCGTCGACCCGGCCAACTCAAACCCGAGCGCGGTGATGCGTTCGCGGATCTCGGGGCGCTGCATCGCGGCACGCAGTTCGCGGCTCATGCGCTGCACGATCTCGGGCGCCACCTTGGCCGGGGCGAACAGGCCGGCCCAGGTGCCGGCCGTCAGCGGCGGCAAACCGGCCTCCGCGGCGGTGGGCACGCCCGGCAGCAGCGTCGACCTTGCGGGCAGCAGCACCGCCAGCGCGCGCAGCTTGCCCTCCTTGATGTGGGGCAGCGTGCTGGCCGGTGTCGCGAAAGTGAACTGCACATGGTTGCCCAGGATGTCGTTGACCGTCGGTCCTTCGCCCTTGTAGGGCACCAGCGTGGTGTCGGCCTTGGCCCGCTGGAGCTGGGTGTGCATCAGTTGCGTCACGCCGCTGTAGCTGCCGTAGCCCAGCTTGCCCGGGTTGGCCCGCGCGTAGGCGAGCAGCTCGCCCACGTCCTTGGCCGGCAGCGCCGGCGTGCTGACCATCACGTAGACATAGCGGCCGACCAGCGAGACCGGCGCGAAGCTCTTGATCGGGTCGTAGGGCGGGTTCTTCTTCAGCAGCGGCACCTGCATCATCGGCGTGTTGCTGGCGAGGAAGAAGGTGTGACCGTCGGGCTCGGACCGGGCGACGAAGTCACCGGCGATCGCGCCATCAGCGCCAGGCCGGTTCTCGATCAGTACGGGCTGGCCAAGCGCCGCCGACAAGGGCTGGGCCAGGATGCGGGCCACCGAATCGGTCGAACCCCCGGGCGGGAACTGCAAGACGATGCGGATCGGCTTGGTCGGCCAGGACTGGGCCAGGGCCGGCAGGCCCACGCAGGACAGCAGCAGGCAAAGCATGGACAGGCGGCGATTCATCAGGGGATCCTTTTGGACTGTCAGTTGCGGCGTGAGGGCATTCCGTCGTGGGGCAGGCGCGTCGCGCCTTCAGCCGCCTGCGCGGCTATCTGGGCGCCGTCAAAGCCCTGTACGGCCAAAAACCCTGAGAGCCTTGTTCACGCAGGTGCGCCGCGGGGCCGGGGGCATGGCACGGCCATCGAAGCGCTGCAGGCGGGTGCAGTCTGGCGCATGGTCAGGGTTCCAGTCGAGAGCGGGGCCCGCAAGGATAAACGGGCCCGCATCGCGGGCTCGTGACACGGACTCTGTTGCTCAGCGGCCGTAGACCTTGCCGAAGAGGATCCAGGTCTTGCCATCGAATTTGGACAACTGCTCGCGTTCGATGGGGTAGAAGTCGTCCGGCCCCGTCTTGACGTTGACGCCGGGCAGCAGCATGGGCAGGCTGATGTCCAGGTTGGCGGCCTGCTTCATGATGTTCTCGCGTGTCAGGTTGTCGCCCGCCTGTTTGAGCACCTGCATCAGGCCCTGGGCGGCGGTATAGCCATAGACGTTGTTGGCATCCTTCAGATCGCCGCCCGGATGGTACTTCTTCATCCAGGCCAGCCAGTCGTCCCATTCCTTGCCCTTCTGGAACTGCGGGTCGGTCGGGTCTTTCAAATAGCTCGCGGTGAAGATACCCACCCCGTTCTCGGGGCCGGCCGGAACCATCACCGCGCCGACCGAAGCCGAAACGCTGTTGAGGTAGTGGACCGGCTTCCAGCCAATATCTGAGTTCTTCTTGATCACCATCGCCGCGAACTTGGGCGTCGTGACGTTGAAGAAGGTGTCGGCACCCGTGGCCTTGAGCGTCAGCAACTGGCTGTCGACGGTCGGGTCCGTCACCTCGTAGGTGAGTTTGGACAGGATCATGGTCTTGGCCTTGTCGCCCAGTCCGTCCTCGAATCCTTTGACATAGTCTTTGCCGTAGTCGTCGTTCTGGTACAGGATCGCGACCTTGGCGTTGGGCTTGGTCTCCAGCAGGTGCGCGGCGAACACTTTGGCCTCGCTCTGGTAGTCGGGCTGCCAGCCCATCGTCCACGGGAAGTTCTTCGGGTCACCCCACTTGGTGGCGCCGGTGGCCACGAACAATTGCGGCACCTTCTTGGCGTTCATGTACTTGTGGATTGCCGAGTTCGGCGGTGTGCCCAGCGTGTTGAAGATGAAGAGCACTTCATCTTCCTCCACCAGTCTGCGCGCCTGCTCGACCGTCTTGGCGGGGTTGTAGCCGTCGTCCAGGCTGATCCACTTGAGCTTGCGGCCATTTAGGCCGCCCTCGGCGTTGACCTTGTCGAAGTAGGCGCCGATGGCCTTGCCGATCGCACCGTAGGCTGAGGCAGGGCCCGAATAAGGGCTTATGCCGCCGATCTTGATTTCCTTGTCAGTCGCACCAGGATCGTATTTTTTCTGCGCGAAGGTGGGAGACGCCAGCGCGGCAACTGCCGCACCGATGGCGGCCCATCGGGCTGCGAACTTGAGTCGGGTCTGCATCATGGTCAGTATGGTCCAGGCGGGGTGGAGAGCGAGCTTCAACACAGGCGATCTGCCAATGTTGCCGGTTTGTATCCTGATTTGCCGCTGTGTTGGCTAGGGATCAACCCAGTTGAGATCAACCCGCTGGGTGCCAATTCGCCTCCGATTCCAGGGAACTTTCAGGGCAGTCGCAACACGCCGTCGGCGACCAGGGTGGCGATCTCGGCGGCGCCATAGCCCAGTTCGGCCAGCACCTGCGCGCCATGCTCTCCCAGGTGCGCGGCCGGGGTTGGCGCTGGCATGGTCTGGCCGTCGAAGCGGGCTGCAGCCCGTGCCAGGCGCACCCGGCCCAGATCACCATGTTCGATCTCGACCAGGCTCTGGTTGTGCCGCACCTGCGGGTCGGCCAGCACCGCGCCGCGCTCATTGATCTGCCCCAGCGGCGCGCCATGGGCGCGGAACGCGGTCTGCAATTCGGCATTGCTGAACTGCGCCATCAGCGGCTCGAGCAGGGCGCGCAGTTCGAGCGCATTGCGGCTGCGCAGGCGGCTCGATGCAAAGCGTGGGTCGTCGGCGATGTCGGGCCGTCCCAGCGCCCGGCATTGGCCGGCGAACTCGCCCTGTTGGGGCGCCATCGTCGCGACGAAGCCGTCGGCGGTTCGCCAGGGTTTCTGCGTCCCGCCCAGTTCAGGGAAATGGGGCAACGGGGCATCGATGAACACATGGTTGTACATCGCGTCCGGCCACTGAAAGGCCAGCGTCGCGTCGAGCATGGCCACGTCCACCCGGCGGCCGCAGCCGTCGCGCTCGCGGGCGTACAGCGCGGCCGTGACGGCCTGTGCAGCGGTGATCGCGGTGAGCTTGTCGCACAGCAGCGTGGCCACCAGACCCGGGTGCCCGGTGTGCTGGTCGCGGTGCGATGCGCCCACGCCGGCCACGGCCTGGATCACGGCGTCATAGACCTTGTCGCCCGCCGCTGGACCGTCTTCGCCGTAACCGCTGATGCTCAGCCGGATCAGGCGCGGGTTCAGGCTGGCCAGCGTGCCATCGTCCAGGCCCAGCCGGTCCATCACGCCGGGTCGAAAATTGCTGACTACCACATCGGCGCGGCGCAACAAGACCTGCAGTATGGGTGTGGCTGCTGCTGCCTTGAGGTCGAGGGCGATCGAGCGCTTGCCGCGGTTGACGGCGACATACATCGCCGACAGGTCGCCCTTGGCCGGACCGATCAGCCGGCAGGTGTCGCCGTCGACAGACTCGACCTTGATCACTGCAGCACCCTGGTCGGCCAGCAGGGCCACCGCCATCGGGCCGGAGACGACCGTCGACAGGTCGAGGACATGCAATCCTTGCAGCGGAGGGGTCATCGCAGGGTTCACGGCAAAGGATTCAGGGAAGGGAAAAAAAAGGGCCCGCAAAGCGGGCCCGGACCATGACGTTCAGGCGCTCAATCGTCGGGCTTAGCGGCCGTAGATCTTGCCGAAGCGCACGAAGGTCTTGCCGTCGAACTTGGCCAACTGCTCGCGCTCGATCGGGTAGAAGTCGTCCGGCCCGGTCTTGATGTTGACGCCCGGCAGCAGCATCGGCAGGATCAGGTCGAGGCTGGCCGACTGCTTCATGACGTTCTCGCGCGTCAGGTTGTCGCCGCATTGCTTGAGCATCGCCACCAGCGTTTGCGCGACCGAGTAGCCGTAGACCCCGTTGGCGTCACCCAGGTTGACGCTGGGGTTGTACTTCTTCATGAACTCGACCCAGTCCTTCTTGGCCGGATCGTTGTCCCACTGCGGATCGGTCGGGTCCTTGGCGTAGGCCGAGGTGATCACGCCCACGCCGTTCTCCAGCCCGGCCGGTGTCATCACCGCGCTGACCGAGGCCGAGACGTTGTTCAGGTAGTGCTGCGGCTTCCAGCCTATCTCGGCGTTCTTCTTGATCACCATCGCCGCGAACTTTGGCGTGGTGATGTTGAAGAAGGCGTCGGCGCCCGAGGCCTTCAGGCTCAGCAACTGGCTGTCAACGGTCGGATCCGTCACCTCGTAGGTGAGCTTGGAGACGATCATGGTCTTGCCCTTGTCACCCAGGCCGTCCTCGAAGCCCTTGAGGTAGTCCTTGCCGTAGTCGTCATTCTGGTAGAGGATCGCGACCTTGGCGTTGGGCTTGGTTTCCAGCAGATGCGCGGCGTAGATCCTGCCCTCGGCCTGGTAGGTGGGCTGCCAGCCCATGGTCCAGGGGAAGTTCTTCGGGTCACCCCACTTGGTGGCGCCGGTGGCCACGAACAGCTGCGGCACCTTCTTGCCGTTCATGTACTTGTGGATCGCCGAGTTCGACGGCGTGCCCAGCGGGTTGAAGACCACCAGCACTTCTTCTTCCTCGACCAGCTTACGCGCCTGCTCCACCGTCTTGGCCGGGTTGTAGGCGTCGTCGAGCGTGATCAGCTTGATCTTGCGACCGTTGACGCCGCCTTCGGCGTTGACCTTCTCGATATAGCCCGAGATCGTCTTGCCGATCGCGCCGTAGGCCGATGCCGGGCCCGAATAAGGCCCGATGTGGCCGACCTTGATCTCCTTGTCATCGGCGCCCGTGTCGTACTTCTTCTGCGCGAGCACGGGGCCCATCAGCGCGGTGCTGGCCAGTGCGATGGTGGCCAGGCGGGCCGCAAACTTCCGTCGGTTGTTCATCATGGTCAGGGATTTCCTATCAGGTGGGTGGTCAACAGATAACGCGGGGGTGGTCACCGGGACTACAGGGTCAACCCCTTGGCGGCGGGGGCGGGCCTGAATTTGCCCCACAGGGTTTTCAGCAATCCGATCACGCCGGTGGGCATCAGGTACATCAGGCCGATCAGCACGACGCCGTAGATCGCCCAGGGTGCCGACTTGGAAATCTCCTCGGCCACGTTGGGAACGAACTGGATGAAGATGGCACCGAAGATCGCGCCCGGGATGGACGCCAGCCCACCGACCACCACGCCCACCAGGAAGGTGATCGACAGGAAGACCGTGAAGCTGTCGGGCGAGACGAAGGCCACGCAGATCGCTCCCAGCGCACCCGCCACGCCGGTGTAGGCGGCCGACACGCCAAACGCCATCGACTTGTAGAACGGCAGGTTGACGCCCATCGCGGTGGCGGCGATGGGATGGTCGCGGATCGCGATCAGCGCCCGGCCGATGCGACCGCGCAACAGGTTCCAGGCCAGCAGGAACATCAACGCGGCCACCGCCAGCGTGAAGACGTAGAGCCAGCGGTCGGCGCTGAAGGGCTGGTCGAGGAAGCGGAAGCTGATCGGCGGCTCGGGCTTGGCCAGCACGATGCCCTGCACCCCGCCGGTCAGACCCTCGATCTTCTTGTACTTCAGCAACTGCGGCACGGCCAGCGCGAAGGCGTAGGTGGCCAGCGCCAGGTAATGCCCGCCCAAGCGCAGCGCTGGGAACCCCATCAGCCAGCCCACGATGAAGCAAATCACCGCGGCGAAGGGCAGCGTGGCCCAGTAGGGCATGCCCACCCGGTCCATCAGGATAGCCGCGGCATAGGCGCCGACCGCGAAGAAGGCGCCGTGGCCCAGCGAGATCTGGCCGTTGTAGCCGGTAAGGATGTTCAGGCCCAGCACCGCGATGGCGTAGACCAGCACCAGGTTGAACTGGAACACCCGGTAGTTCTTGAACAGGAAGGGCAGCACCAGCAGCGCGATCAGCAGCGCTGCGCCGAGCAGCCATTTGGCAGGATTTTTCATGTTGGTCGGGTTCTCAGAAGGCGCGTCGTGGGTCTAGACGCGGGTGACCACTTGCTTGCCGAACAGGCCGTTGGGCCGCAGCGTGAGCGTGACCACGATCAGCACCAGCGCGACGCTGAGCTTGAGTTCGGTGCCGATCACATAGGCGCCGAGCAGGTTTTCCAGCACACCGACGATGAAGCCGCCGATCACCGCGCCCACCGGGTTGTCGACGCCGCCCAGCAGGGCTGCGGCAAAACCGTAGAGCAGGATGCCGCCCATCATGTTGGGGTCGAGGAAGACCACCGGCGCGACCATCATGCCGGCCACTGCGCCGATTGCCGAGGCCAGGCCCCAGCCCACCGCCAACATCCAGCTGACCCGGATGCCCACCAGACGGGCCGAGTCCGGGTTCTGCGCCGCCGCCCGCATCGCCAGCCCGATGGGCGTGAACTTGAAGAAGGCGAACAGTGCCAGCAGCACGCAAAGCATCACCAGCGCCGAGCCGATCTCGTGGGCCGAGAACCAGGCCGTGGCGAGCATGCCCTTCTGGGCGAAGGGGCTGGGGAAGGACTTGATGGTGTAGTCGAAGATCCAGCCCGCCACCGAATTGAATATCACCAATAAACCGATGAATACAATCACGTTGGTAAGGACTGGGGCTTTCTCGACCGGGCGCAGAATGATGCGTTGAACCAGCATGCCCAGCGCGAAACTGCAGGCCACGGTGACGAAGAAGGCCGCCCAGTAGGGCCAGCCCTGCTGGATCAGCGACCAGGCGATGAAGGTGGAGAAGGTGGCGAACTCGCCCTGGGCGAAGTTGATGTGGTGGGTGGCCTGGTAGATCATCACCAGCGCCAGCGCGATGCTGCCGTAGATGATGCCGTTGGCGAGACCCGAGAAGATCTGATGCAGGAAGGCGTCCATGTCGTGGGTCCGTTCAGTAGCCGAGGTAGGCGCGGCGCACGGATTCGTCGCGCTTGATGTCTTCGGCCGGGCCCGACAGCGCCACCGTGCCGGTCTCCAGCAGGTAGGCGTGGTGGGCCAGGTCGAGCGCCAGGCTGGCGTTCTGTTCGACCACCAGCATGCTGACGCCGTCCTCCTCGTTGATGCGCCGCATGATGCGGAAGATTTCGGCCACGATCAGCGGGGCCAGGCCGAACGAAGGCTCGTCGAGCAGCAACAACTTGGGACGCAGCATCAGTGCCCGGCTGATCGCCAGCATCTGCTGCTCACCGCCCGACAGCGTGCCGGCCTGCTGAAGCCTGCGCTCGGCCAGGCGAGGGAATCGCTGGTAGGCCTTGTCGATGTCGGCTGCCACCTCGGACCGCCCTTGTCGGCCATGCGACCGGACATAGGCGCCGAGCTTGAGGTTGTCCTCCACCGACAGCGAAGTGAAGGTGCCGCGCCCGTCGGGCACATGGGCCACGCCCAGCCGAACCACGCTCTCGGTGGCCTTGCCCACCAGTTGCACACCGTCGAACTCCAGGCTGCCCGAGGTGCGCACCATCTGGCAGATGGCGCGCAGCGTGGTCGTCTTGCCTGCGCCGTTGGCGCCCAGGATCGCAGTGATCTGCCCGGGTTCGAGCGAAAAGTCGATGTCGAACAGCACCTGGGTCGGGCCGTACGATGCGCAGAGCTTGCGCGCTTCCAATAATTTAGCCATGTTGGGCCTCCGCGTGCTTTTCGGTTGCGGGCGCGCCGAGATAGGCTTCGATCACATCGGGGTGTTGCTGGATATGGGCCGGGTTGCCCTCGGCGATCTTGCGGCCGAAGTTCAGTGCCACGATGTGGTCGGACACGCTCATCACCAGGCTCATGTGGTGCTCGACCAGCAGCACGGTGATGCCCATCCGGTTGCGCACATCGGTGATCAGCCGGCCGAGTTCGGCCAGTTCCTCGTGGTTCAGGCCGGCCGCGGGCTCGTCGAGCAGCAGCAGCTTGGGATCGGCGGCCAAGGCCCGGCCCATCTCCACCCGCTTCTGGGTGCCGAAGGGCAAACTGCCGGCCGGCCGATCGGCCACGCTTTCCAGCCCGAGGTAGGCCATGATCTCGTCGGCGCGTCGGCGCAGCCTGGCTTCCTCGGCGCTGACGCTGGGCAGGCGCAGCGCGCTGGCCACGAAGCCCGACGACGAGCGCGAGTGGGCACCGATCATGATGTTGTCGCGCACCGGCAGGCGCTGGAACATCGCCAGGTTCTGGAAAGTGCGGCCCATGCCGAGCTGGGCGATCTGGTGCGTGGGCAGCGCGGTGATCGACTGGCCCTCGAACAGGATGTCACCGGCCTGGTAGTTGTAAAGCCTTGACAGGCAGTTGAACAAGGTCGTCTTGCCGGCGCCATTGGGGCCGATCAGACCGCAGACCTGGCCGCGGGCCACGTCGAAGCTCACGCCGTCGAGCGCGACGATGCCGCCGAAGCGAACTGTCACGCCACGTACGCTGAGCAGGGGGTTTGCTGGTTCACCCATCGTGTTTCTGTCCTGCTCCTGTAGTGCTGTTTCGGGTGCAAGGGACGAAGTCCTTTGCGGTCCAGGTTTATAGGTTGCCCTCGCCGATGCGACAACGGGGGCTTGCCCTGACACGGCCGCGACAGCTCGATTTCCGTAAGGGGGGCTTCTTGTGCGACGATGGCCGGCGGGCAGCACGGCGCGGGTATTCTTCGCCGCCCCATGGCCTCATTCGCGGAGTCTTGATGAGCAACATCTACGAGCACGATCTGGCGCGCAACGCGGCCAATTTCGTGGCCTTGTCGCCGGTCAGTTTTGTCGAGCGCAGCGCCGAGGTCTTTGGCGACCTGCCCGCGGTGGTGCACGGCGCGCGTCGCTACACCTGGGCCCAGACGCGCGACCGCGCCGCCCGTCTCGCAGCGGCGCTGCGCGCGCTGGGCGTCGGCCGCGGCAGCACGGTCAGCGTGATGTTGCCCAACAGCCCGGAGATGGTTGAAGCGCATTACGCGGTACCGGCCCTCAACGCAGTTCTCAACACCCTCAATACCCGGCTCGACGCTGCCTTGCTGGCCTGGCAGATGAACCACTGCGAGGTGGCGGTGCTGATCACCGACCGGGAGTTCGCGCCCTTGATCGCGCCGGCGCTGCAGGCCTTGCGCGAGCAGCATGGCCGCGACCCCGTGGTGATCGACGTCTCCGACAGCGAGTACACCGGCCCCGGCGACTGCCTTGGCAGCCATGGCTACGAGACGCTGCTGGCCGCGCACGCGCCGCTCGAGCGGCTGGACGGTCCGGCCGACGAGTGGGACGCGATCGCGGTGAGCTACACCTCGGGCACCACCGGCGACCCCAAGGGCGTGGTCACCCACCACCGCGGCGCCTACCTGAACGCGGTGTGCAATGCGGCGACCTGGACCCTGCCCAACTTCCCGGTCTACCTCTGGACGCTGCCGATGTTCCACTGCAACGGCTGGTGTTTTCCATGGACGGTGGCGATGCTGGGCGGCACCCATGTCTGCCTGCGCCGGGTCGATGCGCGGGCCATCCTGGAGGCGATGCGCGAGCACCGCGTCGACCACTACTGCGCCGCGCCCATCGTGCACAGCCTGATCTACAACGCGCCCGCCGAATGGCGCGCCGGCATCACGCAGCAGGTTCGCGGCATGGTGGCTGGCGCCGCGCCGCCCGCGGCGATGATCGAGGGCATGGCCGGGATAGGCTTCGACATCACCCATGTCTACGGCCTGACCGAGGTCTACGGCCCGGCCGCGGTGGCCGTCAAGCGCCCGGCCTGGGCCTGCGAGAGCCTGTCCGAGCAGACCCGGCTGAACGGGCGGCAGGGCGTGCGATATCCGCTGCAGGAGGGCATGACGGTGCGCCATCCCGAGACCCTGGCCGAGGTGCCGGCCGACGGCCAGACGATGGGCGAGATCATGTTCCGCGGCAACATCGTGATGAAGGGCTATCTGAAGAACCCCAAGGCCACCGGCGAGGCGTTTGCCGGTGGCTGGTTTCACACCGGCGACCTGGCCGTGCTCGAGCCTGACCGCTATGCCAAGATCCGCGACCGCAGCAAGGATGTGATCATCTCCGGCGGCGAGAACATCAGCTCGATCGAGGTCGAGGATGCGCTCTACCGCCACCCAGCGGTCACCGCCTGCGCGGTGGTGGCCAAGCCCGACGCAAAATGGGGTGAGACCCCGCTCGCCTTCGTCGAGCTCAGGCTGGGCGCGCCGGTCACTGCGGCCGAGTTGATCGCCCACTGCAAGACCTTGCTGGCGGGCTACAAGGTGCCGCGTGAGATACGCTTCGAGGAGATTCCCAAGACCTCCACCGGCAAGATCCAGAAATTCCAGCTGCGCGAGCGGGCCAGGTCGTCCGCCGCGATCGAATGAGGAGCCCATGACCATGCTGACCACCGATGACCCGCTGCTGTTGCGCAGCCAGGATGAACGCGGCGTGATCACCCTCACGCTGAACCGGCCGCAGGCCTTCAACGCGCTGTCCGAGGCGATGCTGGTCGCCTTGCAGACCGAGCTCGACGCGATCGCCGACGACGCCAGTGCCCGGCTGCTGGTGATCGCTTCGTCGGGCCGCGCGTTCTGCGCCGGGCACGACCTGAAGGAGATGCGCGCCGAGCCGTCGCAGCGCTACTACGAGACGCTGTTCGCGCAGTGCGGCCGGATGATGCTGCGCTTGCAGTCGCTGCCGGTGCCGGTGATCGCCAAGGTGCAAGGCATCGCCACCGCCGCCGGTTGCCAGCTGGTGGCGATGTGCGACCTGGCGGTGGCCGACAGCCAGGCCCGGTTTGCGGTCAGCGGGGTCAACCTGGGGCTGTTCTGTGCCACCCCCAGCGTCGCACTGTCGCGCAACCTGGGCCGCAAGGCGGCGTTCGAGATGCTGGTCACCGGGGCCTTCATCTCGGCCGCCGAGGCCCAGGCCAAAGGGCTGGTCAACCGGGTGGCGTCGACCGACACGCTCGATGCCGAGGTTGAGGCGCTGGTGGCCGCCATCGTAGGCAAGCCTCGCGTTGCGCTGGCGATGGGCAAGGCGCTGTTCTACCGCCAACTGGAAGTGGGCATCGAGGCGGCTTATGCCGACGCCAGCGAGACCATGGCCTGCAACATGATGGACCCCAGCGCGCTCGAGGGTGTCCAGGCCTTCATCGACAAGCGCAAGCCCGACTGGCATTAGGATTTCGACGAGATCTTGTGCCGCATCAACCGGCCCTTCTGCGCTGCGCGCGTCCGATCCGGCAGGGCTTGCGCACTGGCGTTACGACTTTGACGAGATGTTGTGCCTCATCAACCGGCCCTTCTGCGCTGCGCGCGTCCGGTCCGGCAGGGCTTGCGCACTGGCGTTACGACTTTGACGAGATGTTGTGCCGCATCAACCGGCCCTTCTCCCGCTCCCATTCGCGGTCTTTCTCGGTGTTGCGCTTGTCGTGCTCGGCCTTGCCCTTGGCCAGCGCCAGGTCGAGCTTGATCCGGCCTCCCTTGTAGTGCAGGTTCAAGGGCACCAGGGTGAAGCCCCGCTGCTCGACCTTGCCCACCAGGCGGCGGATCTCCGACTTGTGCATCAACAACTTCTTGGTGCGGTCGGCTTCCGGGGTGACATGGGTCGAGGCCGAGCGCAGCGCGTTGATGCGGCAGCCGATCAGGAAGAGCTCGCCGCCCTTGATCACCACGTAGCCGTCGGTCAACTGCACCTGGCCAGCGCGTATGCCCTTGATCTCCCAGCCCGACAGCACCATGCCGGCTTCGTAGCGCTCCTCGATGTGGTAGTCGTAGCGCGCCCGCCGGTTCTCGGCCACCGGAGCCGAGGCGGGCAGGTCTTTGGGCGCGACCTTGACATCGTCCTTGTTCGGCGCGCTGCGCGGGGTGGGGCGGGGGACCGGATGGGTGGATTTGGGTGGGGGCATGGTGACCGGCAAGAGGGGGTCGCCCGGCGTTGCCAGCGGGCGACCCCTAGAATTCGGGTCATTGTATGAAGCATGTCAAAAAGTCAGTCCTGCTGTGGTACTCGGCCCGCGAGATGTACGCGCTGGTCACTGCCGTCGAGTCTTACCCTGGATTCCTGCCCTGGTGCGAGAAAGCCGAACTGCTGGACCACAGTGGCCAGGGCATGACCGCGCGGCTGTACCTGCACTTCGCCGGCCTGCGCCACACCTTCACCACCCGCAACACCCACACCGCCGATGAGTCCGTGGTGATGGCGCTGGTCGATGGCCCGTTCTCCGACCTCGACGGCACCTGGCGCTTCCTGCCGATAGGTGCGCCCGGCGCGTCGTCCTGCCGTGTCGAGTTCGAACTGCGTTACGCTTTTTCCAGCCGCGCGCTGGAGGCCGTGCTCAGCCCCGTGTTCGACCGTGTGGCCAACACCTTTGTCGATTCGTTCGTGCAGCGCGCCGAGCAGGTCTATGGCGCACGCTGAATCCTGCGCCGTTCCACCCGACGCTGCGTCGTCGATCGCGGTCGAGGTCGTTTTCGGTGCTGCGCCGCGCCAGGTCGATCGCATCGTGCTGCGCCTGCCGATCGGCGCCACCGCGCTCGATGCCTTGCGCGCCAGTGGTCTGGGCGAACGGCTGGGCACTGCCGTGCTGGACAGCATGCAACTCGGCCTCTGGGGCCGCTGGTGCGCGCCGGAGACGGTGCTGCGTGACCTCGATCGGCTGGAACTGTTGCGTCCGCTGCTGGCCGATCCGATGGAGGCGCGGCGCCGCCGCCTGCGCCGTGACGGCCTGCGCAAGGTGGTGCGCCGCGCTTGAGCCTGCGGCCCGGGCTTTCGACGCCGCCGTCAGCCCTGTCGCTGACTGCCCCCAGCCGCTTCAGCGGCAATCGCTGGCTATCACCCTTCTGGCGGCCTGGGCCTCCTCGGCCCGCACCGTGTCATCGACCACCATCCGCTCGCCCTTGTCGTCGTGGCGGACCAGGCGCTGCCCGCTGTCCAGCGAAGCCAGTTGCTGGCGTGCGCGCCGGCAGTTCTCGGCGCGCTGTGCCGCCAGGCGCTCGTCGTCGGCCCGGGCCCGGGCCCGCGCCTCGGTCTCGGCCAGCTTGCGTCTGGCTTCGAGTTCGGGGTCCGTCGGCGGCTTGGTCAGCAGGTTCGAGCTGCTGGCCGCGCTGGAGGGAGCGGTCATGACCGTGGGCGGGGCCGGGGTCTGACGGCCGCTGGCCGACGGCCGCTTCAGCAAGTCCTTGTCCGGCACCTCGCGCGGCGGCGGCAGGTCGCTGGCGTGCACCTGGCCCTGGCTGTCCTTCCAGATGTACTGCGCCGCCACCGGGCCGGCACCCGTCAGCAGCAGCGTGGCCGACAGCCCGGCGGCCAGCAGGGATTTCGAGGCGAGGCGCAAGGGCGGCTCCGGTGGCGACAGCAGCCGCCAGTTTAGCCATCGGCAGCGGCGCTGGCGTGGGCTGCGCGGGCCGCCGGCCAGCGGGTTGGGGGAGGAGGTCGAGCCGGCTACTTTTGGCCCTCTCCGTATAATCTGGTTTTGCGTGAGGAGCTTTTCCCAATGCGGCTACTAGGCAAAGCACTGACCTTCGACGACGTGTTGTTGGTGCCGGCTTTCTCCCAGGTGTTGCCCCGCGACACCTCTCTGGCGACCCAGCTGTCGCGCAACATCCGCCTCAACCTGCCGCTGGTGTCGGCCGCGATGGACACGGTGACCGAGGCCCGCCTGGCGATCGCCATCGCCCAAGAGGGCGGCATCGGCATCGTGCACAAGAACCTGACGCCTGCCCAGCAGGCCGCCGAGGTGGCGCGGGTCAAGCGCTACGAGTCTGGCGTGCTGCGCGACCCGATCACTGTCTCGCCCGATCTGCCGGTGCATGCGGTGATCGCCTTGTCGCGTCAACATGGCATCTCGGGCTTCCCGGTGGTCGAGGGTGGCGTGGTGGTGGGCATCATCACCGGCCGCGACCTGCGCTTCGAGACGCGTCTCGATGCGCCGGTGCGCGAGATCATGACGCCGCGCGACAAGCTTATCGTCGTCAAGGACGGCGCCACCATTACCGAAGGCAAGGCCTTGATGCACCGGCACAAGCTGGAGCGGGTGTTGGTGGTCAACGACGCTTTCGAACTGCGCGGTCTGATGACGGTCAAGGACATCACCAAGCAAACCAACTTCCCCAACGCGGCGCGTGATTCGCTGGGCAAACTGCGCGTTGGCGCGGCGGTGGGCGTGGGCGACGGCACCGAAGAAAGGGTCGAACTGCTGGTGCGGGCCGGTGTCGACGTGCTGGTGGTCGACACCGCGCACGGCCACTCGGCCGGCGTGATCGACCGCGTGCGCTGGGTCAAGCGCCGCTACCCGCAGGTCGACGTGATCGGCGGCAACATCGCCACCGGTGAGGCCGCGCTGGCGCTGGTCGAAGCCGGTGCCGACGCGGTCAAGGTCGGCATAGGACCGGGCTCGATCTGCACCACCCGCATCGTCACCGGCGTGGGTGTGCCGCAGATCATGGCCATCGATTCGGTGGCGCGCGCGCTCAAGGGCAGCGGCGTGCCGCTGATCGCCGATGGCGGTGTGCGCTTCTCGGGCGACCTGGCCAAGGCGATCGCCGCCGGCGCCGACAGCGTGATGATGGGCGGCGCGTTTGCCGGCACCGAGGAAGCCCCCGGCGAGGTGATCCTCTACCAGGGCCGAACCTACAAGAGCTACCGCGGCATGGGCTCGATAGGCGCGATGCAGCAAGGTTCGGCCGACCGCTATTTCCAGGAAGGCGGCAGCAACCCGGCCAACACCACCAAGCTGGTGCCCGAGGGCATAGAGGGTCAAGTGCCTTACAAGGGCTCGGTGGTCGGCATCATCTTCCAGATGGCGGGTGGGCTGCGCGCGTCCATGCATTACTGCGGCTGCGCCGACATCGGCGAGATGCAGAGCAAGTCGCAGTTCGTCGAGATCACCTCATCCGGCATCCGCGAGAGCCATGTCCACGACGTGCAGATCACCAAGGAAGCGCCCAACTACCGCATGGAGTGACGGTGCTCGATGCGGCAAGCGGCGGTTGCAAGCCGCCCTTGGCCTTCCTCCCGCTGATGACGCCCCCGGACCACCGGCTTGGCCTCGACCCGCCTGATGTCTTGCGTCGAGCCAGCGGTGGTCGTGCCGTCGTCCGGCCGGGTTCCGCAGTTGCCGGCCTGTGACCGGCGAGCCTGACTTGTTTTTTTCCGCCGTGTTGCCGTTGATAGTCACCCTGGTGGCGGTGCGGCCTGTCCGCCACGCTGCAGCCCACACCCCGTTGCCGCCAGCGCGGCCTGAGACCCCATGCACGACAAGATCCTGATCCTCGATTTCGGCTCCCAAGTCACCCAGTTGATCGCCCGCCGCGTGCGCGAGGCCCAGGTGTTCTGCGAGATCCATCCCAACGATGTCTCCGACGATTTCATCCGCGACTTCGCGCGGGCAGGGGGCAAGGGCATCATCCTGTCGGGCAGCCACGCCAGCACTTACGAAGACCACCAGTTGCGCGCGCCGCAGTCGGTGTGGGACTGCGGCCTGCCGGTGCTGGGCATCTGCTACGGCATGCAGACCATGGCCACCCAACTGGGCGGAACAGTGGCCTGGAGCGACCACCGCGAGTTCGGTTACGCCGAGGTGCGCGCCCATGGCCACACCCGGCTGCTCGACGGCATCCAGGACTTCGACACCGCCGAGGGCTTCGGTATGCTCAAGGTCTGGATGAGCCACGGTGACAAGGTCACGGTGCTGCCGCCGGGCTTCAAGCTGATGGCCAGCACGCCGAGCTGCCCGATTGCCGGCATGGCCGACGAGGCGCGCGGCTATTACGCGGTGCAGTTCCACCCCGAGGTCACGCACACGCTGCAAGGCCAGGCGATGCTGGAGCGCTTCGTGCGCGGCATCGCCGGCTGCCGCGGCGACTGGGTGATGGGCAACTATGTCGATGAGGCAGTGGCGCGCATCCGTGAACAGGTGGGCGACGAAGAGGTCATCCTGGGCTTGTCGGGTGGCGTCGATTCCAGCGTGGCTGCAGCTTTGATCCACCGCGCCATCGGTGACCAGCTGACCTGCGTCTTCGTCGACCACGGCCTGCTGCGCCTGAACGAGGGCGCGATGGTGATGGAGATGTTCTCCGGACGCCTGCATGCCAAGGTGGTGCATGTGCAGGCGGCCGGGCAGTTCCTGGGCCACTTGAAGGGCGTGACCGACCCCGAACAGAAGCGCAAGATCATTGGCCGCGAGTTCGTCGAGGTGTTCCAGGCCGAAGCGGCCAAGTTGAAGGGCGACGGGAGCGCGGTCAAGGGCGCCAAATGGCTGGCCCAGGGCACGATCTACCCCGACGTGGTCGAGAGCGGCGGCACCGCCAGCAAGAAGGCCACGATCAAGAGCCACCACAACGTGGGCGGCCTGCCGGCCACGCTGGGCCTGAAGTTGCTGGAGCCGCTGCGCGAACTGTTCAAGGACGAGGTGCGCGCGCTCGGCGTCGCGCTCGGTCTGCCGCACGACATGGTCTACCGCCATCCCTTCCCCGGTCCCGGCCTGGCAGTGCGCATCCTGGGCGAGGTCAAGCCCGAGTTCGCCGACCTGCTGCGCCGTGCCGACCACATCTTCATCGAGGAATTGCGGCGTGAGGTCGACCCGCATACCGGCAAGACCTGGTACGACCTGACCAGCCAGGCCTTCGTCGTCTTCCTGCCGGTCAAGAGCGTGGGCGTGATGGGCGACGGCCGCACCTACGACTATGTGGTGGCGCTGCGCGCAGTGCAGACCAGCGACTTCATGACCGCCGATTGGGCCGAACTGCCCTACGCGTTGCTCAAGCGGGTGTCGGGCCGCATCATCAACGAGGTGCGCGGCATCAACCGGGTGACCTACGACGTGTCGAGCAAACCGCCGGCGACGATTGAGTGGGAATGATTCGGCGTCTTTCGGGGACTATCGGTATCTATCGAAAATAGATGCTAAGTTCCTGTCCCGTATAGAAAAAGTCTGTCGAGATCTATCGGCATCCATCGGGGGGATGCGCTCCAGTCTGACGGTAAATTTGACGGTAAAAAACAGCGGCCCAAACACCGGGAAATTTTTACCGTCAAGCGAAAGCGGACTGTGACAGTAAAAAAAGTTGTTTAAAAAGTAAATATAAAAAACGACTTAAAGCATTTGTATAGGTCATTTTTCTTTACGGTAAAATTCGCACGGACGGAAGTGCGACGATGCTGTCAGATGGGACGTTGAGAGGCCTCGAGCCAGAGGCCAATGCCTACAAGGTTGCCGACCGGGATGGGAGGTACGTGACAGTCTCGCCCAAGGGCACGATCACGTTTCGGCTGGACTACCGCCTCAATGGCCGGCGCGAGACGCTCACGGTGGGCCGCTACGGTGCCAAGGACGGCATCTCGCTGCTGATGGCGCGGGAGCGCTGCATGGAAGCACCGCGCGCTATCGCCGAAGGTCAGTCCCCCAGCCTGAGCTGATCGCTCACCAAACCCTCTGCGTCGCGCTTCAGTAGCTAGTCAAACCAGGCAAAAACACCCCAACCCTACAATCTTCCCGACGCAACCCAGCATCCGACCGTAAACCGGTCACGTTCCCGAAATCACCGGTCACCTTCGCCGAAATACGCACGATGAACAGGTCGCCCAGCGCCATCGCCTCGGGAGGCCCTGCGTGCAAGCCGTCGGCCGACAGCCCCAGAGGGCGCCGGGTGGCGTCCCGATCCACTTCTCGACGGCGGCGGCTGTCGAGGCGTCAGGCCTTCTACCGTTCACGGGCCGCAGTCCTGCCCTTGATCTCAGGGTCGACCCTGATGTGAGCCATGTCGCGGCGACACGGCGAGCAGCGTCACTCCCAACGACGGTTTGAGGGCGCCGCACGTCATCGCAAGGTTGAACCTCTTTGCAGCGAATTTCTTGCTGATCCGCCAAGTCAAGCAGAGCCGGCCAAGGCCGGAACCCAGGCACGCCAGGCCGCACGGCGTGGCCCCCGCTTTGGGGGAACCATCGATCTGCGCGGCCACGCCTGCCGCCGAACTGATGTCGGGTTTCTTGATGGGCAAGGCGGCGCGGTCCCGGCCATCATGCGGCCGCTGGCGTCATCCGCCCGCCCTGGCCCTGGCACCCACGCGACCCGGACGCGCGGCGCGCCTGGGCATACTGCGCCGCATGAAACACGATGCCTGGCGCCGCCAACCCGAGAACTACCCCTTCAGCGGCGAGATCCTGCCCCGCTACACCGATGTGGACCTGTGGCAGCACCTGAACAACGTCGCGCTCATCAGCCTGCAGATCGAGTCGGTGCAGCGCCTGCTGCTGGACGTGGTAGGCGACGCCGCCTGGCGCGCCGGGCCGGCCGCGGTCGGGCCCGAGACCACCTCGACCGACTTCATCGCCGAGGCCTACTACCCCACCCCGCTGACCGCCGCCGCCCGCATCACGCACGTCAACGAGCGCGACATCGGCATCGCCTCAGCCCTGTTCCAGAAGGGCCACTGCGTGGGCCTGCACCAATCGCGCGTGGTGAGCTGGGCGCCCGACAGCCAGCCCGTGCCCATGCCGGCCGAACTGCGCGCCGCGTTCGCTCGACGCCTGGCCGCCCAGCCCCCGCTGCCGCCCGGCGCTGAACCCGAAGCCGGCCACCAGCCCGCACTCGCCCACCCCGGCGACGCGGCAGGCGGCGCCCCGGCCGACAGCATGCAGGTCCTGCGCCGTCGCCCGGCAGACTTTCCCGCCCACTACCCGCTGGCCAGCCGGTTTGGAGACCACGACGCCACCGGCCGCACCAGCGACCAGGCGCTGGGCCGCATGGCCGAACAGGGCCGGGTGAACCTGCTGACCGCGCTGATGGGCCCTGAGCGCCTG
>CANGHK010000032.1 GCA_947453625.1 Burkholderiales bacterium
ATCGATTTGCAAAGTTTGATTGCGGAAATGATTTCCGCTATCTCTGATGACTCAGCCCTGGCGCCGCGCCCGCGATAGGCGCTGTCCGGCGTCTCGACCGCGTCCAGGCACGCCGCCGGCGCCTCG
The DNA here is from genome assembly GCA_947453625.1 of Burkholderiales bacterium. Classification (GTDB taxonomy): domain Bacteria; phylum Pseudomonadota; class Gammaproteobacteria; order Burkholderiales; family Burkholderiaceae_C; genus Pseudaquabacterium. The sequence continues at coordinate 127 of CANGHK010000032.1, forward strand.
TCCTTGCCTGGGCACCACATCGTTTTCATCGCTTGCGGCTTTCTTGTCGGTCTGCTGCTTTTTCAGGAGACTTCAAGCAAGAGACGCCGGTTGCCGAAGAAGGTCAGGGCATGACGGTGCAGGCTGAAGAAATTTCGCGCAGCCGCAAGCTGGCCCGCCGCCGACGCATCAGTAGGCGGGCCGGCAAGCGGACACCACAGACGCTTGCGGCCAGGCACAGGCTGGTCTTGAGCGAACGCTCGACCGCGCGGCCACAGCCACCCCTCCGGCCGGGCGCCGTTCATCTCGATGGGGAACTGGAGGTAGACCGGCGACCTGGCCGGGGGGCGACCTGCCGGCTACGGTCAGCGCTTGGCCGCGGGCGGGGCCAGCACCAGCACGATCTGGCCCTGGTTCACGCCAGGCTCGATGCGCTGGCTGGCCAGGTAGTCCAGCACGGCCGGGCTGGCGGCCACCCGCAGGCGGATTCGGCCAGCCCCCAGTGGTTCGACCTGGGGTGCTGCGCCCGCGGCGCGCAGACCGGCCAGCAACTCGGCCAGCCGGGTTTCGGGATCGGCCACCAGCAGCAGGGTTCCAGGCCCGCCACCGCGCATGGTGTCGGCACCCGCGCCGGGGTCGCCGCTCAGGTAGCCGCCGGCCTGCAGCACCCAGGCCAGGCCGATCAGCAGCGTGGCCGCCAGGCCCCAGACCGGCCAAAGCGGCCTGCGGGAGGGCGGCACCATCAAGCCCTCGCGGCGCAGGCGGAACTGGAGTTGCTCGAACAAGGCGGCGTCGGCCTCGGGCACGGCCAGCGCCGCGCTGCGCGCCTGCAAGGCCTGACGCAAGGCCAGCGCCTGCCGGTTGCCGACGGCGTCGGCCAGCGGATCGGGCGCGCCGGCCAGCGCGTCCAGCCACTGCGCGGCCAGCAGATCGTCGGGTGTGGGGGTCATGAGTTCAAGGGGCGGGGGCCATCAGGTGCTCAACAACTCGGCGCAGTGGGCGATGAAGGGCTGGATCTTCTTGCGGCACTGCGACAGGTATTCCTTGGTGGCCGCGACGCTGCGCCCGATCTGCAGCCCGATCGCGTCGATGCGCAGGCCATCCATCTGCAGCGTCAGCGCATAGGCACGGTCGGGCATCTGGCTGCCGAAGTCGGCCAGACCGGCCGCCACGCAGTCGTCCACCGTCCCGCCGAAGTGGCAGGCCGCCGGGGCCGCGGTGGACTCGCCCAGCGCCACCCAGCGCGCGTCATCGACCGCCACTTCGCGCTGGGCCAGACGCGCGCGCCGGCCCAGGAAATCCAGCAGGCAGTTGCGCGCGATCTGCCAGATCCAGGCCTTGGCCGGGCCGCCGCCCTGGAAGGTGGCGGCATTGCGGACGATCTTGACCAGGCTGTCCTGCAGGATGTCCTTGGCCTCGTCGCTGCTCGCGCCCTGGTGGACGAAGAAGCGCAGCATGGCCTGGGCCTGGCCCTGGTACAGCGCCTTGACCGCCGCGTCGCGCGGCTTGCCGCCGACCACGATGGCCTGGATGATGTCTTCTTCCTGCATCGCCTCGGGTCGGGTACGGTCGGGTCGGGTTGCCTGGGGATGCCACGGTGGCGTCGCCGCGCATTATCGATCGCGCCACCCCTCATCCCCGCACCGGCCCCAGCAAGCGCCCGACCCGGTTGAGCACCAGCCCGGCCGCCGCGGTGCGGGTCTCGACGCCCAGCTTGGGCAGGATGTGCTCCATGTGCTTGGTCACCGTGCGCGGGCTCAGGCCCAGGATGTCGCCGATGTCGCGGTTGGTCTTGCCACGCGCCACCCAGTGCAACACCTCGGCCTCGCGCGCGGTCAGGCGGAAGGCTGCCATCATGGCCTCGATCACCGCGGCGTCATTGGCCTCGCTGGCGACGATCAGCCACTCTTCGTCCTGGCCGGGCTCGTTGGCCAGCCCGCCAGGCGCGCCGGCTTCGTCGCCGGACTCCATCGGGTGAAGCTCCAGCGTCAGCCTGCGCCCGCCCCGCGCGGTGACCCAGGGCTGCGCGATGCCGCCGGCCCGGCGCGCGGCGGCCTCGCGCCGCACCCAGTCGATCAGCGGCACCGGCGCGGCGCTGCCTTCGCTGCCGAAATAGTCGCGCAACAGGGAGCGCGCCAGCGCGGTCTGCCACAGCAGGCGGCCGTCGGCGGGCCGCACCACCAGCGTGGCATGGCCGAAGGCGTCGAGCGCGTTGCGCGCCTGGCGCTGCACTCTTGCGGTCTGGGTGTGGGCGGCGATGCGCGCCAGCACCTCGCGCGGCTGTATCGGCTTGGTGACATAGTCGACGCCGCCGGCGGCAAACGCCGCCACCACATGCTCGGTCTCGGTCAGCGCGGTCATGAAGACGATGGGGATGGACGCGGTGTCGGTGCCGGCTTTCAGGCAGCGCGCCACCTCGAAGCCGTCCATGCCCGGCATCATCGCGTCGAGCAGCACGATGGCAGGCCGGGCCTGGCGGGCACGCGCGATCGCGCTCGGCCCGTCGGTGGCCACCAGCACGGTGTAGCCGGCCTCGTCCAGCGCGTCGTGCAGCAGCGACAGGTTGTCGGGCATGTCGTCGACGATCAGCACCACATCGCCGCCGGCCTGGGACAGCGGCGCGGGCGTGGCGTGGATCAAGCGGTCAGAGGACATCGGGCGGTTCGGTCGGACGGTCGACTGCAGGCGTCAAGTCGCTTGCGGGCAGGGCGGCCGCGTCGGCCAGCGCCGATTGGACCAGATGGGCCAGAGTGTCGAGTTGGAAGCCTCGCGCCAGACCGCGCAGCCGGCCGACGAAATCGGCGCTCGCCGGGTGCTCGGCCTCGATCGTATCGAGCTTGCGCTGGATGCCACGCAGATAGCCCAGTCGCACCAGTTCGTCGAGCGCGCGCAAGGCCTCGACCGGCGGGGCCGGCATCGCGCTGACCGGCTCGACACGGCTGGCCAGCGCGTCCGGCCCGGCGTCCAGCCACTGCAGGTCCAGCCGCCGCTGCAGCCAGCCCAGCAACTCGGCCATGCGCACCGGCTTGACCAGGAAATCCTGCGGCGCGATGCCCAGACCGTTGTCCAGCCCCTTGTCGAAGGCGTTGGCCGAGACGATGGCCACCGGCAGCCCGCCCAGGCCCTGGCCGCGCAGCCTGGCCAGCGTGGTCCAGCCGTCGATGCCGGGCATCGCCAGGTCGAGGAACAGCGCGTCGACCGGCTGGTCGCGCAGCAGCGGCAGCGCCTCCTCGCCCGAGGCCGCCTGCAGCAGTTCGAAGCCCAGCGGCGCCAGCCGGTCGACCAGCAGCCGGCGGTCGGCCTCCTCGTTGTCGACGACCAGCAGACGGCGGCGCGGGCCGGCATAACCGATGGGGCGCAGCGCCGGGCGGCGCTCGCGCGGGCTGGCGCGCGCCTGCAACTCGGGCAGGTAGAGCTTGACCGCAAAGCAACTGCCCACGCCGGGGCGGCTGCTCACCGTCAGTTCGCCGCCCATCAGGCCGGTGAGCATGCGGGCGATGGTCAGCCCCAGTCCGGTGCCGCTGCTGGCGTTGCCGCCGGCGGCCGTGCCGCGAACAAAGGGCTCGAAGACCCGGGCCAGTTCGGTCTCGGCCATGCCAGGGCCGGTGTCCTCGACCTCGAAATAAGCCATCTCGCGCGCATAGTCGACCGAGAAGCTCACCTGACCGGCGCGGGTGAACTTCACCGCATTGCCCAGCAGGTTGATCAGGATCTGGCGCAGCCGCTTCTCGTCGGCGCGCACCAGGTCGGGCAGCGTGCCGGTGCGGCGGTGGACGAAGCGCAAGCCCCTGGCCTCGGCCTGCGCCTCGAACAGCCGCACCAGCTCGTCCATCGCGTCGGCGAAATGCAGGGGCGCCGATTCGAGCGTCAGGCGGCCGCTCTCGATCTTGGCGATGTCCAGCGTGCCCTCGATCAGGCTGAGCAGGTGGTCGCCGCCGCGCCGTATCACCTGCACCGCGCCGCGCCGGTGCGCCGGGATCGCCGGGTCGTCCTCCAGCAGCTGGGCATAACCCAGGATGCTGTTGAGCGGCGTTCGCAGCTCGTGGCTGATGGCGGTGATGTAGCGGCTCTTGGCCTGGTTGGCGGCGTCGGCGCTGGCCATCGCCAGCTGCAACTGGACATCGGTGCGCTGGTGCGATTCGATCTCGCGTCCCAGCGCGACGGCCTGGCTCTGCAAGACCCCGGCCTGCTCATGCAGGGCCTGGGTCTGGCGGCGCGATTCCTCCTGCGCGCGCTGGCGGCTGCGCTGGGCCAGCACTGCCCACCAGGCCACCATGCCGGCGATAAGCAGCAGCACCGCGAAGGCCTGGCCGAAGCCGGCGCGCAGCAGCGGCGCCACCGCGGCGGCGCTGATCGCGTCGAGCTGGCCCAGCGAGCGCAGCCCCAGGCGGTACAAGGCCCAGAACAGCAGCGCCAGCCCAGACACCACCGCGCCCATCAGCAGCAAATAGGCCGACAGGCCGTTCTCCAGTTGCGGCGCCATCCGCCGCGGCAGCAGGCGCTGCAGCAGGCCCAGCCACTGCACGGCCAGCCTGGCCTGGGGCTTGCACAAGTCGTCGCAGCGCACATCCAGCGTGCAGCACAGCGAGCAGATCAGCCCGCCATAGGCCGGGCAGGCGGCCATGTCCTCGGCCTCGTAGTCGCGCTCGCAGACCGTGCAGCGGTGCAGGGCCTGGCTGCCCAGGTAAGCGCCCTGCCCGGCGGCGTCCCGGGCTGACTCGGCCGCCGCGACCGCCTGTGCCGCCGGCGTGCGACTGGCCAGGTAGTAGCGGCCACGCGTGGCCCAGGCAATCAGCGGCGAGACCACCAGCGCGGCCACCAGCGCGATCATGGCCGAGAAGGCCTGGGCCAGCGCGCCAAACGCGCCCAGGTGCGCGGCCACGCTGAGCACCGAGGCCATGCCCATCGCGCCCACGCCCACCGGGTTGACGTCGTAGAGGTGGGCGCGACGGAACTCTATGCCCTTGGGGCTCAGCCCCAGCAGCTTGTTGATCACCAGGTCGGCCACCACCGCCATGATCCAGGCGATCGCGATGTTGCTGTACAGGCCCAGCACATGGCTGAGCGCCTGGAACACGTTCAACTCCATCAGCACCAGCGCGATGCCGGTGTTGAACACCACCCAGACCACCCGGCCAGGGTGGCTGTGCGTCAGGCGCGAGAAGAAGTTGCTCCAGGCCAGCGAGCCGGCGTAGGCGTTGGTGACGTTGATCTTGAGTTGCGACACCAGCACGAACAGCGCGGTGGCGGCCACCGCCCAACCGTAATGCGGGAAGACATATTCCCAAGCCGCCAGGTACATCTGGTTGGGGTCGACCGCGCGCTCGGGCGGCACGCTGTGGGCCAGCGCCAGGTAGGCCAGCAGCACGCCGGCCATCATCTTGGCCACGCCGACGAGCACCCAGCCCGGGCCGCCCATCAGGGTGCCCAGCCACCAGCGCGCGGCATGGCCGGGCCGCTGTTCGGGCATGAAGCGCAGGTAATCGGCCTGCTCGCCCATCTGGGTGACCAGCGCGATGCCCACCGTCAGCGCGGCACCGAAACCCAGCAGGTCGAAGCCCGGGCTGTTGCCCGTGACGCCGGCAAAACCGGTCAAGCCGGCCAGCTCGTCCGGACTCTTGACCAGCACGGTGACCAGCGGCAACACCAGCAGACCCAGCCACAGCGGCTGGGTCCAGACCTGCAGCCGGCTGATCGCCGTCACGCCGTGGCTGACCAGCGGGATCACCACCAGCGCGCACAAGCCGTAACCCCAGGCCGGCGGGATGTCGAAGGCGAGTTCCAGCGCGTAGGCCATCACCGCGGCCTCGAGCGCGAAGAACAGGAAGGTGAAGCTGGCGTAGATCAACGAGGTGATGGTCGAGCCGAGGTAGCCGAAGCCGGCGCCGCGCGTCAGCAAGTCCATGTCGAGGCCGTGGCGCGCGGCGTAGACGCTGATCGGCAGCCCGGCCAGGAAGATGATCAGCCCAGTGGCCAGGATCGCCAGCGTGGCGTTGACGAAGCCATGCTGCACCAGCAGGGTGGCACCCACCGCCTCCAGGATCAGGAAGGCGGCGGCGCCGAAGGCGGTGTTGGCCACCCGCCATTCGCTCCACTTGCGGAAGTTGCGCGGCGCAAAGCGCAGCGCGTAGTCCTCCATCGTCTCGCTGGCCACCCAGCGGTTGTAGTCACGGCGGAAGGTGAGCACCTGCTGAGGCGGCGTGCGCGGTGGGGCCGGTGGGCTGGACATGCCCAAGCATGCATCAAGAACCGCACCAGCGCCGAGCGGCGGACGGCCGGCAGGTCAGGCACCACAACGGCGCATGCAGAACCGGCGGCAGCCGCCAACCCGCCCTACCAACAGCACTCACGCCCCAAGATCATGCCTGCGGCAGCACCGCCCGCACTGCGTCGCGGCCGCCGTGCTTGGCCTCGTACAGTGCTTGGTCGGCACGCGCCAGCACCGCGTCGAGGTTGACATCGGCCGGCGCGATGACGCTGATGCCCACGCTGACCGTCACGGCGATCTGCTCGCTGCCTTGCTGTGTCGGGTTCTGCGCCACGAGTTCACGCAGGCGCTCACCCAGCACCTGGGCCTCTTCGGCGCCGGTGTCGGGCAGCAGCAGGGCGAACTCTTCACCGCCGCTGCGCGCCACCAGGTCGTTGTGGCGGGTGGTCTGCTGCATCAGCCGGGCCACATGGCGCAGCACCGCATCGCCCGCCGCATGGCCCCAGGTGTCGTTGACCTGCTTGAAGTGGTCCAGGTCGACCGACATCACGCTGCAGCGAACGTCAGGGTGGCGCAGCACGCGGTCGAGCTCGATCTGCATCCGGTCCATCAGGCCGCGCCGGTTGGCCACGCCGGTCAGAAAGTCGGTTCTGGCCTGGTGGTGTAGTTCACGGCTCATCAGCACACGCTCGGTGATGTCCTCGAAGAGCGCGTACACCTGCTGCAACTCGCCGTTGCGGAACAACGGCGTGGCATTGACCAGCAACCAGGCACGGCCACGGCCGGGAACGATCACGCTCATCAGCACATCCTTGACCGGCACGCCGGTGCGCAGCGCCACCATCGCCGGCTGCTGGTCGCCGGGGAAGTCGCTGCCGTCCTCACGCAGCGCCTGCCAGCGCGCGTCTATCGACGCCAGGCCTTGCAACTGCTCGATCGTCAGCCCCAGGATGCGCTGCGCCGCCGGGTTGGCCGAGGTGATGCGGCCCTGCGCGTCCTGGTAGACCACGCCCTGCGGCACGGTCTCGAACAAGGTGCGGTACTTGTCCTCGCTGGCCTTGAGGACAGCCTCCATCTGCTTGCGCTGCGACACATCGGCCAGCATCCCGGTCCAGACCGTGTCGCCGCCCTCACCGTGCTTGGGTTTGGCCAGCACATGCACCCACTTGACCCGGCCGCTGCGGGTCTGGATTCGGTATTCATGCTCCCACGGCAGATGCTGGGCGACGGCGCGCTGCAACGAGGCGTCGTGCGCTGGCTTGTCGGCTGGCAGGATGCACTGGCCCAGCGCGTGGATGTCGTCGCAGGCCTGCTCGGGCGTCAGCTCGAACAAGGCCTCTATGCCGGGGCTGAAGTAGGTGAATTGCCAGAAGGCCTGTGCGGAGTGCCGCAGGCGGAACATCGCGCCGGGAATGGACGCGGCCATGTCCTGCAACTCGGCCTCGCTGCGGCGCAAGGTCTCCTGGGCCAGTATCAGCGGCGAGACGTTGTCGTGCGCCACCACGACGCGCACCGGATCACTGCCCGGAATGCGCGCGACCCGCGCCACGAACCAGCGCTGCTCGTCGGCCGAATGGCAGGGGTATTCCATCTGGAAATGTTGCCGCTGGCCGGCCAACACCTCGGCCAGCAACACACCGAAGGCGGTGAGGGCCTCGACCGCGGGCCCATGGGCATCGGCAGGTGACTGGCACACGGCGGTGTAGCTGGCGCCCTCGTGCACCTGGCTGGCGACCGCGCCGTTGGCGGTGGCAAAGTCGCGCCAGGCCTGGTTGACGGCCAGGATCGTGCCCTGTTCGTCCAGCACGCAGACATGGGCCGTCAGCGCGTCGAGCACCGAGTTGAGGAAGCGGCCCGAGGCTTGCAGCGCCAGTTCAACCCGCCGTCGATCGGTGATGTCGAGCACGTAGACCAGTCGCAACGGCCGGCCTTGAGCGCCGGGAAGCCGGGTGGATTCGGCCAGTATCGTCAGCAGCCGGCCGTCGCGCCGCAGCACGTCGAACTCACCCTTCAACGCGGTGCCCTCCTGCAAGAAGGCCTGGTGGCCGGCCAGCACCCGGGCGTGTTGCTCCGGCGGAAATACCATCGTGAAGGGCTGGCCCAGCATCTCTTGTCGGGCATAGCCGTACAACGTGGCGTAGGCCGGATTGACGTCGACGTAGAGGCCCTCGCTGTCGATCACGGCGATGCCGATAGGCGAATGGGCGATGACTTGGTCGAGCAGCGCCGAACTGCCGGCGACCGCCGGGACGATCGCCACTTGATCCACGGACCCCATGTCTTCGACCATGCGCGTGGCATCGCCTTGTCGGCAACGCGCCCTCCGGCGGTGGCTGCATTGACCCGATGGGCCGCTCGGCACAACCGCTGAGCGCCCGATTCTGCGGGCGGGGACTTGCTTTTTCTTGCGTCAGAACAAGAATTTTGCCGATCTCGTCACCGGCGGACGACAGCCGATGGGCTGTTGCGGCGCGTCGCGCCGCAACAGCCCGACGAGTGTCGCCCCGGCCCGCTGACGGTCGGCATCGGCCGGCCGCCCGGACCCAGATCAGTCGGCGATGGCCTGCGACACCAGGTCCTTCATCGCCCGGCGGTAGAAGGCGCGCAGCGGGCTGGGCGCCTGGGTCATGTAGACCGCGCAGATCTGCTCCTTGGGTTCGGCCCAGAAGAAGGTGCCGGCATAGCCCGCCCACATGAACTCGCCGGCCGTGCCATGCACACCGGCGATGCCGTCGCCTTGGCGCACCATGAAGCCCAGGCCGAAGGTATAGCCCGGAACGCCCATCAGCAGCGCGCCGGGGTTGACAGGCGCGGCCGCCAGCACCGGGCCGAGGTGGTCGGCGGTCATCAGTTGCACCGTGCTGCGCGACAGGATGCGCGCCCCGTCGAGTTGCCCGCCGTTGAGCATGGCCTGGCAGTAACGCAGGTAATCGCCCGCGGTGCTGACGCCGCCGGCGCCGCCCGAGTCGTTGCCGGGGGTCTGGCTCATGTCGAGCAGTTTGTTGTCGACCCCGGTGGCCGGGTCTTTCGGGAAGGCCTCGGCCAGCCGCGCGGCCTTGGCTGAGGGCACCGAGAAGCCGCTATCGACCATCTTGAGCGGGTTGAACAGGCGCTGCTGCAGGAAATCGCCCAGGCGCTGGCCAGACACCGCCTCGACCACCCGGCCCTGCACGTCGACCGACAGGCTGTACTCCCAGGCCGTGCCGGGCTGTTGCGCCAGCGGCGCCTTGCCCAGGCCGTCGGCCATCTCGGCGCCCGACAGCGTGCGGGCGTCGTAGTCGAGGGTGGGCTTGAACACGCCGGCTTTGATGTAGGCCTCGCGCACCAGCGTGTTCTTGGTCAGTTCGCCATAGGCCAGGCCCGAGGTGTGGCGCAGCAAGTCCTGGATCGTCGGCTCGCGGTTGGCCGGCACCAGCTTGAAGGCGACGCCGCCGAAAACCGGGTCGAAGGTCGGCGCACTGACCATCGGGTTCTTGAACGAAGGCAGGAACTTGCTGATCGGGTCGGTCAGCTGAACTTTGCCGTCCTCGACCAGCATCATCAGCCCGGTCGAGGCCAGCGGCTTGGTCATCGAGTAGATGCGGAAGATCGAGTCGGCCGCCATCGCGCCGCCGCTGGCGTTGTTCAGGCTGCCGAAGGCCTTCGAATAGACCAGCTTGCCCTTGCGCGCCACCATCAGCACCGCGCCCGGCAGCTTCTTGTCGGTGATTTCCTTCTCGAACACCGTGGTCAGCTTGGCGAGCCGCTCGGACGACATGCCCACGCTTTCGGGCTGGGCCGTGGGCAGGGGTTGGGCCAGCGTGGCGCTGGCGGCCAGCGCCGCGACGGCGGCCAGCAGGGTGGGCAGGAGCTTGAATCGGTGCGGGGTGGTCATGGCGGGTGTCATCTCCGGGTATCTTGTGGTGGCTGAAGTGAGCGGCAGTGCCGCAGCAGTCATGCTGCCCGAAATCCAGCCGCTGGCCAGCAGGGCTTTCACCGCCGGGTACGCGTCAAGGCCGCCACCCAGGGAACCCCGACCCGACAACACGGGGCGGCCTGGTTACGATGGCACCGATCCTGCAACCAGCGACGCCCATGGAACTGACACCACGCGAAAAAGACAAGCTGCTGATCTTCACCGCCTCGCTGCTGGCCGAGCGCCGCAAAGCCCGCGGCCTGAAGCTCAACTACCCCGAGGCGGTGGCGCTGATCAGCGCAGCGATCATGGAGGGCGCGCGCGACGGCAAGTCGGTGGCGGCCTTGATGAGCGACGGCAAGACCGTGCTGACGCGCGACGACGTGATGGACGGCATCGCCGAGCTGATCCCGGAAATCCAGGTCGAGGCCACCTTTCCGGATGGCACCAAACTGGTGACCGTGCACCAACCCATCGCCTGAAACGCACCATGAAGAAACATTTGACGATCTCGGCCTTGATGGTCGGCGCCGGACTGGTCCAGGCTCACGAAGGCCATGGCCTGCCCGGCAGCCTGCACTGGCATAGCGACGACGCGCTGGTGCTGATCGCGCTGGCCGCGGTGGCCGCCACCGGCCTGTGGCTGGCGCGCCGCAAGTGAGCAAAACCATGAATCCTGGCGAACTGTTGATTGACGCGGGCGAGCATGCCCTGAACCCCGGCCGGCGTGGAGTCACGCTGGTGGTGCAGAACACCGGCGACCGGCCGATCCAGGTCGGCTCGCATTACCACTTCGCCGAGACCAACGCCGCGCTGCAGTTCGACCGCGACGCGGCGCGCGGCATGCGGCTGAACATCGCCTCGGGCACGGCGGTGCGTTTCGAGCCCGGCCAGCAGCGCACGGTCGACCTGGTGGACTACGCCGGCGCGCGCGAAGTCTGGGGTTTCAGGGCCCAGATTCAAGGAAAACTGTAATGGCAACGATTGGACGGCGTGCCTACGCCGAGATGTACGGCCCGACGGTGGGCGACCGGGTGCGGCTGGCCGACACCGCCTTGGTCATCGAGGTCGAGGATGACTTCACGCTGCGCGCTGGCGGCTACGGCGAGGAAGTCAAGTTCGGCGGCGGCAAGACCATACGCGACGGCATGGGCCAGAGCCAGGTGCCCAACGGCCCGGGCGCCCACGAGGCTGCCGACCTGGTGATCACCAACGCGCTGATCATCGACCACTGGGGCATCGTCAAGGCCGACATCGGCATCAAGCGTCACCGCATCGTCGCAATCGGCAAGGCCGGCAACCCCGACGTGCAGCCTGGCGTGGACATCGTGATCGGCCCCGGCACCGAGATCCTGTCGGCCGAGGGCATGATCGTCACCGCCGGCGGCATAGACACCCACATCCACTTCATCTGCCCGCAGCAGATCGAAGAGTCGCTGATGTCGGGCATCACGACGATGATGGGTGGTGGCACCGGGCCGGCCACCGGCACCTTCGCCACCACCTGCACGCCCGGGCCAGAAAGCCTGCGCTTCATGCTGCAGGCGGCCGAGGCCTTTCCGATGAACCTGGGCTTTCTGGGCAAGGGCAACGCCAGCCGGCCCGAGGCGCTGCGCCAGCAGGTGGAGGCGGGCGCGGTCGGCCTCAAGCTGCACGAGGACTGGGGCACGACGCCGGCGGCGATCGACAACTGCCTGAGCGTGGCCGAAGAGCATGACGTGCAGGTCTCGATCCACAGCGACACGCTGAACGAATCGGGCTTCGTCGAGAACACGGTGGCCGCCACCCAGGGCCGCACGCTGTGCGCCTTCCACACCGAGGGCGCCGGCGGCGGCCATGCGCCCGACATCATGCGGGTGGTGGGCGAGCCCAACTTCCTGCCCTCGTCGACCAATCCGACGATGCCCTACACCGTCAACACAGTGGACGAGCACCTGGACATGCTGATGGTCTGCCACCACCTGGACGCCAGCGTGGCCGAGGACCTGGCCTTCGCCGAAAGCCGGATCCGGCGCGAGACCATCGCCGCCGAGGACGTGCTGCACGACCTGGGCGCGATCAGCATGTTCTCCAGCGACAGCCAGGCCATGGGCCGGGTCGGCGAGGTGATCATCCGCTGCTGGCAGACGGCGCACAAGATGAAGGGCCAGCGCGGTGGCCTGCCCGGCGACACCGCGCGCCACGACAACGCCCGCGTCAAGCGCTACATCGCCAAGCTGACGATCAACCCGGCGCTCAGCCACGGCATAGCGCATGAGGTGGGGTCGATAGAGCCGGGCAAATGGGCCGACCTGGTGTTGTGGAAGCCGGCCTTCTTCGGCGTCAAGCCCAGCGTGGTGCTCAAGGGCGGCTTCATCGCGGCGGCGGCGATGGGCGACCCGAACGCCAGCATCCCGACGCCGCAACCGGTGCATTACCGGCCGATGTTCGCCAGCTACGGCAAAGCGCTGGGCAGCACCTCGATCAGCTTCGTCAGCGGCGCCAGCCTGGCCAACGGCGCGGTCCAATCGTACGGCCTGGCCAAGCGCCTGGTGGCGGTCAAGGGCAACCGCAGCGTCAAGAAGGCCGACATGGTGCACAACCATTACCTGCCGCGGATGGAGATCGACGCCCAGACCTACGAGGTGCGCGCCGACGGCCTGCTGCTGACCTGCGAGCCCGCCAGCGAACTGCCGATGGCACAGAGGTACTTTTTGTTTTAGCCGGCGGTCGGGCTTGGGGCGGCGGCGGCCTGTCAGCGCGCTTCCAACCCCACCACTCAGGCCACAATCGACCCATGCTGACCATCAACAAGCTCATCCCCGGCGGCCGCGGCCTGGCCCCGGTGCTCATCAAGCGTGCGGCCCAGGTCGAACTCGACTGGGACGTGCGGCAAAAAAGCCGCTTCGACGCCACCGACTCACTGGGACGCCTGCTGGGCGTGTTCCTGCCGCGCGGCACCACAGCGCGTGGCGGCGACATGCTGGTGGCCGAGGACGGCTCGCTGATCCGCGTGCTGGCCGCCCCGCAGGCGGTGCTGGTGGTGCGCGCCTGCGCCACGCATGGCACGCCCTTCGACCTGCTGCGCGCCGCCTACCACCTGGGTAACCGCCATGTCGCGTTGGAACTTCAGCCCGACCACCTCAAGCTCGAACCCGACCATGTGCTGGCCGACATGCTGCGCCAGCAGCACCTGATCGTGACCGAATCCCACGAGGCCTTCGAACCCGAAGGCGGGGCTTATGCCAGCGCCGGGGCCGGCCACGGCCACGGCCACGGCCATGACCATGGGCACGAACAGGCGCACGAGCACGCGCCGGCTGCGGCGCGACCGATAGCCATTGCGGTGGTGGCGGCAGCACCGGCGCATGGACATGCTCATGGGCATGTCCACGGGCCGGATTGCGGCCACGACCACGGCCACCACGGCCACTGAGCGGCGATGCCCCGCGTGCGGCAAGCGGCGCAGCCGTTGCCTGCTCCGGCCCTGCTGCAACTGATGTGGCTGGCCTCGCCGGCGCTGCCGGTGGGCGGTTTCAGCTACTCCGAGGGCCTGGAGGCGGCGATAGACGGCGGCCAGGTCGGCGACGAGGCCAGCGCCGGCCGCTGGCTGGTCGACCAACTGGGCTTGAGCCTGCAGCGCGCCGAGTTGCCGCTGCTGGCCAGCGCCTTCAAGGCCTGGCAGCGCCACGACGCGCCGCGCATCGCCGAGCTCAACGCCTGGGCGCTGCAGACCCGAGAGACCCGCGAGATGCGTCAGCAGACCGAGCAGATGGGCCGCTCGCTGACCGACTGGCTGCGCCAGCGCCAGCCCGACGACGTGCGCATCCACGTCCTGGCCGCGCTGCGGCCCGCGCCGACCTGGCCGATCGCGTTCGCGCTGGCTGCAGCCACCATCACCGGTGCACCGCTGCGCGAAGCGCTGCTGGCCTTTGGCTTCGGCTGGGCCGAGAACATGGTGCAGGCGCTGCTGAAATCGGCCCACCTGGGCCAGAGCGCGGGCCAGCGCCTGCTGGGCCGGTTGGCCGACGCGCTGCCCGCCGCAGTGGACGCAGCCCTGGCCACCGCGCTGGCCGGCGACGGCGCGCGCCAGAACCTGGCGCCCATGCTGGCCATCCTGTCGGCCCGGCATGAAGCGCAGTACTCCCGCTTGTTCAGAAGCTGAACCCGAACGGGGCCACGCGCTGCGGCATGATCGCTGCTTGTAGCCCTCCTCCGCCCCAAGAAAGCCCGCCATGACCGCGCTGCACGCCATCCCCCGCCGCACCAAGAAACTCCCCCCATTGCGCGTCGGCGTGGGCGGACCGGTGGGGTCGGGCAAGACCACGCTGGTCGAAATGCTGTGCAAGACCATGCGCGACCGCTGGGACCTGGTGGTGGTGACCAACGACATCTACACCAAGGAAGACCAGCGCCTGCTCACCGTGGCCGGCGCGCTGGCGCCCGAGCGCATCATGGGCGTGGAGACCGGCGGCTGCCCGCACACCGCGATCCGCGAGGACGCGTCGATCAACCTCGAGGCGGTGGACCGGATGCTGGAAAAATTCCCGGACGCCGACATCGTCTTCATCGAGTCGGGCGGCGACAACCTGGCCGCCACCTTCAGCCCCGAACTCAGCGACCTGACGATCTACGTCATCGACGTCGCCGCCGGCGAGAAGATCCCGCGCAAGGGTGGCCCCGGCATCACCAAGAGCGACCTGTTCGTGATCAACAAGATAGACCTCGCGCCCTATGTCGGCGCCAGCCTGGAGGTGATGGAAACCGACACCCGCCGGATGCGGCCAGACCATGCCGGCAAGCGGCCTTATGTGATGACCAACCTGCGCACCCGCCAGGGTCTGGCCGAGGTGGTGGCCTACATCGAGCGCAAGGGCTTGCTGGTGGACTGAGGCCACCACGCCAACGACCTGACTCCATGAGGCGAACATGCTGATCAACTGCGTGGCCTACCGCGACGGCGCCAAGCTGGCCGACATCCCGCCCGCCGAGATCAGCGACTACATGGTCCAGCCTGGCTGCTTCGTCTGGGTCGCGCTGCGCGACGCCAGCGACTGGGAGTTGGCCGACATGCAGCAGGAGTTCGGCCTGCACGACCTGGCGGTCGAAGATGCGCGCCACGGCCACCAGCGGCCCAAGATCGAGGAGTACGGCGATTCGGTGTTCGCGGTGCTGCACCTGCTCGAGCTCGATCCGACCGACGCGCTGCGGCTGGGCGAGGTCAACATCTTCGCCGGACCGAACTACGTGCTGTCGGTGCGCAACCACAGCACGCAAGGCTTTCTGGGCGTGCGCGAGCGCTGCGAGCGCGAGCCCGCGCAGCTGCGCCAGGGCGCGGGCTTCGTGCTCTACGCGCTGGTGGACGCGGTGGTCGACCGCTACTTCCCGCTCGTCGACGCGCTCGAATCCGAACTGGAAACCATCGAGGACCAGATCTTCGACCGCGGCGCGGGGCGCGCCAACATCGAGCGCCTGTACCAGCTCAAGCACAAGGTGACGGTGCTGCGCCACGCCGTCTCGCCGCTGCTGGACGCCGTGGGCAAGCTCTACGGCGGCCGCGCGCCGGCGGTATGCCTGGCCAGCGCCGACTACTTCCGCGACATCGCCGACCACCTGGCGCGGCTGCAGACCTCGATAGACACCATCCGCGACACGATAGGCACGGCGATACAGGTCAACCTGTCTATGGTGACGATAGAGGAGAACGAGGTCACCAAGCGGCTGGCCGCCTGGGCCGGCATCTTCGCGGTGGCCACCTTCTTCGTCGGCGTCTGGGGCATGAACTTCCAGCACATGCCCGAGTTGCAGCAGCGCTGGGGCTATCCCGCCGCGCTGGGCCTGATCGCCGCCACCTGCGGCGGCATGTACTGGCGCTTCAAGCGGGTGGGCTGGTTGTAGCGGCCAGGCCCTGCCCTGACGCCCCGGCTCGATTCGGGCAAGTTTTTGAGAATGATTCTTGTTACTATTCAATCACTCTCCACCCACCGGATTGCCACCATGTCCCTCCGCTATTTCGTCTTGCGACGCCGACCGGCGCTGACCGCGCTGGCCGCGCTGGGCCTGCTGGCGGGCTCACCCGCCCCGGCCGCGGCGCAGGCTGGCGTGCTCAACATCTACTCGGCCCGCCACTACCAGACCGACGAGGCGCTGTACGCCAACTTCAGCAAGGCCACCGGCATCAAGATCAACCGGCTCGACGGCAAGGAGGAGGAACTGGTCGAGCGCATCCGCAACGAGGCCAGCGCCAGCCCGGCCGACCTGCTGATCACGGTGGACGCGGCGCGGCTGGAGGTGGCCGACAGCCTGGGGCTGTTCCAGCCAGTCAAGAGCCGGCTGCTCGACGAGCGCATCCCGGCCGCGCTGCGCACGCCCAACTGGTCGGCGTTCTCCACCCGGGCCCGGGTGATCGTCTTCAACAAGGCGGCGCTCAAGCGCGAGCAGGTGCAGAGCTATGCCGACCTCGCGACACCCGCGCTGAAGGGCCAGGTCTGCATGCGCTCTGGCGCGCATCCCTACAACCTGTCGCTGGGCGCGGCGGTGATCGCCCATGAGGGCGAGGCGAAGGCCGAGGCCTGGGCGCGCGGCATGGTGGCCAACTTCGCGCGCAGCCCCAAGGGCGGCGACACGGATCAGATCAAGTCGGTGGCGGCCGGCGAATGCGGCGTCACGGTCTCCAACACCTACTACCTGGTGCGGATGATGCGCAGCAACAAGCCCGAGGACCAGCAGGCGATGGCCGCGGTGGGCGTGGTCTGGCCCAACCAGTCGAGCTGGGGCACCCACATCAATATCTCGGGCGCCGGTGTGTTGAAGCATGCACCGAACCGCGACGCGGCGGTGCGCTTCATGGAGTACCTGGCCGGCGACGAGGCGCAAGCCTATTTCGCGAATGGCAACAACGAGTGGCCGGTGGTCAAGGGCAGCGTGGCGGCGAACCCGGCGCTGGCCGCGCTGGGCAGCTTCAAGTCCGACACGCTGCCGATAGGCGAACTGGCCAAGACCACCGTGCTGGCGCAGAAGGTGTTCGACCGGGCGGGCTGGAAATAGCGCGGCTTGAAGCCAACCCGCAGCGCGGCCGGCTCAGCTGGCGCGGACCGCCCCGCCGCGGGCGATCTGCCGGCAGATGTAGACCATGGGCAGCAGGCCCACCGCCACGATGGCCAGGGCCGCGGTCGAGGCCTCGGCCAGGCGCTCGTCGGCGGCCAGGGTGTAGGCCTGGGTGGCCAGGGTGTCGAAGTTGAAGGGCCGCATCACCAGCGTGGCGGGCAATTCCTTCATCACGTCGATGAACACCAGCAGGCCGGCCGTCAGCAAGGGGCCGCGCAACAGCGGCAAATGCACCCGGCGCAGCGTCTGGGCGGGAGTGTGACCGAGGCTGCGCGCGGCCTGGTCCATCGCCGGCGTGATCCTGGCCAGGCCAGCATCCACCGCCTGCATCGCCGCGGTGAGGTAGCGCACCAGGCAGGCATAGACCAGCGCGGCGATGCTGCCGGTCAGCACCAGGCCGACCTGCCAGCCGAACACCTGCTGCAGCGCGGCGGCCAGCGCGTGGTCCAGCCGGGTGACCGGGATCAGCACACCCACCGCAATCACCGAGCCCGGCAGCGCGTAGCCCAGCCCGGCCAGCCGGTGCGCCCAGCGCAGGGTCGCCCCCCGTTCGGTGCGTGCGGCGTAGCCGATCAGCAGCGCCAGCGACAGCGCCAGCAGCGCAGTGACGCCGGCCAGCAGCACGCTGTTGCCGGCCAGACGGATGAAGCGCTCGCCAAACTGGGCATCGCCTTCGCGCAGCGCCATGCGCAGCAGCAGGCCGGCCGGCAGCAGAAAGCCCCCGACCAGAGGCAGGGCACAGGCGGCCAGCGCCAGCGCGGCGCGGCCACCGCCCAGCACGACCCGGCCATTGGCGCCACGGCGCAGGCTGGTGTCGGCAAAGCGGCGGCCGCCCCGGCTGCCGCGCTCCAGCGCCAGCACCCCGACCACGAACAGCAGCAGCACGGCCGCCAGTTGCGCAGCCGCCACCCGGTCGCCGAGCGAGAACCAGGCGCGGTAGATTCCGGTCGTGAAGGTCTGCACCGCGAAGTAGCTGACGGTGCCGAAATCAGCCAGCGTCTCCATCAAGGCCAGCGCCACGCCGCCAGCGATCGCCGGCCTGGCCAGCGGCAGCGATACCCGCAGAAACGCCTGCCAGGGCGACAGGCCGAGCGAGCGCGCCACCTCGATCATCGCGCCGCCGCGCTCGATGAAGGCGGTGCGCGCCATCAGGTAGACATAGGGGTAGAGCACCAGCGAGAACATCAGCACCGCGCCCGCCGTGGAGCGCACCTCGGGAAAGCTGTAGTCGGCCCGGCGCCAGCCGAAGGCCTCGCGCAGCGCGGTCTGCACCGGGCCGACATACTGCAGCAGGTCGGTGTAGGTGTAGGCCATCACATAGGCCGGCACCGCCAGCGGCAGCACCAAGGCCCATTCGAACAGGGCGCGGCCGGCAAACTCGTGGCGCGTCACCAGCCAGGCCGCGCCCACGCCCAGCAGCGTGACGCCGAGGCCGACCCCCGCGCACAGCCAGAGCGTGGTGACGATGTAGTCGGTCAGCACGGTGGCCACCAGATGGGCCCAGGTGGCGCCGGTGCCGCCTGCAAACACGAAGGAGCCCACCGCCAGGATGGGCAGCGCCACCAGCGCCGCCGTCAGCAAGGCGATCAGCCGCAGGCCCGACGGCCAGCGGCGCCGGGTGTCGGTCAGGCCAGGCAAGCGCAAGGCCTTGGAGACAGGCGGGATCGCGGGCGGCAGCAACAAAGTGGCGGCAGTGTATCGGCCGCTCTGCCCCCGGGCGGCGCCCGCCCCTATCATCCGGCCACGATGATGGCGCCTGATCCCCCCTGGCTGGCACTGGCCGGCATCGCTGTGCGCTACGGCCGGCGGCCGGTGGTCGAGCATTTCTCGCTGAGCTTGCCACGCGGCACGGTGGGCTGCCTGCTCGGCCCCTCGGGCTGCGGCAAGACCTCGGTGCTGCGCGCGATCGCCGGTTTCGAGCCTCTCAGTGCCGGCGAGGTGCGGCTGGACGGCCAGTTGGTCAGCAGCCCGCGCCAACAACTGCCCCCCGAGCAACGGCGCATCGGCATGGTGTTCCAGGACCATGCGCTGTTCCCGCACCTGACGGTGGCCGCCAACGTGGGTTTCGGCCTGCGCGGCGCGCCGGGTGCCGCGCAGCGGGTGCAGCAGATGCTGGACACCATGGGCCTGGGCGGAACCGGCGCACGCTACCCGCACGAACTGTCGGGCGGCCAGCAGCAGCGCGTGGCGCTGGCCCGCGCGCTGGCGCCCTCACCCCGGCTGCTGCTGCTGGACGAGCCGTTTTCCAAGCTCGACATCGAACTGCGCGAGCGCCTGGGCGGCGAGTTGCGGACCTTGCTCAAGGCCGCCGGCACCACCGCGCTGCTGGTCACCCACGACCAGCACGAGGCCTTTGCGATCGCCGACGAGATCGGCATCATGAGCCAGGGCCGGATCCAGCAATGGGACACGGCCTACCGGCTGTACCACCAACCGGCGAACCGCTTTGTCGCCGACTTCGTCGGCCAGGGCGCCTTCCTGCCGGGCACGGTGCAGCACGGTCGGCATATCCAGATGGAACTGGGCCTGCTCGACAGCACCGAACCCATACGTTGTACCGAGCATGGCGACCTGTGCCACACCGGCTGCGCGGTGGATGTGCTGCTGCGCCCGGACGACGTGGTGCACGACGACGCCAGCCCGGTGACCGCCGAGGTGCTGGCCAAGGCCTTCCGCGGCGCGGAGTTCCTCTACACGCTGAGACTCGCCAGCGGGGCCACGCTGCTGTCGCTGGTGCCGTCGCACCACAACCACGCGATCGGCGAGCACATCGGCATCCGGCTCGAGGCCGACCATGTGGTGGCCTACAAGCGCGAGACCGCGCCGGCGCTGGCCAGCGGCTGAAGCGCTGCGGCCTGACCAGGCAGCCCGAAGCTAGCGCAAGCGCACCATGCTGCTGACTGCGCGCGCCGCACCGTCGCCAATCGACGCCCCGAAACGCTTGGCCAGCTTCTCGGCCACGTTCTCGCGCGGGGTGTAATCGATCACCTCCTCGGCTTTGACCACCTCGCGCGCCACATAGTCGAGGCTGCCGAACTTGTCGGCCAGGCCGTTCTTGACGGCTTCTTCACCGTTCCAGAACAGGCCCGAGAAGGTTTCCGGCGTCTCCTTCAGGCGCTGGCCGCGGCCTTCGCGCACGACGCCGATGAACTGCCGGTGGATCTGGTCGATCATGGCCTGGGCATAGGCACGCTGCTTGGGGTTCTGTGCCGTGAACGGGTCGAGCATGCCCTTGTTCTCGCCGGCGGTCAGCAGCCGGCGCTCGACGCCCAGCTTGTCCATCAGGCCGTTGAAGCCGAAGCCGTCCATCAGCACGCCGATCGAGCCGACGATGCTGGCCTTGTCGACATAGATCTCGTCGGCAGCCACCGCAACGTAGTAGGCGCCCGATGCACAGACCTCCTCGACCACGGCGTAGACCTTCTTCTGGTGCAACTGCTTCAGGCGCCGGATCTCGTCGTTGATGATGCCCGACTGCACCGGGCTGCCGCCCGGGCTGTTGATGCGCAACACCACCGCTTTGGCGCCCTTGTCCTCGAACGCGTTGCGCAGGCCGGCGATCAACTGCTCAGCGCTGGCCTCACTGTCGGCAGAGATTTCGCCGCGCAACTCCACCAGCGCGGTATGCGGTGTGCTGGGCGCGGTGTGGTGAACCCGGTCGGCCATCGTCAGCCAGAGCAGGCCGCCGAACAGCCCCAGCCAGCAGAGCCGGAAGAAGACGCGCCAGCGCCGGTCGGTGCGGCGCTCGCGCATCAACTCCTGCGCCAGCGCCTGCACGGCCTTGGCCAGTACCGGCGCCGACCCGGCGTCGATCCCGGCCGGGTCGGCAGAGATGCCCGCAGGATTGGCGGGGGTCGGGGAGTCGTCCTGCGGATTCATGGGAGGCTTTCAGGGGCGGAAATGACGCCGGTCACGACCGGGCGAACATCGGTGGAAGGATACCAACAGGCCTGACCGGCCTGCTCGGCAACCGTCACCCGGATCAGTTTGCTGCGCAGGCAAGGCCCGCCGACACAGTGGCCGTCGGCCGGCTCGTAGCTCGCGCCGTGGATGGAACAGACGATCCAGCGCTTGTCCTGGTCGAGAAATTCGCCCGGCTGCCAGTCCATCTCCACCGGAACATGGGCGCAGCGGTTGATGTAGGCCACCAGCCGGCCATCGAAGCGCAGCGCGAAAGCCCGCGCCGGCTGGCCCCACAACAGCACGTCGAAGAGCACGGCCTTGCCGCGCTCGACCAGGTCGGCGGCGGCGCACAAGGGCTGGGCAGCGGCACCCATGCCCGGCGCGGGCCCGGCCTCAGGCATTCGACAGCAGCCAGTCCTGCAGGTCGGCGGTGGAATGCGCCACATGCAGAGGCGACAGCACCGCGAAGGCCTCCGGCTCATGCGCGCCGTAGCTGACGCCCACGCTGGCGGTGCCGGCGTTGGCGGCCAGTTGCAAGTCGTGGGTGGTGTCGCCGATCATCAGCGTGCGGCCGGGTTCGGCGCCGAACTCACGCATCAGTTGCTCCAGCATCATCGGATGGGGCTTGCCGGCGGTCTCGTCGGCGGTGCGGGTGCCGTCGAACAAGCCCTTGAGCTGCACGGCCTGCAGCGACTCGTTCAGCCCCAGCCGGCTTTTCCCGGTGGCCACCGCCAGCCAGTGGTTGCGCGATTTCAAAGCATGCAGCATCTCCAGCGTGCCCGGAAACAGCACCAGCTCATGCTGTCGCGCGATGTAGTGGTGGCGGTAGCGCCGGCCGAGTTCGGGGTAGCGCGCCTCGGGCAGGCCGGGCACGGCATGCTGCAGTGCATCGTGCAGGCCCAGCCCGATGACGTAAGCCGCGCGCTCGGCGCTGGGCACGGGCACGCCGATGTCGGCACAGGCGGACTGCATGCAGCGCACGATCAGCGCGGTGGAATCGAACAGCGTGCCGTCCCAATCGAAGACGATCAGGTCGAAGCGGCGGAGGCGGTCGGGCGTGGGCAGGGTCATGGGCGGCGGGACGGAAGATCAATGCGGCTGGGACAGCCGGGTCAGCAGTGTGGCGCATTCGGCCGGCAGCGGCGCGGTCAAGGTGATGCGCTCGGCGCTGGCCGGGTGGTCGAAAGCCAGTTGCCGTGCATGCAGGAACATGCGCTCGAAACGCAAGCCGGCCAGACCCTCGCCGCGCGCCCACTGCTTGTTCAGCGCAAAATCGCCGTACTTGGGGTCGCCGACGATCACATGGCCGGCCTGCGCCAGGTGGACCCGGATCTGGTGGGTGCGGCCGGTCTTGATCGTCACGTCGAGCAGCGTGAAATCTGCCAACGCGGAGGCGATCTTCACCAGGCTGATCGCGCGCCGGCCGTCGGGATGGTCGGCGGCGACCGGCAGCACATGGCGCTCGCCGCGTGCATCCAGCGTCTTGTGCAGCGCCACGTCGATCACCTTGAGCTTGGCCGGCCAAACCCCGGACACCAGCGCAGCATAGGTTTTACCCGTATCCCGGCTGCGGAACTGGTCTTGCAGCGCCACCAGCGCCGTGCGCTTCTTGGCCAGCAGCAGGATGCCCGAGGTCTCGCGGTCGAGCCGGTGCACCAGTTCGAGGAACTTGGCCTGCGGCCTGGCCTGGCGCAACTGCTCGATGACGCCGAAGCTGACGCCGCTGCCGCCGTGCACCGCCACGCCGGCAGGCTTGTTGATCGCCAGCAGGTGATCGTCCTCGAACAGGATGGGGAATTCGCGCGCCGGTGCGGCCGGGGCACCTGCCGGCTTTTCCGCCACGCGCACCGGCGGCACGCGCACCTCGTCGCCCAACGCGAGACGGGTGTCTGCAGCGGCCCGGCCCTTGTTGACGCGCACCTCGCCCGACCGGATCACCCGGTAGACATGGGTCTTGGGAACCCCCTTGAGCAAACGCATCAGGAAGTTGTCGAGGCGCTGGCCTTCACCCGCCTCGTCGACGACCAGCCGGCGCACTTCGGGCGGTGCAGCGGGCGGGCTGTGGGCATGACCGGAACCCGGCAGATTGCTGCTTATAATGGAATGAGCCACGACTGGGCCGTAAGTGCTTGATTTTCCAGAGTTTACCCGGGCATACCCGGTGCTATCGTGGCGCGGCGTCTGCAAGGGCGTCAAAAAACGTTGATGCAACACCTGCGCCATGCGCGGCAGGCCGCAAATCCCCAAGTGATGCGGCGGCCACGCGGGTCAGGTGGAAGAGATACGTCGTCACAGCCAGCCCGTCACAGGGAAGAACAAAAGGTCATGAACGGCAGATCGCGGTAGGCCAGCGGTCTGCGGTTCGCGTCAGAGCCCACTGGGTCCGCATGCCATCCCTCAACCCCCCTCGACACCCGCCCGCGTCAAAAAGCGCACGGTGGGGCATGCCTCGCGGCATGTGGGCACAGCCCCGGCCCCTGGCCGGTGCGGCAATGCCGTCTGCCGAGGAGCAACCCGCGCGCGCAGCGCCGGGTCGGGCCAGAGCGGCGCCGCCAAACCCGGATGCCCTGCCGCACGCGGCCCCGCTGCATCCTTGATCGCGTTGCGATCACTGCAGTCCAGGGCGATTCCTTCTCCGGCTGTTTCACGCTTCTCGTGCATCTGAACAGATCGCCGGCCCAGACCTGAGGGTCGTGCCGGCGATCGGACAGCGCGTGCTCCGGCAACGGGGCGCGCGGTATGGGAGTGCACATGAAACGCATGCTGATCAATGCCACGCAGCCGGAAGAGCGCCGCCTGGCCATCGTCGACGGGCAAAAACTGCTCGACTTCGAAACCGAGATCGAAGGGCGCGAACAGCGCAAGGGCAACATCTACATGGCGGTGGTGACACGGGTCGAGCCATCGCTCGAAGCCTGTTTCATCGACTACGGCGAGGACAGACACGGTTTCCTGCCGTTCAAGGAGATCTCGCGCCAGTATTTCCGTGAGGGCGTCGACCTCAAGAACGTCAGCATCAAGGAAGCGATTCGCGAAGGCCAGGAGATGCTGGTCCAGGTCGAGAAGGAAGAGCGCGGCAACAAGGGCGCGGCACTGACCACCTTCGTCAGCCTGGCCGGGCGCTACCTGGTGCTGATGCCCAACAACCCGCGCGGTGGTGGCGTCAGCCGCCGCATCGAGGGCGAGGACCGCGAGGAGCTCAAGGAGAACCTCGAACAGCTCGACTACCCCAAGGGCATGAGCCTGATCGCCCGCACCGCCGGCATCGGCCGCTCGGCGCCCGAACTGCAGTGGGACCTGAACTACATGCTCAAGCTGTGGTCGGCGATCGACGGCGCGAGCAAGGCGGGCAAGGGTGCGTTCCTGATCTACCAGGAAAGCTCGCTGGTGATCCGCGCGATCCGCGACTACTTCACCGCCGACATCGGCGAGATCCTGATCGATACCGACGACATCTTCGATCAGGCCCAGCAGTTCATGAACCACGTGATGCCCGAGACGGCCAATCGCGTGAAGCGCTACCGCGACGACGCGGCGCTGTTCTCGCGCTTCCAGATCGAGCACCAGATCGAGACCGCGTTCAGCCGCACCGTCAACCTGCCGGCCGGCGGGGCGATCGTGATCGACCACACCGAGGCGCTGGTCTCGGTCGACGTCAACTCGGCGCGCGCCACCCGCGGCGGCGACATCGAGGAAACCGCCACCCGCACCAACCTGGAAGCCGCCGACGAGATCGCGCGCCAGATGCGGCTGCGCGACCTGGGCGGCCTGATCGTGGTCGACTTCATCGACATGGAGGAGAGCAAGAACCGCCGCGAGGTGGAACAGCGTCTGCGTGACGCGATGCGGCAAGACCGCGCAAGGGTCCAGTTCAGCTCGATTTCCAAGTTCGGCCTGCTCGAACTCAGCCGTCAGCGCCTGCGCCCGGCGCTGAGCGAAGGCAACCACATCACCTGCCCGCGCTGCAACGGCACCGGCCATATCCGCGACACCGAGTCGAGCGCGCTGCAGATCCTGCGCATCATCCAGGAGGAGACGCTCAAGGACAACACCGCCGCGGTGCATGTCCAGGTGCCGGTGGAGGTGGTCAGCTTCCTGCTGAACGAGAAGCGCACCGAGATCACCAAGATCGAACTGAAGCAGCGCTGCACCGTGCTGCTGGTGCCGAACAAGCACCTCGAGACGCCGAACTACAA
Organism: Burkholderiales bacterium; assembly: GCA_947453625.1. Lineage (GTDB taxonomy): Bacteria > Pseudomonadota > Gammaproteobacteria > Burkholderiales > Burkholderiaceae_C > Pseudaquabacterium. Next base: position 25,394 of record CANGHK010000032.1, read on the forward strand.
GCTGGAGCGCCTGCGCCACGACGACCCGCGGCTGGAGAACCTTCAAGCCAGCTACACGATGATCGAGGAGCCCGAGGACGAGGTGGCGATCAGCCGCCGCGAAAAATCGGTCAAGCCCAAGCAGGAGCCGGTGATCAAGGGCGTGCTGCCCGATCAGCCCGCACCGGCGGCCGTGCCCAAGGCAGTGGAAGTCGCCGTCAAGCCCGCCGCTGCGGCGGCTGCCTTGCCGGTGGCTCAAGCCAAGGCCGCCAGCAGCGCGCCAGTGGCGCCGAGCTGGGTGTCCGAGGCGCCAGCGCCTGCGGCAGGCAGCGGTTTCTTCGGCTGGGTCAAGAAGTTGTTCGGTGGCGCCGCGCCGGCACCGGTGGCCGCACCGGCCGCCGCGGTGGCGGCCACGCCGGCGGTGCCGGCCGGGCCGGCAGGCGACAAGCGCGAGACCAAGGTCGGCGAGGCCCGTCGCAACGAACGCGGCGGTCGAGGCGAGCGCAGTGAGCGCGGCGGCCGTGGCGGCCGCGATGGCAAGCCGGGCGAAGCCCGCGGTGAGCGCGGTGAGCGTGGGGAGCGCGGTGACCGCGGCCCGCGCAGCGAAGTGCGTGCCGAGACCCGTGCCGAAGTCCGGCCGGAAGCTCAACGCGAAGGCCGTCGGGATGGCCGCCGCGCCGAGCGCGGTGCGGAAGCCGAGACGGTGGCCCGTCCGCTGAGCGAGGCTGGTGCCGTCGAGACGCCGCGCCGCGCCCCGCGTCCCGAGCGCGAGCCTCGGCCGCAGGAACTGGTGGACAACGCTGCGGCATTGGCCGAGACCAACCCGGGCGCCGAAGCCGTCGCCGGCGCGGAGGGCACCGACGCCGTGGGTGAAGAGCAGCGCCGCCGGCGCCGGCGCCGCGGTGGCCGTGGCAACCGCGACGAGGCCGGCAGCGATGCCAGCACCGACGGTGGCAATGAGGCCGTCGCCAGCCAGGCCGAAGGGTCAGAGACGGCGGCGACCGAGGCGCTGCCGGGCGAAGCCAACACGGGTGCCGAAGGCGCCGAGCGTGAAGGAGGCCGACGCCGTGGCCGTGGTCGAGACCGTGCGCGCCGTGACGAACAATCTGCTGGCGCCAGCGGTGCCGAAGATGGCCTGGCCGGCGCGACGGCCGACGCCGTGACGGCCAGCCCGGCGCAGGGCGAGGCGGCTGTTGCCGAGCTAGCGCCGGTCGCGGTGGCGAGCGCTGTGATGATCGCAGCGGCAGCCGAAGAGGTCGCTGTCGTCGAAATCGCCGCTGCCACGCCAGTTGCCACCTCCGCGCCGGCACCGACCCCGGCACCGATGGTGGCCGCGCCCGCCCCGGTTGCGCCCGCCGCTCTGGCCGTGGTCAAACCCTTCGAGCTGCCTATGGACGCGCTGCAGCAGATCGCCGAGGGCTCGGGCCTGCAGTGGGTCAACTCCGACAGCGAGAAGATCCGTGCCGCACAAGCCGCGATGGCGGCTGAGCCCGTGCCGGTTCGCGTGCCGCGTGAGCGCCCGCCGGTGGTCGCCATCGACCAGGGCCCGTTGGTGCTGGTCGAGACCCGCAAGGACTTGTCGCAGCTCAAGCTGCCTTTCGAGACCGCCGCCACGCCTCCGGTGACGCCGCAAGCCTGACAGACCACAACCCCGCCAGCGCCGCCTGATCCGCGGCCGACGCCGCCCCGGCCATTCTGGTCGGGGCGGCGTTTTTCATGGCGGACCCACAAGCGGCACGGCCCCTCCGACAATCGGCCATCGATCAGCCATCACCCCCGCCCTCATCCCACACCATGACTGTCCAGCTCAAGAAACCCGGCGCCACTTGCGTCGCTGTCCACCTGACCGACCGAGACAGCTTTGCCCGGCACAGCGCCGCCCTGCCCGCCGCCACCCGCCAATGGCTGGCAACGGTCGGCTTCGACGGCGCGCCCTACAGCCACGCGCTGCTGCCCGGGTCCGACGGCCGCTTGCAGGCGGTGTGGGCAGGGGTGCGCAGCACCGACCACCCCTGGGCGCTGGCCGCGCTGCCGCGCCAGTTGCCGACTGGCCGCTACCGGCTGGGTAGCGACGGCCTGGCCGCCGACGACGAAGCCGCCGCGCTGTCGTGGCAACTGGGCAGCCATGTGTTCAGCCGCTACAAAGCGCCCAGCCGCGCCTCTGCCGAGTTGCTGATCGCACCCAGCGCGGGCGCGCGCCACGGCCTGCTGCTGGCGCAGGTGATCGCGGCCACGCGCGACCTGATCAACACGCCAGCCGAGCACCTGGGTCCGGCCGAGCTGGCCGCCGCGGTGCAGCAAGCGGCACAAGCCCACGGCGCCAAACTCAAGCAGACGGTGGGCGATGCGCTGCTGAAGGCCGGTTTCCCGGCGATCCATGCGGTGGGCCGGGCGGCAGTCCAGGCGCCGCGGCTGATCGAGCTGAGCTGGGGCGACCCCCAATCACCCCGGCTGACGCTGGTCGGCAAGGGCGTTTGCTTCGACTCGGGTGGCCTGGACATCAAGAGCCCCGAGGGCATGCGCCAGATGAAGAAGGACATGGGCGGCGCCGCCACCGCGCTGGGCCTGGCCACGCTGGTGATGGCGCTCAAGCTGAAGGTGAGGCTGACACTGCTGATCCCTGCGGTGGAAAACGCCATCGCCGGCAATGCCTACCGGCCGGGCGACGTGATCAAGACCCGCAGCGGGCTGCACATCGAGATCGGCAACACCGACGCCGAGGGCCGGGTGATCCTGTGCGATGCGCTGAGCTACGCCGCGGAATCCCAACCCGACCTGCTGATCGACCTGGCCACGCTGACCGGCGCGGCGCGGGTGGCCTTGGGCGGCCAGTTGCCGGCGCTGTTCTGCCGCCAGATGGGACAGGCCCGTGACCTGGTCGACCTGGGGCTGGCGCTGCAAGACCCGCTCTGGCACCTGCCGCTGTGGCGCGACTACCACCCGGGCATAGAGAGCGAGATCGCCGACATCGTCAACACCGGCCGGGGCCCGCAGGCCGGGGCGATCAACGCGGCGATCTTCCTCGAAGACTTCGTGCCCGCAGCCCAGGACTGGCTGCACATCGACCTCTATGCCTGGAACGACAGCGCCCGCCCCGGCCGGCCGGTGGGCGGCGAGGCGCAGACGCTGCGCACCCTGCTGGCCTGGCTGCAGCTGCGCTACGGCCGCTGAATCAAGGCAGCAATTCCAGGGCGTGCTGGTAGGCAGGCTCGTGCATCAGCTCGTCCCAGGGCAGCGGCGGGGTCAGCGGCAACAGGTCGAGCCGGCGCGCCTCGCTGTCGCCGTCGGGCATCCAGCGGCCCGCTTCGCCCGCTGCCACCAAGCCGGCCAGCAGACCATCCAGCGCCGCGCCGCCGTCGACCAGCGACTGGTTGCACAGCAGCACCAGGTCGCAGCCGGCACCCAGCGCCGCCAGTGCACCGTCCAGCGTGCTGCCGGCCACCCGGGCACCGGCCATGCTGAGGTCGTCGCTGAAGATCGCGCCGGTGAAACCCAGGTCGCCGCGCAGGATGTGGCGCAGCCAGCGCTCGGAGAAACCGGCCGGTGCCGCGTCCACCTTGGGGTAGACCACATGCGCCGGCATCACGCTGTCCAGGCTGGTCGACAGCCATTCGTAGGGCTTGGCGTCGTCGGCCAGGATGGCCTTGAGCGATCGCTTGTCGACCGGCAAGGCCAGGTGGCTGTCGGCCGCGACATGGCCATGGCCGGGAAAATGCTTGCCGCAATTGGCCATGCCGGCCTGCAACAGGCCGTGCATCAGGCTCTTGGCCAGCAGGCTGGCCACGCGCGGGTCGCGGTGAAAGGCGCGGTCGCCGATCACGCTGCTGCGGCCATGGTCGAGGTCGAGCACCGGCGTGAAGCTCAGGTCGACGCCGCAGGCGCGCAACTCGGCGCCCAGCACATAGCCGGCCGCCGTGGCGGCGTTGGTGGCGGCCATGGCATCGCGCATCCAGGCCTCGCCCAGCACCGCCATCGCCGGCAGGTGGGTGAAGCCGTCGCTGCGAAAGCGCTGCACCCGGCCGCCCTCGTGGTCGACACAGACCAGCAGGTCGGGCCGGATCGCCTTGACCTCGGTCGTCAGCGCCGTCAGTTGCGCCCGGTCGACCCAGTTGCGGCTGAAAAGGATCAGGCCACCGGTCAGCGGATGTTCCAGCCGGCGCCGGTCAGCAGCGTCCAGCCGGGTGCCGGCGATGTCGAGCACCAGCGGCGAATGGCCAAACGAATGGCCGGAAGATGGGCCCTGGGACGGATCGGTGCGCATGCGCATCAGCCTTTCTCGACCACCACGAACGAGGCGGCGTAGTCGGTTTCATCGGTCAGCGTGACATGGGCGCGCAGGCCCTGGCCCGCGAACCAGTCGGCCAGCGCGCCATTCAAGCGAACAATGGGCGCGCCACTGGGCAGATTGAGTATCTCGCAGGCGCGCCAGGTCATCGGCATGCGCATGCCGGTGCCTATCGCCTTCGAAAAAGCCTCCTTGGCCGAAAAGCGGGTGGCCAGATAGGCCACGCCGCGCACCTCGGCGCGCGCGCGACGGGCGTGGAAGACGGCCAGTTCGGCCGGTCCCAGCACCTTCTCGGCGAAGCGGTCGCCGCGCCGCGCCAGCGTGGCGCGCAGGCGGCGGATGTCGCAGATGTCGGTGCCGATGCCGTGGATCATCGGTGCGCCGGGGAATAGGCGTTCTGGATGCAGCGCTGGTAGTCGCGCACGGTCTCGGTGATGCCGAGTTCCAGCGCATCGGCGATCAGCGCATGGCCGATCGAGACCTCGACCACCCCGGTCACGGCGCGCAGAAAAGGCGTCAGGTTGTCGCGGTTCAGGTCATGGCCGGCGTTGATCTCCAGCCCCACCGCCAGCGCGGCGTCGGCCGCCGCGCTGTAGCGCTCCAGCACCTCGGCCTGCCGCGGCGTGCCGAAGGCGCTGGCATAGGCCTCGGTGTAGAGCTCGACCCGGTCGGCGCCGGCGCTGCGCGCGGCGGCCATCATGCCGGGCTCCGGGTCCATGAACAGGCTGACCCGCACGCCCAGCGCATGGCACTCGTCGATCAGCGGCTGCAGGCGCGCCAGGTCATCGGGGAAGCGCCAGCCGTGGTCGCTGGTGAACTGGTCCTCGCTGTCGGGCACGAAGGTCACCTGGTGCGTCGGACGGCCTTGCGAACAGAGCTCGCGCACGCAGCCCATCAGGTTGTGGAAGGGGTTGCCCTCGATGTTGTATTCGGCCTGCGGCCACTGCGCCAGCAACTCGGCCAGGTCGAACACGTCCTGCGCCCGGATATGGCGCGCGTCGGGCCGGGGATGGACGGTGATGCCTTGCGCGCCGGCTTCCAGCGCCAGCCGCGACAGTTTGACCACGTCGGGAATGCCCAGGTGCCTGGTGTTGCGCAGCAGCGCGATCTTGTTGACGTTGACCGACAGCGCGGTGCGGTGGCCGCGGGCATGGGCTTCGGGAGCGATCAACGGGTTCATGGCGGGCCTGCGGGCTGGGGAAGTGGCGTTACGGGGTCGATCAAGCGGCGCAGCTCGAGCATCATCTGCCGGGTGCGCAAGGGCGACGAGCCGAGATGATAGTGAAGCAGCGCACGCAACTGGCCCTTGAGCGCCGGCAGATCATCCTGCATCGCCGCGCGCAAGGCCGGCAGGTCATGCTGGGCTAGCGCGGCCTGCAGCGCCAGGCAGGCCGCGCCGCCGATCGAGGGCTCGCCGGCCGTGGCGCCCACCAGGCCGGCCTCGGCGCGCAACTGGTAGGCCAGGGCGGGCTGCACCTGCTCCTGGGTCGTGGTGCTGCGGTCGAGCTGCGGCAGCACGCCGGTCTCGCGCAGCAGCATCAGCTCGAAGGCGCGCAGCGCGCTCTCGTCCTCGGACGCCGCCAGCGCCTGCAAGGTGTCGGCATAGGCGTCGAACAGGCGCGCATGCGGGTCACCGCGCGCCAGCAGCTTGAGCAGCAACTCGTTGAGGTAGAAGCCCGAGAACAGCCGCCCCGGCGGCAGGGCAGCGCCGGCGCCGGCATACTCGGCCGTGCGCAGCGTCAGGATGTCGGCGCCCTCGTCGGACTTGGGCCGGCTGGTCAGCACCAGCAGGCGCTGGAAGGGCATCAGCACCGGCCGCAATTGCGAGTAAGGCCGCTTGGCGCCCTTGGCCACCACGGCGATGCGGCCCTGCTCGCGGGTGAACAGGTCGAGCACCAGGCTGGTCTCGCTCCAGGCCCATTGGTGCAGCACGAAGGCCTGCTGCGGCAGCGCGCGCCCGGCGGCCAACTTACTCGTAACCGTAGGACCGGAGATGCTCCTCGCTGTCGGCCCAACCCGACCGCACCTTGACCCACAGTTCCAGGAACACCTTGTTGCCGGTCAGCTTCTCGAGCTCGACCCGGGTCTCGCTGCCGATGCGTTTGAGCAGCTCGCCGCCCTCGCCTATCACCATGCCCTTGTGGTTGTCGCGCTCGACCACGATGGTGGCGGCGATGCGGCGCAGGTTGCCCTCTTCCTCGTAGCGATCGATCACGACGGTGGCGCTGTAGGGCAGCTCGTCGCCGGTCAGGCGGAACAGCTTCTCGCGGATCAACTCGGCCGCCATGAACTTGTCGCTGCGGTCGGTGAGCTCGTCCTCGCCGTAGATCCAGGGCTGCTCGGGCAGGTAGGGCTCGACGATCTTGAACAGCCGCTCGACATCGGTGGGCTTGGTCGACGACATAGGCACATACTCGGCGAACGGGTGGCGCTTCTGCATCTCCTGCAGCCAGGGCATCACGTCAGTGCGGCGCGTCACGGTGTCGAGCTTGTTGGCCACCAGGAAGGCCGGCTTGCTGGACGGCAGCAGCGCCAGCACCTTGGCGTCGTCAGGCCCGAAGCGGCCGGCCTCGACCATGAACCACACCACGTCCACATCGCTCAACGTGGCCGTCACGGTGCGGTTGAGGTTGCGGTTGAGCGCCGTGCGGCCACGCACGTCCTTGGTCTGGAAGCCGGGGGTGTCGACAAACACATATTGGGTCGCGCCCAGCGTGCGTATGCCGGTGATGCGGTGGCGCGTGGTCTGCGCCTTGCGCGAAGTGATGCTGATCTTCTGCCCCACCAGCGCGTTGAGCAGCGTGGACTTGCCGACGTTGGGCCGGCCGACGATGGCGATCGTGCCGCAGCGCTGGCCCAGCGGGTTGTCTTGGACTCGGGCGCCGGGAGCGTCGTGCGGGAGGTCGGCCGGGGGGGCGGACGGAAAGTCGGTGGGGTTCATGGTGAGGCTCGGGTTGGCGACCGGGTGGATTGGAGGGGCCGGTCAGGTGGCGTCACCTGCGGTCGTGCAGTGTCAGAGGCGCAGCGGCCCGCCGGGCCGGTCGCTGGCCTTGAGCTTGCCCAGCATCCGGCGCGCAGCTTCCTGCTCGGCGGTGCGGCGCGATCGGCCCTCGCCCAGTTCGGTCAGGCCGAGCATGGGCACGGCGCATTCGACGTCGAAGGTCTGGGCATGGGCCTGGCCGCGGGTGGCGACGATGCGGTAGGCGGGCACCGGCAGCTTGCGCGCCTGCAACCATTCCTGCAGCTCGGTCTTGGCGTCCTTGGCCCAGCTGTCAGCCTCGCTGCCGAAGATCAGGTCACCGAAGAACTGGCGCACCAGCTGGGTCGCCGGCTCGAAGCCGCCGTCCAGGTAGGTGGCGCCTATCACGGCCTCGACGGCATCGGCCAGGATGGACGGCCGCAGCGCACCGCCGCCACGGGCCTCGCCGTCGGACAGGCGCAGCACCTCGGACAAGCCCAGGCCCAGCGCAGCGCGGTGCAGGCTGTCCTCGCGCACCAGATGGGCCCGCACCCGCGTCAAATCGCCCTCGTCGGAGCCGGAAAAGCGCTCGTAGAGCAGACTGGAGACGGCCAGGTTGAGCACGGCGTCGCCCAGGAACTCGAGCCGCTCGTTGTGGTCGGCACCAAAGCTGCGGTGCGTCAGCGCGCGCTGCAGCAGCCGCGGATCGGTGAAACGGTAGCCCAGGCGCGATTGAAGCGCCTCGGTGCGCGCATCCAGACGCGGTTCAGGTCGGTTGTCCATGGTGGCAGCTCGACAGTCAGCGGCCCGGCGTCAAGGCCGACACGGCGCCGGGCATCACTTGGATCGCCCAGCGTACTTGATCAACAGAAATGCCGGACCGAACAAGGGAATTTCCTTCTCGTAGGCAAAGCCGATCATCACCCGCCCATTTTCCTTGGTGATGTCGAGGTCGTCGCCCTTGACCGAGCTGATGGTGGCATCGATCTGGATTTGGCGGTCGAAAGCGCGGCGGATCTCGGGCACCGTGCTGGCCGGCGTGGCGGCCAGACGCTCGACCACGCTCTTGATGGCGTAGAACTCGCTCACCGTCGGCAGCACCCGGATCAGCACATAGCCGGCGAATCCGACGACGATGGACCAGCTCAGCAGACCGATCAGCGTGATGCCACGCTGGGTAGCCAGAGGCCGACGCTTGGTGTTCATGGCGCCCGGGTTGACCGCCTCATCAATCGAAAGTGCCGATGCGGCGCAGGTTGCTGAAGTTCATCCACACCAGGAAGGCCCGGCCGACGATGTTCTGGTCGGGCACGAAACCCCAGTAGCGGGAGTCCTGCGAATTGTCGCGGTTGTCGCCCATCATGAAGTAATGACCGGCCGGCACTTTGCACGTCACACCCTCGGCACTGTAGCGACAGTTGTCACGGAAGTTGACGAAGCTGTCCATCGGCCGGTAGATCGACGCCCGCTTCGGTTCGACCAGCAGGTTGTGCGGCACGGCGCCCAGCTTTTCCGAGAACTTCGGCGCGTAGTGCAGGCTGTCGTCGTCGTAGTAGTCGCCCAGCGGCTGCACCGGCACTGGCACACCGTTGATGCTCAGGGCCTGGTTGGTGTAGCTCACCTCGTCGCCGGGCACGCCAACCACCCGCTTGATGTAGTCGATGCGCGGGTCGACCGGGTAATGGAACACCACCACGTCGCCACGCTGCGGGTCCTTGTTGGCGATCAGCTTGGTGCCGGTCACCGGCACCCGGATACCGTACTGAAACTTGTTGACCAGGATCAAGTCACCGACCAGCAGCGTCGGGATCATCGACCCCGACGGGATCTTGAAGGGCTCGAACAGGAAGGAGCGCAGCAGAAACACCGCGACGATCACCGGGAACAACCCCGCCGTCCAGTCCAGCCACCAGGGCTGCATCAGCAGTGACTCGCGCGCCGCGGCCATGTCACCGTCGACCCGGCTGATACCCATCTTGTTGAGTTCGGCGCGGCGCTGTGCGTCCTGCGTGGCCAGCGCGTCGGCCGCGGCCGCCCGGGCTGGTGCGAAGCGGTAGCGCTCGGCCAGCCAGTAGGCCAACGTCACCATCGTCAACACGAACAGCAGCAGCGAGAAATTGCCTATCCAGTAGCCCAGCCACCAGCCGGCGCCGTAGAACAGCAAAGCGCCATAGAGCGCGGCGGTCAGAACACTCATCATGATTTTCAAGGGGGCCTCAGTCTTCGACTCGGAGGATGGCCAGGAAGGCCTCCTGCGGCACTTCCACCGTGCCGATCTGCTTCATTCTCTTCTTGCCGGCCTTTTGCTTCTCAAGCAGCTTCTTCTTGCGGCTGATGTCGCCGCCATAGCATTTTGCCAGCACGTTCTTGCGCATCGCCTTGATGCTCTCGCGCGAGATGATGTTGGCGCCTATCGCCGCCTGTATCGCCACGTCGTACATCTGGCGCGGAATCTGCTCGCGCATCTTGGCCGCCACCGCCCGGCCGCGGTACACGCTCTGCGCCCGGTGCACGATGATGGACAGCGCGTCGATGCGGTCGCCATTGATCAGCAGGTCGACCTTGACGACATCGGAGGCGCGGTACTCCTTGAACTCGTAGTCCATGCTGGCGTAGCCACGCGACACACTCTTGAGTTTGTCGAAGAAGTCCAGCACGATCTCGGCCAGCGGCATCTCGTAGGTCAGCATCACCTGGCGACCGTGGTAGGCCATGTTGAGCTGCAGGCCACGCTTCTGGTTGGCCAGCGTCATCACCGGGCCGACATAGTCCTGCGGCATGTAGAGGTGGACCGTGACGATGGGTTCGCGGATCTCGCGGATGCGGCCCAGGTCGGGCATCTTGGACGGGTTCTCGACCTTGATCACCGTCGCGTCGTTCAACTCGACCTCGTAGACCACGCTGGGCGCGGTGGTGATCAAGTCCTGGTCGAACTCGCGCTCGAGCCGCTCCTGCACGATCTCCATGTGCAGCAGGCCCAGGAAGCCGCAGCGGAAACCGAAGCCCAGCGCTTGGCTGACCTCAGGCTCGTAGCGCAGCGAGCTGTCGTTGAGCTTGAGCTTCTCCAGCGCGTCGCGCAGCGAGTCGTACTCGCTGGCCTCGGTCGGGTAGAGCCCGGCAAACACCTGGGGCTGGATCTCCTTGAAACCGGGCAGCGCCTCGGTCGCCGGGCCGGCGTTGTTCGGCAGCTTCTTCTCGAGCGTGACGGTGTCGCCCACCTTGGCGGCCTGCAACTCCTTGATGCCGGCGATCAGGAAACCGACCTCGCCGGCCTTCAACTCGCCGCGCGACTCGGACTTGGGCGTGAACACGCCGAGCTGCTCGAGCGGGTAGACGGCATTGCTGGCCATCATGCGGATGCGATCGCCACGGCGAAGTACGCCGTCGACCACGCGCACCAGCATCACCACGCCGACATAGCTGTCGAACCAGCTGTCGACGATCATCGCCCGCGGCGCACCGGCCGGGTCGCCCTTGGGCGGCGGCATGCGCGCAATCACCGCCTCCAGGATCTCGTCTATGCCCATGCCGGTCTTGGCCGAGCAGGGGATGGCGTCGTCGGCATCGATGCCGATCACGTCCTCGATCTCCGCCTTGGCATTCTCGGGATCGGCGTTGGGCAGATCCATCTTGTTGAGCACCGGCACCACCGTCACGCCGAGGTCGAGCGCGGTGTAGCAGTTGGCCACCGTCTGCGCCTCGACGCCCTGGCTGGCGTCGACCACCAGCAGCGCGCCTTCGCAGGCCGACAAGGATCGGCTGACTTCGTAGCTGAAGTCGACATGGCCCGGGGTGTCGATCAGGTTGAGCTGGTAGACCTGGCCGTCCTGGGCGGTGTAGTGCAGCGACGCGGTCTGCGCCTTGATGGTGATGCCGCGCTCGCGCTCGATGTCCATCGAGTCGAGCACCTGCGATTCCATCTCGCGGTCGGACAGTCCGCCGCAGCGGTGGATCAACCGATCGGCCAGCGTCGACTTGCCGTGGTCGATGTGGGCGATGATCGAGAAGTTTCTGATGTGGTCCATGGATTCGTTCGTGCGCCGGGTCTGCGTGAGGCCTTCGAGCCCTCTGCGGCCCTGGGCATTCTTGGCTTGTTGGCCTTCAGGCTGGCGGCTCGGTCGGGGCAAGCCTGCGGCACCCCGCAAGCCGGCTACCCAACCGCCAAGGCGCCGGCCGGGCGGTGGCCGGGCCATAAAAAAAAGGCACGTCCAAAAGGAGACGCGCCTTCCAACAAATGTTTGGCAACTGCTTGTTGGGCCTTCATTGTAGCCAAATCAGGCGGACTGGAAACACCCGGGCCGTACCGGGCCGGGGCTTGCCGCGGCCCAGGAGCCGAGCGTCATGCACAACTTATCCACAAGCTTGTCACCCGTTGCACCGCTGGCGCTGTCGGTCGCCGGAGGCCTGACCTGAAACATGAGGACTGTCACACGGCGACGATGCCAGCCCCAGCCAGCCCGGGTGCTCATCGCGGCTGACCGATCAGGCGCACCGCGATGTCCGGGCCGGCTCAGCGGGCCGGCTTGATCACCAGGTAGTTGACCCATTCGCCGCGCCGCACCAACACGCTGACCGCGCGCGACTTCTCCGCCTTGGCGGCCACCGCGATGAACTGCTTGACGTCGGTGATCTCGGTGTTGTCCAACGTCAGCACCACATCGCCCTCGCGCAGACCGGCACGCGCCGCGGCGCCGTCGGCAGCGTCCACCTTGACGCCACCGCGCAGCTTGAGTTCGCGCCGGGCCGCTTCGCTCAGGTCGCTGACGGTCAGGCCGAGGGCGCTCTTGCTGCCGGCCGACGCGGCAGGTTCGGCCTGGGCGGCCCGGCTGGGCGCGTCGGGTTCGAACTCGGCCACCGCCACGGTGACATCGCGGTAATTGCCCCTGCGGAACACCTGCAGCACCGTCTTACCGCCCGGCTTGGTGGCGCCGATCAGGCGAGGCAGGTCGCCCGATTTCTCGATCAAGCGGCCGTCGACCTTGGTGATGATGTCGCCGGCTTCGATGCCCGCCTTGTCGGCCGGTCCACCGCTCTCGGCGCCGCGCACCAGCGCGCCGGTGGGCTTGCCCAGGCCGATGGACTCGGCCACTTCCTTGGTCACCGGCGCGATGGTCACGCCGATGCGGCCGCGTATCACCCGGCCGGTGGCTCGCAACTGGTCGGCGACGCGGCCCGCCTCGTCGATGGGGATCGCGAACGAGATGCCCATGAAGCCGCCCGAGCGGCTGTAGATCTGCGAGTTGATGCCCACCACCTCGCCGCGCATGTTGATCAGCGGACCGCCCGAATTGCCCGGATTGATCGCCACGTCGGTCTGGATGAAAGGCAGGTAGTCGCCGGTGTCGCGCCCCTTGGCGCTGACGATGCCGGCCGTCACGCTGTTCTCCAGCCCGAAAGGCGAACCTATCGCCATCACCCACTCACCCACCTTGAGCCTGGCCACGTCACCGAGCTTGACCGCCGGCAGGCCGGTGGCCTCGATCTTGACCACCGCCACGTCGGTGCGCTTGTCCAGGCCGATCACCTTGGCCTTGAACTCGCGCTTGTCGGTCAGCGTGACGAGCAACTCGTCGGCGCCGTCCACCACATGGGCGTTGGTCATCACATAGCCGTCGGCGCTGAGGATGAAACCCGAGCCCACGCCGCGCTGCTGCGGCTCTTCGTCGCCACCGCCGCCGCCATGCGGTGCGCGGCGGCCACCGGGCCCGCCAGGGCCACCCGGCAGCGGGATGCCGAAGCGCTTGAAGAACTCCTCCATGCCGGGATCGATGCCGCCGCTGCCAGGGCCGGCGCCGTTGCGGGCGCTGCGCTCCAGCGTACGGATGTTGACCACCGAGGGGCCGACTTTCTCGACCAACTCGGTGAAATCAGGCAACTCGCCCTTGCCCTGGGCCGCGCCGGCCTGCGGCGCGAGGCTCGCGACAAAAGCCAGCGCCATCGCGGCGCGCAATGCCAACCGCCGCCCCGCATGCAGGGACGAGCGTAACGTGAAACTCATTTCGGACATCGATTCACCTCATCTTGGATCTCAACAGCGCAGCCGGGCCAGTTGCCGCGGCTGGCGCCACCATAAAACACGGCTGTGATTTCAGCGCTTGCGCTCGAACAAAGCCTCGAACTGCTGCACCGTGGCCATAGGCACCTCGCCCACCACGGTGAACCACCAGTCGCCATGGCGGTTCATCAGGCTGTGCGTGGCGCCCAGGCTGGTGCCCATGGGCTGCTTGTGGCGCTGCGCGTCATAGGGTTCGATGAACACTGAGACATGGGTCAGGCCGTCGGAGAAGACCGACTGCAGCACCGGCACCGGCGCACCAGCTTCGGTGCCCGCATCCAGCGGCCGCTTGGTGCAACTGGTCAGCGTGAAACCGGGCACCTGGCGCAACAGCGTCCAGCCCTCGGCCTCGATCTGGGCCCGCTCGGCTTGCGGCCGTTGCACACGGTAGCCTTCGAGCCGCCGCATCGGACCGAGCACGGCCTCGGGCGATGACTTGCCGCCAATCTGCAGGTCGGTGAAGGCCGAAGTCTCCAGCACCTCGCCGCCGGGGCCGATGACATCGTTGCGCAGCAGCAGGCCGGTGCTGCGGTCGGCCCACAGGCGCTGGGCGAAGCGGTGCTTGTCATGCGGCTTGAACATCAGCACATCGGCCTCATGGCCGGCGATGCGGTCCCTGGCCAGCAGGCTCAGTTCGTAGCTCTCGAGGGCATGCGGAACGGCGGATGCCGGCAAGGCCGGAAACTCGGCCACCGGGTCGCGCTGCTCGATGCGCGCCAGCTTGCTGGCCGGCCACAGCGTCAGCATCTGCTCGTTGTGCCGGTACTGCAGGCGGGCGCGGCCGTCCAGCACCTCGATGCGCTCGTAACGCTGATGGCCATCGCAGATATGGGTCACGCGCGAGCTCGACATCACGCCGCCAGCGCTGAACATCAAGGTGCCGTGGTAGCTGCTGTTGGCCGCCGCGTGCTGGATGCGACCCAGCCACGGCAGCGCGTCGGCCAGCGACAAAGGCGCCGGCTGGGCCAGCGCGCCGGCCACCCCGCCCAGCAGCGCCAGGCCGATGGCGGCACCCAGCCCGATCCGACCCAGCCCGCGCCTGGCTTGCCCGAACAGCACGCTCACTGGGCCTCGAACACGATCTGAACGCGGTGCTCGGCGCCGCCGGCCGCCACCACGCCGTTGGCCAAGCTGCGATGGGCCTCCAGGTAACGGTCCAACCCGGCATTGCGCAGCGCCTCGCCAGCGGCAGCTTGCGACAGGCGGGCCGACCCGGCGGTCCGGGCTTGCGCCAACTGGGCGCGATCGGCAGGATCGGGCGACAGCACGCGTGTGACCACCAGCAGACCCGCCACCGCGACGAAGCCGGCGGCCACCGCTGCAGGCGCCACCCACCACCCGGCGGCGCGCCGCCCAGCCCGCACTGAAGGCGTGCTGGCAGAGTCCGCCTGCAGCGGCGCCAGCGGCACGGGCTCAAGCGCCAACCGGCCACGCAGGGACACCAGAAAAGCCGCGTCGCGCTCCGGCGTGCTGGCCAGGTCGTCCGACCGCAGCACGTCACCGATCAAGTGGTAGACATGCCAGACCGACCGCGACTCGGCGTCCTGACGCCAGGCGGCAAAAGCCATCTCGGTGTCGCCGGCCTGGCGGTCACCATCCATCAGACTCGACAGCGCAAGCCGTGCGGCAGTCGACAGTCCAAGCTCATTCACGCTGTTGTTCATACGGCTCCATCCCACCCGTCATCCACCGCCAGACCGACCTGCCAGACTGCGGCCGTCGACACCCGAAGCCCAGGCGCAAACCTGCGCGCCCCGCTTCACACCCGCCTACCATCGCGCACCCGCGCGCATGTCGAGCAGGGGACGCAAGCGCAGCGCGATCGCCTCGCGGGCGCGGAAGATGCGCGACCGCACGGTACCGATGGGGCAACTCATCATCTCGGCAATCTCTTCGTAACTCAGGCCTTCGATCTCGCGCAACGTGATCGCCTGCCGCAGATCTTCGGACAAGGCTTCGATCGCGGCGTTGACGGCCTGGGCGATTTCCTTGCTGGCCAGGATGGACTCGGGCGTTGCACCGTCGGTTAGTTCACGCGTCGGCCGGGAAGTTTCATCGTCGTCGACATTTGACCCCGCCAGGGTCGACTCCGACACCAGCGGATCGCGCTTGAGGTCGACCAGCGCCTTCTTCGCGGTGTTGACCGCGATCCGGTAGAGCCAGGTGTAGAAAGCGCTGTCGCCGCGAAACTGTGGCAGGGCGCGGTAGGCGCGGATGAAGCTTTCCTGCGCGATGTCCTGCACCAGATCGACATCGCGCACCATGCGCGCGATCAGTCGCTCGATGCGGCGTTGGTACTTGACCACCAGCATCTCGAAGGCCCGCGTGTCGCCGCGCTGGGCTTGCTCGACCAGCAGCGCGTCGCTGTCGGTTGCGTTCACGGCGGGCCGCTCACGGCCGTGGCAGCAGGGACCGCCTGTGCGACCAGCGCGACACGCAGGCCGTGCCAATCGGCACCGACCCGCGAAGCGCGCGCCACCTGCCAGCGCTGCCCGCCCGCCACCGGGTACAGCCGCAGCAACACCCAGTGGCCCAGGTCGAGCGCAACGACCAGCCGCGCCAGCGCGAGCGGGGTCGGCTGCGCGGCCAGCCCAGCCGGCGAGCGCAGCCCCAGGGTCCAGGCCTGGCCGTCCCATTGCAGGTAGGCGGCATCCCCCGGCAAGGCCGACCGCGCCAGGCGCCGGCCCAGCGCCCAGGCGGCCACCAGCCACAGCCCGCCGACGGCCACGACGGCAGGCTGCGGCCATAGTTCAAAATGGCCACCAACCCAGGCCGCCAGGGCCGCCGCGCTCAGCACATGCAGCAAGGCTATGCCCACCTGCTCAGGCCGGGCGCCGTCCAACGACGCCCGAACAGACGGGGCGGCGCGCATGTGCTTGCGCCGCCAGGCTCACACCCGGCGCAGGACCAGCGTGCCGTTGGTGCCGCCGAAACCGAAGTTGTTCTTCACGGCCACGTCTATCTTCATCTCGCGGGCCGTATTGGCGCAGTAGTCCAGGTCGCAGGCCGGATCCTGGTTGAAGATATTGATGGTCGGGGGCGAGACCTGGTGGTAGAGCGCCAGCGTCGTGAAGACCGACTCTATGCCGCCCGCGCCACCCAGCAGGTGGCCGGTCATCGACTTTGTCGAGTTGACCACCATCTTGCCCGCATGGTCGCCGAAGGCGAGCTTGATGGCATTGGTCTCGTTCAGGTCGCCCAGCGGCGTGGACGTGCCGTGCGCGTTGAGGTACTGCACCGCATCGGCGTTGATGCCGGCGTTGTGCAGCGCTGCCTTCATCGCGCGCTTGGGTCCGTCGACGTTGGGCGCGGTCATGTGGTAGGCGTCGGCACCCATGCCGAAACCGGCCAGTTCGGCATAGATACGGGCGCCGCGCTTCTTGGCGTACTCGTACTCCTCGAGCACCAGCACGCCCGAGCCCTCGCCCAGCACAAAGCCGTCGCGATCCCGGTCCCAAGGCCGCGAGGCGGTGGTCGGGTCGTCGTTGCGGGTCGACAGCGCGCGGGCCGCGGCAAAGCCGCCTATGCCCAGCGGCGAGACGGTGCTCTCGGCTCCACCGGCCACCATCACGTCGACGTCACCGTACTCGATCAACCTGCCGGCCATGCCGATCGCATGCAGACCGGTGGTGCAGGCCGTCACGATCGCCAGGTTGGGCCCGGTGAAGCCGTACTTGATCGACAGGTGGCCCGAGATCATGTTGATGATCGATGCAGGCACGAAGAACGGCGAGATGCGTCGGGCGCCGCGCGCGGCGTACTCGATCTGGGTGGCCTCGATCAGCGGCAAGCCGCCTATGCCCGAGCCGACCAGGCAGCCGATGCGCTCGGCCTGCGCCTCGGTGAGGGCGTCACCGGTGGGCAGACCGGCATCCTGCACCGCCTGGATGGACGCGGCCAGACCGTAATGGATGAAGCTGTCCATGTGGCGAGCTTCCTTGCCGGGCATGTAGTCCTCGACATTGAAACCCTTGACCTCGCCCGCGAAGCGGCAGGACAGGCCCGATGCATCGAAACGGGTGACGTTGGCGATGCCCGAACGGCCCGCCAGCACATTGGCCCAGCCCTCGGCCACGGAATTGCCCACCGGGCTGATCAGCCCGAGGCCTGTGATGACGACGCGTCGACGGGTCATGTCAGAAAAGGATCAAGCCTTCTGGTGGTTCTGTGCGTAGTCGATCGCCAACTGGACGGTGGTGATCTTCTCGGCTTCTTCATCGGGGATCTCGATCCCGAACTCGTCTTCGAGCGCCATCACCAGTTCGACGGTGTCCAACGAGTCGGCACCGAGGTCGGCAACAAAGGCCTTCTCGTTGGTGACGTCGGCTTCAGGCACGCCAAGTTGCTCGGCAATGATTTTCTTGACGCGTGATTCGATATCGCTCATGACTCCTCCAGGAGTAAAAATTGTGCAAACAGCCCAGGATTCTACCGGTCGACGAGCGTGCCCTGAAAACGCGCTGCCGCCGCGCCGGTCGGGCTCTTGACCGGCGGATTGAAGCGGGCCGTCGCCATCGCGGCGGCCCGCGGTGATTCAGTTCATCAACATGCCGCCGTTGACATGCAGTTCGGTGCCGGTGATGTAACCCGCCAGCGGCGACGCCAGGAACGCCACCGCGTGCGCGATCTCCTCGGGCGTGCCCAGGCGGCCGAGCGGTATCTGCCCCAGCAGCGCGGCCTTCTGCGCCTCGGGCAGGTCAGCCGTCATGTCGGTGGAGATGAAGCCGGGCGCGATGCAGTTGACCGTGATGTTGCGGCTGCCCAGTTCACGCGCCAGCGAACGCGTCATGCCGGCCACGCCGGCCTTGGCCGCGGCGTAGTTGGCCTGGCCGGCATTGCCGGACGCGCCCACCACCGAGGTGATGCTGATGATGCGACCGTGACGCTGCTTCATCATCGTGCGCATCACCGCGCGGCTGCAACGGAACACCGCTTTCAGGTTGGTGTCGAGCACCGCATCCCAGTCCTCGTCCTTCATCCGCATCGCCAGCGTGTCGCGCGCGATGCCCGCGTTGTTGACCAGCACATGCAGGCCGCCCTCGGTCTTGACGATGGCCGCGACCGCGGCATCGACCCCGGCAGCGTCGTTGACGTTCAGGCACATGCCGCGCCCGCCCAGCGGCGCCAGCGCCGCGCTGATCGCGGCGGCGCCCGCCTCGGTGGTGGCCGTGCCAATGACGACAAAGCCCTGCGCCGCCAGGGTCTGGGCGATCGCTCGGCCTATGCCCCGGCTCGCGCCGGTGACGAGCGCGACCTGCCGAGGTTCGCTGAGTGAGTTCATGCCAGCATCCCCAAGACGTCCTGCAAGGACGCCGGATCGAACAGCGCCGCGCCCACCGCGTCGGCGTCGATTCGCTTGACCATGCCGGCCAGCACCTTGCCCGGCCCGCATTCGACGACATGCGTCACGCCACGTGCGCGCAGCGCCCGCACCACCTCGACCCAGCGTACCGGCCCGAAGGCCTGGCGGTAGAGCGCATCGCGGATCGCGTCGGCCTGCTCGGGCGCCGCCACGTCGATGTTGTTGATCACCGGGATCGCCGGCGCGGCCAGCGCGACGCCGGCCAGGCGCTCACGCAATTCCTCGGCCGCCGGCTGCATCAGCGCGCAGTGGAAGGGTGCCGACACCGCCAGCGCCAGAGTGCGCTTGGCACCCATCGCCTTGAGCAGTTCGCAGGCCTTGTCGACACCGGCCTTGCTGCCGGAGATCACGGTCTGCTTGGGGTCGTTGAAGTTGGCGGCCGAAACCACCTCGCCGGTGGCGGCCGCGGCCTGGGCGCAACCCTCGACGACCTGCGCCGCCTCCAGGCCGAGGATCGCGGCCATCGCCCCCTTCCCCACCGGCACCGCCCGCTGCATCGCCTGGGCGCGAAAGCGCACCAGCGGCAAGGCATCGGTCAGCGTCAGGCTGCCGGCGGCCACCAGTGCGCCGTACTCGCCCAGCGAATGGCCTGCCAGCGCCACCGGCGCGGCCCCGCCTTCGGCCAGCCAGGCACGCCAGCAGGCGACTGCCGCGGTCAACATCACCGGCTGGGTGTTGGACGTCATGTCCAGCGCCTCCTTGGGCCCGGCCTGGATCAGCGCGGCAATGTCCTCGCCCAGCGCCTGCGAGGCTTCTTCGAGTGTGCGGCGCACGGCCGGGTGGTCGCCCCAGGCGTCGAGCATGCCGACCGACTGGGAACCCTGACCTGGAAAGACGAAGGCAAACGAAGTCATCGTGGTGATCACTGCTGAAGCTGCAGAAGCGGCTGAAAAAAGGGAATGGTGACGCTGGGTTGGCCCGCGCGGCCGCTCAATAGTCGAGCAGCACCGCACCCCAGGTGAAACCGCCGCCGACGCCCTCGAGCAAAAGCGTGTCGCCGCGATTGACGCGGCCCGACCGCACCGCCACATCCAGTGCCAGCGGAATCGACGCGGCCGAGGTGTTGCCATGGTCGGCGACCGTGACGATCACCTTGTCCATGCCCAGCTTGAGCTTGCGCGCGGTGCTCTGCATGATGCGGATGTTGGCCTGGTGCGGGATCAGCCAGTCGATGTCGGCTTCGGTGCGCCCGGCCTTGGCCAAGACGGCCCGCGCGGCCTGCTCGAGAACGCCGACCGCCAGCTTGAACACGCCCTGGCCATCCATCCTGACGAAGGGATCGCCCAGCACCTGACCGCCCGCCACCGAGCCCGGCACGCACAGAAGGCCGACATGGCGGCCGTCGGCATGCAGGTCGGTGGCCAGCAGGCCGGGCGTGTCGCTGGCTGCCAGCACCACCGCGCCCGCGCCGTCACCGAACAGCACGCAGGTGCCGCGGTCGTTGAAGTCGAGGATGCGCGAGAACACCTCGGCACCGATCACCAGCGCGCGGCTGGCGCTGCCGCTGCGGATCATCGCGTCGGCCACCGTCAGCGCGTAGACGAAGCCCGAGCACACGGCCTGCAGATCGAAGGCCGGACATCCGACGATGCCCAGCTTTTGCTGGACGATGCAGGCGGTGGACGGAAACACCATGTCCGGCGTGGATGTGGCCACGATGATCAGGTCGATGTCTTGCGCCTGGCAACCCGCGGCCTCGATCGCGCTGCGGGCCGCGCCGACCGCCAGGTCGCTGGCCACCGTGCCTGGCGCCACGAAATGACGGGTGCGGATGCCGGTGCGCTCGACGATCCAGTCGTCGGAGGTTTCCACGCCGCGCCCGGCCAGTTCGATCGCCAGTTCGGCATTGCTGACCTGGCGTTCGGGCAGCAGGCTGCCGGTACCGGCGATGCGGGTGTATTTCGGCAGGGCGGTCGACAGAGGCGTTGGGCTGGGTGTCATGCGGCTTGGTGTGGCGGCGCGGCGAGGGGATCGGCGATGGAATCAGCGGCGAGGTGGGTGACAGCCCCCGGGAGGTGGCGGTCCACCGCCGTGGGCCCGAAGGGCACCACCGCCAGCGTGTTGCGTATTCGGTCGTGCACCCGGTCCAACAAGCGGTTTCGCGCGGCATCATAAGCCCGGGCCAGGGCGCGTTCGAAGGCGTAGGCGTCGGACGCGCCGTGGGCCTTGAACACCAGACCGCGCAGGCCGAGCAGCGCGCCGCCGCTGTAGCGCCGGTGGTCGACCCGCGACTTGAAGCGGTTGAGCACCGGCATCGCCACCAGTGCGGCCAGCTTGCTCAGCGGCGTGCGGGTGAACTCCTGCTTGATGAACTGGCTCATCATGCCGGCCAGGCCCTCGGAGGTCTTGAGCAGCACGTTGCCGACGAAACCGTCGCAGACCACCAGATCGGTCGTGCCCTTGTAGATGTCGTTGCCTTCGACATTGCCGTGGAAGTTGATCTGGCCGGCCGCTGCCGCGGTGCGCAGCAGGTCGCCGGCGCGCTTGATGATCTCGCTGCCCTTGATGGCTTCCTCGCCGATGTTCAGCAGGCCGACGCTGGGTTGCTCGTTGCCGTCGAGCGCGCTGCAAAGCGCGCTGCCCATCACCGCGAACTGCAGCAGGTGCTCGGCGCTGCAATCGACGTTGGCACCGAGGTCGAGCACCTTGGTGAAGCCGCCGCGCATATTGGGCAGCAGCGCGGCGATCGCCGGCCGGTCTATGCCGTCGAAGGTCTTGAGCACATAGCGCGCCACGGCCATCAGCGCGCCGGTGTTGCCGGCCGAGACGCAGACGTCGGCCGCCGCAGCGCCGACACCTGCCGGGTGCTGGCCAGGCTTGAGCTGCGAAATGGCCACCCGCATCGAAGAGTCGCGCTTGCGCCGCAAGGCCACCTCTATGCCGTCGTCCATCGCCACCACCTCGGTGGCAACGACCAGGGTGCAGCGCGCCCAGCCCTGCGCTGGCTGCAAGGCCTGCGCGCTGCCCACCAGCACCAGATCGGCCTGCGGATGGGCGTCGAGAAAACTGCGGCAGGCCGGCAGCGTGACCGACGGCCCATGGTCGCCGCCCATGCAATCGACGGCCACCCGCACCCGCGTCAGCGGCTGCAGGGCAGGGAAAGTGGGCGACTGAGGGAGCACTTGAGGAGGGCGCGGGGGCGCGCGTCAGGCCAGCAGATGGGGCGGTGCCGACTTCCAGCCGAAAAGCCGAAAACCGGCCGCGCAGAGAGCGGGGCCGGAGCTGTGGGCATCACGAGCGCCCGCACCGACGATGGACTGCATGGACCCGATGCCAGCAGCGGCAAGCGGGCTGCGCCGGATCGCCAGGATCAGGCGTCGGCCTTGCTCTTGAGCACCTTGCGCCCACGGTAGAAACCGGTGGGGCTGATGTGGTGACGCAGATGCACCTCGCCGGTGGTCGGCTCGATCGCGATGCCCGGGGTCACCAGGGCGTTGTGCGAGCGGTGCATACCGCGCTTGGAAGGCGACTTCTTGTTCTGTTGAACAGCCATGGGGTTCTCCTGATCGGGCTTGGCGCCAGATCACACGGGCGCCCTGCAAAAATGGATTGCTGCAACGGTTGACGAGCAAAGAGCTAGCCGACCACCACAAGGGAAAGCCGATGAGTATAGCATTGCGCCGCTGAGAATCGACCCGCGGCGACTCAGTCGGACCCGCTGCCCGTGCCACCCGAGCCCGACCCGGACCCGGTCTTGAGCGCCCGCAAAGCGGCGAAGGGATTGGGCTTGTCGAAGCCCTGATCGGGCGCGTCGGCATCGTCGGATTCCAGGCCGATGGCCACAGGCAGCGGCAGCGGACAGGTCTCGTGGCGCGGCACCAGCGGCAGCGCCAGCAGCAACTCGTCTTCGGCCAGCTCGCGCAAGTCCATCCAGCGGGACAGCGCCAGCACATCGTCCTCCGACTCGGCGTCCAGCGCCTCGGCCTGGGACTCACCCTGGACGAAGCGCAGCCGCTGGTCCAGCGCCAGCGGCACGGTCATGGGCTGCAGGCAGCGCTGGCAAGTCAGCCAGACGCGGGCCTGCACCTGCAGCGTCAGCCAGATTTCGGGCTCGCCGGCGGCTTGGGCAAGGCGCTCACCTTGCGCCTGCCACGCCACATCGGCCAGCGCCAGGTCCTGCGGCGGCGTTTGCGATTCAGCCAGTCGCGTCAGCGTGCTGCCCGGCCACAGGCCGGATTGCGAGGCCGCATCGGCCGCGAAGGCAGCCATGTCCAGCCGCAACGGATCGTGACGCGAAGTTTTCATCCGTCCAGTGTAGCGGCGGCCGATGGGACAATCCGGGCCATGTCCACGCCCACCCTGCCCGCCCGACCGCGCCTGATCCTCGGCTCCACCTCGCCCTACCGGCGCGAACTGCTGCAACGCCTGCGGCTGGATTTCGAGATCGATGCGCCGCGCGTCGACGAGTCGCCACGGCCGGGCGAGCCGCCCGCCGATCTGGCCTGCCGGCTGGCGCTGGAAAAGGCGATGGAGGTGGCCTCGCGTCACCCCGGCTCGGTGGTCATAGGCGCCGACCAGGTGGCCGATCTGGATGGCCTGGCCGTCGGCAAGCCGGGCACGCACGCGGCCGCGGTCGCGCAGTTACAGGCCTTGCGCGGGCGCAGCGTGGTGTTCCACACCGCAGTGGCCGTGGTGCGGGCCGATGCCGACCTGGCGCGGGTGCTGTCGACAGCGGTGGCGGTGCGCTTCCGCCCGCTGAGCGACGCCGAGATCACACGCTACCTGCGGCTGGAACAGCCTTACGACTGCGCCGGCAGCGCCAAGTGCGAGACCCTGGGCATCGCACTGCTGGAATCGATCGCCTCCGACGACCCCACCGCGCTGGTCGGCCTGCCGTTGATCCGCACCTGCGCGCTGCTGCGCGCGGCCGGCATAGACCCACTGGCAGAGGCCGCATGACGCCCGGCAAGCTGGTGCTGGTGCCCAACACGCTGGACCTGGGCACCGACTGCGAGGTCGATCTGCGCGAAGTGCTTCCACAGGCGGTGATAGACCGCGCCGCCCGCCTGGGCCACTGGGTGTGCGAGAACGCCAAGACGACCCGGGCGCTGCTGAAGCGGGTCGACCGGCTGACTCCGTTGGCCCTGCCCTTGCAGCAGATCCAGATCACCGAGTTGCCACGCCCGCCCAAGGGCGGCGCCGCGGTGCGCGGCGCCGCCGGCACACCCGACCTCAAACCCTTGTTGGCGCCCGCGCTGGCAGGCCATGACATCGGGCTGTTGTCGGAGGCCGGCCTGCCGGCGGTGGCAGACCCCGGCGCCGCGCTGGTGCAGGCCGCGCACGCGATGGGCCTGACGGTGGAGCCGCTGGCCGGCCCCAGTTCACTGCTGTTGGCGCTGGCCGCCAGCGGCCTGAACGGCCAGAGCTTTGCATTCGTCGGCTATCTGCCGGTGGAGGCCAGCACCCGGGCGGCGCGCATCCGCGAGCTAGACACCCTGTCGCGCCGCCTCGGCCAGAGCCAGATCGCGATAGAAACGCCTTACCGCAACGACGCGCTGCTGGGCGCGCTGATCGAGCATCTGCAGCCGAGCACCCGGCTGAGCATCGCCAGCGGGCTGACGCTGCCGAATTGCCGCTGCGAGACCCGCAGCGTGCAGCAGTGGCGCGCCCAGCCGGGTGCTGCGCTGGGCGGTCGGCTGCCGGCGGTGTTCAGCTGGCTGGCGGGCTAGGCCAGTGCCGGTTCAGAGCTTGCCGCCACCCAGCAGCGAGCCCACCTTGCGCTTGCTGCGGATGTTGGGCGACAGGCCGCGCACCTGGGCCGCTGCTGAAACCTTCTGCTCCCAGACGGGCTTTTCGGCCGCCGCAACCGTCGGTTCGTAAGGCTTGGAGAAGAACGGGTCGACGGCGGCTTGCGGCGGCGCGAAACTGCGCCGTGGCCGCTCGGCCTCACGGCTGTAGCGCTCGGGCTCGCGGACGAAACGCTCGACATCACGCGGCGCGCGGTCGAAATCACGCGGAGCACGTTCAAGATCACGCGGGGCGCGTTCAGCGCCCACGGCCACCGCTTCAACCGGCTGCCGATCGGGCGCCGGGCGATCGTCGGCGGCCGCCTCACGCGCGCGGTGGGGCGCACGCCGCGGCCGGTCATCGACCAACTCGAAGGGCTCGATGTCGATCTTCTTCTTGATCAGGCGCTCGATGTCGCCGACCAGCCGCACATCGTCGCGGTCGACCAGCGTCACCGCCAAGCCCGACGCGCCGGCGCGGCCGGTGCGGCCGATGCGGTGCACATAGTCCTCGGCGTTGTAGGGCACGTCGAAGTTGAACACCGCGGGCAAGTCGGCGATGTCCAGGCCGCGCGCAGCCACGTCGGTGGCCACCAGCAATTCGACCTCGCCGCGCTTGAAGGCCTCCAGCGACTTCAGCCGCTCGTCCTGCGACTTGTCACCGTGCAGCGCCGCGGTCTTCATGCCCTCGCGCTCGAAAGAGCGCGCCAAACGCGCCGCGCCGAGCTTGGAGTTGACAAAGACGATGGCCTGGGTCAGGCCGCGGGTCTTGATCAGCTGGCGCACCACGGCGCGCTTGTCGTCTTCGTCTGCGGCGTAGAAGCGCTGCTCGACATTGGTGGCGGTGGCGTTGGCACGCGCCACCTCGACCGTGATCGGGTCTTGCAGATAGCTCTGCGCCAGCTTGCGAATCTCGGGCGAGAAGGTGGCCGAGAACAGCAGCGTTTGCCGATTGCCCTTGGGCAGGAAACTCAGGATGCGCTGCAGGTCCGGCAGGAAACCAATGTCGAGCATGCGGTCGGCCTCGTCGAGAACGACGTATTCAACCTGGTTGAGCACGCAGTTCTTGGCCTCGATGTGGTCGAGCAAGCGCCCCGGCGTGGCGATCAGCACCTCGACGCCTTTTTTCAGCTCGGCGGTCTGCGGCTTCATGTCGATGCCGCCGAACACCACCATCGAGCGCAACTGCGTGTGCTTGGCGTAAGTCTTGACGTTGTTGGCCACCTGGTCGGCCAGTTCGCGCGTGGGGGTGAGCACCAGCGCACGCACAGGATGGCGCGCCGGCGACATCGACGCCGTCTCGTGCTTCATCATCTTCTGCAGCAGCGGGATCGAGAACGCCGCGGTCTTGCCGGTGCCGGTCTGCGCCGCACCCATCACGTCGCGCCCGGCCAGCACCAGCGGAATCGCCTTGGCCTGGATGGGCGTCATCGCGGTATAGCCCGAATCGGCCACCGCGCGCAGCAGTTTGGCGTCGAGCGGCAGGGTGTCGAAGCGTTGCGGGGTGGCGTCTGCAACCTGCTGTTCGGCAGCGTCGAAAACCGGATCGGCGGTGGGTGTGGTGTGGGTCATCAACCGCGTATTATCCCTGCGTTGGAGAATTCCGGGGATTTTCCCGCATGTCGCGCCGAATTGCACCCTGACCCGTCCTTAAAATGCCTGCGCTTGTGTGCCCGCCGGGTACGCGGGATAGGGCGGTGCGGTGTTGGGCCGCCCAGCCGGGAGCCGGATCTGCGCATGAAGATGGTGTTGCTGGGGCCGAACGGCCAGGTGGGCTGGGAGTTGCGCCGGGCATTGGCCCCGCTGGGCGAGGTGATCGCTCTGCCCCGCGCGCTGACCGATTCCAATGGCCTGGCGCTGTGCGGCGACCTGGCGCAGCCAGGTCGGCTGGCCGCCACGGTGCGCGCGCTGCAACCCGCGGTGGTCGTCAATGCCGGGGCCTACACCGCCGTCGACCAGGCCGAGAGCGAGCCCGATCTGGCGCGTCGCATCAACGCCGAAGCGCCCGGCGCGCTGGCCCAGGTGATGGCCGAGCTGGGCGGCTGGCTGGTTCACTACAGCAGCGACTACGTCTTTGACGGCAGCGGCAACCTGCCGCGCGACGAGGCCGCGCCGACCGGACCGCTGAGCGTCTACGGCCGCACCAAACTCGAGGGCGAAGACCTGATACGCGCCAGCGGCTGCCGCCACCTGATACTGCGCACGAGTTGGGTGCATGCCGCGCGAGGCGGCAACTTTGCCCGCACTATGCTGCGCCTGGCCGCCGAGCGCGATCGCCTGAACGTGATAGACGACCAGATCGGCGCACCCACCGGCGCCGACCTGCTGGCCGACATCACCGCCCACGCGCTGCGCCGCGCCGCATCAGACACAAGGGTCA
Source organism: Burkholderiales bacterium (assembly GCA_947453625.1). Classification (GTDB taxonomy): domain Bacteria; phylum Pseudomonadota; class Gammaproteobacteria; order Burkholderiales; family Burkholderiaceae_C; genus Pseudaquabacterium. Next base: position 52,140 of record CANGHK010000032.1, read on the forward strand.
GCGGCAGCTACCACGCCGCGGCGGCGGGCGAGGTCAGCTGGTGCGGCTACGCACGGCATGTCATCGGCTGGGCGCAACAGCATGGCGTGGTCCTCAAGGCCGGGCCAGAAGCCGTACACGCCATCCCGACAAGCGCCTACCCCACACCGGCGCGGCGGCCGCTGAACTCGCGGCTGGCCACCGCCAAGCTGCGTGACACCTTCGGCCTGCGCTTGCCCGCCTGGCAAGCCGGCGTGGACCGCATGCTGCGTGAAGCCCTGAACCTGCCCTGAATCTGCCTGCCGCCGCAAGCGACCGAGAAAACATGAAATTCATTCCCACTCTGCTGCCCGGCGTCGTGACCCTGGCGCCCGCGGTGTTCGGCGACGACCGGGGCTGGTTCATGGAGAGCTTCAACCAGCAGCGCTTTGCCGACGGTCTGACCGCGCTGGGACTGCCCAGCCCCAAGCCCTTCGTGCAGGACAACGAGTCGAGCTCCGAGGTCGGCGTGCTGCGCGGGCTGCACTACCAGTTGCCGCCGCATCCGCAGGGCAAGCTGGTGCGGGTGGTGCAAGGCGCGGCGCTGGACGTGGCGGTCGACATCCGGCGCGGCTCACCCACCTTCGGTCAATGGGTGGCCGAAACGCTGAGCGCCGACAACCGGCGCCAGATGTGGATCCCCGAAGGCTTTGCCCATGGCTTTCTGGCGCTGCAGGACGGCACCCGCTTCCTCTACAAGACCACCGACTACTACGCCCGGGATTGCGAGCGCGCGATCCGCTGGGACGACGCCGCCATAGCCATCGCCTGGCCGGCCGGCCTGCGGCCCAGGCTGGCGCCCAAGGATGCCAGCGCGCCGCTGCTGGCCGACGCGGAGGTGTTTTGACCACCGCCCTGCCGAGCCGACACGCCATGCCTGAATCCCCTGATGCTGCCGCGCCGGGGCAAACCGCCTATGGCGTCGTGCAAGACCAACTGCGAGCGCAAGCACAGACCTGGCTGGTCACCGGCGTGGCCGGGTTCATAGGCAGCCATCTGCTGGAAACCCTGCTGGGCCTGGGCCAGCGCGTGGTCGGGCTGGACAACTTCGCCACCGGACACCGGCACAACCTGGACGCGGTGCACGGTCTGGTCGGCGACCAAGCCTGGGCCCGCTTCGACTTCATCGAAGGCGACATCCGCCAGTTGGCCGACTGCCAACGCGCCTGCGCCGGCGTGGACCGGGTGTTGCACCAGGCTGCGCTGGGATCGGTTCCACGCTCGATCGCCGACCCGATCACGACCAACGCGGCCAACGTCACCGGCTTCCTCAACATGCTGGTGGCCGCGCGCGACGCCGGGGTGCGCCGCTTCGTCTATGCTGCCAGCAGTTCGACCTACGGCGACCACCCCGGCCTGCCCAAGGTGGAGGACGTGATAGGCCGGCCGCTGTCGCCCTATGCCGTGACCAAGTACGTCAACGAGTTGTATGCCGAGGTGTTTGCCCGCAGCTACGGCCTGGACTCCATAGGGCTGCGCTACTTCAACGTCTTCGGCCCGCGGCAGGACCCCAACGGCGCCTACGCCGCGGTGATCCCGAAATGGGCTGCGGCGATGCTCAAGGGCGAGGCCGTCACCATCAACGGCGACGGGAAGACCAGCCGGGATTTCTGCTTCGTCGCCAACACGGTGCAGGCCAACCTGCTGGCGGCGATGGTGGCCGACGCGGCGGCGGTGAACCAGATCTACAACGTCGCGGTGGGAGACCAGACCGATCTGAACGGGCTGCACTCGATGCTGGCCGCTGCGCTGACTGCCGTCAAACCGGGGCTGCAGGTGGCGGCGCCCGGCTACCGGGATTTCCGCGCCGGCGATGTGCGGCACTCGCGCGCCGACGTGACCAAGGCGCGGGATTTGTTGGGCTACCGGCCAAGCCATGAGATCCGATCTGGGTTGGCGGCGGCGGCGGGGTGGTTCATGTCCAACAAAGCTGGCTGACGCGCCCACCCGGCGTGGCAACATCAGTTGGATGATTGAGCGCCGTCAGGCCGGCATTCGACACGGCGATTTGGCGGATGCGAATGTGCAGCGGGCATTGGCCGCGACGCAACATCCTCACTTCGCGGCCTTGACGCCAGGCCAGCAGCCGCCGCTCAGCGCATGATGATCATCCAGCGTGGCGACTTGAAGCGCACGATGCGCCAGTAGAGCGCCGTGTAGCTGACGCCGAACACCAGGATGGAGGCCACCAGCAGTGGCGTGCTGTCCCAGAACAGCATCGCCGGGACGATCGCCAGCATGCACAGCATCCACAGGTAGGGTGAGGTCATCGAGTTGCGCCGGGTCTGCGAGCGCCGGCCATGCCTGCCCACCGCCCAGCGCATGACGCGGCGGTAGATCAGCGAGTGCAGGTGGATGCCGTCGGGCATGCCGGCGGGCTGATCGCGCAGCATCACCCGGCGGTAGATCGAGAACACCGTCTCGAACACCGGGTAGATGCAGACCAACAAGGGGAACATCGGTGAGACCGACGGGTTGCGGTGCAGCAGCAATACCGCCAATTCAGCCACGTAAAAACCCAGGAAGTAGGCCCCGCCGTCGCCCAGAAAGATCAACCCCGATGGAAAATTCCAGACAAAGAAGCCCAGCGCCGCGCCCGCGCCAGCCACGGCGGCCCAGACGATGAAATCGTCACCCACCCGGAAACCGACATAGCACAGACTGATCAGGATCAGCACCGTACACATCGAAGCCAACCCGTTGAAGCCATCGATGATGTTGATCGAATTGGCCACGCCGGTCACCGCGAATACGGTGACCACGACCGCGGCCCATGGATGCGACACCACCCAGTCCAGCCCGGGAATCGCAGTGCGCTCGATCACACCATCGATCACGAAAACCGCAATGGCCGCCGACATCGCCGTGAAAAACAGCCGCCGCCGCGGGCTTTGGCTCTTGGTGAGATCCTCGGTCAGCCCGGAGCCGAAAGCGGGCACGGCGCACAACACCAGCATCAGTGCCGGCGCGGCAAGCTCGGGCTTGCGCCACCACAGCGCCGAAACGCCGGCGAGCACACCGACAAAGATGCCAATGCCACCCACCCGGGGCACCGGCGCAGAGTGGAATTTCTGCGGGCCCGACAGGTCGAGGTCGTTGAAGTGGTGTCCCTGGGACTTGGAGCGGCGCACCACCAGCAGCGTGATGGCCAACGAAACCGCGAAGGCGATCAACAGTACAGGCATGGAGAAGGATTCTACCGACCCCATCATGGCTGGCAGAAAAATCATACCGATAATGATCGTCATCCATTGATGTTTATGGTGCAACGATCGCAGGGCTCGCTCTGACGTCTGGATCGCGCAGCCCCGAAACATTGGCCCACAACAGTCCAACAGGCATGAATCCCATCTCCAGCGTCGTACGCCCTTCAAGCTTCAAGCAACTTGGCCTGATGGTCGTCATGGGATGCGTGCTCATTGGCGGGCCGCCTGCCCACAGCCAAAGCCTGATGCAGACCGCCGTTGCGGCACAAGGTGATCCTGCAGCTGCGCCAGGTGGGCCGGTTCGCTTGCGCCAGACGGCACCTGCCAACCCTTTGCCGGCGCAGGACACGCCGCCGCTCTACACCGGCCAGACTCAAGGGACGCCGGCGTACAAACCCGGCGAGTTCGAGGCCTATGTCCAGGGACTGGTCGGCGCTCCGGGTCCGAACCAGTCTGAAATCAGACGCTTCGGCTCGGACTTGATGACCGGCCCCGCCGCAGCGATGTCCGCCCCCGACTACAGCCCGATCGTGCCACCGGATTACCTGCTGCAAGCCGGCGACGAACTGGTGCTGACGCTGTGGGGGTCGGTGGACGCCGACCTGCGGCTGCAAGTGGACCGATCGGGCCGAATCAACGTGCCGCGCGTCGGGCCGATCATGGTCTCGGGCGTGCGTTATGCCGAGTTGCCCGAGGTGATCAGCCGCCGCGTGGCGATGGTGTTCAAGAACTTCCAGCTCAGCGTCTCACTGGGGCAGTTGCGCGGCCTGCGGGTGTATGTCACCGGTTTCGTGCAGCGCCCCGGCGTGCAGGTGGTCAGCAGCCTGTCGACCCTGGCGCAGACGCTGATGCGCGCGGGTGGGCCGTCATCTGCGGGCAGCTTTCGGAACGTGCAATTGCGCCGCGGCCGCGAACTGGTGGCCAGCTTCGACCTCTACGACCTGCTGCTCAAAGGCGACCGAGAAGCCGACCGACTGGTGCAGGCCGAAGACGTGATCCTGGTCGGCCCCATCGGCCCTCAGGTCGCCTTGATCGGCAGCGTCAACCGGCCCGCGGTCTTCGAGCTCAAGCCGGGTGAAACCGTGGACGACCTGTTGCGCATGGCGGGCGGCTTTGCGCCGGTGGCAGACACCACGAGACTGGCCGTCGAACGGCTGGACGAGCGTTCCACGCTGCGTGTGACCCAACTCGAACTGCCAGCAGCAGTCAAGGCCGAGTTGCACACGGGCGACGTGATCCGCGCGCTCAACGCGATCAGCGTGCTGCTGCCGATACAGCGGCAGAACAAGCGCGTGCGGATCGAGGGCGAAGTGGTCAGGCCAGGCGAGTATGTGATGCCGCCTGAGAGCAGCCTGGTCGACGCATTGCGCCAGGCCGGCGGGTTGACCCCGGCGGCCTATTTGTTTGGCACCGACTTCTCACGCGAGAGTGTGAGAAACACCCAACAGCAGAACTTCGACCGGGCGCTGCGCGACATGGAGACTGACATGACGCGGGCGGCCTTCACGACGCGCACCACCACCGCCGAGGACCTGGCAGGGCAAGCAGCCAGCGCGCAGGCGACCAGCCGACTGATCGATCGCCTGCGCACCGTCAAGCCGACCGGCCGGATCGTGCTGCAACTGCCGCCGCAGGGCGGCGAATTGCCTGAACTGGCGCTGGAGGACGGCGACCGCCTCTATGTGCCGCCGCGCCCCACCACGGTGGGCGTGTTCGGCAGCGTCTTCAACACCGGCGCCTACCTGTTCGCACCCGGGCGCGGGGTCAACGACTTCCTGCGGCTGGCCGGCGGGCCCACGCGCGGCGCCGACGAGGGCAGCATATTCGTGGTGCGGGCCAATGGCAGCGTGGTCAGCAACCTGCAGGGCAGCGGTTGGTTCAACAGGAAAGACGGCTTGAGCAGCCTGCAGACAGAGCCGGGCGACACGATCTTCGTGCCGGAAGAAATGAACAAGACCACCTTCATCCAAAGCGCCCGCGACTGGACCCAGATATTCTTCCAGCTGGCTGTAGGCTTGGCGGGGCTGAAGACCGCCACCGGGTTTTGAGCCAGCATTCATGACCAGAATCCAAGATACCCGCCACAACGACCTGGCTGAGGACGACGACACCGGCATGAGCTTGGGCGAGATTTGGGTCGCGCTTCGCGCACACCTCAAGTTGTTGACGATCGGCCCCTTGGCTGCGGGATTGCTGGCCTTGGGCGTCACCTACCTCATCGCTCCCACCTTCACGGCCGTCACCACCTTCATGCCGCCGCAGCAGGCGCAGAGCAGCGCGGCGACTGCACTGGCCTCGTTGGGATCATTGGCCGGCCTGGCTGGCGGCGGCGCAGGCCTCGGCAGCCCCGGAGAGCGCTATGTGGCGCTGATGCAAAGCGTGACGGTGTCTGACCGTCTCATCGAGCAGTTCAAGTTGATGGAGGCCTACGAGGAGAAATTTCGAGTCGACGCCCGCAAGAGTTTGGCAAGCAACGTGCGCATTGCGCTAGGCAAGAAGGACGGCCTGATCACCGTTGAAGTGGACGACCAAAGCCCGCAACGCGCTGCCGATATCGCCAACCGCTATGTCGACGAACTGCGCAGCATGACCGGCACGCTGGCGGTGACCGAGGCGCAACAGCGCCGGGCATTCTTCGAACGCCAATTGCAACAAAGCCGGGACAAGTTGGTGCTGGCCCAACAGGCCTTGCAAAGCAGTGGCTTCAATGCTGGCGCATTGAAAGCCGAACCCAAGGCAGCGGCTGAAGCCTATGCCCGGGTCAAGGCCGAGACCACTGCTGCCGAAATGCGTTTGCAAGTCTTGCGTGGCACCCTCGCCGACGGGACACCTGAAATCAGGCAGCAGCAAACCACATTGGCCGCCTTGCGCGAACAAATGGCAAGAGCGGAAATGGCCTCAGACACGTCTGGAGGCCCCGACTATGTCGGCCGATACCGCGAGTTCAAATATCAGGAAACACTGTTCGAACTGTACGCGCGTCAGTTCGAACTGGCGCGCGCTGACGAAAGCCGCGAGGGCGCGTTGATCCAGGTGGTGGATACGGCCACGCCGCCCGAGAAAAAGAGCAAGCCCAAGCGCGCGCTAATTGCCCTGACCACCACGTTGGCCGTGGCGTTGGCCCTGATAGCGTTTGTGCTGGTGCGCTACGCCATGCGCAGGACGATTGCGGCACCAACTGACCCCAACCGATCCGCAACCGCTTGACCGGTTCGCGATGAGGCCGATGGTCATCGCTGGTGCGGCGAAGTGCCCTGATACCGATGCAGGTCGGGCACCCCAAAAAATACAGCCTCATTGACCTGGATACACCCCAAAGTACCTGGGGCTTGCATTCGGTCACACTCTGCCCGTTGATGACGCGAGTGACCCTCTGTAAACTTTGCGTTCAATGGTTGAACAGGCATCGCAGACACCGGCCATCTTGCCCGAGCAGTCAAGCCAGGATGTATCGCAGTTGGCTTTGCTGCGCCTGCTGAACGAACAACCCGAGTTATCGCAGCGAGAGCTCTCGCAAGCACTGGGCCTGAGTTTGGGCAAGACCCATTACGTGCTGCATGCGCTGCTGGACCGAGGCTTGGTGAAGGTGCGCAACTTCAGGCGCAACGGCAACAAGCTGGCCTATGCCTACCTGCTGACACCCGCCGGGCTGGGCGAAAAATTGCGTTTGACACGTCAATTTCTAGCCCGCAAGGAAGCCGAGTTCGAACAGTTGCAGAGTGCTATCGCGGCCTTGAGAGCTGAGGTGGATGGCACAACCAAGTCCGCAGAGACACGGCCATGATCGCGCCGCTGATCCCGCTCCCGAGCACCGTCGAAGCGGTGGCACAGGATACGACCTTAAATTGCATAGCCGCGACTATCCATGGCTGTGCACGAGACTGAATCATGGCTTCGACCAGCCTTGACTCAGCAGTACAGCCCTCGCCCGGGGCAACATCTGCGGCAGCGTTGCCATGCCGGTTCCACGCGGAAATGCGAGGAGTTCATGAAAATGTCCGCTGTGGCGCTGATTTTGGCTTCGTCCATGGCATGAATCGATATGCCAGCTTTCAGCCCGCCCAAACGACAATAAAAAATATGCGCCATTCAGTGCAATATTGAACGGTGTCAGTGCCAAATCAAAATAATATATATAAATAATTTCATCGAAAAGCCAACACACAAATAAACTACATCGGCGGGATGTTTTGGCTTCGACATAATTAAAAATTATCGGGAATTGAAGGGTGCTATTTAAATATTCAAAAAATTGGAATTATCGGCGTACATCAATTATCAAGACAAAGAACGCTGACGAGCGGAAATATTTTATAAAACTGGCGACACCCCCGATCAACCCTTGATTTATTGGAGTGCGGGAGCACATCAGCAATCAAAAATTTAGAGGGCCAGGATTCCAATCCTCTAATACCAGACTGATACCTGCATTCGTGAAAAACGCGTCCAATAGGCGTAAGCCACTGTCAACACAGCAAATAATCACCATGCCAACCGACGCAGAGAAACTGGTGCATGCCAAAAATCAGGTTGAATACCTGCGCCAGCAACTTTCGGAAACCGAACGCGGGCTGCTCGGCGCCGCGCTCAGGGTCAAGCGTTACTGCAGAAATCTCTACCAACGCACATGGGCAGCTAAAGAAAGGCTTCGAGTTACCAATTCTCAACTAGGCCGGGATGTTGCACTTCGCAAGGCGCTGGGGCGGCCGGCGGGACCTTCGGATGAGACACAAAAAACCGTTTCGGACGGGTATCACAGCAGCCCAGTGATTCGACAGGCAAGCGCATTCGACTTCCCGATGTGTCGGCGCATGCACATCACATGGGTGGTCGGTGGATTCCTACCCAAGGGTGGTGGTCATCGCAATATTTTTCGTATGTGCTACCACCTCGAAACTTTTGGACACAAGGTCAGTATCTATGTGACCGACGCGATAATCGGGGACCAGGACTTGCGCACAGCTGTGCACGACAATTTCTATCCGATCGCAGGTCCGATAGAACGCTACAGGGGAGAAATTGGTGAAACCGGTATTCTGGTGGCAACGCATTGGACGACCGTAGAGACATGCTTGAAACACAAGTCCAAAGCCCAGGCGTTGGCTTATTTTGTCCAAGACTATGAACCGATGTTCTACCCCATGGGTTCGGAGTACCTGCTTGCCGCCCAAACCTACAACAACGATTTTTATCACATCTGCTCCGGCGAATGGATCGCTGCGCTGATCAAGGAGCGCCACTGCGGCAGGGTCGGACATTTCAAATTTCCGGTGGATACCAGCATATACAATATTACCAACCATCGAAGGCATCCGAAACAGATTGTTTTCTTCGCCAAACCGGAAATGCCTCGACGCTGCTTTAGCATCGGAGTGCAGGCATTGACCATTGCTGCCAAAAATATCCCTGAGCTGGAGGTTATCCTCTACGGCTCCCCGGAGATTGAAAAATATTCGCTCGACTTCAAAAACAAAAAACTGAAATTCGTCAAGACGCTGGCCGCGCTTGCAGAGATCTACAACACGGCTTCACTCGGCGTGTGCTTCTCGACGACAAACCCGAGCCTTGTTCCATACGAAATGATGGCTTGCGGATTGCCTGTCGTCGACCTTGCCACCGAGAAAGCCGAGTTGAATTATGGCGGAAACCATGCCACGGCAATCCTGGCCGGCCCCGATCCGGTTGACATCGCCAAGGCCATTGTCAGGGCACTCAGTGATTCGGAAGAATTGAATCGGCGCCGAAAATCGGGCCTGGCTCTAGTTGCGGGATTCCCAGATGAAACCCAGGCAGCACGCCTCGTCGAGTCGCACCTGCAGCGTGCCTTGAATTCGACGCCGTTACCCAAGCCCGGGTGCGCCGCCTGATGGAATCGAAGTTGGCGTCTTATCGACGCATGGTTGGGTTGTTGACAATCTGTCAAGGGATAAACTTTCTGTTTCCTCTGCTGACGCTGCCCTTGCTCGTGCGTACGCTGGGCACGGCAGTATTCGGGTCTTATTCAGTTCTGTTTGGGCTTATCGCATTGACGCAGGTATTGACGGAATTCGGCTACGCCATCCATGGCGTGCGTGTAGTTGCAGCAAGCCAGAACGAAGAAGACGCGCGCGAGCAATTCAATATCATAATTTTTGCAAAATTATTTCTTTGCATGGTCGCCTTTCCAATTTATCTGCTCGCGATCAACCTCTACAGCGACAGCACCATCACAAGTTCCGCCGCGGCGGCAGCATATGCCTTCATCTTGGGCTCAAGCATTAATCCGACATGGTATTTTATCGCGCGGAAGAAATTCGTCGCGTACACCTTGGCGAGCGCCACATGGAAACTGATTTCTTTCGCCGGCCTGTACCTTTGCGTTTCCAACCCTGAGGACCTGACCGCCGCTGTCGCTATCAACTCGATTGGCAATCTGGCGCTGGGCGCGACGGCCATGGGCATTGCCCGACTGTCGTTCAGTCGCTTACCCACGGCAAGTTCCACCATCAATTCCGATGCCATGCACATGGCGCGCAAAATTCTACTGTCCTTAAGAGAGACCAGACACCTTTTCGTAGCAAACGTCGGCATCTCACTTTACACGTCGATCAATG
>CANGHK010000033.1 GCA_947453625.1 Burkholderiales bacterium
CATTTCTATAGCGCCGCACGAAGTAGATCGCCAAGATAATTTGGCCAACAAAAGTGTAAGCCGAACCGAAAAGTATGCCATAGGAAACCAAGCCGACGACGCCCGAAACAAGAAAGACGCCGAGCAGCAGGACGAATAGTGCCGCAAAAAACTTCACCAATCTCAAGAACCACGGCTTCGCCCCGAAGCGGATGGCCCCTGCCAGAACCGTCCCGCTGGCGCTGGCAACCGTGAACAGGTTGGCAAGTCGAACAACATATTTATCGGCCTCGGCATCCAGCGCCGGCAGGCCGGGAAAAATATCAAAATAAAGGTAATACTGGCACAACAGGACCAGCAAGTGGAGGCCAAAGAACAGAAACAAATACTCCCTGTTTTTTACCCAGATCCAGATCAAGAACGCAAATGCCGTCAGCACGAAAACCGTCAGACCGCCCTGGAGGCGGTCATTGACACGGTCCTGCAAGTTCGAATCTGCCGCACCCACTACCCGGGCCGACATCACCATCAAGCCGGCCGTCTTGACGCGCAGGTACAGCGTGGATCGGCCCGCGGGCAGGTCGAGCCGGGTCCGGACCTGGGCCGATCTTTCGACCAGGCTGATCGGGCCGAGCGGGCGGTCCGCGTCCACGGCCTGGACATACAGGCGCACATCGTCCAGCGTCGTGGGCGACAGCCGCAGGTCGACCGGACCGAAGGCCGGCGGAAGGTCGAGCGTCAGCTTGACCCAGATCACCGAATCGGTCACCAAAAGACTCAAGAACGGGGCCATGGGCTGGAAGTCGGCGCTTCGGGCTTGATCGACGGTCAAGACCCCCGCCGCGTCTTCCAGGTAGGCGCGCTCGCACACCAGGTCCTGCGCCAGCGCAGGTCCGGCCAGGGTCGTGAACAAGACCAGCCAGCGCACAAATTTGAGCACTTTTTGCATCATTCGCTCACTATACTTTTTTAAAGAACTTCTCCAGTTGCAGCCCCAGGCCTGGGCAGCGATGCCGGGTACGGCCCCCATCGACACCCCGACGGCACAAGGCGTCGCCGGCACGGCAATTGCATGCGCTGGCTCTGTGTTCAACTCTGACCGATCGTCGCCCTCACGCCAGCCCCAGGACTTGCCATGACCGCCCACCACCCGCCCCGCCGCCTGCCGGCCCGCCGCCCTGCACCCCGCGCCGGGCTCACGACAGGCTGACGCGATGACCTGGTCCATCCTGGCGCGCGACGCCCAAGGGCGATTCGGGATGGCAATCGCCAGCCGCTTCTTCGCCGTCGGCGCGCTCTGCCTGCACAGCCAGCGCGGCGTGGGCGCGCTGGCCACCCAGGCGCTGATGAACCCGCTGTACGGACCGGCCGGCCTGGCGCTGCTGGCCGCGGGGCAGCCGGCGGCCGAGGCGCTGGCCACACTGATCGCCGGCGACGCGGGGCGCGAGCACCGGCAGGTGCACCTGCTGCCGGCTGCCGGCCCGGGCGCGGCGCACACCGGCGCGGCCTGCGTAGCTTGGTGCGGCCACCAGTTGTTCGACGATTTCAGCGTCGCCGGCAACATGCTGGCCGGCCCGCAGGTGCTGGCGGCAACGGCCGACGCCTACCGGTCGGCCGCCGGCCTGCCGCTGGCCGAGCGCTTGCTGGCGGCGATGGCCGCGGGCGAAGCGGCCGGTGGCGACAAGCGCGGCAAGCAGGCCGCCGCGCTGCGCATCCAGGCCGACGAGGACTGGCTGCAACTCGACCTGCGGGTCGACGACCATCTTGACCCCATCACCGAATTGCAGCGCCTGCACCAGGTCAGCCTGCAGCGCAGCCAGCCCTTCATGGCCTGCCTGGCCGGCCGCCACGACCCGGTGGGCCTGACCGACCGCGACCAGATCGAGGCCCGCATCGCGCGCTTCCATGCCGATCTGCTTGGACCATCCTGCCAACCCGGCGAAGCCACGCGATGACCGCCCTGCTCGAGGTGCGCGACCTGCGCACCCATTTCCGCACCGACGACGGTGAGTTCCCGGCGGTCGACGGCGTGAGCTTCTCGGTCGAGGCCGGCCGCACGCTGGCCATCGTCGGCGAATCGGGTTGCGGCAAGTCCGTGACCTCGCTGTCCATCATGGGCCTGGTGCCGAATCCGCCGGGGCGCATCGTCGGTGGATCGATACGCTTCGAGGGCATGGAACTGGTCGGCGCGCCCGAGGCGGCCTTGCAGGACTTGCGCGGCAACGCCCTGGCGATGATCTTCCAGGAGCCGATGTCGTCGTTGAACCCCGCGTTCACGATCGGCGAACAGATCGTCGAAGGCCTGCTGCGGCACCGGCGGATCAACCGGGCCCAGGCGACCGAGCGCGCGATCGCGATGCTGCGCAAGGTGCGCATGCCCGCGCCCGAGCAGCGCTTTAGCGAGCACCCGCACAAGCTGTCGGGCGGCATGCGCCAGCGCGCGATGATCGCGATGGCGCTGGCCTGCGAGCCCCGATTGCTGATCGCCGACGAGCCGACCACCGCGCTCGATGTGACGATACAGGCGCAGATCCTGGCGCTGATGCGCAGCCTGCAGCGCGAGACCGGCACCGCGATCATCCTGATCACGCACGACCTGGGCGTGGTGGCCGAGGTGGCCGACGAGGTGCTGGTGATGTATGCCGGCCGGGTGGTCGAGCGCGCGCCAGTGCAGGCCTTGTTCGACACCCCGCAGCATCCCTACACCGTCGGGCTGCTGGGGTCCATCCCCCGGCTCGACGGCCAGCGCCAGCGGCTGGCGTCTATCGAAGGTCAGGTGCCCAGCCCCCTGCGCCGGCCCGCGGGCTGCAGCTTTGCCGAGCGTTGCCCGTTCGCCGATGCGCAGTGCCGCGCGGCCGCGCCCGAACTGCGGTCGGTCGGTGAGCAGCACCTGTCGGCCTGCTGGAAGGCGCCGCTCGATCCGGCGGTGTTGATGCCAGCCGGCGCCGCCTGGCCTGAAGGCGTTGCGGCATGAACCGCCCCGAGGCTTTGTTGCAGGTCGACGGCCTGGTCAAGCATTTCCCGCTGCGCCGTGGCCTGTTCGGACGGGGGGGCGGCGCGGTGCGGGCGGTCGACGGCGTCGCCTTCACGCTGTCGGCCGGCGAGACCCTGGGCGTGGTCGGCGAATCGGGCTGCGGCAAGTCGACGCTGGGCCGGCTGGTGCTGCGGCTGATAACACCCAGCGCCGGCACGGTGCGATTCGCCGGCCAGGACCTGGGCACGCTGGACGCCGGCGCGCTGCGCGCCCGCCGGCGCGACCTGCAGATCATCTTCCAGGACCCGTACTCGTCGCTCAATCCACGCATGACGGTGGGCCAGACCCTGACCGAGCCGCTGATGCTGCACCGCCTGCATGTCGGGCGCCAGCGCGAGCGGGTGGCCGAACTGCTGCACACCGTCGGGCTGGCGCCCGAGCATGGCCAGCGCTACCCGCATGAGTTCTCGGGCGGCCAGCGCCAGCGCATAGGCATCGCCCGCGCGCTGGCCGGCGAGCCGCGGCTGATCGTCTGCGACGAGGCGGTGTCGGCGCTGGACGTCTCGGTGCAGGCGCAAGTCGTCAACCTGCTGCAGGACTTGCAGCGCCAGTTCGGCATCGCCTACCTGTTCATCGCCCACGACCTGGCGGTGGTCAAGCACATCGCGTCGCGGATTGCGGTGATGTACCTGGGCCGCATCGTCGAGATCGGCAGCAAGGACGCGCTGTTCAACACGCCGCGCCATCCCTATACCCAGGCCTTGCTGTCGGCGATCCCCTTGCCCGAGCCCGGACTGCAAAGACAGCGCGTGCTGCTGGCCGGTGACGTGCCCAGCCCCGTCAATCCGCCGCCGGGATGCCATTTCCACACCCGCTGCCCGCACGCCCGCGCGCTGTGCGCGCAGCAAGCGCCGCGGCTCGAAGACACCGGCGACCAGCCCGACGGCCTGCCGGCGCAAGCCGTCGCCTGCCATTTCTGGCGCGAACTGCCACCCCCGGCCCGCTTGCCTGAAGCACCACCGCCGACGCCGGCCAGTCAGCGGCTGGCGCGCCTGCAGTCGGCCTTCGTCAGCCGGGCGCCCACCCTGCGCTGATGCGTTGCCGCCCCACCTTGCTCACCCAGGAGTTCATACCATGACATCCCCAACCCGAAAACTCTGGCCCGCCCTGGCCAGCTTGCTGCTGGCGCTGGCCCCGCTGGTCGCCCCCGCGCAGACCCTGCGCATCGGCCTGGCCGAAGACCCCGATGTGCTCGACCCGACGCTGGCGCGCAGCTTCGTCGGCCGGGTGGTGTTCGCCGCGCTCTGCGACAAGCTCTTCGACATCGACGAGAAGCTGGCGATACAGCCGCAGCTCGCCACCGCCTACGAATGGTCGGCCGACAGCAAGACGCTGACGCTAAAGCTGCGGCCCGGCGTCACCTTCCACGACGGCGAAAAGTTCGACGCCGCGGCGGTCAAGTTCAACCTCGAACGCCACAAGACCCTGCCGGGGTCTAACCGCCGCGGTGAGCTGGCGCCGGTGGCCAGCGTCGACGTGGTCGACGCCGCAACGGTGCGCCTGAACCTGTCGGCGCCGTTCTCGCCGCTGCTGGCCCAGCTGGCCGACCGCGCCGGCATGATGGTCTCGCCCAAGGCCGCGCTGGCCGCCGGTGACAAGTTCGGCGCCAGGCCGATCTGCTCCGGGCCGTTCAAGTTCGTCGAGCGCGTGGCCCAGGACCGGATGGTGTTCGAGCGCTTCCCGGCCTACTGGAACAAGGACGCGGTGCATTTCGACAAAGTGGTCTACACGCCGATTCCTGACGCCACGGTGCGGCTGGCCAACCTGAAGTCCGGCCAGCTCGACTTCGCCGAGCGGGTGGCCTCCAGCGACATGGAGAAGCTGCAGTCCGACAAGAAGCTCAAGACCTCGCGCATCACCGAGATCGGCTACCAGGGCATCACGATCAACGTCGGCAAGAGCGAGTTGGCGCAGAAGAACCCGCTGGGCCGCGACGCCCGGGTGCGCGAGGCCTTCGAGCTGTCGCTGGACCGCCAGGGCCTGGCCCAGGTGGTGATGGACAACGAGGCCCAGTTGGGCAACCAATGGGTCGCGCCGGGCAATAGCTTCTACGCCAAGAACATGCCCATGCCCAAACGCGACATCGCACGCGCCAAGGCGCTGCTCAAGGAAGCCGGCGTGCCCAACCCCAGCTTCACGCTGGTCACGCCCACCACCTCGGACGCGCAGCGCCTGGCCCTGGTGGTCCAAGCCATGTCGCGCGAGGCCGGCTTCGACGTCAAGATCCAGGCCGCCGAGTTCGCGACCTCGCTGAACATGGCCGACAAGGGCGATTTCGAAGCCTATCTGCTGGCCTGGAGCGGCCGCGCCGACCCTGACGGCAACCTGTTCAGCTTCCACGGCTGCAAGCAGCCGCTGAACTACGCCGGCTACTGCGACGCCGAGACCGACAAGCTGCTGGCCCAGTCGCGCGCGCTACGTGACCCGGCCGAGCGCAAAAAGGTGTTCGAGCAGATCGCTGCAAAGGTGCTGAAAGAGCGCCCGATCATCTACCTGTACCACCGCAACTGGCTCTGGGCCTACAACGCCAAGCTGTCCGGCGTGCGCAACGTGCCCGACGGCCTGCTGCGCGTGACCGGCCTGAAATTGGCACCCTGAACCCCCAGCGATCCGCGCGATGCTCGACTACCTCGTCAAACGCCTGCTGAGCATCGCACCGACGCTGCTCTTCGTCTCGATGCTGATCTTCGGCCTGCAGCAACTGCTGCCCGGCGACCCGGCCAAGATCCTGGCCGGCGAAGACCAGGACCCGACCGTCGTGGCCTACCTGCGCGCCAAGCTGCACCTGGACGAGCCGCTGCCGCTGCGCTATGCGCATTGGGTGGGCGGCGTGCTGCACGGCGACCTGGGTGAGTCGGTGCGCACCCAGCAGCCGGTGCTCGAACTGATCGCGCAGAAACTGCCGGTCACGGTCGAGCTGGCGCTGCTGGCCTTCGCCATCGCGCTGACCATAGGCATCCCGGCCGGCATCGTCTCGGCGGTGGGCCGCGGCACAGCCTGGGACTATGGCGCCAACCTGTTCGCGCTCTGGGGCTTGTCGACGCCCAACTTCTGGCTAGGCATCCTGATGATCCTGCTGTTCTCGGTGCAACTGGGCTGGCTGCCGGCCTCGGGCTATGTCAGCCCCTTCGAGGATCTGGGCGCCAACCTGCGCGCGATGATCATGCCGGCCTTCGTGCTGGGCAACGCGATCGCCGCGGTGCTGATGCGCCACACCCGCAGCGCGATGCTGCAGGTGCTGGCCAGCGACTATGTGCGCACCGCCCGCGCCAAGGGCCTGAGCGAGCGCACCGTCGTGCTCAAGCATGCGCTGCGCAATGCGCTGACCCCCATCATCACGCTGGGCGCACTGGAGCTGGGCACGCTGCTGTCGGGCGCGGTGCTGACCGAGCAGGTGTTCACCATCCCGGGTTTTGGCAAGCTGATCGTCGATTCGGTCTTCAACCGCGACTACGCGGTGGTGCAAGGCGTCGTGCTGGTCACCGCCAGCGCCTACATCACGCTCAACCTGCTGGCCGATCTGGCTTACTTTGCAGTCAACCCGCGCCTGCGGCACTGAACCCGGCACCCCCACCATGTCAGCAGTCCTGCTCACCACACCCGCCACCGCGCCTGCCGCCGAGGCCGGCCCCTGGCGCCGCGCCGCGCGCCGGCTGCGGCGCCGCCGCGGCGCCTTGATCGGCGGCGCGGTGGTGCTGCTGTTCATCGCGCTGGCGCTTTTCGCGCCCTGGATCGCGCCGCAAGACCCTATCGCCACCAGTTGGGGCTCGATCCGCAAAGCCCCCAGCGCCGACCATTGGTTCGGCACCGACGAGATCGGCCGCGACGTGCTGTCGCGCGTGATCTGGGGCACCAGAGCCTCGCTGCTGGCCGGCCTGGTGTCGGTGGCGATCTCGCTGGCGCTGGGCGTGCCTATCGGCCTGGCCGCCGGCTTCCTGGGCGGCTTTGTCGACGGCCTGATCTCGCGCATCACCGACGCCTTCCTGGCCTGCCCCTTCCTGATCCTGGCGATCGCGCTGGCCGCCTTCCTGGGCCCCAGCCTGACCAACGCGATGATCGCGATCGGCGTCTCGGCCACCCCGATCTTCGTCCGGCTGACAAGGGCGCAGGTGCTCAACATCAAGGTCGAGGACTTCGTCGAGGCCGCGCGCGCGGTGGGCAACCCACCGCTGCGCATCGCGCTGCGCCATGTGCTGCCCAACATCACCGCACCGCTGGTGGTGCAGGCCACGCTGGCGATCGCTTCCGCCGTGATCGCCGAGGCCAGCCTGTCCTTCCTCGGACTGGGCCAGCAGCCGCCGGCGCCGAGCTGGGGCAGCATGCTCAACACCGCGAAGAACTTCGTCGACAACGCCCCCTGGATGGCCGTCTGGCCGGGGCTGGCGATCTTCGCGCTGGTGCTGTCCTTCAACCTGCTGGGCGACGGGCTGCGCGATGCGCTGGACCCGCGCCAGCGCTGACAATCACGACTCAACCGCGAGACACGACCATGACATTCGACTGGAACAACCCCTACCCGACGATCCGCAGCCCGCTGATGGCGCGCAACGTCGTCGCCACCTCGCAGGCCCTGGCCTCGCAAGCGGGACTGCGCATGCTGCAACAAGGCGGCAACGCGGTGGATGCGGCGATCGCCGCGGCCGCCGCGCTGACCATCGTCGAGCCGGTGTCCAACGGCCTGGGCAGCGACAACTTCGCGATCCTGTGGGACGGCAAGGCGCTGCACGGCCTGAACTCGTCGGGCGTGGCGCCGGCGGCCTGGAACCCGGGCTACTTCCGCAAGAAATACGGCACGGCCAACGGCGACAAGATGCCGATGCGCGGCTGGGACACCGTCACCACGCCGGGCGCGGTGGCGGGCTGGGTGGCGCTGTCCGAGCGCTTCGGCAAGCTGCCTTTTGCCGACCTGCTGGCGCCGGCGATCGAGTTGGCCGAGCGCGGCCATGGCGTGGGCGTCATCGTCGCCGACAAATGGCGCCGCGCCACGCCCTTGCTGCACGACTTGCCGGGCTTTGCCGAGGCCTTCATGCCGCGCGGCCGCGCACCCGAGCCGGGGGAACGTTTCGTGCTGGCCGCCGCCGGCGCCACGCTGCGCCAGATCGCGCTGACCAAGGGCGAGGCCTTCTACCGCGGCGAGATCGCCGAGAAGCTGGTGGCGCACTCCGCCGCCCACGGCGGCAGCATGGCGCTGTCCGACCTGGCCAACTACCGGCCCGAGTGGGTCACGACTATCCAGAAGGATTTCGCCGGCCACACCCTGCACGAGATTCCGCCCAACGGCCAGGGCATCGCCGCGCTGATGGCCCTGGGCATGCTCGACAAGCTCGACCTGGGGCGTTTCCCGGTCGACAGCGTGCAGTCGCAACACCTGCAGATCGAGGCCATGAAGCTGGCTTTTGCCGACACCTACCGCTGGGTCGCCGATGCGCGCCACATGACCGAGGTGACGGCGGCCGACCTGCTGAGCGACGGCTACCTGAGCGAGCGCGCCAAGCTGATCGACCCGAATCGGGCGATCGACTGCCAGCATGGCACGCCGCCCAAGGGCGGCACGATCTACCTGACCGCCGCCGACGAGAGCGGCATGATGATCAGCCTGATCCAGTCCAACTACATGGGCTTCGGCAGCGGCATCGTCGTGCCGGGCACTGGCGTCAGCCTGCAGAACCGCGGCCATGGCTTCACACTGGACGAGACGCATCCCAACGTCGTGGCCGGCGGCAAGCGGCCGTTCCACACCATCATCCCGGGCTTCCTAACGAAGAACGGCCAGCCACAGATGAGCTTTGGCGTGATGGGCGGCAACATGCAGCCGCAAGGCCATCTGCAGACCCTGGTGCGCATCCTGACGCACCGCCAGCAACCCCAGGCCGCCTGCGACGCGCCGCGCTGGAAGGTCGGCACCGGGCTGAGCGTCGATTTCGAATCGACGATGGCGCCGCAACTGGTCAATGACCTGAAAGCCCTGGGCCACCGCTTCGAGCCCACCGCCGACAGCTACATGGACTACGGCAGCGGCCAGTTCATCTGGAAGCTGTCCGACGACCTGGAAGACGGCTATGTGGCGGCCAGCGACTCGCGCCGCGACGGGCACGCGGCGGGGTTCTAAATCACACTAGTAGCTTGCCGCAGGCCAGTGCGAGGACTTCCAGGCTCAGAACAAGGCGGTCTGGCAAGCGTTTGAAGCGATCCCTGCCCCGGGGCGCGTCCGGGCGATTGGTGTCTCACACTTCGAAGTTTCCGGCCCGCAAGCCAGAGCTTGAGCTTCCCATCCTCCCGCGCACCGAGGTGCCCAAGGTGTGGGAACACAACCAGAAGACCATACTGCCGGTTCGACCGGGGGGCGATTCACAGCCGCGTCATCCGGCGCGGATACGGTTCGAAAGCTGAGCAAGCGCACGGAGGACTTCGTCCCTGGCGCGGCCAGCCCCCAACAATCGAACTGGCCCCCATGATTCCCACTTTCCGTCGTACACCGCTATCCCTTCGACTGCAGACCCTTTATGGGGTGGGCGCGGCCGCGATGTGCCTGTTGCACGCAGGCTCCACCTGGGCCGCCGATGCGCCCGCAACGGAGGCCCAGCCGATCGATCCAGCTGCGCAAGCCGCGACCCAGCAGGTTCAGGTGATGAACAAGCGGACGCGTTCATCGACCGCGCTGACCGCGCTGGAAGTGCAGGCCCTGCTGCCTGGCACCAACCCCATCAAGGCCCTGCAGACCCTGCCCGGCGTCAGCTACCAGACCGCCGACCCCTGGGGCAACAACGAGCAGAACGCCTCGCTCTTCATCCACGGCTTCAGTACCCAGCAACTCGGCTACACGCTGGACGGCGTTCCCCTGGGCGACCAGCAGTACGGCAACTACAACGGCCTGTCGCCGCAGCGTGCCATCACCAGCGAGAACGTGCGCAGCGTGCTGCTGTCGTCGGGCGCCGGCGACCTGGCCACGGCCTCCACCAGCAACCTGGGCGGCACCATCGAGACCTTCAGCAGCGACCCTAGCGCCAAGCGCGGCGTGTTGCTGGAGCAGACGCTGGGCAGCTATTCGACGTCGCGCACCTTTGCCCGCTACGACAGCGGCAATTTCGGTGACGGCAATGCGGCCTACCTGTCCTTGATGCGGCAGGACGCCCGCGCCTGGGACTTCAGCGGCAAGCAGGGCGGTCAACAGCTCAATGCCAAGTTCACCAAGAACCTGTCGGGCGACAAGCTGACGGTCTTCCTCAACGTCAACGACAAGACCGAGCCCAACGAGGACTCGATCGTGCGTTCGAAGACCGAAGCCTACCAGCCTGCCACGCGGCCTTTCTACTACCCCGACCTGGCCGGCTACCAGGCCTATCTGAACCCCACCACCAGCGCCACACCGGCGGCCGACGGCAACAACTACCGCAACTACTACAGCGCGGCGCAACGCACCGACTGGTTGACCTACGCGAAGTACGACATGCGCCTGGGCGAGAACGTCAACTGGTCCAACCAGGCCTACTACCACCGCGACAAGGGCGCCGGCCTGGTGGCCGGGCCCATCGGTGTGGCGGGCTTGCCTGGCCTGTTCGGCGTCTATTTCCCGGGCCAGAACCTGAAGCAGGTCTTTGGCAATTCGGGTGTTGCGCTGCGCACCACCGAATACGCCATCCACCGCGGCGGCGTGCTCAGCCGCCTCGACGCCGACCTGGGCGACCACCATGTTCAAGCCGGCTTGTGGCTCGAGCAGAACCGCTCATCGGCCTACCGCCGCTGGTATGCCTTCGACATCAACAACCCGACCACGCCCTACGACCAGCCCACCGGCCAGGCCTTGATGACGCAGTACGGCAGCGAGATTGACAACAAGGTCGTGCAGTTCCACCTGCAGGACGCCTGGCAACTGCGCCGCGACCTGACCTTGCAGGCCGGCTTCAAGAGCAGCCTGCAGTTCGCACAGGGCCTGTTCCCCGTGCAGCAGAAGGCCGGCTCCATCACCGGCGGTTCACCCGCGCTGCCCGAGGGCCAGATCAACACCAAGCGCTGGTTCCTGCCGCAGTTCGGCGCCGTGTGGGACGCCACGCCGCAAGACCAGGCCTACGCCAATGTGCAGCAGAACCTGCGCCAGTTCGTCACCTATGGCGCCGGTGGCTTGTCGCCGTGGAGCTTGAGCAGCCAGGCCGGATTCGACCTGTTCAAGGCCAGTGCGCAACCCGAGACCTCGGTGACCTACGAAGCCGGCTACCGCGTCAAGCGCCAGGGCGGCGGCATCATCACCGACGTCAATGGCCAGCTCAGCGTCTACCATGTGGACTTCCGCAACCGCCTGCTGCAGATCTCGTCGACGCCCGTCATCAGTTCCATCAACCCGGGCAACCCGATCCTGGCCAACGTCGGCAATGTGCGCACCGACGGCATCGACTTCAGCGGCACGCTGCGCTTCAAAGGCGGCGTGAGCTTCTACAACGCCCTGTCCTACAACCGCTCGACCTACAGCAACGACTACCAGAGCGGCGCCACTGGCGCCACCGTGGCCACCCAGGGCAAGCAGGTGCCGGGCAGCCCGCAGTGGCTGGAGAAGTTCGTGCTGAGCGTGCCCTTGGGTCTGGTGGAAGCGCAGCTGATCGGCGACTACGTGGGCAAGCGCTACGCCACCTACACCAACGACCAGCAGGTGGGCAGCTACTTCCTGACCAACCTGTCGCTCTACGCCAAGCTGCCCATGTTGACCGGCGACTTGTTGAAGGATGCGAAACTGCGGCTGACGGTCAGCAACCTGGCCAACCGCAAGGGTGACCTGAACGTGCTCGTGGGTTCCGCCACCACCACGTACAACACCTACCCCATCCCGCCGCGCCAGGGCTACCTGACCTTTAGCGCAGCTTTCTGAGGCCAGACCATGCCGACTGCACCTGACCTGCAACGCCGCACCGCCTTGCAACTGGCACTGGCCGCGGCCGGGGCGCTGGCCGCAGGACAGGTGTGGGCGCAGTCCGCACAGCCCGGCCGCAAGGTCGAGGTGCTGGGTCACCGCGGCGCCTGTGCGCTGCGGCCCGAACACACGCTGGCGTCTTACGCCCTGGCCATACGCGACGGTGCCGACTTCATCGAACCCGATCTGGTCTGCACCAAGGATGGCGTGCTGGTGGCGCGTCACGAGAACAACCTGACCGAGACCACCGACGTGGCGCAGCACGCGGCATTCACCTCGCGCCGCACGCGCAAGACCATAGCCGGCCAGGCCGAGGAAGGCTGGTTCGTCGAGGACTTCACCCTGCTCGAGCTGAAGCGCCTGCGCGCCGTCGAACGTATCCCGACGATCCGCCCGGCCAACACCGCCTACGACGGCCAGTATCAGGTGCCGACCTTCGAGGAAGTCATTGCCTTCGTGGCCGCGCAATCGGCCACCGTCGGCCGCGCCATCGGTCTGGTGCCCGAGCTGAAGCATTCGACCTATCACGCGGCCATCGGCCTGCCGCTGGAAGACCGTTTCGTGCAGACCGTGCAGGCCCACCACCACACGCGCAGCCAGCCCTTGATCGTGCAGTCCTTCGAGGTGGCGAACCTGAAGGTCCTGCGGCAGCAGTTGGGGCGTCGCGCCGGCTTGCGACTGATGCAGTTGGTGGGGGCGCCGAACCAGGCTACGGCCGACAGCGTGGCCGCTGGCAAGCCGGTGGCCTTCGGCAGCCTGTGCACCGCGGAGGGCCTGCAGGCGATGGCAGCCTATGCCGACATCTTTGCGCCGCCGACGCGCCTGCTCATCAACTGGGATGCCGCCCAGCGCCAGCTGCCGCCCACACGGCTGACCGCCGATGCGCACGCCGCCGGCCTGCAGGTCCACACCTGGACCTTGCGCCCGGAAAACCGTTTCATGGCCGCCAACTTCCGCAGTGACGCGGGCGAGAACGCCCGTCATGAAACCGGCGCCATCGCTGAAGCACGCAGCTTCATCGCGGCCGGGGTGGACGGCTTCTTCACCGACGACCCGGCCTTGGGGCGGGCGGCGGTGGCGGGCTGATCAATCGGTCACGACCGCCGGCAACAGCGTGGGATAAGTGCGTTTGAACGACTTATCCCCAGCGAGTTGATGTCGTCGCTGCCGATCTCGGGGCTGGGCAGCACGCTGCGCCGCGCCGGGACGCACGCCCCTGAAGACCGGCTCGCTGCGCGAGCTCATGGCGATCGCCAGCTGGGCGCTGTCGCACAATCGGCACCGTGAGGTGGTGGTGGCGATCATCAACCACGCGCAGGCCGGCGCCGCGCGGCCGGCGCTCGACGCGCGGGTGCAATCGGTGCTGCGCGACGTCCACCACTTCAAACCCTGAGCCCGCCATGACCCTGCAAGACACCCTGGGCTTCGCCGCCGCCGCACTGACCACCGGCTCCTTCCTGCCGCAGGCCTGGCTGACGCTGCGCACGCGCGACGTCAGCGGCATCTCGCTGGCCATGTACGGCAGCTTCACCGCCGGTGTGGCGCTGTGGCTGGCCTACGGCGTGATGCTGGGCGAATGGCCGATCGTGGCCGCCAATGCGGTGACGCTGACGCTGGCGTCGACGATCCTGGTGACCAAGATCGTGATCGAACGGCAGAAGCTGTAGTCGGCGCCGACGGAATCGGTGTAGGGCCGGAAGCAAGCGCCCCGAGGCCGGCCGCCGGCTGTCGACCCGTTGGCGACAGCCGGCGGCCGGCGCGCCTGCCTACACTGCCATCGCAGTCGGCGCGCCGCGCCGCCCACCCCCGGGGAGAACACATGTCGCAGCTGGTTTTGCGCGAGGACCACGACGGACTGGCCACGCTGACCCTGAATCGGCCGGACAAGCTCAACGCGCTGACCGTCGCGCTGTTCGAGCAGCTTCGCGCCCATGTGCTGCAGATCGCCACCGAGACCGAGCGCGTCGGCCTGGTGCTGGTGCGTGGCGCCGGCAAGTGCTTCTCGGCCGGACACGACCTGGCCGACATCGCCCACGGCGAGCACCCGCCGCAAGCCAACTTCCAGGCCGACACCATCGAGTTGCTGGCCGAGTTGCCGCAGCCGGTGATCAGCGCGGTGCATGGCCACTGCTACACCGGCGCACTCGAGCTCGCCTTGGCCGGCGACCTGATCGTCGCCGCTGAATCGGCCAAGTTCGCCGACACCCATGCCCGCTGGGCGCTGACGCCGGTGTGGGGCATGAGCCAGCGCCTGCCGCGCCGCGTGGGCATCGCCAAGGCCCAGGAGATGACCTACACCGCCCGCACCTACAGCGGCGCGCAGGCGCAGGCGATGGGGTTGGTGAACTGGTGCGTGCCCGACGCTGTGTTCGAGACCGAACTGGCGACTTTCACCCGGTCCATCCTGGCCAACTCCTGGTTCAGCCTGCGCGCCAACAAGCGGCTCTACCGCGACACCGACGGCCTGCCGCTGCGCGCCGGGCTGTCGCACGAGATCGCCCGCACCGAAGGCCGCGGCCCCGACATGGACGAGCGCATCGCGGGCTTCATGAACAAATCAAGCAAGCTGGCCTGAACCGGAAATGTGACGATGACTGAGACGCTGTACGAGCACGGCAATGTCGGTGACCTGGTGGTCAGCGCGATCACCCGCGGCGGTGACCGGGTGGCCTTCATCTCGGACGACGCGAGCTGGACTTACCGCGAGCTCGGCGCGCTGATCAGCCAGGTGATACAGACGCTGAGCGCGCGCGGCCTGAAGCGTGGCGACGCGGTGGCCACCTTGTCGGCGAACCGCCCGGAAGCCTTCCTGATCACCGCCGTGGCCTATGTGATGGGGCTGCGCATCACCTGGGTCAACCCGACCTCGTCGGAGGACGACCACGCCTACATCCTGCAAGACTCCGGCGTCACGACGCTGTTCGTCGACCCGCTGAACTTCTCCGAGCGCGCCCGCGTGCTGGCCCAGCGCGTTCCTGGCGTCGAAAAGCTGTTCAGCTTCGGCCCAAGCGACGGCCTGGGCGAGGACTTGCTGGCCGCAGCCCGGCAGTTCACGCCGGCGCCGCTGCTGCCGCAGGCCCAGGCCGACGACGTCTGCGTGCTGATCTACACCGGCGGCACCACCGGCCAGCCCAAGGGCGTGGCCCATACCCACCGCGTGCACATGACGATGATCATGACCGAGATGGCCGACTGGGACTGGCCGCGCGAGATCCGCTTCCTGGCGCTGACCCCCATCACCCATGCCTCGGGCGCGATGATCATGCCGGTGCTGCTCAAGAGCGGCACTTACGCGATGACCCAGGGTTTTTCGGCCGAGAAGTTCATCCGCCTGGTCAAGACCCACCGCATCACCGCCACCTTCCTGGTGCCGACGATGATCTATGTGCTGCTCGACCACCCGGCGCGCCAGCGCGACGACCTGGCCAGCCTGCAACTGATCATCTACGGCGCGTCACCGATGTCGCCGACCCGGCTGGTCGAGGGGATACGCGAGTTCGGCCCGGTCTTCATGCAGTTGTACGCCCAGACCGAGGCGCCCAACACCGTCACCGTGCTGCACCAGCATGAGCATGACCCGGTCAACCATCCCGGCCGCCTGGCGTCTTGCGGCACGCCCTGCGTGGGCACCCAGGTCAGGCTGCTCGACGACGCAGGCCACGAGGTGCCGGCCGGCGAGGTGGGCGAGATCTGCGTGCGCGGCCCGCTGGTGATGCAGGGCTACTGGAACAAGCCGGCCGAGACGGCGCAGGCCTTGCGCCACGGCTGGCTCTACACCGGCGACATGGCGCGCCGCGACGCCGACGGCTACCTCTACATCGTCGACCGGTCCAAGGACATGATCATCAGCGGCGGCTTCAACGTCTTCCCGCGCGAGGTCGAGGACGCGCTGTCGCAGCACCCGGCGGTGGCCGCCGCGGCGGTGGTCGGCGTGCCCGACCCCAAGTGGGGCGAGGCAGTGCGCGCGCTGGTGGTGTTGCGCCCGGGTGCTGCCGCCAGCGCCGAGGAACTGATCGCGCTGGTGCGCGAGCGCAAGGGCGCGGTCCACGCGCCCAAGGCCATCGATTTCGTCGCTGCGCTGCCGATGACCGGTCTGGGCAAGTTGGACAAGAAGGCCATACGCGCCACCTTCTGGCAAGGGCTGGCGCGCTCGGTGCACTGAGCCGCATGGAGAACCGGCTGGGGTCAGGTGACCTGGCCTTCCATCACCAGCATCGCCGCCGCCAGGTCCTCCAGCGCCGTGCCGACCGACTTGAAGACCGTGCGCTCGTCGCTGCTGCGCCGGCCGGGGGCTTCGCCGCGCGCCAGCGTGGCCAGCGTGCCGCGCAGGTCGGCGGCGCGGATAACGCCGCGCGACAAGGGGCCCAGCAGGTCGCCGCTCTTGACCAGCGCCTCCTCGGTGTCGACATAGAGAGCCGCCGCGTCAAAGCAGTCATCGTCGGCCTCGCGCATCGCCGGCGTGAAACTGCCGATCAGGTCGAGGTGGCTGCCTGGGCGCAACCAGCGGCCCTGGATCAGCGGGGCGCTGGCCAAGGTGGCGCAGCTGACGATGTCGGCCGCGCCGGCTGCGGCTTCGAGGTCGATGCTGGCTTCGGCGGCCAGGCCGTCGTCGCGCAGTTGCCGCGCCAGGGCTTGCGCCTGCTGGCCTGAGCGCGCCCAGACCGTGACACGGTCGATAGGCCGCACCGCGCTATAGGCCTCGGGCAGCAAACGCGCCACCTGGCCGGCACCGACGACCAGCAAATGGCGGGCGTCGGGACGGGCCAGCCAGGACGCGGCCAGCGCCGACGCCGCGGCGGTGCGCCGGGCAGTGATCTGGTCGCCGTCGATCAGCGCCAGCGGCGCGCCGGTGCGGGCGTCGAACAGCAGGTAGCTGGCGTGCAGGCCGGGCAGGCCGAGCGCCGCATTGCCGGCCGCGATGTTGACGGTCTTGACGCCGTAGCAGCGCCCCGGCAGCCAGGCCGGCATGATCAGCGAGGTCAGTCGCGCGCCGTCGGGGGCGACGATCTCGTGCACCTGGCGCGGCGGCACCTCACAGCCGGCGGCAAACATTGCCCGCAGCGCCGGTATCAAACGGTCGAAGGGCAGCGCCTGGCGCGTGGCCGCGGCATCGAAGATCAGCATGGGTGGGCTCGACAGTGAATGACGCGCAGGATAGCCGCCTGGGGCTTGGCGCTGCGGCGGCCGGGCAAGGGCAAGCCCCCGGGGCCGGCAGCCTAAACCGCTGCTAGACTGGTTTTAACAAGGAGACTGTGTGAAAAAAACAATCGCCATCGCCGTTCTGCTGGCCACCGGCGCCGCCGCGCAAGCCGCTGATCGCTTCCCCATCCTGACCCGGGACCAGTTGACGCCGGAACAGTCCAAGCTCGTCAGCACGCTGCTGGCCGGGCCCCGCGGCGGTGGCGACACCAGCGCCGCGTCGGTCGCCAACCTGATGGCCAACGGGCCGTTCAATGCCTGGGCGCGCAGCCCCGACCTGGGCGACCGCCTGCAGAAGGTGGGAGAGTACATCCGCTTCAACACCTCGATCCCGCTGCGCCTGAACGAGTTTGCGATCCTGATCACCGCGCGCCACTGGACTTCGCAATACGAGTGGTTTGCCCACCTGCCCCTGGCGCTGAAGGCCGGACTCGACCCGAAGATCGCGGCCGAGCTGGCGCAGAACCAGCGCCCGGCCAACATGAAGGACGACGAGGCCGCGGTCTACGAGTTCTGCACCGAGCTGCACCGCAACAAGAACGTCAGTGACGCCACCTACCAGCGCGCCACCGCACTCTTCGGCGAGAAGGGCGTGATGGACTTGATCGGCGTCAGCGGCTACTACACCGCCGTCTCGATGACGCTCAACGTCGCCGATGTCAAACTGCCCGCGGGCCAGCCTGACCCGCTACCGGCGCTGAAATAAGCAGCCCGGGCGCGCAGGCGCCGGCCCCCGTCCACCCTTTCCAGGAACCCCGCGGCATGAAAACCGGCGTCTTCAATTTTCTCGAGCAGGACAGGGTGCACTTCGGCCTGCCGGCGGCCGACGCCCTGCACAGCGAGGCCGAGTTGCGCGGCGCGCAACGCATCTTCGTCGTCACCAGCCGCTCGCTGAACCGCAAGACCGATGCCGTCACCCAGGCGATTTCGCGCATCGCGCCGCGGGTGGTGGGGCTGTTCGACGAGTGCATCGAACACACCCCGCGCGAGACCGTGATCGCGCTGGCGCAGGCGGTGCGCGAGGCCAGCGCCGACCTGATCGTCAGCATAGGCGGCGGCACGGTGATCGACACCGTCAAGGTGGCGCTGGTGGCACTGGCCCAGGACCTGACCCGCGTCGAGCAACTCGACGACTGGCATATGCGGGTGGGCGCCGACGGCAGCCGGGTGGTGCCCCAACCCGGCCCCCCGCCCTGCCGCCAGATCGCCGTGCCCACCACGCTGTCGGGCGCCGAGTTCAGCGACCTGGGCGGCTGCACCGACAGCCGGTTCGGCACCAAGCAGGGCTATACCGGCGCTTTCATCGGCGCCGCGGCGGTGATCCTCGACCCCCGCATCACCGTGCACACCCCCGACCGGCTGTGGCTGTCGACCGGCATCCGCGCCGTCGACCATGCGGTCGAGGCGCTGTGCTCGGTCAACGCCCAGCCGCTGGTCGACGCCACCAGCGTGCGCGCGCTGGCGCTGCTGGGCCGCTCGCTGACGCGCTACGCCAGTGACCGCGCCGACCTGGACGCCCGGCTGGACGGCCAGCTCGGGTCCTGGCTGGCCGCCACCAGCATCCGCCGCACCGAGTACGGCGCCAGCCACGGCCTGGGCCATGCGCTGGGCGCAGACGCCGGCGTGCCGCATGGCATCACCTCCTGCGTGCTGCTGCCCACGGTGATGCGCTACAACGCCGCGGCCTGCCCGGCACAGATGGCCGAGATCGCCGCCGCGCTGGGCCAGCCCGAGCAGCCGGCCGCCGACCAGGTCGAAGCCCTGATCGCCAGCCTGGGCCTGCCGACCCGCATCAGCCAGCTCGGGCTGGACCGCTCCAGGCTGGCCGTGATCGCCCAGAAGGGCATGGCCAACCCCTGGGTTCACACCAATCCGCAGCCCATCCGGGACGTCGGGCAACTCGAGGCGCTGCTGAACCAGGCCTGGTGACGGCCCGGGCGCCTCGCCGGGTGGCAAGATCGGGCACCGCTGCCACCGACCCGCCCATGCCCTCCGATTCCGCCTCTCCTGCGACTTCCGCAAGCTCCGAATCCCCGAACGACCCGGTCGACTGGCCCGCCATCGAAGCAGCCCGGTCGGGCGACCCTGACACCCGGGTGCCCTTCCTGATCCTTGATGCCGGTCAGGACTGGCTCGCCGGGTCGGTGGCGCGCCACCACCTGGGCGCGCTGGCGCGCTGGCCCGAGGCGTTGCGCCAGGACGGCGCGGGCGTCACGCTGACCCTGGCCGCGCCCGAGCGCGACGCCTTCCTGGCGCGCGCCAACCTGGCGCTGCGCGACGCCGGGCTGATCCCCGCCTGGCGCGACGAGACCTGCACGTTGACCGCGCTGCACGGCGGCGCGCTGCTGGCCAGCGTCGAGCGCGCGGCGGCGCGCTTCTGGGGCAGCACCACCTTCGGCGCGCATTGCAACGGCTATGTCGCCGACGCCCGCGGCCGGCCGGCCCAGCTGTGGATCGCGCGCCGCGCCCACGACAAGCCCACCGATCCCGGCCTGCTCGACAACCTGATAGGCGGCGGCGTGCCCCTGGGCCAGAGCCCGGCCCAGACCGTCGTGCGCGAAGGCTGGGAAGAAGCCGGCCTGCAGCCGGCGCAGATGGCCGGCCTGGTGGCGGGCCGACGTTTCCGGGTCGAGCGCGACCTGGCCGAGGGCCGGCAACTGGAACAGATCAGCGTCTTCGACCTGGCGCTGCCGCCCGGCTGGCTGCCGCACAACCAGGACGGCGAGGTGCACAGCTTCAGCTTGATGCCCGTGGACCAGGCGCTGGCCCATGCCGCGGCCGGCGAGATGACGGTCGACGCCGCGCTGGCGACGCTGGATTTCGCGCTGCGCCACCGGCTGCTGCCCACCGCAAGACACCTGCACCTGCAAGTGCTGGCCGAGTCGCTGTGGTTGGGCCGGGCACAGCTAGACCGCTGAAATTGCACGAACGACAAGATCTCTTGAGTTCAATCAATCTGAATCAGCGGGTCAACGGCACTGAATCCATCGCCGACCGCGGGCCGCCACAGTACAGACCATGCCTGCCTCCACCGCCTCACCCCGATTGCGCTACACCGGCCCGGCCATCGCGCTGCACTGGTTGCTGGCGCTGATGATCGTCGGCGCCTTCGGCGTCGGCGTCTACATGAGCGACCTGCCGGTCTCACCGAGCCGGCTCAAGCTCTACAGCTGGCACAAATGGGCGGGGGTGACTATCCTGGCCCTGTCCGCGCTGCGCCTGCTGTGGCGGCTGACGCACCGGCCGCCGGCCGACGCGCCCATG
The DNA here is from genome assembly GCA_947453625.1 of Burkholderiales bacterium. Lineage (GTDB taxonomy): Bacteria > Pseudomonadota > Gammaproteobacteria > Burkholderiales > Burkholderiaceae_C > Pseudaquabacterium. Next base: position 20,376 of record CANGHK010000033.1, read on the forward strand.
CCCGCCTGGCAGGCCAGCGCCGCCCACGCCACCCATGGCCTGCTGTACGCGCTGTTCTTCGCCGTGCCGCTGGTCGGCTGGGCCTACAGTTCGGCGGCGGGCTTCCCGGTGGTCTGGTTCGGCGTGCTGCCGCTGCCCGATTTCGTGCCGGTCGACAAGGCGCTGGCCGAGGCGATCAAGCCCTGGCATGGCAACCTGGCCTGGGCGCTGGCCGGCCTGGTGACGCTGCATGTGGCGGGTGCGCTCAAGCACCAGTTCATCGACCGCCACGGCCTGCTCGACCGGATGCGGCCGGGTCGCGGCTGAGCGGCCCACGCCTGACCCACCGGCGCCGCCGCGACCTGCGGCGCGCCACCCTGCAAGCTGCTCACCCTCAAGGATTTGCCATGTCGCGTGCCCTCCTGACCCTCACCGTCGCTGTCGCGGCCACCCTGGCCGGCCTCACCGCCCAGGCCCAGCAAGTGATTCCGGCCCAAAGCGAGATCAGCTTCGTCAGCAAGCAGATGGGCGTGCCGGTGGAAGGCCGCTTCAAGCAGTGGACGGCGCAGATCGCCTTCGATCCCAAGAAGCCCGAGGCCGGCAAAGTCGGCTTCACGATCCAGACCGGCAGCGCCAGCTTCGGTGCCGCCGAAACCGACGCCGAGGTGCCCAAGTCGGCCTGGTTCAACGTCGCCAAGTTTCCGCAGGCCAGCTTCCAGAGCGAGTCCATCAAGGCGCTGGGTGGCGGCAAGTTCGAGGTCCGCGGCAAGCTGTCGATCAAGGGCTCGACGCAGGAGGCCGTCGTGCCGGTCAGCGTGGCCCAGTCCGGCAGCACCGGCACGGCCAGCGGCAGCTTCACGATCAAGCGGCTCGATTTCAAGATCGGCGACGGCGAATGGGCCGACACCTCGATGGTGGCCAACGACGTGCAAGTGAAATTCAAGCTCGCGCTGAGCGGGCTGGCGCCGCTCTGACCCCCCTGCCCCCGGCATCGCGCCGGAGGCCGTTCTCTTCAAACCACCTCCCACCGGAAATCCACCATGATCCGCAATACCTTGATCGCCACCGCCCTCGCCGCCGCTGCCATCGGCGCCCAAGCCCAGAGCGCGACCTACGCGATCGACCCGACGCACACCTTCGCCAGCTTCGAGATCTCGCACTTCGGCACCTCGACGAACCGCGGCCGCTTTGACAAGAAGAGCGGCAGCGTGCAGTTCGACAAGACCGGCAAGACCGGCAAGGTCGAGATCACGCTCGACACCGGCTCGATCAACACCGGCACCGCCGCGTTCGACAAGCACCTGCAGAGCAAGGACTTCTTCAACGCCGCCGAATTTCCGACCGCCAAGTTCGTCGCCGACAAGTTCAGCTTCAGCGGCGACAAGGTCAGTGAAGTGGCAGGCACGCTGACGCTGCTGGGCAAGACCAACCCGGTGCTGCTGAAGGCCGCCAACTTCAACTGCTATGTCAACCCGATGCTCAAGGTGGAGGTCTGCGGCGGTGACTTCGAGACCACGATCGTGCGCAGCCAGTACGGCATGGTCTATGGCCTGAACTACGGCTTCTCGGACAACGTGCGCCTGCTGGTCCAGGTCGAGGCGATCAAGCAGCCGTAAGCTGGCGCAGCGCCGGCAAACGGCCGTGGCCCAAGCGCGCTCCGCCGGCCCCTGGCCGTGCGGGGCGTTGCGCCTTCTGCGACCATGCGGGCCATGAACCGACTGTCTCTGTCCGCCGCGCTGCTTGGGCTGATCGCGCTGCTGGGCGCCGCCCCCGCCAGCGCCGAGCCCGTGGCCTATGCCTTCGACCCCTCGCACAGCTTCGTCAACTTCGAGATCCTGCATTTCGACACCGCGACGGTCCGCGGCCGCTTCGGCCCGCTGAGTGGCGACGTGGTGCTCGACCGCGAGGCCCGCAGCGGCCGGGTGCAACTGGTGGTCGACACCGCCGGGGTCAGCACCGGGCTGCCGGTGCTCGACGCGCGCATCCGGCAGGCCGACCTGCTGGCCGCCGCCGACCACCCGCAAGCCTTCTTCGTCGCCGAACGCTTCGAGTTCGACGCCCAGGGCCGGGTCAGCGCCGTCACCGGCGAATTCACGCTGCGCGGCATCGGCCAGCCGCTGAGGCTGGTGGCGCAGCGCTTTCGCTGCTACACCCACCCACTGCTGCGGCGCGAGGTCTGCGGCGGCGATTTCGAGGCCGAATTTCTGCGCAGCGCGTTCGGCATGACCTTCGGCCTGCCCTTCGTGGCCGAGACGGTGCGCCTGAAGATCCAGGTCGAGGCGGTGCGCCAGACGCCCTGATCTGCGCCTTGGTATGCGTCATGGTCTGCCCGTCCCTCGGCCCGTCCGTCAGCCCGTCCGTCGGCCCAAGCGGCAACGGGTCGGCCTGAGAGGTCGGCGCGTCGGATCGCGGGCCAGACGCGGCGTCGGCCTGCCTACAGTGGGGTCCATCCTGCAACCCGCCGCCCGCATCCCATGAAACCCGACCACGCCGACCCTGTGAACACCCGCTGGCAGCGCCTTTCGGCCGCTGGCGTGCGCGCCTTTCACGCCTATGCCCATTGGCTGATAGGCATCAGCTGGCGGCGCTTCATCCTGCTGGCTGTGCTGCTGATGGTCGTCTCCGGGCTGCTGCAGAACATCCCGCCGTTCAGCTGGACATACACCACCACGACCAGCCATCCGCCCGACGTGCCGGCGATCGTGATCGATCCACCTCCGGCACCGCCTGCCGCCAAAGGCAGCATGCCGCCACCCGGCATCCACATCGAGGCGCCCGCCAAGAACGGCAAGGAAGGCGTCGACATCTCGATAGATTCGCGTGGCGTGCGCATCGTGCCGCATGCCCGGGCCAGCGCGTCGGCGGCGGGCAGCGCGGGCAGCGCGGGCAGCGACCCGGTCATCGACATCCGGCTGCCGCCCGGCACCCCCGAGGCGGTTCGCCAGGCAGTGGAAGAGGCCCGCAAGTCCATCGAGGAGGCGGTGCACGAGGCCCGCGACGAGGCCGAGGCGGCGCGCGCCGAGGCCGAGGCCGCGCGCGCCGAGGCCGAGGCCGCGCGCCAGGCCAGCCGCAACGCGACCGAGAACGCCGGCCGCGACACGGCCCGCGCGGTGGCCGAGGCCGGGCGCGCCAAGCGCACCCGCGAGGTCCATGTGCTCAGCCTGGGCGAGTTCCTGCCCAGCCTGGCGCTGCTGTGGATAGTCGCCTCGTTGATCATCAAGATCAGCTACAAGCGCCAGGTACAGGCCCAGGCCCAGGCCGCGCAGGCGGTGGAGACGGCAGAGTCCGAGTCGCTCAAGCGCCAGGTGGTGGAGGCGAGGATGGCGGCGATGCAGGCCCAGATCGAGCCGCATTTCCTGTTCAACACGCTGGCCTCGATAGACCACCTGATCGAAGTCGACCCGCCGCGCGCCAGCCAGATGCAGAAGCACCTGATCGCGCTGCTGCGCGCGTCCATGCCCACGCTGCGCGAGGCCAGCGACGGCGCTGCGGGTTTGGGCAAATCATGCGATCTGGCCCGCGAACTGGCGGTGATCCGGCCCTACCTGGAGATCCTCAAGGTGCGCATGGAGGAACGCCTGGCCACCGAGATCGACGTGCCCGACGGCCTGCTGTCGGCCGAGTTCCCGCCGATGATGGTGCAGACCCTGGTCGAAAACGCGATCAAGCATGGGCTGGAACCCCAGCCCGAGGGCGGCAAGCTCACGCTGAAGGCCGAGATCGTGCATGGCAAGCTGGCGGTGACGGTCAGCGACACCGGCCTGGGATTCGGCCACGCCGCGTCATCCGGCAAGACCGCCGGCACCGGCGTGGGCCTGGCCAATATCCGTGAGCGGCTGCAACTGCTGTACGGCGCCAAAGCCACGCTGACGATCACTGAGAATCCCGGCGGCGGCACCCGGGTGACGCTGGCCCTGCCCTACAAACCGGTGGAAGGAACCGTCTGATGCCCACAGTCCTGGACACCCCCGCCCCCACCGCGCCGGTGCGCGCCGTGATCGCCGACGACGAGCGCCTGATGCGAGAGCAGTTGCGCGCAAGGCTGGCCGAGGTCTGGCCAGCGCTGCAGATCGTCGCCGAGGCCCGCAACGGGCTGGAGGCAGTGACGCTGGTCGACCAGCACCGGCCCGAGCTCGTGTTCCTCGACATCCGCATGCCCGGGCTGACGGGCGTGGATGCGGCGCGGCAGATCGCCCAGATGGCGGTGGCCGAGGACGAGTACCTGCCCGAGATCGTCTTCATCACCGCCTACGACCAGTACGCGGTCGAGGCCTTCGAGCAAGGCGTGTGCGACTACGTGCTCAAGCCGGCCGAGCGCGAGCGGCTGGCGCTGACGACCCAGCGCATCCGCCAGCGGCTGGCGCGGCGCGGTGCGGCCGGGACCGTGGGCGACGAAGCCCGCGGCGGCAAGCCCGCGCTACCGCTGCAGCAACTGCTGCACAAACTGGCGGCGCAGCTCAACCCGGGCGGCGCGCCGAAAACCCTGGACTGGATACAGGCCAGCGTTGGCCAGGGCATACAGATGATCCCGGTGTCCGAGGTGCTGTTCTTCATCAGCGACGAGAAGTACACGCGGGTGCAGACCGCCGGCGTCGAGGCGCTGATCCGAAAGCCGATCAAGGAGTTGATCGACGAGCTCGATCCGGCGCTGTTTTGGCAGATCCACCGCTCGACGCTGGTCAAGGTCACGGCGATCGCCGCCGTGACGCGCGATTTCCGCGGCCGCCAGATCGTCACGGTGCGCGGCCACCCGGAAAAGCTCGAAGTCAGCCGCAGCTACGGCAACCTGTTCAAGGGCATGTAGGGCCGCGCCGGCTCGGCGGGCTCAGGCTCAGCTGCCCAGGGCCTTCAGCCGCGCCGCCTCGACGATCTCTATCCAGTAGCCGTCAGGATCCTTGATGAAGGCCACGTTCTTCATCTTGCCCTGCTCGGGCCGTTTGACGTAGGCCACCTGGTGCTGGTCGAACCAGGCCACCGCGGCGTCCAGGTCGGGCACCGAGAAGCAGATATGGCCGAAGCCTTGCGGCTGGGCGTTGCCGTCGTGGTATTTGAAATCCGCCTGCGCCTCGCTGCCCCAGTTGTGGGTGAGCTCGAGCACGCCGCGCTGCGAAAACGTCCAGGCCATGCGCTCGCCCGCATCGCCGGGCACGCCGTTGACGGCCGCCAGATGCGCCAGGAAGTACAGCGAGAAGCTCATCTCCGGAAAATCGAGCTTGCGCAGCACGCGCAGACCCATCACACGGGTGTAGAAATCCAGCGCGATGGCCGGGTCTTTCACCCGCAGCATCGAGTGGTTGAAGACGAAGCCCTGGGTTGCAGGGTCGGGCGTGGCGCAGACGCCGGGGTGGGTTTCGGTGGTGAAGCTCATGGGGAGATCATAGGCAGGAATACAGTGGGTGACAAAACTCAGCGACTCGCCAGGACCATGGCCAGCCGCGGGGGTTCGGCGTTGGGGTCCTTGCCGGATGGGGCCGTAGCGGCCTGGCCATCGCCGACATCGGCGTCGGCTGCCTGGCTGGCGGCGCGGGCCTCGCGGCGCAGGTAGCGCATGCAGCTCACGCGCAGGAAAGACGCGAAGTTGGGCACCTCGCCGCGGTGGGCCATGATCTCGTCGTGGAACTTCGCGATCAGCGCGCTGGTGGTGCAGCCCTCGGCCTCGGCCATCTCGGCCATGATGTCCCAGACCATGTTTTCAAGCCGCAGGCTGGTCAGCACACCGTGGATGCGCACCGTGCGCGAGCGTTGTTCGTACTGGATAGGGTCGGCCTTGACGAAGAACTCGCACATGGTGCCTCCTGCGTTGGGTCGTTGGGTCGGGTCAGATCGCCCGGGCCGTCATCTGCTTGGCGATGTACTCGGCCTGGCGGATGGCGAGCGTGACGATGGTCAGCGTGGGATTTTCCGCGCCGCCGGTGGTGAACTGGCTGCCGTCGCTGATGAACAGGTTGCTCACGTCGTGGGTCTGGCCATAGGCGTTGCAGACGCTGTCCTTGGCGCTGGCACCCATGCGGCAGGTGCCCAGGTTGTGGGTGCTGGGGTAGGGCGGGGTGCGGAAGCTCTTGATCGCGCCGGCCGCCGCGTACACAGCCTGGCCCTGCTTGAAGGCATGCTCGCGCATCGCGATGTCGTTGTCGTGGTCGTCGAAGTGCACGTTGGGCGCGGCATTGCCCCACTTGTCCTTCAGCGTGGCGTTGAGCGTGACGCGGTTGGTCTCGCGCGGCATGTCCTCGCCCACCAGCCACATGCCGGCCAGATGGGTGTAGTTGTCCATGTACTCGGTGAACTCGCCGCCCCAGCCGCCGGGGTTGAGGAAGGCGGCCATGAAGGGCACGCCCAGCGACAACGTCTCCAGCTCGTAGCCGCCGGCAAAGCCGCGCTTGGTATCGTGCACCGCCTCGTCGCGGATGATGCCGGCCATGGTGGTGCCGCGGTACATGTGCACCGGCTGCTTGAACATCGCGTAGACCGAGCCGGTCATGTGGCGCATGTAGTTGCGCCCCACCTGGCCCGAGCTGTTCGCCAGCCCGTCCTTGAACTTGTTGGACGCGCTCAGCAGCAGCAGCCGCGGGGTCTCGATCGAGTTGCCGGCGACGCAGACGATGCGGGCCTTCTGGCGCTGCTCTTTGCCGGCCTTGTCGAAGTAGACGACGCCGGTGACCTTGCCCTGATCGTCATGCTCGATGCGCGAGACATGGCTTTCGGCGCGCAAGTCCATGTTGCCGGTCTTCTCGGCGGCGGGCAACTCGGTGTAGAGCGTGCTCCACTTGGCCCCGCTCTTGCAACCCTGGAAGCAGAAGCCCAGCTGCATGCAGCGGCCGCGGTCGTGCCGGGGCTGGCTGTTGATGGCCATGTTGCCGGTATGCACTTCCTTGTAGCCCAGCTTCTTCGCGCCGGCGTGCATCACCTTGAAGTTGTTGTTGCCCGGCAGGCCGGGGATGCCGTTGGTGCGGGTCACCCCCATCTTGTCCTCGGCACGGGCGTAATAGGGTTCCAGTTCCTTGAGCGTGACCGGCCAGTCCATCAGGTTGGCGCCCTTGATGTCACCGTAGTGGGTTCGGGTGCGGAACTCATGATCCTGCAGGCGCAGCGACGCGCCGGCCCAGTGGGTGGTGGTGCCACCCACCGTCTTGCAGACCCAGGCGGGCAAGCCGGCAAAGTCCTTCGCCACTCGCCAGGTGCCCGAGGTGGAGCGCGGGTCGAGCCAGGCCAGCTGGCTGAAGCTCTTCCACTCGTCATTGATGAACGTGGCCTGGCTCTGCAGCGCGCCGGCCTCCAGCACCACCACCTTGATGCCTTTTTGCGCCAGTTCGTTGGCCAGCGTGCCGCCGCCGGCGCCCGAGCCGATGATGACGACGGCGGAGCCGTCGTTGAAGTCGATCTTTGCCATGGTTTGTCTCCGGATGTCTTGCTGTTCGGGTCAGCCGAGGTAGGGCGGCGGGCTGTCGGCTTTCGACGGCGCCGGCAACCATTTCAGGTCCTGAAAGCCGCGCGTGATGTAGCCCCCTTTTTCCCAGGCCGAGCCGGGGTAGCCGAACACCGCAAACGCCATGTCGTTGTCGTAGAGCGAGGTGATGCACTGGCCGCGCACGGTGGCGAAGAAGGGCTGGCCTTCGATCGCCTTGGCCAGCGCCAGCCGCTTGGCGGCGCTGGCCTTGGCGAAGCTGCCGCCGGCCGCCTGGTCGAGCGCGGCGATGCCGTCCTTGATCATCTTGGCGGCGGCCGGATCACCCGCGGCCTTGGCGTCCAGGTCCTTGGCCAGCAGCGCGTACACCGCGTCGGGCAGCTTCTTGTGCGGGTAGAGCGTGCGGCCAAAGGCCATCAGCGCGCTGCCCTCGGCCTTGCTCAGCGCCTTCAGCTCGACCGCCCAGACCGGCGACGGCGCCAGCGTGGCCAGCACCGAGCCCGCGGCCAGGGTGCCCATCAGGATGCCCGAGCCCTTGAGGAACTCGCGCCGCGCCAGCGGCAGCTGCTGCTTGGGCACCTCGCCCGATTCTTCGCCGCAAGCCGTGGCGGCGGTCAGCGTGGCTTGCCCTATCGGAATGATGCGCATGTCTTGTCTCCTGGGGTGTCCGGGGTTCATGTCGACCCGGCTTGAAATCAGTGTTGCATCCAGCGCGCGTGGGCAGGTGATAGCGGGTTACCTACGCGGGAAAGCACTGAGAACGCCCCCGAAGCCGGCTGAACGGGCTGAACGCAAGGGTGGCGGTGGCGGTCGCGGGCGACCGGCTGGGCGCGCGCGGCGCGGCAGCGGACAGCCATTCCCGGCACAATCCCGAACTCACAATCTGAACCCTGAAAAATGACCGAACTGATTCAAAAGCTGCAGTGGCGCTACGCCGCCAAAAAGATGAACCCGGCGCTGCCGGTGGCCCAGGACAAGGTCGACCGCATCCTGGAGGCGGCGCGGCTGGCGCCGACATCGAGCGGGCTGCAGCCCTTCGAGATCATCGTCGTGAAGAACCCCGCGGTGCGCGAAGCGATCAAGGCCAAGGCCTGGGGCCAGGCGCAGATCACCGACGGCTCGCACCTGCTGGTCTTCGCCGCCTGGGACCACTACACCGCCGACCGCATCAACCAGATGTTCGACCTGGCCAACGCAGAGCGCGGCACGGTCAACGAGGGCTGGGAAAACTACCGCCAGATGCTGCTGTCCAGCTACCCGGCGCGCGACCCCGAGGTCAACTTCCAGCATGCGGCCAGGCAGGCCTACATCGGCCTGGGCGCCGCCTTGATCGCGGCCGCTTTCGAGGCCGTCGACAGCACGCCGATGGAAGGCTTCGACCCCAAGGCGGTCGACGAGATCCTGGCCCTGAGCGCGCGCGGCCTGCGCAGCGTGGTGCTGCTGCCGCTGGGCCACCGCCAGGAAGAGGGCGACTGGCTGGTCAAGCTGAAGAAGATCCGGCGCCCGAGCAGCCAGTTCATCACCGAAGTCAACTGACCGTCCCGGTCAACGCGGGAGAGCAACGATGCGCGCAGCTTGGTACCTGAAGAACGGCGAAGCCCGCGACGTGATGGTAGTGGGCGATTGGCCCACGCCCCAGGCCGGGGCCGGCGAGGTGCTGGTGCGGCTGGTCACCTCGGGCGTCAACCCGTCGGATGTCAAGTCGCGCCGGGCCAGGCCCTTGACCGAGGCGATCGTGCCTCACAGCGACGGCGCGGGCGTGATCGCCGCGGTGGGCGACGGCGTGCCCGCCAGCCGGGTCGGCGAGCGGGTCTGGATCTGGAACGGCCAGTGGGGCCGCGCGCTCGGCACCGCCGCCGAATACATCGCCTTGCCGTCGGCCCAGGCCGTGGTCTTGCCCGACAGCACCGACTTCGCGGCCGGCGCCTGCTTCGGCATTCCCGCGCTGACCGCGCTGCAGGCCGTGTACCTGGCGGGCGATCTGCGCGACAAGCCGGTGCTGGTCACCGGTGCGTCGTCGGCGGTGGGGCATTACGTGACCCAGCTCGTCACGCTGGCCGGTGGCCAGGTGATAGGCACGGTGGGCTCGCCCGCCAAGGCGGCCCATGCCCAGGCCGCCGGCATGCGCGAGGCGATCTTCTACAAGACCGAATCGGTGGCGCAGCGCGTCAAGGACTTGACGGCGGGGCGCGGCGTGCCGGTCATCATCGACATGGATTTCGCCAGCACCGCGGGACTGCTGGCCGAGGGCGTGCTGGCCCCGCATGGCCGGGTCGTCTGCTACGGCGCCAACACGCCGGAGATCGCCTTCAACTTCAGGGCGATGCTGTTCCAGTCGGTGGCGCTGCAGTTCTTCCTGGTCTACGAGCTGACCGCGGCCGACCGCCAGCGGGCGCAAGACCGCTTGACCGAACTGCTGCAGTCGCAACAGCTCCAGCACCCGATCGGCGCACGCTTCACGCTCGACCAGATCGTCCAGGCGCATGAAACCGTGGAAGCCGGCCAGACCGTGGGCAACGTCGTCATCGATCTGACCTAGCTGAATTGCGCGTCGGCAGCCGGGCGTGAAAACGCGGGTCCGGCCTGCGCGGGCGATTCGCCACAATCGCCCCATGCCCGCCCTGCCCACCCCGCAGCTCGACCTGTTCGAGCACAGCCGCGACACGATGCTGCGCAACGATGCGCTGGAGGCCTTGCTGCGCCGCGACGCCGGCGCGGCGGCCCAGGCCCGCCAGGGGCTGGCCGAGATCGACCCGCGCCATGCCGTGCTGACGGCGCTCGACACCCTGATAGGCGCGCTGGCCGGCGACCCCCCTGCCACGCCGTTCAGCCACCATGCCGAGGCCGCCCTCGAACGTGCCCGGCTCGACCAGGCGGTGCGGCCCGCCGCGCTGGCCCAGTTCGGCGCGGCGGCGGCCCGCGCCTGGCTGGCGCCGCTGTGGCGCAGGCTGGCAGAGCGGGCCGCGCCGCTTCCCTACCTGGCGACATCGCCTGAAGACCATGCCGCGCCGCTGTGGCTGCGGGTCGGTGACGCGGCCTCGGCCCAGGCCGCCGCCCAGGCGGTGGCGGGCATCGCCTCCTGGCGCCGCATCCCCGTGCCGCTGGCCTGGATGGCGCGCGCGCGCCACCGCAGCGACGGCCTGGACGCCGTCTGGCCGCTGCTGGCCGAGCTGGCCTGGCTGGCGCCGGCGCGCCTGGGCAGCAGCGCGCCCGACCTGGCCGACCCGCTGCTGACCCGGCTGCTGCGGCGCTTCGAGGACGATGTCGACCCCGGCGTCCAGTCGGGAATCGCCCCGCTGGCCTGGTTCCCGGCCTGGCTGCTGATCGCCCAGCCGGCGCTGCTGCCACGGCTGCGCGAGGCCAACACCGGACAGGACAGCGCGCCCGAGCGCGTCTTCAGGCTGCTGGTCGAATTGCTGGGGCTGGAGCGCCAGGGCCGGCACGCCGAGTTGATCGCCGGCCGCAAGCGCTTGCGCGACCAGCAGCCGGCCTTGTACGCGGTTTACATGAAGACGCGCTGAAAACGCGGTCCTCTGCCGGGCCGGTTCAGCGCGCCGGCGGTGGTGCAGCGGCCAGCTTGGCCGCCAGCTCGGCGCGGATGCGCTTGAGCTTGTCGCGCGGGTTCTCCTGCACCGTCGCCTCGTGCAATTTCATCTCGGCGATGAAGCGGCTGGGGATGCCTTGCACCGTGTCGCGGCCCTTCTTGCGCCGGCGCAGCGTGCTGACCACCAGCGTGGTGCGGGCGCGGGTGATGCCCACGTACATCAGCCGGCGCTCTTCTTCCAGCTTGGTGGCGGTCATCTCCTCGGCGTCGCTCTTGAACGGCAGCAGGCCCTCGTTGACGCCGACCAGCACCACATGCGGCCATTCCAGGCCCTTGCTGGCGTGCAATGTGGACAGCGTCACCATGTCCTGCTCGTCGCTGCGCTCGGCCAGGCTGATGATCACGCTGATGGTCTGCGCCACCTGCAGCACGGTCTGTTTTTCGCCCTCGGCGGTGGCGCCGTCGCTCTTGATCTCGCCGCCGCAGCGCCGCGCCATCCAGTCGATGAAGTCGAGCACATTGGTCCAGCGTGACGCGGCGGCCTTCTCGCTGTCCTCGCTGTCGTACAGATGCTGCTCGTAACCGATGTCCTTGACCCAGGCCAGCAGCAGCGCCTTGGCATCGTCGGCGCCGGTGGTGCGGTCGGCGCGGAACTGCAAGTCGTTGACCGCGCGGCCAAACTCGTGCAGCGCCTCGATCGCCTTGGCGCCCAGTTGGGCGGCCAGGGTCTTGGAGAACAGCGCCTCGAACAGGCTGATCTTGTAACGGCCCGAGAACTCCCCCAGCTTGCCCAGCGTGGTGTGGCCGATGCCGCGCTTGGGCGTGGTCACCGCGCGCAGAAAGGCCGGGTCGTCATCCTGGTTCACCAGCAACCTGAGCCAGGCGCACAAGTCCTTGATCTCGGCGCGGTCGAAGAAGCCGATGCCGCCTGAGACCTTGTACGGGATGTTGGCGCTGCGCAGCTTTTTCTCGAACGGCCGCGCCAGATGGTTGGCGCGGTAGAGGATGGCGAAGTCGCTGAACCGGATCTGGCCGCTGGCGCGGTCGTCAGCCACCGCGCCACCCTGGGCCCGCAGCGCCTGGATGAAGGCCACCACGCGCTCGGCCTCATGCTCCTCGCCGTCGCATTCGACCAGCCGCACCGGGTCGCCGTCGCCGAACTCGCTCCACAGCTTCTTCTCGAACAGCTTGGGGTTGCCGGCGATCACGTTGTTGGCCGCGCGCAGGATGTTGCCGGTGGAACGGTAGTTCTGCTCCAGCGGGATCACCTTCAGCTCGGGCCAGTCCTGCGGCAGGCGCTGAAGGTTGGCGATGGTCGCGCCACGCCAACCGTAGATGCTCTGGTCGTCATCGCCCACCGCGGTGAACAGGCCGCGCCGGCGCGGGTCTTCGTGGCTGACCAGCACCTGGAGCAGCTCGTACTGCACCGAGTTGGTGTCCTGGTATTCGTCGACCAGCACATGGCGGAAACGCCCCTGCCACTTGGCGCGGGCCTCCTCGTCGCGCAGCAGCAGTTTCAGCGGCAGGCTGATCAGATCGTCGAAATCCACCGCCTGGTAGGCCGCCAGCCGCTCCTCGTAGAGCTTCATCACCCGCGCGGCCACCTGCTCGTCGGCATCGCGGGCGATGGCCGCCGCCGCGTCGCTGTTCAGGCCCTGGTTCTTCCACAGGCTGATGGTCCACTGCCACTGGCGCGCCAGCTTGTTGTCGGTGGCACCGCCCGCCTCGCGCAGCACGCCCGTCACATCGTCGGAATCCAGGATCGAGTACTTTTCCTTCAGCCCGACCCGGGTGCCGTCCTCGCGCAGGATGCGCACGCCCAGGCTGTGGAAGGTGCTGATCGCCAGGTCCTTGGCCGCCCGAGCGCCGACCAGGCTCTTGGCGCGCTCGCGCATTTCCTGCGCCGCCTTGTTGGTGAAGGTGATCGCCGCGATCTCCTTGGGCGCCAGACCGGCCTGTAGCAACCGGGCGATCTTGTGCACGATGACCCGGGTCTTGCCCGATCCGGCGCCGGCCAGCACCAGGCAAGGTCCCGAGAGATGGTGGACGGCTTGCAGTTGCGCGGGGTTGAGGGAGGCGGGAGCTTCGGCCATGGACGCAGACGAGGGGGCGGAGGATGATAGCGGCCGGTCTGGCCACTGCGGCCGGCAACGAGGAGGACCGCATGCTCACCCTGATCCAGTTCCCGCATGCCCTCGGCGTGATGAATGCCAGCCCCTTCTGCATGAAGGTGGAGGTGTTTCTCAAGCTCGCCGGCCTGCCCTACCGGGTGGACGACGGCCACTTGCCGATGCGCATGCCCAAGGGCAAGCTGCCGGCGCTGCGCGACGGCGACCTGCTGGTCTGCGACTCGCAGGCGATCGTGGCGCATCTGCAGCAGCGCTACCGCGCGGAATTGCCGTCGGCGCTGCGCGAGCCCGAGCGGGGCGCCGACCTGGCGCTGCGCCGGATGCTGGAGGAGCATTTCTACTTCGCCGCGCTGTGGGGCCGCTGGATAGCCGACGCGGGCTTCCGGGTGACCGGGCCGGCCTTCTTCGGGTCGCTGCCCGGCCCGCTGCGCGGACTGGTGGCCGCGCTGGTGCGGCGCAAGATGCGGCGTGACCTGATCGGCCAGGGCATGGGCCGGCACAGCCAGTCCGAGATCACGGAGCGCGCCTGCGCCGACCTGGATGCCGTCCAGGTGATGCTGGGCGCGCGGCCGTACTTCGGCGGCGACGCGCCCACGGCGCTGGACGCCAGCGTCTACGCCTTCCTGGCCAACGCGCTGTTCGTCGAGATCGACAACCCGGTGCGCCGCCACCTGCAAGGCCAGGCCGCGCTGGTGGCCTATTGCGCGCGCATGGAGGCGCGGGTCGGGCGCTGAGCGCCTTGGGGTCGAGCGCCGGGGATACTCGGCGCCTGCATGCAGGCCATCCTCGCCGTCACCGTCCCGTTCTTCGCCCTGGTACTGGCCGGCTGGCTGGCGGCGTGGCGCGGCGTGCTGCCGGAATCCGCGATCCCCGGGCTCAACGCCTATGTGCTGTTCTTCGCCCTGCCCTGCCTGCTGCTGCGCTTCGGCATGGGCACGCCGCTGCTGGACCTGCTGAACCCGTTCCTGCTGGCGGTCTACCTGCTGTGCGCGCTGCTGATCGTGGGCTTCACGGTCGCCGTCTCGCTCAGCGCCCGGGTGGGCCTGAAGGACGCCGCCTTCGGTGCGCTGGTGGCGGCGTTTCCCAACTCGGGCTTCATGGGCGTGCCCTTGCTGGTGGCGCTGCTCGGCCCGGCCGCCGCCGGGCCGGTGATCTGCACCCTGCTGGCCGACATGCTGGTGACCAGTTCGCTGTGCATCGCCCTGTCGCAGTTGCAGGGCGCGGGCGAACAAGGCGCGCGAACGGCCGCCCTGCGGGCATTGCGAGGTGCGCTGTCCAACCCGCTGCCCTGGGCCATCGCGCTGGGCGCGGCGCTGTCGGCCGCCGGAGTCAAGCTCAGTGGCCCGATCGAGACCGCCGTGCGGATGCTGGCCGACTCCGCCAGCCCGGTCGCGCTGTTCACGATAGGCGCCGTGCTGTGGCGCGCCGGCGTCCACGCCCACAGCCGCACGCCGCTGGCGCAGTACCTGCCCGTGGCGCTGATCAAGCTGCTGCTGCACCCGCTGCTGGTGCTGGGCCTGGGCACGGCAGCACGCCAACTGGGCGCGCCGCTGTCGCCGTTCCAGCTGATGGTGCTGACGCTGGCCGCGGCGCTGCCCAGCGCCAGCAACGTCTCGCTGCTGACCGAACGCTACGGCGCCGATTCGGGCCGGGTGGCGCGCATCATCATGGCCAGCACGGTGCTGGCGTTTGGAAGCTTCTCGGCCTTGGCCTGGCTGTTCGGCGTCCAACCGACGGGCTGAACCGGCCAGTTCACCCCTCAGATCGCCAGCGGATCGACGTCGATCGCCCAGCGCGCCAGCCCCTTGTGGCGGCCGCGCAGGCCGTGCAGCGCCGGCATCCAGTCGGCCAGCAGGCGCTGCAGTTGCAGGCGCGATCCGGCCTCGACCAGCATCTGCAGCCGCTCTATGCCGGCCACCTTGCTCACTGACGGCGGCACCGGCGGGTAGAGCGTGACGCCGGCCGCCCCCGGCAACGCGGCGGCCAGCTCGGACGCCTCGCGCAGCCAGGCCAGCGCCACCGCCGGGTCGCGCGATTCGGCGCGCAGCAGCGCCAGATGGCTGTAGGGCGGCAGGCCGGCGGCGCGCCGCTCTTCCAGCTGGCTGAGCGCGAAAGCGCCGAAGTCGTGGGTCTTGAGCGCGGTGTAGAGCGCATGCCGCGGGTGCCAGGTCTGGACCCACATCTCGCTGCGCGCCGACGCCTCGGCGTCGCGCCCGGCCCGACCGCCCGCCTGCATCAGCAGCGCGAACAGCCGCTCGGGGGCGCGGAAGTCGCTGGCGAACAAGGCGCTGTCGGGGTTGAGGGCCACCACCAGCGTGATGCGCCGGAAGTCGTGCCCCTTGGTCACCATCTGGGTGCCAACCAGCACGTCGACATCGCCGGCGTGCACCGCCGCCAGCCGGCTCTCGAGCTGGCCCTTGCCGCGCGCGGTGTCGGCGTCGAGCCGGGCGATGCGTGCGCCCGGCAGCAACTCGGCCAACTGCTCTTCGAGCTTCTCGGTGCCGCGCCCCATCGGCGCGATGTCCAGGTTGCCGCAGTCCGGGCAGGCGCGCGGCACGCGCTCGGTGAAGCCGCAGTGGTGGCAGCGCAGCGTGCGCTCGCCCTTGTGGAAGACGCGCCATGCGCTGCAGTGCGGGCAGCCGCTCTTCCAGCCGCAATCGGCGCAGAACAGCACCGGCGCATAGCCACGCCGGTTCAGGAACACCAGGCTCTGCTCGCCGCGCGCCAGCCGGTCCTGCAGCGAGGCCAGCACCATCGGCGCCAGCACCGGGCTCTGGCCGGCCACCTTGGGCAACACGCCCATGTCGAACAGCCGCACCCGCGGCAACGCGCCGCCGCCCACGCGCTCGGCCAGCGTCAGGCGCTGGTAGCGCTGCTGCGGCCCGGGCTCGCTGCGCTGCCAGGTCTCGAGCGAGGGCGTGGCCGAGCCCAGGATCACCGGCACCCGCTCGAGGTGGGCGCGGTAGATCGCCAGGTCGCGCGCCGAGTAGCGTGCGCCCTCCTGCTGCTTGTAGGACGGGTCGTGCTCTTCGTCGACCACGATCAGCCCGAGATTGGGCAGCGGCGCGAACACCGACAGCCGGGTACCCAGCACGATGTCGGCCCGGCCCAGATGCGCCATCAGCCAATGCTGCAGGCGTTGCACCGGCGTCAGCCCACTGTGCATCGCGACCAGCCGGTGCTTGGGAAAGCGCTCGGCGAAGCGCGCTTCGAGCTGCGGCGTCAGGTTGATCTCGGGCACCAGCACCAGGACCTGGCGGCCTGCGGCCAGCACCTGCTCGGTGGCGCGCAGGTAGACCTCGGTCTTGCCGCTGCCGGTGACGCCGTGCAACAGCATGGGCATGGGCCGGGGCTGGGTCAGCGCCGCCTCGAAAGCCAGCAGCGCCGCCTGCTGCTCGGCGCCCAGCGCCGGACGCACCGGCGCGTCCGGCACCGGCGCTGGCGCCGCGGCCAGCTTGTCGAGTTGCTTGACCAGCCGGGCCAGGCGCTGGCTCAGGCCGGCCGCATCGAGCTTGCGCAACTCGGGCGGCAGCACCGACAAGGCCAGTTCACCCACACCGCGCTGGTAATACCCGGCGGCGAAGTCGACCAGGGCCAGCCAGTCCGGCGCCAGCGGCGGCAAGGCGTCGAAGACCTCGGCCACCGGCCTGAGCGTGTAGTCAGTGGGCGCCGCCGCGGCCCCATGCCAGACGATGCCCAACAGCTCACGCTTGCCCAGCGGCACGCGCACCAGGGTGCCGGGCGCGAGCACGCGATCGCTCAGGTAATCCAGGGCGCCGGTCAACCCGCTGTACTGCGGCGCCTCCACGGCCACCCTCAACACCCCGCTGGCAGCGACCTCGCTCACCCGACGCCCGGCACCAGTTGCCGGCTGTTTTTCGCCTTCACATCAAGTGACACGCTTAAGTCGATGATTGAAAACGAGTTTTTGGGGCATCCCCGGCTGCTGTGGATAACTTTGTGGGGAACCTGCGGGTGAACGCGCCAAGTGCTTGATGCAGCGGACTTTCCACGGCCTCGATACAAATGGAGGCTTCATCAGAAAAATCTTTAAAATCAAATACTTAGCACGAATTTCCAGCAGCTGAGACGGTGCGGCACGGATTTCAGTCCCGGAATTTTTCGCTCCTGGGCTTTTGGGGATAAGTCAAGCCCCGCGCATCCCCTCACCCCCTGGATGCGCCCCCGGCCAGCCCCTGGCGGCTGGCTTGGCGCAGGCTGCGCGAGTGGCCGTGCACAGCCTCGACCAGCGCCTGCACGTTCTCGACCGGCGTGTGCTGGTTGATGCCGTGGCCGAGGTTGAAGACATGGCCACCGCAGCGCCCATCGGCCCGTTGCTGCGGCCCGAAGGCGTCGAGCACGGCCCTCGCCTCGGCCGCGACGGCCTCGGGGCTGGCGAACAACACCATCGGATCCAGGTTGCCCTGCAGCGCAACCTGGTCGTCGACGCGGCGGCGTGCGGCGCCGAGGTCGCAAGTCCAGTCCAGACCCACCACGTCGGCGCCGGTGGCGGCGATCTGCTCCAGCCACTGGCCGCCGCCCTTGGTGAAGACGATCGCCGGCACGCGCTGGCCGGCATGCTCGCGCTTGAGCTGCGACATCACGCGCTGGGTGTAGGCCAGGCTGAACTGGTGGAAAGCGCGATGCTCGAGCACGCCGCCCCAGGAGTCGAAGATCATCACCGCCTGGGCGCCGGCCTCGATCTGGGTGTTGAGGTAGAGGGCCACTGCATCGGCGTTGACCGCCAGGATGCGGTGCATCAGGTCGGGCCGGGTGTACATCAGGGTCTTGACCTGGCGGTAGTCGTCCGAGCCTGCGCCCTCGACCATGTAGCAGGCCAGCGTCCAGGGGCTGCCCGAGAAACCGATCAGGGGCACGCGGCCGTTCAAGGCCTTGCGAATCGACGCCACTGCATCGAAGACGTAGCGCAGCTTGTCCATGTCGGGCACGGCCAGCTGGGCCACCGCCGCCTCATCGCGCACCGGATGGGCAAAACGCGGGCCCTCGCCGGCGCCGAAGCTCAAGCCCAGTCCCATCGCGTCGGGCACCGTCAGGATGTCGGAGAACAGGATGGCCGCATCCAGCGCGTAGCGGTCCAGCGGCTGCAGCGTGACCTCGGTGGCGTACTGCGGGTTGGTGGCCAGACCCATGAAGCTGTTGCCCGCCGCGACCCGGGACGCCCGGTACTCGGGCAGGTAGCGGCCGGCCTGTCGCATCAGCCACAGCGGCGTGTAGTCAGTGGGCTGGCGCAGGCAGGCGCGCAGGAAGGTGTCGTTTTGCAGCGTTGCGTTCATGCGCCGATTATCGCGGCCGCGCCTGTTCCAACTCAACGCGGGCCGGCCCGAAGCAGATTGAATTGCGGTACAGCCCATCAGCTGGTTTCCTGAAAAGTCTCAAACTGGATTGGAGGATCGAATGTCCCCTACCCGTTCCCTGCTGGGCGCCGCCGCACTGGGTTCGGCCCTGCTGCTGTCTGGCTGCGGCTACAACGATTTCCAGCGCCTAGACGAAGAGGTCAAGGGGGGCTGGGCCGAGGTGCTGAACCAGTACCAGCGGCGCAGCGACCTGATCCCCAACATCGTGGCCACTGTCAAGGGCGAGGCCAACTTCGAGCAGGAGACCCTGACCAAGGTGATCGAAGCCCGAGCCAGCGCGACCAGCATCCGGGCCACGCCCGAGTTGGTCAACGACCCGGCGGCCTTCCAGAAGTTCCAGGAAGCGCAGGGCCAGCTCACCGGCGCGCTGAGCCGGCTGATGGTGGTCAGCGAGCAATATCCCAACCTCAAGGCCAATGCCGCGTTCCAGGATCTGCGGGTGCAGCTCGAAGGCACCGAGAACCGAATCACCGTGGCGCGCAACCGCTACATCAAGACGGTGCAGCTGTACAACGTGCTGACGCGCAGCTTCCCGACCAATCTGACGGCGATGGTGTTCAGCTACAGCGTCAAGCCCAGCTTCACGGTGGCCAACGAGGCGGCCATCAGCGCGCCGCCGGCGGTGAGTTTCGACAAACCCGAGAGCAAGTAGCTGCCATGCCGCGCATCCTGCCGTACGTGCTGCGGCCGTTCTGGCTGCTCGGGATGGCGCTGAGCCTGGCGCTGGCCTGCAGCGCCGCGGTCCGGGCCCAGGACGTGCTGCCCGTGCCGGCGCTCAGCGCCAGGGTGGTCGACGTCGCCAAGCTGCTGAGTGAGCCCGAGCGCGCGACGCTGGAGCAAAAGCTGGCCGACTTCGAAGCCCAGGCCGGCCCGCAGATCGTCGTGCTGCTGGTGGCCAGCACCCTGCCCGAAGACATCGCCCGCTACGCCCAGCGCGTGGCCGACAGCTGGAAGATTGGCCGCCGCAACGTCGGCGACGGCATCCTGCTGGTGGTGGCGCGCGACGACCGCAAGGTACGCATCGAGGTGGCCAAGGCGCTGGAGGGCGCGGTGCCCGACCTGGCGGCGCGCCAGATAATCGACCGGGCCATCACGCCGGCCTTCAAGCGCGGCGACTACGCCGCCGGGCTGAATGCCGGCGTCGACGGCCTGATCGCCCGCATCCGGGGCGAGCATCTGCCGGCGCCCGAGCGCCAGTCCGGCAGCGGCAAGGGGCGCGGCAGCTTCGACTGGGAAACGCTGGCGATCTTCTTCTTCGTCGGCGTGCCGGTGGTGGGCGGGGTGCTGACGGCGATCTTCGGCCGCAAGCTCGGCGCGCTGGTCACGGCCGGCGGCACCGGGGCGCTGGCCTGGCTGCTCAGCACCAGCCTGGTCATGGCCGCACTGGCCGGCGCAGTGGCGCTGGTGCTGGTGGGTGTGATGGGCGTGGGATCAGCCAGCGGCCGCGGACGAGGTCTTCCGCCGGTATTCTGGGGCGGCGGCGGTGGGCGCGGTGGTGGCTTCGGCGGCGGTTTCCGCTCGGGCGGCGGCGGCGACTTCGGCGGCGGCGGCGCATCGGGAGGCTGGTGATGAAGCGCGTCGCACGCCTCATCAAGCACCGGTTGTGGGACGAGACCGACACGCGACGCGCGCTGCCGCCCGCGGCACTGGCCCGCATCGAGGCACGCATCGCAGCCAGCGAGCAAGGGCACAGCGGCGAGATCCGCGTCAGCGTCGAGGCCGGCCTGCCGCTGTCCTACCTGTGGAAGGGACTGCGCGCGCGCGACCGCGCGATCGCGCAATTCGGCAAGCTGCGGGTCTGGGACACCGAGCACAACAACGGCGTGCTGATCTACCTGCTGCTGGCCGAACACGCGATCGAGATCGTCGCCGACCGCGGGCTGAACCGCCATGTCAGCCGGGCGCAATGGCAGGCGCTGATCGAGCCGATGCAGCGGGATTTTCGCGCCGGCCGCTTCGAGGACGGCTTGAACCGGGCCATCGCCGCCACCGATGGATTGCTGCGCCAGCATTTCGCGCTGGCGCCGGGCGAGTTCAATCCGAACGAGTTGCCCAACCGACCGCACCTGTCTTGAGTTAGATCGGCTTGAACCGGCCGCGCAAGCGCTCGGTCAAGGGTTCATGACCCAAGGGCGGCAAGACCAGCGGCGCGGGCGGCACCGCGGTGTCGGGCAGGTGGGCCAGCAGGTGGCGGATCAAGGCCAGCCGGCCACGCCGCTGGTCATTGAAGTCGACCAGCGTCCACGGCGCATGCGGGCGGTGGGTGGCCGCCAGCATCGCATCCCTGGCCTGACCGTATTCGGCGTACTTCAAGCGGGCCTGCAGGTCGATGGGCGACAGCTTCCAGCGCTTGAGCGGATCCTCCAGCCGCTCGGCGAGGCGAGCTTCCTGCTCGGCCTGATCGACCGTCAGCCAGTATTTGCACAGCAGCACGCCGTCATCGACCAGCATGCGTTCGAACACCGGCACCTGCTCAAGAAACAGCTGGGCCTCGGCCTCGCTGCAGTAAGCCATCACCCGCTCGACGCCAGCGCGGTTGTACCAGCTGCGGTCCATCAGCACCATCTCGCCAGCGGCAGGCAAATGCTGCACATGGCGCTGGAAATACCACTGCGCGTGCTCACGCTCGGTCGGCTTGGGCAGCGCCACGACATGGCACTGGCGCGGGTTCAGCGTGTTGGCTATCGCCGCGATCACGCCGCCCTTGCCGGCCGTGTCACGGCCCTCGAACAGCACCAGCAGGCGTTTGCCGCAGTGCTGCAGCCAGCGCGCCAGGTTGTTGAGTTCGAGCTCGAGCGGTGCCAGTTGCTCGAGGTAGTCGGCCTTGGACAAGGCAGCGCCTGATTTTTCGCCCTTGCCGTTCTTGCCCGCCTTGTCCACCTTGCCGCCGTCGCGTTTGCCCATGCTGCCTCCGCCCTGTTCCGGCCGGCCGGCCAGTCGCTGTTTATAGCCTGATCCCGGACTACCCATGAAAAAAGACCGGCAAGGCGTCAGCCGGGCGGGTCTTCTGGGTCCTCGTCGCGGCCAGGGCGACCGCGTCGAAGCGGGGGCTTTATCGCTTGCGCAGCCTGGCAATCGCGGCGATCTGCGCCGCCATGGTCGCGAACTCGCCTTGCGCCTTGGCGAAGTCGATGTCGGTTTTGGCGTTCTTCATCGCCTCTTCGGCTATCTTCTTGGCCTCGACCGCCTTGGCTTCGTCCAGGTCATGACCGCGTATGGCTGTGTCGGCCAGCACCGTGACCTTGCCCGGCTGCACTTCGAGAATGCCGCCAGCGACAAAAACGAACACTTCCTCGCCGCCCTCGGCCGGCTGTATGCGCACCGCGCCGGCCTTGATGCGGGTGATCAGCGGCGTGTGGCGCGGAAAGATCCCGAGCTCGCCCATCTCGCCCGGCAGCGCGACGAACTTGGCCTCGCCGGAGTAGATGTTCGCTTCGGCCGAAACGACGTCGACGTGAATGGTGGCCATCAGTTGCTCTCTTAACGTGAGAAAGAAGGTTCAAGAAGCAAGCAGTCAGGTGTCAGGCTAGGCGCCACGCACAGGCGCACTCCCGTGCGCCGAGCATGGCAACGACGCATGGCGCCTGAGTGCGCAGCTTATTGGATCTTCTTCGCCTTCTCGAAGGCTTCGTCGATCGTCCCGACCATGTAGAAGGCCTGCTCGGGCAGGTGATCGCACTCGCCGGCGACGATCATCTTGAAGCCGCGAATGGTTTCCTTCAGCGGCACGTACTTGCCGGGCGAGCCGGTGAAGACCTCGGCCACATGGAAGGGCTGCGACAGGAAACGCTGGATCTTGCGCGCGCGCGCCACGGCCAGCTTGTCTTCCGGGCTCAACTCGTCCATGCCCAGGATCGCGATGATGTCGCGCAACTCCTTGTAGCGCTGCAGCGTCTGCTGCACCGCACGGGTGGTGGAGTAATGCTCTTCACCGACCACATTGGGGTCGACCTGGCGGCTGTTGCTGTCGAGCGGGTCGACGGCCGGGTAGATGCCCAGCGATGCGATATCGCGCGACAGCACGACGGTGGCGTCCAAGTGGGCGAAGGTGGTGGCGGGCGACGGGTCGGTCAAGTCATCGGCCGGCACATAGACGGCCTGGATCGAGGTGATCGAACCGACCTTGGTCGAGGTGATGCGCTCTTGCAGACGGCCCATTTCCTCGGCCAGCGTGGGCTGGTAGCCCACCGCCGACGGCATCCGGCCCAGCAGCGCCGACACTTCGGTGCCGGCCAGCGTGTAGCGGTAGATGTTGTCGACGAAGAACAGCACGTCCTTGCCTTCGTCGCGGAACGACTCGGCGATGGTCAGGCCGGTCAGCGCCACGCGAAGCCGATTGCCCGGGGGCTCGTTCATCTGGCCGTAGACCATCGCGACCTTGGACTCGCCCAGGTTCTCGAGGTTGACGACGCCCGACTCGGCCATCTCGTGGTAGAAGTCGTTGCCCTCGCGGGTACGCTCGCCCACGCCGGCGAACACCGACAAGCCGCTGTGCGCCTTGGCGATGTTGTTGATCAACTCCATCATGTTCACGGTCTTGCCGACGCCGGCGCCGCCGAACAGGCCGACCTTGCCGCCCTTGGCGAACGGGCAGATCAGGTCGATCACCTTGATGCCGGTCTCGAGCAATTCTTGCGACGGGCTCAGTTCGTCGTAGCTCGGGGCCTTGCGGTGGATGGACGCGGTCAGCGTCTGGTCGACCGGGCCGCGCTCGTCGATGGGCGAGCCCAGCACGTCCATGATGCGGCCGAGCGTGGCCTTGCCGACCGGCACGGTGATGGCCGCGCCGGTGTTGCTGACCATCAAGCCGCGGCGCAGGCCGTCGCTCGATCCCAGCGCGATGGTGCGCACCACGCCGTCGCCCAACTGTTGCTGGACTTCAAGCGTCAGCGCCAGGCCGTCGAGCTTGAGCGCGTCATAAACGCGGGGCATGTGGTCACGCGGAAACTCCACGTCCACCACGGCGCCGATGCACTGAACGATCTTGCCCAGGGCTTGAGTGTTCGCCATTTTGTAGTTCCTTAAATCGAAATTCGGGGGATGCGGCCAGGTCAGCCGCTGATGGCGGCCGCGCCGCTGACAATTTCGGACAGTTCGGTGGTGATCGCGGCCTGGCGGGTCTTGTTGTAGACCAGCTTGAGCTCGCCGATCAGGCTGCCGGCGTTCTCGGTGGCCGCCTTCATCGCCACCATGCGCGCCGACTGCTCGGACGCCATGTTCTCGGCCACGGCCGTGAACACCAGCGCCTCGACATAGCGCGTCAGCAACTCGTCGATCACCGTGGCCGCATCCGGCTCGTACAGATAATCCCAGCCGTACTGTGCCTTCTCGGTCGCCGTCTGGGCTAGCCGGGTCGACGCCAAGGGCAGCAACTGCTCGATCACCGGTTCCTGCGTCATCGTGTTGATGAAGCGGGTGTAGCAGAGGTAGACCACGTCCACCTTGCCGGCGACGAAATCGTCGAGCATCACCTTGACCGGGCCGATCAGCATGTCGAGCGTGGGCGCGTTGCCCAGCTGTGTGGCCTGGCTCACCACCTTGACACCGATGCGGTTCAGGAAACCATTGCCCTTGTTGCCGATCGCCACCGCCTGCGCAGTGCCGCCGGCCGCCTGCACCTCGCGCAGCTTGGTGGTGACCGCCCGCAACACATTGGTGTTCAAGCCGCCGCACAAGCCCTTGTCGGCCGTGACGACGATGAAGCCCGACACCTTGGACGTCGCATCCCTGCGCATGTAGGGGCTCTGGTACTCGGGATTGGCCTGCGACAGGTTGGCCGCGATGTTGCGGATCTTGTCCGCGTAGGGCCGGGACGCACGCATGCGTTCCTGCGCCCGACGCATCTTGGCCGCCGAGACCATTTCCATGGCCTTGGTGATCTTCTTGGTGTTCTCGAAGCTCTTGATCTTGCCGCGTATCTCTTTACCGACCGCCATGACGGATCTCCTTCTGGTTGGGCGAGCCGGGCCGGCGCCGGGCCGCCCCAAGCCGGCCCGCGCCCCCTTGGGGGGCAGCGAGCGGAGCGAGCGTGGGGGTAGTCATGCTCAGGCGAAGGACTTCTTGAACGCAGTGACCGCGGCAGTCATTTCCTCTTCCGCGGCCTTGTCCATGGCCTTGTCGTTTTCCAGCTTGGCCAGCAGCGCGGCGTGGCTGCTCTTCAGGTGCTGGTGCAGGCCGTGTTCGAAGGCCAGGATCTTCTTGACGTCGATGTCGTCCATGAAGCCCTTGTTGACCGCGAACAGCGTCGCGCCCATCAGGCTGATAGGCTGCGGCGAATACTGGGCCTGCTTGAGCAACTCGGTCACGCGCGCACCGCGGTCCAACTGCTTGCGGGTGGCTTCGTCGAGGTCGGACGCAAACTGCGCGAAAGCGGCCAACTCACGGTACTGCGCCAAGTCGGTACGGATACCGCCGGACAGGCCCTTGATCAGCTTGGTCTGCGCCGCGCCACCGACCCGCGACACCGAGATACCGGCATTGATGGCGGGGCGGATGCCGCTGTTGAACAGCGAGGTTTCCAGGAAGATCTGGCCGTCGGTGATCGAGATCACGTTGGTCGGGACGAAAGCCGAGACGTCACCGGCCTGGGTCTCGATGATGGGCAGCGCGGTCAGCGAACCCGTCTTGCCCTTGACCTCACCCTTGGTGAACTTCTCGACATAGTCGACGTTCACGCGGGCGGCGCGCTCGAGCAGGCGGCTGTGGAGATAGAACACGTCGCCAGGGAAAGCTTCGCGACCCGGCGGGCGGCGCAGCAGCAGCGAGACCTGGCGGTAGGCAACGGCCTGCTTGGACAGGTCGTCATAGACGATCAGCGCGTCCTGGCCGCGGTCGCGGAAGTACTCGCCCATGGTGCAGCCCGAGTAGGCCGACACGTATTGCATCGCCGCCGATTCGCTGGCGGTGGCGGCCACGACGATGGTGTACTCCATCGCGCCGTTGGCTTCCAGTGCGCGCACCACGTTCTTGACCGACGAAGCTTTTTGCCCGATCGCAACGTAGACGCAGGTCATGTTCTGACCCTTCTGGTTGATGATCGCGTCGATCGCCACCGCGGTCTTGCCGGTCTGGCGGTCGCCGATGATCAGCTCGCGCTGGCCGCGGCCGATAGGCACCATCGAGTCGATAGACTTCAGTCCGGTCTGCACCGGCTGGCTCACCGACTGGCGCGCGATCACGCCCGGGGCGACCTTCTCGATCACGTCGGTCATCTTGGCGTTGATCGGACCCTTGCCGTCGATCGGCGCGCCCAGCGCGTTGACGACCCGGCCGATCAGCTCGGGGCCGACCGGCACTTCCAGGATGCGGCCGGTGCACTTGACCACATCGCCTTCGGAAATGTGCTCGTACTCGCCCAGGATCACGGCGCCGACCGAGTCGCGCTCGAGGTTCAGCGCCAGGCCGTAGGTGGCCGCGCCGCTGGCGGTGGCCGGGAATTCCAGCATCTCGCCAGCCATCACGTCCGACAGACCGTGCACACGCACGATGCCGTCGGTCACGGACACCACGGTGCCCTGGTTCTTGATATCGACCGACGCGCCAAGACCCTCGATGCGGCTCTTGATCAGTTCGGAAATCTCTGCGGGATTCAGTTGCATTGCTTTCTCCAGGGGTTCAGCGTGGCGGCAGATCACGTCGGGCCGGCGGCCCGCGGTGATCAGGCCGTCAGGGCGACCTTCATTTGTTCAAGACGGGCCTTGACCGAGGTGTCAAGCACTTCGTCGCCCACCACCACGCGGATGCCACCGATCAGGTCGGCATCGATCACGACCCGGGCGTTGAGCTTGCGCGCAAAGCGCTTCTCCAGCGCGACCACCACTTCAGCCAGCGCGCCGTCGGCTATCGCGAACGCGCTGTAGACGGTGGCGTCTGACGTGCCCGACTGCGCGTTGACCAGGGCCTTGAACTGGCCCGCGATCTCCGGCAGCGCGGCAAGCCGGCCGTTGTCGATCACGGCCCCGAGCAGGTTGGTGATCTTGGCGTCAAGCACCGTGCTCACGGCGCCGGCGAGCACCTCGAAGACCTGGCTGCCCAGCGTCTTCGGGCTGTCGGCAAACTGGCGCAGTTGCTCGTTGGCGGCCACGGCCGCCAACGCCGACAGCTGGTCGACCAGACCTGCGCTGCTGCTGCCGGCGGCCTTGAACAAGGCCTCGGCGTACGGACGGGCGATGGTTGCAAGCTCGGCCATGGTCAGAGTTCCGCTTTCAGACGGCCCAGCAGCTCGGCGTGGACGCCAGCATTGACCTCGCGGCGCAGAATCGCCTCGGCGCCCTTGACGGCCAGACCAGCGACCTGCTCGCGCAGCGCCTCGCGGGCCTTGACCGATTCCTGCTCGGCCTCGGCACGTGCGGCGGCGATGATCTTGGCGCCCTCGTCATTGGCGCGCAACTTGGCTTCTTCAACCAGTTGCAGGCCCAGACGCTCGGCGTCGGCCAGACGCTTGGCGGCGTCGGTGCGGGCGCCGGAGAGTTGCTGCTCCACGCGCTGATTCGCCACGGCCAGCTCGGACTTGGCCTTGTCGGCGGCCGACAGGCCGTCGGCGATCTTGTTGGCGCGCTCGTCGAGCGCGGCAGTGATCGGTGGCCAGACAAACTTCATCGTGAACCAGACCAGGATCAGGAAGACGATCATCTGGACGATGAGGGTACCGGTGATGCTCACGTTTTTGCCTCAATCACGGTGTGAATTGGACCACCCCCGCAGCGGCTTCGCCGCTCCCCCTCAAGGGGGCAGCGCCAGCAGCCCGGCCAAGCCGGTCTGCGGCGCCTGCTAGGCAGGGCAGATGTGCCAGCTGCTTACTTGGGCAGGTTGGCGATCTGGGCAATGAACGGGTTGGCAGTGGCGAACCACAACGCGATACCGGTGCCGATGATGAAGGCCGCGTCGATCAGGCCGGCCAGCAGGAACATCTTGGTCTGCAGCTCGCCCATCAGTTCGGGCTGGCGCGCAGCGGCTTCGAGGTACTTGCTGCCCATGATGCCGATACCGATACAAGCGCCGACGGCGCCCAGGCCGATGATCAAGCCGGTGGCGAGGGCAACAAAGCTGATGACTTCCATGGTGTGACTCCTAGAGAAAAAATGATGTTGAGAAAGGAAAACGCGGGAGAAAAACGGTGCGGCGCCGAAGACTCCGGCGGCCGCTGCAAGCACTGGCCTTCAGTGCTGGTCGTGCGCCTGGCCGATGTAGACCAGGGTCAGCATCATGAACACGAAAGCCTGCAGCGTGATGATGATCAGGTGAAAGATCGCCCAGGCCGATCCGGCAATGATGTGGCCTATGGCCAGACCGATTCCCAGGCCCGAGAACGACCAGGCGCCACCCATCAGCGCGATCAGCAGGAAGATCAGCTCGCCGGCGTACATGTTGCCGAACAGCCGCATGCCATGCGAGACCGTCTTGGCGACGAACTCGATGACCTGCATCATGAAGTTGAACGGGTAGAGCGCCCAGTGGTCGCCGAAGGGCGCGGCGAACAGTTCGTGGATCCAGCCGCCCAGACCCTTGATCTTGACGTTGTAGACCAGGCAGGTGATCAGCACGCCCAGCGACAAGCCCATCGTCACCGACAGGTCGGCGGTGGGCACGACGCGCAATTTGGCGTGCTCGTCACCGACGATCTTCTCCCACAGGAAAGGCAGCAGGTCGACCGGCAGCAAATCCATCGCGTTGAGCAGGAAGATCCAGACAAACACGGTCAGCGCCAGCGGCGCGACCAGCTTGCGGCTCTTGGCGTTGTGCACGATGCCCTTGGCCTGGCTCTCGACCATCTCGACCAGGATCTCGACCGCGGCCTGGAAGCGGCCCGGCACGCCGGCGGTGGCCTTGCGCGCTGCCAGCCACAGTGTCAAGCAGCCCAGCACGCCGATCAGGATGGTGAAGAACATCGAGTCCCAATGGATGACCGACAGGTCGAACGGACCCACCATCTCCTTGTTGCTCGCATGCGTCAGGTGGTGAACGATGTACTCGCCCGCGGTGGGTCCGGCGGCGGTGCCGTGTTCGGCGGCGTGCGCTTCAACTGCCATGGTATGTCGTCTCTTCCATGTCGCTTAGTCCACTTGGTCCGTTAATTCTTCTTGCGGCCGCGCCACAGCAGCGCAACCCAATAAACCTTGATGCCCACCACCAGCCCGACCAGCAAGGCGGGCCAGACCAGCGGCTGCACGATCTTGCCGGCGACAACCAACATCGCCAGCGAAACGCCGATTTTGACAAACTCCCACGACATGAAGCTGACAGCGGATGCGCCGGGCGACATGCTGGAGAGCCGACTGGTCATGCCGCGCGCCATCAAGGCACCCGGCACCACCACCGTGGCCGCGCCATACAGCAACGACCACATCACCTCGCCCCTGCCGGCGATCAAGCCACCGAGCAGTGCCACCACCACCCCCACTGCCGCCTGCACGGCAATGACCCGCCAGGGTGACACTGGCGGCTCCTTCGACCTCAAGACGGCCGCCTCCTCGCGACTCAAGCCCTTGAAGCTTTTGTCAACCGCCCCATCTGCATCATCATCCCAGACCGCATGACGGTCCTGGTTTGGCATGGGCCGCACAGGCGTCAACGGCACAGTCATGTCAGGCATAGCGATGATCACAGTCAGTTGCGGCAAACCGCGGCAGTATACGTGGAAACCCCTTGGATTCGGCATCCTCCTACATCGACGTTGCCTGGACGCCGACAGTCGTCAGCCCCGGATAGGCCGCGCTACAGGTGGACCAGATGCGCAGGCAAGCCCGGCACGTCGACCCGCAGTTGCAGCACGCAGCCAGCCAGCGGCTGCGCTGCCAGTTCTTCGGCGGGCCGGTTCGCGCGCGCGGTGGTGATGTAGAGCGTCTTCAGGTCGGGACCGCCAAAGCAGGGCATGGTCGGGCAACGCACCGGCAGGGGCAGCTCGGCCAGCAACACCCCCTCGGGCGAGAAGCGCAGCAGGCGCTGACCCTCGAACATCGCCACCCAGTAGGCGCCCTCGGCATCGACCGTCGCGCCATCGGGGCGGCCGCCGTAAGCCGCCAAGGGCTGACCCTCGGCGCGCAAGGCGAATCGCTGGAAGACCCGACGCCGCGACAGGTTGCCGTTGCCGGGGTCGCTGTCGAAGGCCCACACCACATGGGACTGGGTGTCGGCCCAGTACATCGTGCGCCCATCGGGCGCGAAGGCCAGGCCGTTGCTGACCGTGATGCCCTCGGCAATCGACTGCAACCGGCCGTCCGCCAGCCGGTACAGCGCCGCCTCGGGCGCGCGGCGGTCGTCGATCGTGCCGACCCAGAAGCGGCCCTGCACATCGGCCTTGCCGTCGTTGAAGCGCTGACGGGCCGGGTCATAGGGCGGCTCCGCCAGCGGGCTGCGCTCGCCGCTTTCGGGGTCGAAGCGCCACAGACCGTCGCGCATCGCCAGCAGCAGTCCACCACCAAGCAGCGGCACGCAGCAACTCGGCTCACAGGGAAAATCCCAGTGGCGATGCTCGCCGGTGACCGGCTGCCAGCGGTTCAGCCGCCGGCCCGGAATGTCGCACCAGTACAACAGTTGCTCGTCGGGATGCCAGAGCGGAGATTCGCCCAGCAGCGAAGGCGGCAATGGCAGGGCGGTGATGGCCGCGCTGAGCGTGGGCGTCATGCGCGGGGCAGCGTCTGGCGCTGGCAGCATTGCACCCTCACCCCAGATCGACCTTGAGGTAATGCGCGCCCGCGATCGGGTTGAAGTAATACGGCGGAACCTCTACGAAGCCCAGGGCTTCGTAGAGTCCGCGGGCCGACTCCATCTCGTCGAGCGTGTCGAGCAGCATGACCGAGTAGCCGGCCTGCCGCGCCAGGTCGATCAACTGCTGGGCCAGCAGGCGGCCCAGGCCAAAACGCCGGAAGGCCGGCCGCACGTACAGACGCTTCATCTCGCAGGCATTGGCATAGTCGACGTCGCGCAGCGGCCGGAACGCGCCGCAGCCCGCCAGTTGCCCGCCGACATCGGCCAACAGCAAGGCGCCGGCAGGCGCGGCATAGTCGCCGGGCAGGGTCGCCAGTTCAGCGTCGAAGTTCTGGAAGCACAGGTCTATGCCCAGATCCTGCGCGTACTCGGCAAAGATCCCGCGCGTGGCGTCGAACAGGGCCGGCGTGTCGGGCGTTTGCAGGCGGATGGCGGGCGGCGGCATCAAGGCAAAAAGTGTCTCAGCTCAGTCTAGCAGGGCCGCTCAGCCCGCCTGGCGGGCAATCCACAGCGCGCCGGCGCCGCAAGCCGCCGCCAGCAGCAGCGCCAGCAGGCGGCGCGGCCAGCCGTCAGCCGAGGCAGGCACATCGCCGGGCAGCAGTTTGTCGCCCGTGACCATAGTCCGGACCAGGTTCGTGCCGCGCCAACGGTGGAACGTGATGGCCCCCAGGTGCAGCAGCACCAGGGCGATCAGCAACCACTGGCCCGCGTCCTTGTGCCAGCCTGTGGCGGCCAACCCGGTGGCGTTGGCGACGAAGCGGTTCAGCGGGCCGGTGGTGGCAATCTCGTCATCAGCCACCAGGCCGGTGCCCACCTGCAGCGCCAGCAAGGCGATCATCGCCAGCACCGACAGGGCCCCCAGCGGGTTGTGGCCTACCTCGAAGTGGTCGCCCGCGCGCGCCGACCCACGCAGGTAGCGCAGCAGCGTGCCTGGCCCGCGCACGAAGTTGGCGAAGCGCGACCAGCGCCCGCCCACCAGCCCCCACAAGATCCTGAACGACAGCAGCGCGAGCACCAGCAAGCCCAAACGCATGTGCCAGACCAGCGCATTGCCGCCAACATGGCCGGTGATCACCAGCCCGGTGACCGACAACGCCAGCGTCCAATGGAAGAGCCGCGTCGGCAGATCCCAGACGCGCACCGGGCGGGGCTCGGTCACGGTCGTCGCGTCGGCAGGTGTGGCAGAGGTCATGGCGCGGTCATGAGCGAAGTCGGCGGATTGCCAACGATAGCCCAACCGGTCCGGTCTGCGCTTGGCCGTACATCCGGCCGCCAGGCGGGACTGGCGCACAGCACTGCACGGCGAGTCCAACGTCGCGGGGACGGCGAGAAACCGCACGGGGAATAAACCGGCTTGTCGCCCGTAGACTTCCGAGCGCCCGCCTGCCGTGCCGGGCACTTGATTCCCACCCCTGTCCTATCCGTTGGAGACCCGAATGAAACGTTTGCTCTTGGCGTCGATCACCGTGCTGGGTGCGCTGGCCAGCCTGCCCGTCGCCGCCCAATTCCAGAAGCCTGAGGACGCGGTCAAGTACCGCAAGGCCGCCTTCACGGTGATGGCCACGCACTTCGGCCGCATCGGCGCGATGGCGTCAGGCAAAGCGCCGTTCGACGCTGCCGCTGCGGCGTCTAACGCCGATATCGTCGCGACGATGTCCAAATTGCCTTACGCCGGCTTCGTCGAGGGCACGTCCGGCACCGAGAAGGGAACGCCCAAGACCGCAGTCTGGACCGACCGCGCCAAGTTCGACGATGACGCCAGGAAGATGCAGGACGAGGTGGCCAAGCTGGCGCTGGCGGCCAAGGGCGGCAACTTCGACCAGGTCAAGGTCGCCTTCGGCGCCGCTGCAGCGTCGTGCAAGAGCTGCCACGACAACTTCCGCAATCCTTGAGACGGCGGCACGTCGCTTGACTTGAACAGGCCCGCTGTTGCGGGCTTGTTCAATTTGGCGCGAGGCAAAGCCGAGCACGGTCGCCGGGCTTGCAGGCCCGGCGCCGTTCGCCTGGCGCAAGCCAGCACGCAGGTGCTGTCTCGCGTCCGGGCTCACCCCTGCGGGTCTTGGCTCAACTCTTTTGGCTGCGGCCCGGCCGCTGCGCGGCCTTCACATCGCTGGCGCGATGTGAGCCTGCGCCGAAAGAAGTCAGCTTCGGCCTGCGGCCGACTCGGCAAAGCCGAGTACGACCCTGCGGGTCTTGGCTGACTTCTTTTCTACCTTGGTGACGATGACGGCGCCGATCTCGGCGCTGTTGGACACATGCGTGCCGCCACAAGGCTGCAGGTCGACACCGTCGATGTCGATCAGCCGCACCCGGCCTTGGCCGCGCGGCGGCTGCACGCTCATGCTGCGCACCAGGCCCGGGTTGGCATCGAGTTCGGCCTCGCTGATCCAGCGCTGCGTCACCGGGTGCGCGCCGGCCACCAGGCGGGCGATGCCGGCCGTCAGTTCCGCCTTGTCCAGCGGCTCGGTCATGTGGAAATCGAGCCGGGCATAGCCGGCGGTGATCGAGCAGCCGTCCACCGGGTGCGGCACCAGCGCGCACAGCAGATGGGTGGCGGTATGGAAGCGCCGGTGCGCCTGGCGGCGCGGCGCGTCGAGCGTGGCCATCACGCGCTGGCCCACCTGCCAGCCACCGAGGTCGGCGTCCGGCGCCGGAACATGCAGGATGCAGCCGGGCTCCAAGCCCTTGCGGGTGTCGACGATCAGCAGCGCCTGGCCGTCGTCACGCCGCAGCCACCCGGCGTCACCGGCCTGGCCACCGCCCTGGGGGTAGAACACGGTGCGGTCGAGTTCGATGCCGGACTCGCCCAGCGCGGTGATGGTGGCTTCGCAGGCCAGCAAGCTGGCGTCGTCGCGGAACAGTTCTTCGGTCATGGCGCGATGATGCCCGGGTCCCTGGCCCTCAAGCTGTCGTCAGCGTGACCGGGCCGCCGCAGCCGTCGATCTCGCCGCTCACAGCGTCACGCTGCCGGTGATGACCGCACACACCGCGCCGCCGATCCAGATGTCGGCGCCCTCGCGCTCGACGAACACCCGGCCGGCCCGGCCCAGCGCCGCGCCCTGGGCGACCTGGTAGCGGTCCGGCGCCAGTCCGGCGCCGATCAGCCACTGCGCCAGGCCGGCGTTCAGGCTGCCGGTGACCGGGTCTTCGGGCACGCCCAGATCGGGCACGAAGGCGCGCACCTCGAACTGACATTCGCTGCCGGCAGGATGAGGCCCGACCACGCCCAGGTTCAGGCCCTGCATGCGGATGAAGTCGGGTTTCAGCGCCAGCACCGCCGCGGCGTCGCGCAGCCGCGCAGCCATCCAGCCCGGGCCGTTGTCTATCCATTCCAATTGCAGCAGGTCGGCGTCCGGCAAGCCCAGCGCGGCCGCAGCCTGGGCCCGCAACACGGCGTCGACCGGGCCGCTGCGGCGCAGCGCGGGCGCGGCGAAGGCCAGCCGCGCAGCATCCCCCGCGCCGCCACGTCGCACCCGCACCCGGCCGACGCCACATTGCTGCACCACCGTGCCCGGGTCGCGCGGCAGCCCACCCGCGGCCAGCCAGGCGTGGCAGCTGCCCAGGGTGGGATGGCCGGCAAACGGCAGTTCGCCACCCGGGGTGAAGATGCGCACCCGGTAGTCGGCGGCGGGGTCGTCGGGGGGCAGCAGGAAGGTGGTTTCGGACAGATTCGTCCAGCGCGCGAAGTCGGCCATCTGGCCGTCGCTCAAGCCCTGAGCGTCGTGCACCACGGCCAGCGGGTTGCCGCGCAAAGGGACGGCGCTGAAGACATCGAGTTGTGAAAAGCGGCGCGGCGTCATGGTGCGGGCTCGCGCTGGGCGTCGAGGTGCTCGCGCAGCACCCGGCCCAGCAGGGACACGGCTTCGGCGATGTCGTCGGGCGACAGCGTGACAAAGCTCAGCCGCAGCGTGCGCGTATCGGCGGCCTGGGCGTAGAAGGCCGAACCCGGCACATAGGCGATGCCGGCGGCCAACGCCTGCGGCAGCAGCGCCAGCGCGTCGCAGCCGGCCGGCAGGCGCAACCAGAAGAACATGCCGCCCCGCGGGCGCTGCCATGTGGTGTCAGCCGGCATGTGCCGCGTCAAGGCCTCGGCCATCGCGTCGCATTGGCGCTGGTAGCGGGCGCGGATGGTCGGCACATGCTGGTCCAGGAAACCTTTCTTGATGACCTCGTACACCACGCGCTGGTTGAAGCCGGGGGTGTGCAGGTCGGCGGCCTGCTTGGCCTGCAGCAGCTTGGGGTAGAGCTCGGGCGGCGCCACCAGGTAACCCAGGCGCAATCCTGGCGCCAGCACCTTGCTGAAACTGCCCAGGTAGAGCACGCCCTCGGGCCAGCGCGCGGCCAGCGGCGCCGGCGGGGCAGCATCGAACCACAGGTCGCCGTAGGGGTTGTCCTCGACCAGCGGCAGGCGCGTCGCCTGGGCCGCGGCCACCAGCGCGGCGCGGCGCGCGTCGGGAATCAGCCGGCCGGTGGGGTTCTGGAAGTTGGGCACCAGGTAGGCGAATCGCGTACCGGGCGCGTCGTGCGGCAGCGCGCGCAGCGCGTCGGGCAACGGGCCGTCGGCGTCACCGGCCAGGCTGGCGTAGATCGGCTCGTAGGGGTTGAAGGCCTGCAGCGCGCCCAGGTAGGTGGGGGCCTCCACCGCCACCGGAGCGCCGGCGTCGACCATCACCTTGCCCACCAGATCCAGCCCCTGCTGGGAGCCGGTGGTGATCAGCACCCGGTCGGCCCGCAGCGTCAGGCCCTGGGCCGCCAAGTGCTGCGCCACCCAGTCGCGCAGCGGGCCGAAGCCCTCGCTGGCGGCGTACTGCAAGGCCTCGCGCGGCGTATCCGACAGCACCCGGTTGCAGGCCTCGCGTATCACCTCGACCGGGAAGGTCTCGGCCGACGGCAGGCCGCCGGCCATCGACAGCACGCCGGGCTGCTCGGTCAGCTTCAGGATCTCACGGATGATCGACGGGTTCAGCCGCGCGCTGCGGCGCGCCGGGATCCACAAGCTCATGCCTCTCTCCTCAAAAGAATTCAGCGCGATGGCCGTGGCGACGGTGCGGCGCCCGACACCGCCATGCGCCGCGACAGGAACACGGTGGACATCACGGCCAGCGCAAAACCCAGCGTCAGCGCGTCCAGCGATTCACCCAACAGCGGCACCGCCAGCGCCATCGACAAAAAGGGTTGCAGCAACTGCACCTGGCTGACCCGCAGCATGCCACCCAACTGCAGTCCCCGGTACCAGGCAAAAAAGCCCAGCCAGACCGAAAACACCGAGACATACAGGAATCCGCCCCAGGCGATGGCGCGCACAGGAGCGGCGGGCCAGCTGGCCAGCGCCACCGGCAGCGTGACCGGCAGGCTGACCACCAGCACCCAGCTGATCACCTGCTCGGGCCGCATCGGCGGCCGGCCGTCGCCCTGGGCCACCGACAAACGGGCGCCGAACACATAGCCGAAGCCGCCCCACAGCACCGCGGCCAGCAGCAAGCCGTCGGCGAGCTGGACGCGGGCGCCGCCTCGCCACAGCGCGAAGCCCAGCACCAGCGCCATGCCCAGCACCGCGCAGGCCCAGAAGCCCCGGCTCGGCCGCTGCCGGGTGACCAGCGCGCCTATCACCGCGGTGCTGATCGGCAGCAGGCCCGAGACCACCGCCGCGTGCGCCGCGTCCACCCGCTGCACCGCCAGGCCCAGCAGCAGCGGAAATCCGAAAACCACCCCCAGCGAGGTCAGCCCGAGTTGTAGCCACTGGCCGGCGCGCGGCCACGGCGCGCGCACCGCCAGCAACCAGCCGGCGGCCAGCAGACCGGCCAAGGCGGCGCGGCCTATCGCCACGAACACCGCCGACAGCTGCGGCGCCGCCAGGCTGCCCGAGGCCAGCCGCGTCATCGGGATCGTCAGCGCGAAGATCAGCACCCCCAAGCCGCCCAGCAGCCAGCCTTGGGTCTGGGGCGACAGGCGCGGGGCGGTGACGATGGCGATGGCGGGGGGCGTCGGCATCCGGCAAGTCTAGCCCATCTTCGTCATCAGGTACTACAAATCTGTTTTAAATCAACAACTTGGAATCAAAAATCTGCGCGTATGGCACTACATTTGTGTAGCGCCGCGCCGCGCGGCGCACCAGCAGCTTGGCAGCGTAGTGGCGCTAGCCCATCTTCGTCATCAGGCACTACAAACCTGTTTTAAATCAACAACTTGGAATCAAAAATCTGCGCGTATGGCACTACATTTGTGTAG
>CANGHK010000034.1 GCA_947453625.1 Burkholderiales bacterium
AGCACCAAGGCCGCGGCATGCACCAGCATGCGGGTCGAGGCACCCTCGTCCAGCCCCTGGCCTTGCAGCCGGCGCGTGCGCACACCGAAGGCCACGATGGACGCCGAGCGGGCTATGTCCAGCCCCGATTCGCGCGCCACGATGCCAGCTTCGCGCTCGGGCTCGGGGTAGTGGAACTCGAGGGCGCAAAAGCGCTGCCGGGTCGACGACTTCATCGGCCTGGCCATCGGCGACGGGTTGTAAGACACCACCAACTGGAAGTCCGGGTGGGCGTGGATCAGTTCGTTGCAGGCGGCCAGCGGCAGCATGCGGCGGGTGTCGGTCAGCGGGTGGATCACCACCGTCGTGTCGGCGCGGGCCTCGATCAACTCGTCGAGGTAGCAGATCGCGCCGTGGCGCGCCGCCAAGGTCAGCGGCCCGTCCTGCCAGCGCGTGCCGTCGGCGTCGAGCAGCCAGCGGCCCACCAGGTCGCCGGCACTCAAGTCCTCGTGGCAGGCCACGGTGACGAGCGGCCGTTGCAGGCGCCAGGCCATGTGCTCGACGAAACGCGTCTTGCCACAGCCGGTCGGGCCCTTCAGCAGCAGCGGCAGGCGCCGCGCGTTGGCGGCCTCGAAACACGCGATCTCGTCGCCGGTGGCCTGGTAATAGGGCTCGGCGGCCAGGCGCCAGGCGGCCAGCGCCTGAAAGTCACTGTGCACCTTCGGTCTCCCCGGGGACGACGCGTGCAAG
Source organism: Burkholderiales bacterium (assembly GCA_947453625.1). GTDB lineage: Bacteria > Pseudomonadota > Gammaproteobacteria > Burkholderiales > Burkholderiaceae_C > Pseudaquabacterium. The sequence continues at coordinate 730 of CANGHK010000034.1, forward strand.
GCCGCGCAAGCGGCAGGCTGGCCAAGCGGCCGCCGCGCAACCGGCTTGGCCGGGCCGCTGGCGGCTTGCCCTCCCTGGGGGGGAGCGCCGAAGGCGCTTCGGGAGGGTGCGCATATCAGCGGTGCGCCAACGAGTCGGGGTTGGGGATGCCCTCGATGGGGCATTCCTCGGTGCCCACGGTGTCGCGGGTGAAGGCCTCGACCCGCTTGCGCGTGCCCTCGGGGTCGTTGATCCACTGGCTGTAGAAGTCGTAGGGGCAGGCCGCAACGCCCTGGTCGCCCTCGCGCGAGTTGATCAAGCCGGTGTAGCCGCGGTGCAGCAGCTTGAACAAATGGTTCTCGCTCTGGCCGTTCTTGCGGAAGTCGCGGATCAAATGCTTGGACAGCGCGGCGTACTGCACGCCCATGTCCTCCTCGCCGCATTCGCCCAGCGTGCGGCCGTCGAAGCCGATCAGCGCGCTGTGCCCGAAGTACGAGTACACGCCGTCGAAGCCGGCCGCGTTGGCCACCGCCACATAGCAGTTGTTGGCAAACGCCATCGCCTTGGAGATCAGGATCTGCTGCTCCTTGGCCGGGTACATATAGCCCTGGCAGCGGATGATCAGCTCGGCGCCCTTCATCGCGCAGTCGCGCCAGATCTCGGGGTAGTTGCCGTCGTCGCAGATGATCAGGCTGATCTTCATGCCCTTGGGGCCGTCCGAGACATAGGTGCAGTTGCCCGGATACCAGCCCTCGATAGGCACCCAGGGCATGATCTTGCGGTACTTCTGGACGATCTCGCCCTGGTCGTTCATCAGGATCAGGGTGTTGTACGGCGCCTTGTTCGGGTGCTCCTCATGGCGCTCGCCGGTCAGCGAGAACACGCCCCAGACTTTGGCCTTGCGGCAGGCTTCGGCGAAGATCTCGGTCTCGAAGCCGGGGATGCTGGCCGCGTTGTCGTACATCTCCTGGCTGTCGTACATGATGCCGTGGCTGCTGTACTCCGGAAAGATCACCAGGTCCATGCCGGGCAAGCCCTGCTTCATGCCGACCACCATGGCCGCGATGTTCTTGCAGTTGGCGATGACTTCGGCGCGGCTGTGCAGGCGCGGCATCTTGTAGTTGACGACCGCGACACCGACGGTGTCCTTGCTGCTTGAAATATCGCCGTGGTGCATGGGCTGCTCCTGGTTGGTCTGTGCAATCAGGCCATTGTGGAAACAGCGGGCGTTACGGCGAATACGTTGATTGACGTAGCCAGCCTGCGCGCCGGGTTGGCTGACCCCGCCGCCAGGCCGCACAGCCCCGCTTTCAGGCCGGCGTCTGCAAACCGTCGAGCGCGCCGGGTGAGTCGCAGCGCTGCGCCAGTTCAGCGATCAGCACGCCGAGTGCGCGCCGGTCGATCTGACGCAAGGCGTCGGCGCGGCAGGGATCGTCAACGGGCAGGAAGGACGCCGCGCCAAAGTCACCCAGCAGGCTGTGCCCACGCGCATCGACCAGGATGTTGTGGCCATACAGGTCGCCATGCGCCAGGCCGCGCTGGTGCAGGTGGCCCAGCGCCGAGACCATGCCGCGGGCAATGGCCAGTGCGTGGTCAGCACCCAGCCACAGCTTGGAGGCGTAGACGTCGCGCGTGCAGCTCACCAGGCTGGGCGGCTCGGCCAGGTTGCGCAAACCCGGCGGGATGCGGCGCAACACCAGGCCCTGGCTGCCCTCGGGGTGGCCGCTCAGCCGGCCCTCGACACCGACCAGATGCGGATGCGCGCCGGCCGCCATGCTCGCGGCCATCTCGCTGCGCGGCAGGCCGTCGCTGGTCATCGCGCCCTTGAACAACTTGACAGCCACCGCTTGCGGCGGCTGGCCGTCGCGCTTCCAGTGCGCCGCATGGATCACGCCCGAGGCGCCGCTGCCGAGCACCTCCTGCAGTTGCAGCGCCGACCAGGCGATGGCGGGGCTGGATTGCGCCTGCTCGGAAGCGGCTTCCCGCGCCTGGCTGAACGGGTTGCCGGCATGGGCCAGCCAGGCCAGGCGCGGCAGCGCGAGCAGGCCGACGGGCAGCGCCGCCTGGGCGGTTTCAAACTGGTTGGCGGCCAGCCGCGCGAGTTCGAGACGCCGACAAGCGGCGATGCTGGCGGGCAGACGCTGCAACTGGTTGCCCGCCAGCATCAGCTTTTGCAGCCGGGGGCAGTTGCCCAGGGTCTCGGGCAGTTCGACGATGCGGTTGTCGGTCAGGATCAGCCAGCGCAGCGACGGCGGCAAGGCCTGCGCCGGGACATGGGCGATGCGGTTGGCCTTGAAACCGATGATGTCCAACGATGGGCAGCGCCCCAGAACCGCCGGCAGCGCGGTGAAAGCGTTGTCAGAGCAGAACAGGATGCGCAGCTTGTGCAGGCGGGCGAATTCGTCGGGCAGCGACTGCAGCGCGTTGTCCGACAAGTCCAGCCGTTCCAGCGTGTCGGCCAGCGCAAAGACCTCGGGCGGCACTTCGCTCAAGTGGCAGCCACGCAGGTCGAGCCGGGTGGTGCCGGCCAGCTGGCCGGCACGCAGCCTGGCCAGGGTATCGGACGGGTGACTCTGGACCATGGGCGGGTTCATGCAGGCAAAAGCCTGCATTCTCGGCGACAGGCTGGGCCCGCGCCGCCCCCTGCTTCAGCACGTCAGTGGCTGATCATCCAGGGCCGCTTGGTCGGGAAGGCCTTGTTGCCATTGGGCGCTTTCAGCGTCGCGCCGCGCTTGGCGGTGCTGCAACAACCGCAGCCGGCGGGGTGGCGCAGGCGCGCGTATTCGGCGGACGATTTCGGCTCATGCCGCGCCCGCTCGTTGGTGTCCATCGCGCTGCGCGTGCCGCTGTCCATCAGCGCCAGCCTGGGTGCGGTCGCAAAGACCCGCGGCGCCGCGGTGCCGCAATCCGGGCAGGCCGCGGGATCGTTGCGGGCGGCCAGGGTGCGGAAGGCGTCGAAGCCGCCGCAATCGTGACAGGCGTAGTCGTAAGTCGGCATTGCGGCGGCTCCGGTTCGGTTCAGATCAGACGAGGTCGGGCGACAGCGGCATCACCACCGAGCCGTCGAGGTGCTGGATCGGACCGGCGGCACTGGGATTGATGTCGAAGTCGAAGATCTGCGTCGGCAGCCACAGCGTGGCGCAGGCGTTGGGCACGTCGACGACGCCGCTGATATGGCCTTGCACCGGCGCCGTGCCCAGGATCGAATAGGCTTGCGCGCCCGAGTAGCCGAACTTCTTCAGGTACTCGATCGCGTTCAGGCAGGCCTGGCGGTAGGCGACGTTGACGTCCAGGTAATACTGCTTGCCGCTCTCGTCGACCGAGATGCCTTCGAAGATCAGGTAGTCGTTGTAGGTCGGGGTGATCGGGCTGGGCTTGAAGATCGGGTTCTTGATGCCGTACTTGGCCATGCCGCCCTTGATCAGCGTGACGCGCATGTGCACCCAGCCGGCCATCTCGATCGCGCCGCAGAAGGTGATCTCGCCGTCGCCCTGGCTGAAGTGCAGGTCACCCACGCTCAGGCCGGCGCCGTCGACATAGACCGGGAAGTAGACCTTGGCGCCGCGCGACAAGTCCTTGATGTCGCAGTTGCCGCCATGCTCGCGCGGGGGAACGGTGCGCGCGCCTTCGGCCGCGGCGCGGGCCTTGGCCTCACCGGTCAGCCGGCCCATGTGGGCGGTGCCGGCAAACGGCGGATTCGCCAGGCCGCTGGTCGCGGGGTCGGAATCGATCAGCGCCTGCTCGCGCGTGTTCCACAGCTCGAGCATCTTGGGGTCGGGCAGGCAACCGATCAGCCCGGGGTGGATCAGGCCGGCGTACTGCACACCCGGCACATGGCGCGAGCTGGTGAACATGCCGTGGAAGTCCCAGATCGACTTCTGGGCCTGCGGAAAATGCTCGGTCAGGAAGCCGCCGCCGTTCTTCTTGCTGAAGAAGCCGTTGAAGCCCCATTGGCTGTCCTGCTTGGCACCGATGTCGAGCAGGTCGACCACCAGCAGGTCGCCAGGCTCGGCACCCTTGACGCCGACCGGGCCCGACAGGTAATGCACCGTCGACAGGTCGATGTCGCGCACATCGTCAGCCGAGTCGTTGTTCTTGATGAAACCGCCGGTCCAGTCGAAGGTCTCGAGGATGAAATCGTCGCCCGGGTTGACCCAGGTGGCCATCGGGATGTCCGGGTGCCAGCGGTTGTGGATGTTCTCGTTCTCTAGCGGTGACTTGGTGAGGTCAACGGAAATCAGGGTCTCTGCCATGGTGCGTCTCCTGGGAGGGTTGCGGGGGTTACAGCTTCAATGTCGGATGTCTAGACCGACAGGTACTGCTTGATGTGCGCGATGTCGGTGTCGGCGCGCGCGGTCTCGTGCACCAGCCGGCCGCCCTCGATCACGAACAGCCGGTCGGCGACATCGAGGGCGAAGCTCAGCACCTGCTCGCTGACGATGATCGTGATGTCGCGCATCTTGCGGATCTCGTTCAGCGCCTTGGCGATGTCCTTGATGATCGAGGGCTGTATGCCCTCGGTCGGCTCATCGAGCAGCAAGACCTTGGGCTCGGTGACCAGCGCGCGGGCGATCGCCAGCTGTTGTTGCTGGCCGCCCGACAGGTTGCCGCCCTTGCGGCCGCGCATGTCCCACAACACCGGGAACAACGCGTAGATCTCCTCGGGGATGCGCCGGGTCTTGGAGTTCTCCAGGCCGGTCTGGATGTTCTCCTCGACGGTCAGCGTCGGGAAGATCATCCGGCCCTGCGGCACATAGGCGATTCCCTTGGCGACGCGGCGGAAGCTCTCGTCGCGGGTGATGTCCTGGCCGGCCACGCTGACGGCGCCACTCTTGGTCGGCAACACCCCCATCAGGCTCTTGAACAGCGTGGTCTTGCCCATGCCGTTGCGGCCCATGATGGCCACGGTTTCCTTGGACTTGGCCTCGAACGAGATGCCGTGCAGCGCCTCGCTCTGGCCATAGGCGACGAACAGGTCTTTGACGCTCAGCATGAGCAGCTCCTCAGTAGCGTATTACCAAGTGGACGCCGCGAATCCGGCTTCGCCGGTTCGCTGGGGTCGCCCCCTTGAGGGGGCTGAGGCCAGACACAAACGGCTTGCCGTTTGTGCCTGACGAAGGGCTGGGCCTCTGGCCCAGCGCGACCTGCAAGGTCGCCGAAGGCGCTTCGGGGGTGGGTCATGTCAGTGGCCGAGATAGACGTCGATGACCTGCGGATCGTTCTGCACCTTGTCCATCGAGCCCTCGGCCAGGATCTTTCCCTGGTGCATCACGGTCACCTTGTGGGCGATCTGAGCGACGAAGGCCATGTCGTGCTCGATCACGATCACCGCGCGGTTCTTGCAGATGCGCTGCAGCAGTTCGGCCGTCATCTCGCGCTCGCGCGCGCTCATGCCGGCAATCGGCTCGTCGAGCAGCAGCAGTTCCGGGTCCTGCATCAGCAGCATGCCGATCTCCAGCCACTGCTTCTGGCCATGGCTGAGCAGGCCGGCCTCGGTGTCGAGCTTGTCGGCGAGGTGGATGTCCTCGGCCACGGTACGGACCCGTGACTTGACCTCGTCGTCGCACTGGAAGAAAAGCGCACCGAATACCGAGCGGCCCTTGGGGAACGAGACCTCGAGGTTCTGGAACACGCTCAGGTTCTCGTAGATCGAGGGCGTCTGGAACTTGCGACCTATGCCCAGCCTGACGCGCTGGAATTCGGCCATCTGGGTCAGTTCCTGGTTCTTGAACTTGATGCTGCCGCTGGCGGCCTTGGTCTTGCCGCAGATCAGGTCCAGCAGCGTGGTCTTGCCCGCGCCGTTCGGGCCGATGATCACGCGCAACTCGTTCTTGTCGATGTAGATCGTCAGCGTGTCTATGGCCTTGAATCCGTCGAAGGAGACGGTCAGGTCCTCGATCGCGAGGGCGAAGTCGGTGTTGCTCATGGCGCGCTTCCTAGCTCAGGCCTGCTGGCCGCGGATGCCGGACGGCAGCTTGCCGGCAGCAGTGGATGGGGCTGCCAACGGCGCGTGGGGCGCGTTCGGGGCGTGCGGCGCGTCGCCAGCACCTGGCTTGGTCGGCTTGCGCTTGTTCCACCAGGGCACGATATGGCTTTCCCAAAGTCCGGCCAGTCCCATCGGGAAGGCCATGGTCACGCCTATGAACAGCGCGGCCATCAGGAACAACCACAGGTCGGGAAAGCTCTCGGAGAAGAAGGTCTTGCCGGCGTTGACCAGCAGCGTGCCGTAGACCGCGCCGACCAGGCTCATGCGCCCGCCCACCGCGGCGTAGATCACCATCTCGATCGACGGCACGATGCCGACGAAGCTGGGTGACATGAAGCCCACCTGCAGCGAGAACAGCGCCCCGCCTATGCCCGACAGCGCCGCGGCCAGGCAGAAGGTGAAGATGCGGAAGTTGGCCACGTCGTAGCCCGAGAAGCGCACCCGGTCTTCCTTGTCGCGCATCGCCAGCAGCAGGGTGCCGGCCTTGCCGGTCTGGATCCAGCGGCACAGCAGCATGCTGCCGATCAGCAGCGCGACGCAGAGGTAGTAGAGGATGTACTTGGCCGAGTCGGTGCGGGTGTCCCAGCCCAGCACGGTCTTCAGGTCGGTCATGCCGTTGACGCCGCCGGTGTAGCCCTGCTGACCGATGATCAGCACGGTCAGGATCAGCGCCACCGCCTGGGTGATGATCGCGAAGTAGACCCCGCCGACCCGGCGCTTGAACATCGCGAAACTGACGATCCAGGCCAGCAGCGTGGGCACCGCGACGATGGCGATCAGCGTCAGCGGCAGGCTCTTGAACGGCAGCCAGAAGGCCGGCAGCGCGGTGAGCTGGTTCCAGTCCATGAAGTCGGGGATGCCGGGCGTGGACTGGATCTTGGTCGTGACGGGGTCGCTGGCCTCGAGCTTGAGGAACATCGCCATCGCATAGCCGCCCAGGCCGAAGAACACGCCCTGGCCCAGGCTGAGCACGCCGCCGTAGCCCCAGACCATCACCAGGCCGATCGCGACAAAGGCGTAGGTCAGGTATTTGCCGACCAGGTTGAGCCGGAAGATCGGCAGCAAAGCCGGCAGCACCACCGCCAGCAGCAGGGTCAGCACCAGCAGACTGGCCAGCTGGTGGCGCTTGACGACATCGAACAAGGCTTTCATCGGGAGGGTCTCCGTCGAGGGGGTACGGGGGTCAGCGACGCACCTTGGATGCGAAGAGTCCTTGGGGGCGGATCATCAGGATCAGCACGATCAGCGACAGCGTGATCACCTTGGCCATCGAGCCGGCCAGGAAGAACTCGGTGATCGACTGGGTCTGGGCGATGCCGAAGGCCGACACGACGGTGCCCAGCAAGCTGGCCGCGCCGCCAAAAGTGACGACGAGGAAGGAATCGACGATGTAGAGCTGGCCCGAGGTCGGCCCGGTCGAGCCTATGGTGGTGAAGGCCGCGCCCGCCATGCCGGCAATGCCGCAGCCGATCGCAAAAGTCAGGCGGTCGGTCTTCTGGGTGTCTATGCCGATGGCGTTGGCCATCACCCGGTTGCTGACGGTGGCGCGAACACGCAGGCCCCAGCGGCTCTTGGCCAACGCGATCAACACGCCGATCGTGACCATCGCGGTCAGCGCCATCACGAACATGCCGTTGATCGGGATGTCGAGTCCGGGCGACGGCGCCCAGGAGCCGAGCAGCCAGTCGGGCAGCGTCGGGCTGACCTCCTTCGGGCCGATGAAGGTGCGGAAACACTGCTGCAGCGCCAGGCTGACGCCCCAGGTCGCGAGCAAGGTGTCGAGCGGGCGCTTGTAGAGGTGGCGTATCAGCGCCCACTCGACCAGCCAGCCGCCGACGAAGGCAAAGCCGAAGGCCAGCAGGATGGCCACCGGAAAATAATAGGGCACCCAGCTTGGCGCCAGGGTGCTGGACAGGTGCGAACCCAGGTAGATGGTGTAGGCGCCGATGGTCATGAACTCGCCATGCGCCATGTTGATGACGCCCATCTGGCCGAAGATGATGGCCAGGCCCAGGCCCATCAGCAACAGCACCGCAAACAGGCTCAAGCCCGCAAAGCCCTGCATCAGGCCAATGTTGAGCAACTCGGAAAAGTTCATGGGCGCACCTGGGTTCTTGTCATGTAGGGCAGCGGAGCGGACGGGACTGGCTGTTTGGGCCCAATGCCGAAGGCAAGGGCCCCATCAAGCACAAGCCGCGGAACCGGCTTCGCCGGGCCGCTGGCTTGTCTTGCAGACCGCGCCGGGTCAGTGACCCGGCCCTTCGCCAGGCAAGCGGGATCCACTGGATCCCGCTTGTCCGGGCTCAGCCCCCCCTGGTAGGGAGCGGCCCGCTTCGGGGGGTTATTGATAACCCTTGGGGAACGGATCCGGCTTGATCAGTTCGGGCGACTCCGACACCACCTTGAAGGTGCCGTCAGGCTGGCCCTGGGCGATGCGCGACTTGCTCCACAGGTGGTGGTTGGCGTCGAGCTTGACGTAGCCCTCGGGCGCGGTCTTCAGCTCGATGCCCACCGCCGAGGCGGCCACCACCTTGTCGACGTCGAAGCTGCCGGCCTTCTCGACCGCCGCCTTCCACAACCACGGCCCGAGGTAGCCGGCCTGTGTCACGTCGCCGATCACCGCGTCCTTGCCGTACTTGGCCTTGAAGGCGGCGACGAATTTCTTGTTGTTCTCGTTGTCCAGGGTCTGGAAATACTTCATCGACGAGTAGAAGCCAGCGAAGTTCTCGCCGCCCACGCCGGTCATCTCGTCCTCGGTCACCGCCAGCGTGACCAGCAGTTGCTTGTCACCGGTGATGCCGGCGGCCTTCAGCGCCTTGTAGAACGCGACGTTCGAGCCACCGACAACGGCGACATAGATGCAGTCGGGCTTGGCCAGCTTGATCTTGTTCATCAAGGAGCCGAAGTTGGTGCTGCCCAGCGGGTAGTACTCCTCGCCGACGACCTTGCCCTTCTGGAAGTTCTCGACATGCTTGCGCGCGATCTTCATCGAGGTGCGCGGCCAGATGTAGTCCGAACCGATCAGGAAGAAGCTCTTGGCCTTCTTCTCCTTCTGCGCCCAGTCCAGGCTGTAGAGGATCTGCTGGGTGGCTTCCTGGCCGGTGTAGAACACGTTCTTGCTCTGCTCCAGACCTTCATAGAAGGTGGGGTAGTACAGCAGGCCGTTTTCCTTCTCGAACACCGGCAGCACGGCCTTGCGCGAAGCGCTGGTCCAGCAGCCGAACACGGCGGCCACATGGTCGTTGACCAGCAGCTTCTTGCTCTTCTCGGCGAAGGTGGGCCAGTCGCTGGCGCCGTCTTCCTTGATGACCTTGATCTTGCGGCCGAGGATGCCGCCCATCGCGTTGATCTGGTCGATCGCGAGCTGCTCGGCCTGGATCGCGCCGGTCTCGGAGATCGCCATCGTGCCGGTGGCCGAGTGCAGCTGGCCGACGGTCACTTCGGTGTCGGTGATAGCCAGCTTGGTGGTGTTGATCGCGGCGGTGGTCGGCGCGGCGGCAAGCGCCATCAGGGGCAGGCCCGCGAGTGGCAGCGCGGCAGCACCTTGCAGCAGCCGGCGGCGCTGGGCGGACTTCAGATCATGGTCACGGTCAAACGACATTCAGTTCTCCTGGTGTGGGCAAACGGGGGGCATGGCGCACCGTCGCGGGTTCACAAGGAACCAGACCTCGCAACGGCATGAGTCAAGGTTAGGAGAAGCCGGGCTTTGCTTGAATACGTCATTCGACGCAGTGCGGCGCGTAGGCCGCCACCGCAGACTCGGCGCGTTGCCGGTCAGGGTGTCCCGGGGCTTGTCTTCGGGCGCGGCGGCCTGACGTCGGGGACTGACCTTGCATACAGTCACACTCCCTGCCTTCTGCCACCCCCCGAGGACCTGTTTTGGCGACAGCCCCGCAAAGAATCTTCCGCATCCGCCGCGACTACAACAGCTGGGTCGCCAACGAAACGCTGGAGGACTATGCGCTGCGATACACGCCGCGCCACTTCCGCAAATGGAGCGAGGCCCGGGTCGCCAACACCGCGCTGGGCGCCACCTCCTTCCTGGCGCTGGAGGCCATAGGCGGGGCGATCGCGCTGAGCTATGGCTTCAGCAACGCGCTGTGGGCGATCGCGGTGGTCGGGCTGATCATCTTCCTGACCGGGCTGCCGATCAGCTACTACGCCGCCAAGTTCGGCCTGGACATGGACTTGCTGACCCGGGGCGCCGGCTTCGGCTACCTCGGGTCGACGCTGACCTCGCTGATCTACGCCAGCTTCACCTTCATCTTCTTTGCGCTCGAGGCCGCCATCCTGGCGCTGGCGATACAGATGGCAGTCGGCTGGCCGCTGGTCTTGTGCTACCTGATCGCGTCGCTGGGCGTGGTGCCGCTGGTGATGTACGGCATCACGCTGATCTCGCGCCTGCAACTCTGGTCGCAACCGATCTGGGCCCTGCTGCTCGTGCTGCCCTTTGCCTGCGTGGCCTGGAAGGAGCCACAGCGTTTCAGCGAGTTCAGCGCGCTGGCGGGCCGGGTCTCGGGCAGCGCCGGCTTCGACGGCCTGATGTTCGGCGCCGCCTGCAGCGTGGCCTTCTCGCTGGTGGTGCAGATCGGCGAGCAGGTGGACTACCTGCGCTTTCTGCCAGAAAAAACGGCGCGCAACCGCAAGCGCTGGTGGGCGGCGGTGCTGCTGGCCGGGCCGGGCTGGATCATTCCGGGCATGCTCAAGATGCTGGGCGGCGCCTTCCTGGCCTTCCTGGTGCTGCAGCAGCAACTGCCGGTCGACAAGGCGGTCGAGCCGACCCAGATGTACCTGGCCGGCTTCGCCTATGTCCTGGAATCGCCCGGCTGGGTGCTGGCCGCCACCGTGCTGTTCGTCGTCGTGTCGCAGGTCAAGATCAACCTGACCAATGCCTACGCCGGCTCGCTGGCCTGGAGCAACTTCTTCGCCCGGCTCACCCACAGCCACCCCGGGCGGGTGGTCTGGCTGGTGTTCAACGTGATGATCGCCGTGCTGCTGATGACGCTGGGCGTGTTCGAGGCGCTGGAGCGGGTGCTGGGGCTGTACAGCAACGTCGCGATCGCCTGGGTCGGCGCGCTGGTGGCCGACCTGGTGATCAACAAGCCGCTGGGCTGGAGCCCCAAGCACATCGAGTTCCGCCGCGCCTACCTCTACGACATCAACCCGGTCGGCCTGGGCGCGATGCTGGTCGCGGCCACGCTGGCGGTTCTGGCCTATGCCGGGGTGTTCGGGCTGGTGGCGCAGGCCTACGCGCCCTTCATCGCCTTGTTCGCATCGATGGCGATCTCGCCGCTGCTGGCCTGGTGGACGCAGGGGCGCTGGTACCTGGCGCGCCACGATCCGCCGCGCTGGCAGGCTGGCGAGACCGTCACCTGCTCGGTCTGCGACAACCCCTTCGAATCCGAGGACATGGCCTGGTGCCCGGCCTACGGCGCACCGATCTGCTCGCTGTGCTGCACGCTGGAGTCGCGCTGCCACGACCGCTGCAAGACCGAGTCACGCAGCGCCGAGCAGGTGCGCGCGATGCTGGTGGCACTGCTGCCGGCCCAGTTGTCGCGCCGCATCAACTTCCGCGTCGCCCATTACCTGGTGGTGGCGGTGTCGCTGATCGGGCTGCTGGGCTGCATCCTGGGCGTGGTCTACGCGCAGCAGTCGGGGCTGAACAGCCTGGACCCGGCGGCCTTGCGCGCGCCCTTCCTGAAGGCTTTTGCGCTGCTGGCGCTGACGCTGGCCGTGGGCGCCTGGTGGATGGTGCTGGGCAGCGAGAGCCGGCACATGGCCGAGGACGAATCGACGCGGCAGAACCTGCTGCTGACCCAGGAGATCGAGGCCCATCGCAGGACGGATGCCGCGCTGCAGGCTGCCAAGGACCATGCCGAATCCGCCAACCAGGCCAAGACCCGCTATGTCGCGGGGATCACCCATGAACTGCGCACCCCCCTCAACAGCATCCTGGGTTATGCCCAGATCCTGCTGAAGGACGAGCGCCTGGCTGACTCGCCGCGCCGCGCGGTGGCCACCATCCACCGCAGCGGTGAGCATCTGCACGGCCTGATCGACGGGCTGCTCGACCTGGCACGCATCGAAGCCGGCCGGCTTCGGCTCGACCCGGCACCGCTGCGCATGAGCGAGTTCCTCGACGACCTGGTGCACATGGTCGCGCCGCAGGCCGAAGCCAAGCGGCTGAAGTTCGAGCTGGTGACCGTGGGCCGGATGCCCGAGTACATCCGCGCCGATGCCAAGCGGCTGCGCCAGATCCTGATCAACCTGTTGGGCAACGCGGTGCGCTTCACCGACCAGGGCCGGATCACGCTGCGGCTGGACATGAGCCGCGAGGTCGCGCGCATCCAGATCATAGACACCGGCATAGGCATCGCCGAGCAGGACCTGGAGCGCATCTTCCTGCCCTTCGAGCGCGGCAGCGCCGGCCGGCGCACGGGAGACTCGGGCACCGGCCTGGGCCTGACCATCACCCACCTGCTGACCCAGCTGATGGGCGGTGAACTGACCGTGGTCAGCACGCCGGGCCAGGGCAGCACCTTCACCGTCCGGCTGTACCTGAGCGAGATCGCCGCGCCGGCGCAGCGCAACGTCAGCCACCACCGGCCGGTCACCGGCTACATCGGGCCACGCCGCACCCTGCTGGTGGTCGACGACCACCCGATCCAGCGCCAGATGCTGGCCGGCATGCTGCTGCCGCTGGGCTTCCTGATCCGCGAGGCCGCCAGCGGCCACGAGTGTCTGGAAAGCGTGCTCGAGCAAGCCCCCGATGCGGTGCTGCTGGACATCACGATGGACGACATGGACGGCTGGGAGACGGCGCGCAGGATCCGGGCCCGCGGCACAGACCACATGCCCATCATCATGGTCTCGGCGAATGCGTTCGAGAACCGGGCCGACAAGCTGGCCGAGGCCGGCGCGCAGGCCTTTGTCGACAAGCCGGTGATCGAGTCCGAGCTGCTGGTGGCGTTGCAGAAGCACCTGCAGCTCGAATGGGTGGCCGAGTTGCACCTGCCCGGCTGGGCAACGCCGGCCGGGCCAGCGCACGAAGGTCCACCCGGCTGGTCCGAAGACGATGCCGCCGCCCTGACTCGTCTCGCCCGGCTGGGCCACGCCCAGGGCCTGCACCAGACACTGGACAGTCTGGTGCAAGCCCACCCGGCCAGCGGCGACCGGGTGGCAGCGCTGCGCGGGCTGGTGGAACGGTTCGCCTTCACCGAGTTGCTCGAACAACTGCGCAGCGAAGTCGACGACGAGGAGGAAACTGCATGAACAGCACCACAGCCCCCCCCGCAGGCGACATCGTGCTGCTGGTCGACGACCTGCCGCAGTCGCTGGGCGCACTGGCCCAGGAGCTGGAAGCCGACGGTTATACCGTGCTGGTGGCGCACAGCGGCGAGGCCGCACTGCAGCGGCTGGACCTGGTCGCGCCCGACGCGATCCTGCTCGACGCGATGATGCCCGGACTGTCGGGCTTCGAGACCTGCCGGCGCATCAAGGCCGACCCGGCATGGTCGCATATCCCGGTGATCTTCATGACCGGCCTGTCGGAGACCGCCCATATCGTCGAAGCCTTCAATGCCGGCGGGGTCGACTATGTCGTCAAGCCGGTGCGGGCACAGGAGGTGAAGGTCAGGCTCGCCACCCATGTGCGCAATGCGCGCGCGGTGCGGCTGGCGCGCGAGGCGCTGGATGTCGGCGGCCACGGCGTGCTGATGGTCGACGCCCGAGGCCGCATCGCCTGGCGCTCGCCGCAGGCGCTGCGCTGGCTGGGCGAATTCTTCGACCAGGCACCGGCCGACGCCTGCGCGCGCTGGCTGGCCGCGTCCGATGCCACCCCGGCAGCCGACAGGCTGTGCCGCCGAACGGCCGCTGACGGCCGCACGCTGCTGGCGCGCCGCCTCGGCGACATCGGCATGGGCGAGGCGATGTGGCTGCTCAGCCTGCAAAGCGCCGGCAGCGCCGCCGCCTCCCGGCTGGCCACCGCGTCGCTGACGCCGCGCGAGACCGAGGTGCTGTCCTGGGTCGCCAAGGGCAAGACGAACCGCGACGTCGGCGACATCCTGGGCTTGAGCCCGCGCACCGTCAACAAACACCTCGAGCATGTGTTCGAGAAGCTCGGGGTCGAGACCCGCGCCGCCGCCACCGCGCTGGCCAGCCGAGAGCTCGGCTGAGTCGGACGTCAGGGCCTGCCTGCGCAGGGCCTGACGCCTACGAAGGCCCGTGCCCTCCGCGGCGCGGACTGGGCTGGGTCTGCATACTCAGGCCGAGGGCGGAAAGTCCAGCCTGCGCAAGCTCTCGAAGCGCCGGGGCTGGCCGGTGATCGGATCGACGAAGGCGATGGCCTGCGCCAGCAGCCGCAGCGGGTTGGCCGGGTCATCAGCCCCCTCGGGCCCCAGCACCGGATACATCTGGTCGCCCAGCAGCGGCAGGCCCAGCGCCGCCATGTGCACCCGCAACTGGTGGCGCTGGCCGGTCAGCGGCTCCAGCCGGTAACGCGCCCAGGCGCCCTGGCGCTCCAGGCAGCTGACGGTGGTGATCGCGTTGGGCGGGTGGCCATGGGCCGCGTCGCCGTCCTCGGGGCCGAGCTCGCGCATCTGCATGAAGCGGCTGCCAGCCACCAGCCGGCTGCTGCGCGTCAGCGGCAGGACCAGTTGCGGCTGCCAGCGCGCGATCGCCTGGTAAGTCTTGTGCACCTGGCGCTGCGCGAACAGCGCGTGGTAAGGCCCGCGGCTGGCCAGCTGCTTGGCAAACAGCACCACGCCGGCGGTCTCGCGGTCGATCCGGTGCAGCGGCGCCAGGCTGTCGATGCCCAGCCGGCGCCGCAGCCGCACCAGCAGGGTTTCCTGCAGATAACGGCCGCCCGGCGTGACCGGCAGGAAATGCGGCTTGTCGGCGACGACCAGCCACTCGTCCTCGAACAACAGGCCCTCGTCCTCGGCCAGCCGCGGCTCGGGCGGCAGCCTGCGGAAATAGCTCAGCTTGCCGTTGGCCCGGTAGGCCTGGGTCGGCGTCACCGGCCGGCCATGGCCGTCCAGCACTTCGCCCTCGGCCATGCGCTGAGCCCAGCGCGCCGCCCCGACGGCCGGAAAACGCCAGACCAGAAAATCGATCATGCACGGCCAGGGCCCGGGCGTCAGCGCCACCCAGCTCGGGCCGACACCGTCACGGCTGGGCGGCATGGGCAGGCTGCAAAGTCACACTCATGCGGCGCGCTCGGGGCCGGCGCTGGCCAGACGCCGGGCCCGCGCCAGACGCCATTCGCCGTCGGGCATGCCGGCGTAGACGTCTTCCAGCGCGGTCGCGGTCTCGCGCAGCCGGGTGTCGAGCGCCACCCGGTTGTCGAACACGAAACATTCGCCCTGCCAGTCCCGGTCGGCATCGGGCATCTGCGCAAAGTAATTCAGCACGCCGCCCTCCAACTGCAACACCGGGATGCCCAGGCCTTGCATCCAGGCACTGGTTTTCTCGCAGCGGATGCCGCCGGTGCAGTACATCGCCACGCGCTGTCCGGCGGCAGCCCAGGCCGGCGCATGCGCCAGCACATAGGCCGGGAAATCGCGAAAGTTGCCGACTTGCGGGTCGATCGCGCGCTGGAAATGGCCCAGCTTGAACTCGAAGCTGTTGCGGTTGTCGAGCAGCACCACGTCGTCGCAGCGGATCAGCGCGCGCCAGTCGCGCGGGCTGACATCGCTGCCGCCCGGGCCGCTGGCGTCCACCCCGGCGATGCCCAGCGGCAGGATCTCGGGCTTCAGGTGCACCTTCATCCGGTGGAAAGGCATGCGGGTGCAGGTGCTGCGCTTGAACGGCATGGCCGCGAACCGGCCCTCGAACCCGGGGTCGGTCAGCAGCGCCTGCTCGATCGCGTGGATCGCCGCAGGCGTGCCCGCCAGCATGCCGTTGATGCCCTCGGGCGCGACCAGCACGCTGCCCAGCACCAGGCTGTCGGGTGCGGCCACCAGGCGCCGCAGCCGCGCGGCCACGCGCTCGGGCTGCGACAGCTTGACGAATCGGTAGAAGGCGCTGTGCAGCAGGCCGGTGGCCGAGGGCGAAAGCGCGGAGGGCGAAAAGGCTGTGCTCAAGTCAGGGCCGGCGGTGGCGGGAAAGGACAGTTTCCCACGCATCAAGCGGCCCGGCCGCGCGGCGCCTGGTGCCGCGCATGCAGGATGGCCTGCGCGGCTTCGAAGGCGAAAGCGTCGATCTGCCGCGACAGGTCGTCGAAAAGCGGACCGAGGGCCGCGCGCAGCATCGCGTCATGGGCCCGGAACAGCCGCAGCGCTTCGATGTCGCCGCTTGCCAGCAAGGCGTCGAGTCGATCGACCACGCCGCCCAGGGCTTGCGGGTCTGGCGCGTCTTCAGGCCGCACCGGCTCTTCCTTCGCCGGCAGCGCCGCGGCCAGCGCCAGCAACTCGGTCTCGAAGGCCTCGATGCCGGCAACCAGGTCGCCGGGCTCGGCCCCCTGTGGCGCAGCCGACTGCAGGCTGGCCTCGAGCGCGCCGGCCATTTCGGCCAGGCGGTCGGCGCCCAGGGTGGCGGCGGCGCCCTTCAGGTTGTGCAGCAAGTGACTGGCCGCGAGGTCGTCATGCGCGGCCAGGCAGCGGGTCAGGCGCGACATGTCGTCGGCATGGGTGCCCACGAACCGGCCCAGCAGGTCGAGGTAACGGTCGGGCTTGCCGCGCAGCAAGCCCAGGCCGCGCGCCAGGTCCAGCCCTGGCATATCGGCCAGGCGCGCCAGCGTCGCCCGGGTCGGTGCGGCCAAGCCTGGCCAGCGCGCGACACCCGACCCCTCCGCACTGCCGGTGGGGTCCATCCCGGCGGTCGCTGTCGGCGTCGGCGTCGGCGTCGGCGTCGCCGGCGCTGGCAGCGGGTCGGCAAGCGCGGCCCCGGACTGAGCCGTCTCGGCAGCCGGCGGCGCCGGCAAGTTCGAATCCAGCCATTTCAGCAGGGTGAGCAACAACCGGGGCAAGTCCACCGGCTTGGCGATGAAGTCGTTCATGCCGGCGGCCAGGCAGGCACGGCGGTCCTCTTCGAAGACGTTGGCCGTCAGCGCCACGATAGGCATCGCGCCCAGACCCGGCAGGCTGCGGATGGCCCGGGTCGCCGCCAGCCCGTCCATGCCGGGCATCTGCACGTCCATCAGCACCAGGTCGAAAGGTGAGGACCGGACCCGCTCCACCGCCTGACCGCCATCGGACGCGGTGGTCACCACCAGGCCCGCGCCCTGCAGCATGTCCTGCGTGATCTCGCGGTTGACCTCGTTGTCGTCGGCCAGCAGGACGCGTGCGCCGGCATGGTGGCGGCGAAGCTGCTGCTCGGCATCGGACACCTCGGTGGCCGGCAAGTCGGCCGGCGCAACCGGTGCCACACCGCGGCCCCGCTGCAACCTTGCGGTGAACCAGAATTTGCTGCCCTTGCCCGGCGCGCTGTCGACCCCGACCGCCCCGCCCATCAACTGGGCCAGGCGGGCGGTGATCGCCAAGCCCAGGCCAGTGCCGCCATAGCGCCTTGTGGTCGAGGCATCGGCCTGCTCGAAGACCTGGAACAGCCGGGCCGCGCTCTCGGCCGAGATACCGATGCCGCTGTCCTCGACCGAGAAGCACAAGCGCAGGCTGTCGCCCTCCTCGTCCAGCAACTTGACCCGCAGCACGACCCCGCCCCGGGCGGAGAACTTGACAGCGTTGCTGGCGTAGTTGAGCAAGGCCTGGCCGAGCCGTGTCGGGTCGCCGCGCAACCATCTCGGCACCGCATCCAACTCGACGTCGACCTGCAGGCCCTTGCCGCGCGCCGCCTCGCCGATGACCGCGACGACATAGTCGATCACCGTCTCGAGCCGGAAGTCGACCGCCTCCAGCTGCACCCGACCGGCCTCGATCTTGGACAGGTCGAGGATGTCGTTGATGATGGCCATCAGGTGCTGGCTGGCGTTGTCGATCTTGTCGAGCCGCAGCATCTGCGTGGGCGTGGCACCGGCCCGCCGCAGCAGGTGGTTGAGA
Organism: Burkholderiales bacterium; assembly: GCA_947453625.1. Lineage (GTDB taxonomy): Bacteria > Pseudomonadota > Gammaproteobacteria > Burkholderiales > Burkholderiaceae_C > Pseudaquabacterium. The sequence goes on from CANGHK010000034.1 coordinate 18,688, forward strand.
CCGAGGATGGCGTTCATCGGCGTGCGTATCTCATGGCTCATGTTGGCCAGAAAAGCGCTCTTGGCCCGGTTCGCCTCCTCGGCCAGTTCACGCGCGGCGGCCAGTTCGGCGGTGCGGCTGCGCACCAGGTCCTCCAGATGGTGGCGGTGCCGGTCCAGTTCGGCGATCAGGCGCTTTTCTTCGGTCAGGTCGGTCTGCAGCCAGACATGGTGGCTGACCGTGCCGTCGGTCTGGTGCAGAGGCGCGACGATGGAAAACTCGACAGACTGGCCGCCGTCACGGCGCCGGTTGGTGAATTCGCCGCGCCAGGTCTCACCGCGGGACAGGGTCTGGCGCAACTGCTGCTGCGCCAGCGGGCCGCCAGGCCCCAGCAGGCTGAACAGGTCCTGGCCGACGGCCTCTTCGCGGCGGTAGCCGCTGCGGCACACGAAAGCCTCGTTGACGAACTCGATGCGGTGGCTGACATCGGTGATCAGGATGATCTCGGGACTTTGATCGACCGCCAGCGAGAACTTGAGCAACTGCAGTTCGGCCAGCTTGCGCTGCGTGATGTCGATATGGCTGACCACCCCGCCCGAACGGCTGCCACGCATCGGGCTGGCGCTCAGGCTGAGCCAACGCTGCCCGGTGGGCGATGGGCAGGGGTACTCGAGCTGGAATTCGGCCCGCTCGCCCCGCAGCACCGCCTGCACGCCGGCGCAGGCCTCGGCGCCGACAGCGCCACCCGGCTCGTCGGGAAAGCCCCCGCGGTCGCCGAGATAGTTCAGGCCTATCGCAGGGTCGGCCGACCCCGGCGCGCTATCGTCGCTGGCATGGCGGCGCCAGGCCTCGTTGACGGCAACGATGACGCCCTGCCCGTCGAGCACGGCGATGCGCGCCTGCAGCGAGTCGATCACCGAGCGGTTGAAGTCGTCGCTGTCGCGCAGCGCCTGCTGAGACTCATCGCGTTCGATGGCCAGACCGACCAGCGAGGCACTGCGTTCGATGGCCGACAGCTCGGCCGGCAAGGCCTCACGCGGGCCGCTGAAGAAGCAGACCAGCCGGCCGTAGCGCCGGCCTGCCGGGCCGAGGATGGGCAGCGTCCAGCAGGCCCGCAGCCCGTGCGCCAACGCGACCGCATTGACGCCGCGCCAGGCAGGATCGCGCGCGATGTCGATAGTCCGCCGCCGCTGGCCGCTGCCGGCGACCGCGCTGGGCAGGTCCTGGGCGCGGTCGACCGCGCGCCCGGCCAGCGCCTGCAGACAGGCGCGCGGCAGGCTGGGCGCGACGACGGCGCGCGGGCGCAGACCCTCGGGATCGAAGCGCTCCACGGCGCCATGCAGCCCTGGAATCAGCGCCTCCATGCCGAGCAACAGACCGGTCAGCGCCGGCTCCAGCGCCTGGCCACCGGCCAGGCGCTCCAGCAGGGCCCGCTCATGCTCGGCCTGGATCTCCATCAGCTTGCGGGCGCTGACATCGTTGAGAACGACCCGCAGCAGCGGCGGTGCGTCACCCTTACCCGGCGCGGCGGTGGCCGACAGCGCAGCCCAGAACCGGCTGCCGTCGGCGCGGGTCATCCGCAGTTCGCAGGCCAGCGGCGCGCCGGTATCGACCAGCGCCCTGAGGCTCAGGTAGACCAGGTCCTGGTCTTCGGGCGCGACGAAGCGCGTCATGCGATCCTGGACCAGGCTGGCGCGGGGCCGCCCCAGCAGCTTGGCGGCGGTGAGGTTGGCCTGAAGGATGCGCCACGACGCATCGAGGGTGAAATAGCCCACCGGCGCCATTTCGTAGAGGTCGAAGTAGAGCGCGCGCGACGCCGCCAGATCGGCCTGGGCCCGGCAAAGCTCCTCGTTCTGCATCTCCAGTTCGATCTGGTGCACCTGCAGTTCATGCAGCAACTGCGGAGACGTCTGGGCCGCCGCTGCCTGGGCCGCCGGGGTCGCCGCGAAGACCGCCTCAGCGCGCAGGCGCAGCGCCGGATCGACGGCCGGACCGTCCTGCGGCTTGTCATCATCCAGGGGCTTGCCGCTGTTCATGGTCGGCCTCCGCACCCTGTTTTTTCGGCCCCGGACCGGGCATGAGCCGGCCCGGTCCTCCCGGCAGCCTGGGCGCCGAATGCCACCGGGAAACGCGCGGCAGGGGACGGCGCGGAAGTCTTGTCTTGTCCATCGGTCATCGCGGTCGAACCCTCTTGATGTCGGCAGGCCACTGCCCGCCTGGAACGCCGCACCAGACCCTGGGCGAGCGCTGCCGAGAGAATACGTCCAGCGCGGGGCGGAAAATGGCGGCGCGCTGTAACGGCCTGTCTCACGCAGCGCCACATCGCGCCCGGTTAAGGCCGAACAAGCGGGCGACGGCCCGGCGGGCGGCCGCGCGGCACCGGTCCTGCCCGCCCGGGACAAGCAGAGGGCAGACAAGGGCTTTGATTTCCAGCGACGGCTACAGGCTCAGCACCGAGCGCCAGGGCGCCTGGCTGTTCAGGCGGCGCAGGCGGTTCACTGCCGGCGGGGTCGTCTTTGCCGCCGGCACGCTGGGCGCCAACCGCCGGCTGGCCGACTGCAAGCATGGTGGCTCACTGCCACGCATCAGCGGCCGGCCTGGCCCTCAACTTCTTGATCAAAGGCAAGAACAGCCCGCTGGCGCGCCGCACTGGCCGCCGGGCCGTCCCTACAATCCTGCGCAATTCGCTGGCTTCAGCGACAGCCCTGTGTGGAGTCTCGATGTCAGCGGTTCTCGAATCGGCAGGTCCAGCGGCAGATCCGGCGGCATCACGGCGGCTGATGCCAGTGCTCTTCATCGGTGTCTTCATGGCGGCGCTAGACACCGCGGTCATCGCCCCGGCGATCCCGGCGCTGCGCGAGAGCTTCGGCCTGGACAACCGCGCCGTCGGGCTGGTGATGATCGTCTTCATCCTGTGCTCGCTGTCGAGCACCGCGCTGCTGGCCAACCTGGGCGACCGTTACGGGCGCCGGCCGGTCTACCTCGGCAGCATCGCCCTGTTCGCGCTGGGCTCATTGGTGATCGCGCTGTCGCCGAGCTTCTGGATGATCATCGTCGGCCGCGCGATCCAGGGCGTGGGCGGCGGCGGCATCATCCCGACCGCCAGCGCGGTGATCGGCGATGCGCTGCCGCCCAAGGAACGCGGCCGGGCGCTGGGCCTGATCGGCGCCACCTACGGCATGGCCTTCGTGCTGGGCCCGCCCATGGCCGCCTTGGTGATGGTCACGCTGAGCTGGCAGTGGATCTTCCTGGCCAACCTGCCGATCGCCGCCGCGGTGCTGTACCTGGGGGCGCGGGTGTTGCCGGTGCAGCGCGCGGCGGGCGTGCTGCCGCCGCTGGACTGGCGCGGCATCGTCCTGGTGTTCCTGCTGCTGAGCAGCCTGGTGCTGGGCATCACCCGGGTGGCTGACGGTTACACCGGCGCACTGCATTGGCCGGGCTTCCTGGCGCTGGCCGCGCTGCTGCTGCCGCTGCTGGTGCATGTGGAGCGGCAGGCCGAGCGCCGGGCCGAACGGCCGATGATCCCGCTGTCGCTTTTTGCCAACCGGCAACTCGTCACGACCTACCTGCTGACGCTGGGCGCGGGCTTCGGCATGGGCAGCGTGATCTTCCTGACCTCGATCGCCACGCTGGCCTACGGCGTGGCGCGGGCCCATGCCGGCTTCGTGCTGCTGCCGCTGGTGGTCTGCTCGATGCTGGGGTCGACAGGGTCGGGGCGGCTGTTGAACCGGCTCGGTGCGCGCCGGGTGATCATGGCCGGCTTCGCCCTGCTGGCGCTGGGCTACGGCGCGTCGGCCTTCACCGGCTTCGGACTGTGGGGCTTTCTGGTGGCGACGATGCCGGTCGGCCTGGGCGTCGGGGTCGTCGTCGGCGGCGCCTTGCGCACGATCGCGATCGACGAAGCGCCGCTGGCGGTGCGCGGCGCGGCGCAGGGCCTGATCAACATCTTCACCAGCATAGGCACTTTGCTGTCGGCCACCGCCATCGGCGCGTTGGCCGACTTTGCCGGCGGCGGGGCCAGCGGCTTCGGCCTGGCCTACGCCACGGTGGCCGCGGCGATGCTGGTGATGCTGGCCATCACCCTGATGCTGCGCCGCGACGGTGCCGCGCTCGGGTCGGCCAGCGCGGTGTCGTAAGCGGCTTTGGCGGCGGGGCGGCCGGCACGCCGCCAAGACCGTCGCTGCTCAGTCCAGCGTCGCCCCCGACGCCTTGACCGTCCTGGCCCACTTGTCGACTTCGCCCTTCAGGAAGCCGCCGAAGGCCTCGGGCGTGTCCCACGACGCGGCGAAGCCCTGGGCGCTGAACTTCTCCTTGACCTGCGGCAACTGCATCGCCCTCTTCAGTTCCTCGCTCAGGCGGGCGATCACCGCGGGCGGGGTGCCGGCCGGGGCCAGCAAGCCGTTCCAGGCGAACACCGAATAGCCTGGCAAGCCGGACTCGGCGACGGTCGGCAGGTCGGGTGCGGCGGGTGAGCGCAGCGGGCTGGTCACAGCCAGCGCCTTCAATTTCCCCGCCTTCACGAAAGGCATCGCCGACAGCATCGTGTCGAACATCAGCGGCACCTGGCCGCCGATCACGTCGGTCAGCGCCGGCGCGCTGCCTTTGTAGGGCACATGCGCCAGCTTGATGCCGGCCATCGCGTTGAACAACTCGCCCGACAGGTGGGTGGACTGGCCGTTGCCCGAGGAGGCGAAGTTCAGCGTGTCGGGCTTGGCCTTGGCCAGCGCGATCAGTTCGCGCACGCTGTTGGCGGGCAAGCCCGGCGTGGCCACCAGCACCAGCGGGCCCTGCGTCAGCAGCGTGACCGGCGCGAAATCCTTGACCACGTCGTAGCCGAGGTTCTTGAACAGCGTCCTGTTGATCGCATGCGCGGTCGTCGCCACCAGCAGCGTGTAGCCGTCGGCCGGCGCGCGGGCCACTGCCTCGGCGCCGATGTTTCCGCCGGCGCCGGCCCGGTTGTCGATCACGAATTGCTGGCCGGTCGCCTCCGAAACCTGCTGGAACACGACCCGCGCGACGATGTCGGTCGGCCCGCCCGGCGGGTAGGGCACGATCACCCGGACCGGCCTGGCCGGGTAGGCCGCCGGGTTGGCCGCCGGGTTGGCGGTCTGGTTGGCGGCAATTTGAGCCAGCGCGGGAAGGCCGGCTGCCGCGAGCAGCAACGCCCCGGCCAAGGACCTGAATCGGGTCATTCGACTCTCCGGTGTCATTCCAGCTTCACGCCGGTGGCTGCGGCCACCCGGGCCCATTTCTGCAATTCGGCGCTGATGACCTGGGTGAACTGCTCGGGCGTGCCGCCTGCCGGCTCGGCGCCCTGGTCCAGGAACAGCTTCTCGACCTCGGGCAGTTTCAGGATCGCCGACACCTGGCGCTGCAGCAGCTCGACGATGGCCTTGGGTGTGCCGGCGGGCGCCAGCATGCCGAACCAGGCCGACGACTCATAGCCCGGCACGCCGGCCTCGGCCATCGTCGGGATCTCCGGCGCGCCGGGCCAGCGCCTGGCGGTCGTCACCGCCAGCGCGCGGATCTTGCCTGCGCGGATATGGTTGATCGACGACGGCAGGTTGTCGAAGCCGACCTGGATCTGCCCGCCCATCAAGTCGATCAGCATCGGGCCACCGCCTTTGTAGGGCACATGCACCAGGTCGACCTGGGCCAGGGTCTTCAACAACTCGCCGCTCATGTGCGGCGAGCCGCCCAGGCTGGTCGAGCCGAAGTTGATCGTGCCCGGCTTGGCCCGGGCCGCCGCCAGCAGCTCGGCCACGCTCTTGATCGGGACCTGGGTGTTGGCGACAAGCACATTGGGCGTGGTCGCCACCAGCGTGATCGGCGCGAAATCCTTGATCGCGTCGTAGGGCGCCGGCTTTTGCAGCACCGGCAGGATGCCGTGGGTGGCGATGGACGCGAACACCAGCGTGTAGCCGTCGGGTGCCGAGCGCGCGACCGCCTGGGCCCCGATCACGCCGCCAGCGCCAGCCCGGTTCTCGATCACCACGGCCTGCTTCAAGCGCTCGGCCAGGCGCGGCGCTATCGCGCGCGCCAGCAGGTCGGTCGTGCCGCCCGGCGGGTAGGGCACGACCAGGCGGACAGGCTTGTCGGGGTAGTCGGCGGCGGCAGCCCGTGCCGGCGTCAAGGCCAGCGCCAGCGGGACCGCCGCGCCGCACATCCAGCTCAGCCAGCCCAGCCAGGCTCGGCGCATCGGTGTCATGGTCGCATCTCCCGGCGCGGGGTCAACGCGGCAGCAGGCGTTCGGCCTGCATCCGCGCCAGCCAATGGTGTAGCGAATCTTCGGTGTCCTCGCAATCCGCAAAGCCATGCTGGCGCAGCTTGATCGAGCTCAGCACCGAGTTGGCTGGCTGGGCCAGGCCATGGGCCAGCGCGCGATCGGTGAACTGCCAGGAACTGCCTATCATCTGCGCCAGGCTCAGCGGCCGCAGGCCATGCTTGTCGACGATGCGCTGCCAGACCGCCTCCAAGGCCGGCATCTGGCTCGTCAGTTCCAGCGGCTCGTCCTCGCCCACCGCCATGCCGAAGCGCTGCGCGATCGACGACCAGAGGTCTTGCCAGACCAGCATGTCGCCGTTGACCACGTTGTAGGTCTCGTTGGCGGCGATCTCGTGCGTGGCGGCGAACTCGGCGGCGCGGGCGATCAGCCGGCTGTCGCTGGCGGCGTTGACGCAGCGCCCACCGCCCGGGAATTTCAGCGGCTGGCCCAGCTCGCGCTGCAGCGCCGCGTAAGCGCCTATGGCCGCGACCGCGTTCATCGGGCTGCCTATCGCATAGCCGAAGATCAGCTGCGGGCGCAGCACCGTGAAGGTCCAGGCCGCATGCGGCTGGCGCTGGCGCAGCAGGTCTTCCTGCAGCCAGTAGAAATTCTCATGCGCATGGCGCGGCCAGCGCTCCTTGGCCGGCACCGGCGCCGGCGTCACATGGCCGCCGTAAGCCTTGGTGCCCTGCATCAGCGTGATGTGGCGCAGGCCTTTGGCGGCCGGTTGCAGCGCATCGAGCAGGTTGCGCAGCATCGCTTCGTTGACCGCCATCTGGCGTGGGTCGCGCCAGCCCGCCACCAGTTCGGGCAACTCGTAGAGCGCGGCAAACATCACATGCGTGACCTCGCTCAAGTGGGGCGCGGCAGCGGCACAGGCCGCGGCATCGGTCAGGTCCAGCGCGACATGGTGCACGCCGTCGGGCAGCGGCGATGGGCGGCGCGACAAGGCCAGCACCTGCCAGTCGGGCAGCGCCGCGAAATGCTCGACGGCGGCAGCGCCGACCACGCCGCTGGCGCCGGCGATCAGCAGGGTGTGCTTCTTGCGCGTCATGACGCGACCGCCTCGGCCGGGCGCAGCAGGTGGGCGCCGTGCAGCTTGGCACGCAGCGCCTCGGGCACCTCGAGCTCGAAGCCGAGCACCGCGGCCGACAGCGCCTTGCCGTAGTTGTCCAGGCACAGGCTGCGCGAGACACCCCCGCCCAGCGCGCCGTGGCAGACGAAGTTCATCGCCTCCAGGTTGTCGACCTCGTAGCGCAAGACCTCGCCCTTGATCACGCCGCGGTAGAAGGCCTTGAAACGCTCGGCCGTCAGCTGCGCCTTGAGCAGCGGGTAGAACTCGGGCTCGTAGGCGAAGACGGCGATGTTCGAGGTGTTGCCCTTGTCACCGGAGCGGGTGTGGGCCAGGTGCTGGAGTTTGACTTGCATGCTCAGCTTTCAAAGTAGGTGATGGAGGCCGGCACCTGCTCGCGCGGCACCAGCGACGACCAGACGCCTATCACCTCGCGGGTGCGGTCGGCATGCGGCACGCGCTTGCCGGTGTGGGCGATGCCCGACACCGCCATGCCGTCGACCTCGCGCCCGACCTTGACCGCCTCCTCGCGGGTGGCGGTGCGGGCCGCGACGCGCACCGCGATCTCGTAGGGCTCGGGCGCGTCGTCGGGCGTGGCGGCGCCGTGGATCGCGTTCAGGCCCAGGAAGTCGACGCGGTACTCTTCGGCCTTCAGGCCGACGATGCGGAATCGCTCTTCCAGGATCTTCTTGGCCAGCTGGGCCCGCCGCAGCGCGCCCGGTCCGGCGTAGAAGAACATGTCCTCGCCGATGAAGCCCTCGGTACAGCCTATCGAGACCTTCAGCGTCGGCGTGCGCGGCTTGCCGCCGATGTTCGTGACGCGAACGCGGTCCGGGCCGATCTGTTCGATCCTGGCGCTGGTGAAGTCGACCACCACGTCGGGCGTCAGGTAGTTGGCGGGGTCGTGCACCTCGTAGAGCATCTGCTCCTTGACGGTCTGCAGCGTCACCGCGCCGCCCGTGCCGGCCACCTTGGTGATCACCGCGCTGCCGTCCTCGTCGACCTCGGCGATCGGGAAACCGAAGTTCCAGGGTTCGGGCACATCCTTGAAACCGGGGTCGGAGAAGTAGCCGCCGGTGACCTGCGCGCCGCATTCCAGCAAATGGCCCAGCCCCATGCCCTGGCCCAGCTTGACATGGTCCAGCGGGTCCCAGCCAAACTCGTACATCATCGGTGCCATGAAGATGGACGGGTCGGCGACGCGGCCGGTGACGACGATGCGGGCGCCCGCCTTCAAGGCCTCGACGATGGGTTCGGCGCCGAGGTAGACCTCGGCCGAGATCAGCGTGGGTTTGAGCGTCGAAGTCGGCAGGCCGTTCTCGAGGATTCGGTCGGTGAGCTCCAGCACCCGGTCGGTGATCAGCGCGCCGTTGACCGACGCGACCTTGACCCCCTTGTGCCCAAGCTCGCGCAGCCAATGGACGATGCGCCTGGCGGCGGCGTCGGGGTTGATCCAGCCCTGGTTGCTGATGATCCGGGTACCGTTGCGCAGGCAGGCCGGCAGCACCGCGCGCATGCGGTCGTCGAGGTAGGTGTCGTAGCCCTCGAAGCTCGGGTCGCGGCGGGCCCGCACCTGCGCGGCCGACACCGTGGCTTCGGCCATGGTCTCGAAACACAGGTAGTCGAGCGCGCCATGTTCGGCACTCAGCGCGGCGGGTTCGACCCTATCCCCCCACCAGGCGGCACCCGCGCCTATGCGTATCGTTCTTGTCATCAGGATTCCTCTGTTGCGTCTGCTGCTGCGGCGGCGGCGGCCCCAGCGGAAATTCGGACTTCCTGGAACACCACCGCGTCGACCGCCAGGCAGCCCTCGCCCCGCGCGCCGACGATCACCGGGTTGATGTCGAGCTGGGTGATGCCCAGCGCGTCCTTGGCCATCAGCTCGCCCACCGCCACCACGCTGCGGCAGAAGGCGGCGACATCGAGCGGCGGCTCGCCACGCACGCCGTCCAGCAGCGGCGCGATGCGCAGGCGGCGCAAGGCGCGCTCGACCTGGGCGCCGTCGAAGGGCGGCAGCAGCAGTTGCACATCGGGCATCGCCTCGACGTACTTGCCGCCGTCACCCACCAGCACGACCGGGCCGAACACCGGGTCGTGCCGCGCACCGATCATCAGCTCGCGGCGGCCGCGCACCATTTCGGCCACGATCACGCCGCTGAGGTGGACGCCAGCGGCGTCGGCCGCGAGTGTCACCTCGCGCCAGGCCGCGGCCACCGAGGCGGCGTCGCCCAGCCCCACCCGCACCAGCCCGAGCTCGGACTTGTGCGAGGCGTCGGCGGTGCAGCCCTTGACGACCACGGTCTGGCCGCCCAGCACCGCGAGGGCCGCGAAGGCCGCGAAGGCCGCCACGGCCTCGGCCTCGGTCTGGCACAGCTGGTGCCTGGCCACCGTCACGCCGTGGCCGGCCAGCAGCGCCAGGCTGGACGCCTCGTCGAGCATGGCCGCCGGCCCGGCCCGCCGCGGCCGGCGCGGTGCCGGCAGATCGCGCGCGGCGGCCGCCGCCTGCAGTTCGGCATGCGACAGGAACTGGCCTAGCGCGCGCACCGCTTCGCCCTCGGTCGGGTAGACCGGCAGGCCCAGCACCTTGAAGCAGTCGGACACGCTGCGCTGCGGTGCGGCCACCACCAGCGGCTTGCCGGTCTGCGCGGCAAAGCGCGCGGTGTCGCTGGCGAAAGCGTCGACGTCGTAGCCGGCACCGGCCACCGCGATGCCGATCAAAAAGGCATCGGCGGCCGGGTCGCGCGCGATCGGCGGCAGGATGGCGCCGAACAAGCGGCTGTTGCTGAGCAGCGCGGCGGTGATGTCGACCGGGTTGGTGGTGGTCGCGAAGCCCGGCAGGATGGCCTTGAGTTCGTCCTGGGTGCTGGCCAGCAGCGGCTCCAGCGGCATGTTGGCCAGGCTGGCCGCGTCGGCCGTCAACACGCACACCGCGCCCGAGTTGCTGATCGCCACCAGCCGACGGCCGGCCGGCCGCCAGCCCTTCAGGTAGAGCTGTGCCGAGTCGACCATCTCGGCCATGCTCTGCACGCGCCAGATGCCATGCTCGGCCAGAAACGCGTCGACGGCGCGGTCCTCGTTGGCCAGCGCGCCGGTGTGCGATTGCGCCGCCTGCTGGCCCGCCGCGCTGCGGCCGGACTTGAGCACGACGATGGGCAGCTGGCGCTGGCGCGCGACACGCGCCGCCTCGGCCAGGTTCCAGGGGTCGGGGATGCCTTCGAGGTAGAGCAGCAGCAGCTTGAGCGCGGGGTCCTCGGCGACGACGGTGGCGAGCTCGCAGACCGTGACGTCGCAGTCGTTGCCGGTCGAATGCGCATGCCGCACCCCTATGCCCTGGGCCCGCAGCAGGCCATAGGGCACCACGCCCATCGCGCCGCTCTGGCTGATGATGCCGACCGGGCCGTCGGCGGGCGCGACCTCGGTGAACATGGTCGAGAAGCTGGCCACCGCGCCGCTGCCGAAGTTGGCCAGCCCCTGCGAGTTGGGCCCGACCACGCGCATGCCGCGCTGGCGGGCGCGGGCGGCCATCGCCATCTCACGCGACTTGCCGTCGGGGTCGGTCTCGCCGAAGCCCGAACTCATCACGATGCACAGCGCCACCCCGGCCAGGCCGCAGGCGTCGACCGCGGCCAAAGCCTGATCGCCCGCCACCGCGACGATCACCACATCGGGTGTTTCAGGCAGCGCCTGAAGGTCGGGGTAGCAGCGCAGGCCCTGCACCTCGTCGCGGGTCGGGTTGATCGGGTAGACCGCGCCTTTGAAGCCGAAGCGGGCCAGGTAGGCCAGCGGCCGGCCGCCGATCTTGTGCGGATTCTCGGAAGCGCCGATCACGGCGATGGAGCGCGGTGCCAGCGCAAGGCGCAGCGCGCTTCGGGGGTCAGCAGACATCAGGAACCTTGTTGAAGTAGGGGAGCGGGCGGCCGGCCAGGGTCTCGATGCGGCCAATGACGGCGTCACCGATGCGCAGCGACGGGTCGCCATGGGCCATGACCCGGAAACCTTCGGCCAGGTCGACCAGCACGATGGCGTAGGGCGTGATGGCACGGAATTCATCGCTGGGCGCGCGTTGCACCAGCGTGTGGGCATGCACCGTGCCGAGGCCACCGGAGACGCTTTGCCGCGGCTCGGCACCACCGCAAGCCGGGCAGAAGCTGCGCTGGAAGTAGAAGACATGGCCGCAGGACTGGCAATGCTGAAAGACGATGCGGTCGCCGCCGCGGGTCCAGTCGGACGAAACCAGGGTGTCACTCATTCGGCACGCTCCCTGGCCCAACGCGAACGGTGAAGGGGCCGCGTCATGCGGACTCCAGCACCAAGCTGACATGCGACGACAGCACGCCGCCGTCGCCGTGCAGCAGCGCGACGCCCGCGCGCCGGGCTTGCCGGACGCCGGCGCGGCCGGTCATCTGCAGATGGGTTTCGGCCAGGTGCGCCATCGCGCCGCCCACGCCGCAGTGGCCATACGACAGCAGACCGCCATGCAGGTTGAGCGGCAGCGCGCCGGTGGCGTCGAAATACCCCTCGCGCGCCAGCGCACCGGCCCGGCCGCGCGGCGCCAACCCGATCTCCTCGAGCAGCATCGTCAGGGTGATCGTGAAACTGTCGTAGATCGCCGCGTATTCGACCTCGGCCAAGCCGCGGCCGGCCTCGCTGAGCGCGCGCGCCGCACAGGCCCCGGCGCCGACCTGGGTCAGGCTGGCCGCGGCGCTGATGTGCTGCGCGTTGTGCTGCTGCGTGGCCGACCGGATGCGCACCGGGTGGGGGCCTTCGGGCGCGGCCGAGACCACGAACGCGCAGCCGCCATCGGAGACCGGGCAGCAATCGAGCATCTTCAGCGGAGAGGCAATCGAGCGCGAGGCCAGCACGTCCTGCACGCTGATGGGTGCGCGGAACTGCGCGCCCTCGTGCAGCGCCGCATGGCGGCGCATCAGCACCGCCATTTCCGCCAGGTCGGCCTCGGTGCCGCCGAACTCGTGCAGGTAGCGCGAGGCCACCAGACCGTAGTAGGCGGGAATCGTCGCCCCCAGCGGCACCTCGTAGACCGGGTGGCCGACCTGGGCCAGCACCTGGATGGACGAGTCGCGGCTCTGCCCCGTCATCCGGTTCTCGGCCCCGACCACCAGCACCCGCCTGGCCGCGCCCGAGGCGATCAGCTGGTGCGCCAGCATCACCAGCGCGAAGCCGGTCGCCCCGCCCAGCTGCACCGCATGGGCGTAGCGCGGATGCAGACCGTAGTGCTCGGCGAAGACGGTGGACAGCATCAGGTGCGGCAGCGTCGTCGAATAACCGCAGACCAGGCCGTCGATGTCGCCGCGCGCAAATCCCCCGTCGGCCAGCGCCAGGTCGGTGGCCTCGGTCATCAAGTCCAGCGTGCCGCGGCCCGCGTGCCGGCCGTAACGGGTCAGGCCGCTGGCGGTGACGAAACTCATGCCGTCTTCCTCTGGGCGTACTGCGATGACAGCTCGGTGCCCGCCTTCAACAAGGCCGGAGCCAGCAGCGACAGCCGGCTCGAAATGCGCTGGGTCAGCGCGGCGATGCTGATCGCGCCGACCGGCTTGCCGTCGCTGCCGAGTATGGGCACGCCTATGCCGCCCATCTGGTCGACCACCACGTCCAGCAGCACCGCGTAGCCGCGCTCGCGGGCCAGGGCGATCTCGCGCTTCAGCAGCTCGCGGGTGATGCGCGGGTAACGCTTCTTGAACACCGGCGCCAGCAGGTTCAGCACCGTGTCCACCTCGTCGTCGGGCAGCGACGCCAGCAGCGCCAGGCTGCCGGCACCGGCTCCCAGCGGGCGCCGGCTGCCGAGGTCGAGGTAGTTGGCGCGAATCGGGAAGCTGCCGAACTCGCGGTCCACGCACACCGATTCGAGGCCATGGCGGGTGGACAGCAGCAGCGTGTCGCCCGACAGCGCCGCCAGCCGCACCAGCGCGGGCCTTGCCCGGTCGCGCAGGTGGTCGCGGCCCTGCATCGCCACCCCCAGCACCAGCGCCTCGTCGCCCAGTTGGTAGCGTTTGCTGACCGGGTCGCGCTGCACAAAGCCTTCGACGATCAGCGTGTCGAGCAGGCGCAAAGTGGTGGCCTTGTTCAGATCGGCGCCGGCGCAGAGGTCGACCAGCCGCAGTGGCGTCGGCGTCGAGAGCACGCGCAGGATGCGGCAGACCTTCTGCGCTGAATTGGTCGCCGAGGTCTGGTGCATGAACCGGTCAGACGGTGGCCACCGGCGTGGTCGGCGATCCGACCGCGCCCGGCAGGCGCAGCGGCGGCGCGGTCAGCAGGAAGCGGCTGCGGCCATGCTGGCGCAGCCAGGCCGCCAGCGGCGTCAGGTGCCAGATCTCGCCGAGGTGGATGCCGAGCTTGAACAGGCAATGCTCGTGCAGCGGCAGCGCCGCGCAGCAGCCGAGGTGGCGCAGCGCCGGGTGCGCTTCGACCGCGTAGTTGTCGGCGATCAGCACCGCCAGCCCGCTGTCGGTGATCCACTGCAGCAACTTGCCATCGCGGCCATCGAGCACCGCGCCGGTCTGGTCGAGCCGCTCGCCGTCGGGCTCGCCGCGCATGTCGAGCAAGGCCTGGGCAAAGCCGGTGTGCAGGCAGACCATGTCGCCGGTCTCGACCGTCAGCTGGTCGGCCTCCAGCACCCGCATCAGCGTGTCGTAGCCGACCACGCTGCGGCCAGGGCCCAGATGCGCCTGCAGGTCGATCATCACGCCCCGGCCCTGGACGCAACGCTCGGCCATGTTCTCTATGCCCAGCGCCTTGGCCTGGGAGGTGGAGCGCCGGTCGCCGGGGGCAGGCACGCCGGCGTCACTGGCGTCCTGCGGACCGACCACGTCTTCGCCGGCCCGGTAGCCGTTGTAGTAGACCGCCTCGGCCACGCCGTCGGCGTTGGCGTCGAACAGTTGGCCGACATGGGCCAGGCTGTCCCACTGCGTCGAGTACTGCAGGTGCATCACCACCAGGTCGTCGCTGATCACGTCGGTCTGCAACACGTCGTCGCTGAACAGCTGGTAGTTCATGTTCGGCCGGCCGTTGCGCACCGTCGGCCGCAGCACCGGCGGGTGGCGGCGCGGGTTCAGCACGTTGCCGCCGGGGTAGTCCAGCGGCAGGCTGAGGCAGAAGGTCAGGCCCTCGCGCACTTCGGTCACGGCACGCCGCACGCGCTCGGGCGTCAGCAGGTTGATGCGGCCGTTTTGGTCGTCGGGACCGAAGTCGCCCCAGTTCGAGCCCGGCGGGCGCTGTTTCCAGCGAGGGTTCTGTGCGTCAGTCATACAGCCATCTCCTTGAGGGGGCGGCGCCGCCCAGGAACACCCGGTGCAGCAGATCGCCTTCGCGCAGTTCATCGGAAAATGCCGCGGCGGCGATGCGGCCGGTCTCGACCAGGTAGCCGTATTGCGCGTGGCGCAGCGCCTTCTCGACCAGTTGCTCGACGAGCAGGATCGCCAGGCCGCTTGCGCACAAGTCCGAGGCCACCGCCAGGATCCGGTCGATCACGATAGGCGCCAGGCCGCCCGACGGCTCGTCGAGGATCAGCAGCTTGGGGTCACCGATCACGCCCTGCCCGACCGCCAGGATCTGCTGCTGGCCGCCGGACAGGCGCGAGGCCATCTGGTGGCGCTTCTCGGCGAGTTCGGGGAACAGCGTGTAGATGCGGTCGAGCTTGGCGCGGTCGCCGCCCGGGTGACGCGCATAGGTGCCGATCAGCAGGTTGTCCTCGACCGACAGCGTGTGGAACACGCGGTGGCCTTCGAGCACCTGCACGATGCCGGCCTTGACGATGTCGCGCGGGCTGGCGTGGCTGAGATCGCGCCCCTCGAAGCGCACCTTGCCCGCCCGCTTGGGCACCAGGCCCGAGACCGCGTGCAGCAGCGTGCTCTTGCCCGCGCCGTTGCGGCCCAGCATCACGACGAACTCGCCGGCGCGCACGTCCATCGAGATGCCATGCACCACCTCGGCCTTGCCGTAGGCCACATGCAGGTCGCGCACCTCGAGCAAGGCTTGGGGCGGACGTTCGCGCGCTGTGCTCATCGCTCAGGCCCCCAGGTAGACACGGATCACTTCCGGGTCGGCGCGCACCTCGTCGGGCGTGCCGTGCTTGATCATCTTGCCGACGTTCAGCGTCGTCACCCGGTCGCAGACGCGGAACACGAAGTCGGTGTGGTGCTCGACCAGCAGCACGCCGATGCCGGCATCGCGCACGGTGCGGATCACGTCGGCCAGGTGCTCGATCTCGTTGCCGGTCAGCCCGCCCGCCGGCTCGTCGAGCAGGATGAAGCGCGGCCGCATCGCCAGGCCGCGGGCGATCTCGAGGAAGCGCTGTTCGGCATGGTCGAGCAGGTTGGCACGGCGCGCCATCACATGACCGAGACCGATGCCGTGCAGGATCTCGGCCGCCTGCTCGCGCAGCAGTTGGTCCTCGCGCGCCACATGGCGCAGGCCGAAGGCGGTGGCCAGGAAACCGGCGCGCGCATGCGGCCAGGCGCCGAGCACCGCGTTGTCCAGCACCGACAGCGTGGGCAACAGCCGCGGCTTCTGGAAGGTGCGCGCCACGCCGATGCGCGCGCGCTGCTGCACCGTGGCCTCGGACAGGGCCTCGGCGCCATGCCGGATGGCCCCGTCACTGGGTTGGTAATAGCCCGACAGCAGGTTCAGCAGCGTCGTCTTGCCGCTGCCATTCGGGCCGATCAGGCCATGCACCTCGCCCGGACGCAGCGTCAGCGAGACATGGTCGAGCGCGCTGATGCCGCCGAACTGCTTGCTGATGTCCAGCGCTTCGAGCGCGGAGCCGCTCATCGCCGCTCCCCTATCGCCCGCGCCAGGCGCGCCAGGTCGGGCGTGATCGCGGCGTGCCGCGTCGGGCGCGGCCGCAGCCGCTCGCCGATCAGCTCGAAGACCCGGCCTATGCCCTCGGGCACGATCAGCACGACGGCCAGCAGCAACAGGCCGTAGAAGAAGTTGCCGAGCTTGGCCAGCGGCGCCACCAGCTCGGGCAAGGCCGTCAACACCACCGTGCCGAGAAAAGGCCCGACGATGCTGCCACGCCCGCCGATGATGATGCAGACGAAGAAGAACAGGCTCAATTCGAAGACGAAGGTGTCGGGCGTGATGTAGCTCTGCAGGCTGGCGAACAGCGCCCCGGCCACCCCGGCGGTGACGCCACTGAAGACGAAGACGACCAGCTTGGCGCGGAACAAAGGCACGCCCACCGCCTGCGCCGCCACCGGGTTGTCGCGGATGGACATCAGCCCGAGACCCCACATCCGGCGCGCGATGTTCCAGCTCAGCAGCGTCACCCCCAGCGCCAGCAAGGCGGCCAGGACGTAGAAGCCCTGGGGCGTGTCGAACGGCGGCGGGAACAGCGGGCCGGGCAGGCCGATGCCGCCGCCGGTCAGATCGACTTGCGCCAGCACCAATTCATTGACGATCAGCGCAAAGGCCATCGTCGCCATCGCGAAGTAGAAGCCCGGCAGACGCAAGGACGGCAGCCCCAGCCCCAGCCCGCACAAGCCGCCCAGCGCCCCTGCGGCGACCACCGCGACCGCCGGGTGCCAGCCCAGCTTGCCGGCCAGGATCGCGAACACATAGGCGCCGATCGCGAGCAGCCCGACATGGCCTATCGACAGCTGGCCGGTGTAGCCCACCACCAGGTTCAGCCCGGCGATCAGGATCCAGTAGACGCAGATCAGCCCCGCCAGATGCAGCTGGTAGGGGTCGCCGGCCCACCAGGGCAAGGTGGCGGCGAGCAGGCCGCCGAGCACGAGCGAGATCGTCTTGGGGCTCACCGCACCACCCCGCCGAACTGCAGGAATGGCCGGAATGGCCTAAATGACTCAAATGACTCAAATGACTCAAATGGCCCGTGCGGCCCCGACCCTGAATGCGTCATACCGGCCTCACGTTCCTGGACCCGAGCAAGCCCTCGGGCTTGAGCAGCAGCACGACCATCAGCAGGCCGACCGCGATCGTCTGCTGGTACTCGCCGCCGAACCAGTGGCTGGCGAAGGCGTTCAGCAAGCCCAGGGCCGCGCCGCCTATCAAGGCGCCGATGTTGCTGCCCAGGCCGCCCACCGCCAGCGCGATGAAGCCGTTCAAGGTCAGCGTCAGGCCGAGCGCGAAATAGGCGAAGGTCAACTGGCCCGCGGCGAAACCGGCCAGGCCGCCCAGCGCGCCCGACAGCAGGTAGGACATCACCCGGATGCGGTCGGTAGCCACGCCACGCGCGCGCGCCGCAAACGCATCCTCCGACATCGCCAGAAACAGCTTGCCGTACATCGTGCGGCGGTAGAACAACTCCAGCCCTGCCGCCATCAGCAGCGCGATGGCGATCGGCAGCCAGAACTTCTGGTCCAGCGCACCGGCGCCGAAGTCCTGCGGGATCAGCCGCGGGAAGGGCTTGGGCTCGGTGCCCCACCACAGTCCCACGCCCTGCTGCACCATGGTGGCCAGCGCCAGCGTGCTGAGCAGCCACAGGTGCTCGTCGCTGCGGTTGAGCACGCGGCGGATCGCGAGCAATTCGGTCACGAAGCCGAACAGCGCACCGGCGGCCACCGCCCCGACCAGGCCAATCGCCCAGTGCAGGTGCAGCGTGGCGACGAAATAGGCGCCGAACACGCCGCCCAGCATCGCGATGTGGCCGGTCGTCACCGACAGCACCTTGGAGGTCGAGTACATCACGTTGTAGACCAGCGCGACGGCCGCGAACACCATGCCTATGGCCAGGCCGGAGACGATGACGGTCAGCATCGCGAGGCGACCGGCTTCAACGCGGCGCCAGCTTGAAGCTGCCGTCCTTGAAGGTGTTGGCGATGTTCACCGCCATGTTGCTGTCGGGAAAGCCGTTGCGCTCGGTCGCGCTCCACGAGTAGGTGGCGTAGACGCCCTTGAACTCCTGGGTGCCCTCCAGCGCCTTCTGGATCGCGGCGGGGTCTAGCGAGCCGGCCGTCTTGGCCGCATGCTCGATGATCTTGACCGTGTCGTAGCCCATCGCCACCCACCAGAACAGCACGTCGATCTCGCCGCCACCCAGCTTGGGGCGCACCTTGTCGACCAGCGCCTGGGTGCGTTCGGGCAACTTGCCGTCGGCGCCGAAAGTGGTGCTGCGGTAGCCCGAGGCGAAGGTGTTCTCCCAGTACTCGGGCTTGTTCAGCAGTTTGCGGATCTGCGCCGCCATCAAGGCCGGGTGGCCGACGACCGGCACGTTCCAGCCCATGTCGCCGCGCGCGTTCAGCAGCCGGCCGAGCAGGCCGGTGGCCGCCGACCAGGGCATCACGACATCGGCGCCGGCCGCTCGGGCCTTGTTCATCTCGTCGCTGAGGTCGGTCTTGTTGGGATCGACCAGCACCACGTAGACCGGCTTGATGCCGGCCTTGTCGAGCATTTCCTGGGCCGTCTTGCCGCTCGCGGTGCCGTAGCCCGAGGTGTCGGCAATGATCGCGACCTTGGTCTTCTTCAGGGTCTTCAGCGCGTAGTCGTTGGCGGTGGAGATCCACTGCCGGTTGGTGTTGATGGCGCGGAAGGCGCGCGGAAACTTGACGGCGTCGGTCAGCTCGTCGATCGAGCCGATCACGATGTTGGGCACGCCGGCGCGCGCCAGGATGGGCGTGGTGGCCAGGCCCTCGCCGGAATTGACCGGGCCGATCACGAACTGCACCTTGTCGCTGAAGGCCAGCTGCTGGGCGTAGTTGACGGCCTTGGTCGGGTCGCCTGCGGTGTCGCGGGTCAGCAACTCGATAGGCTTGCCGAGGATGCCGCCGGCCTTGTTGATCTCTTCGACCGCGAGCTGGACGCCCTGGTTTTCGGCGATCGCCGCCGACGACAGCGGGCCGGTCAAGGACGACAGCCAGCCTATCTTGACGTTCTGCGCAAACGCGCTGAGCGGCGCCGCGGCCAGGCCCGTGACCAGGGAGAGTTGGAAGGCAAGTCTTGCCAATCGAAACTTCATGCTGTCTCCATTCGGGTGGGTTCGGGCCTGCGGGAAGCGATGGCTTCAGAACGTCCATGCGCCCTGGATACCAGAATTTGCAGTGCCTGTGGCGATTCTGCGGCGCATGACGGCCAGCGCGTATCGCGGCCAACCCTGACGTCGGTTTGACAGTCAAACCTTTTTGGACGGGTGAAATCGGCCGCTGCGGGTCAGCTGTTGCGGCGCTGGCCCAAGGTCTTGGCGACCCAGTCGGCCACCGCCTGCGGCGAATGAAAATCGTCCAGCGAGCGCGCCGGGATGGCGGGGTGGCGGACGTTCCACATCCGCGCCAGCGTGCTGCCCGGCCCGACCTCGAGCAGACAAGCCGGCCCGCGCTCGGCAACGGTGTCCATGCAGCGGTCCCAGTGCAGCGGGCTGCCGATCTGGCCGGCCAGGGCCTGGCGCAACTCGTCGGGCCGGCGCAGCACGCACGCGCCGAGGTTGCACACCAGCGCGGCCTGCGGCCGCTCGAACGGTTCACCGGCCAGCGCGCTGGCAAACAGCGGCACCGCGCCGGCCAGACAAGGGGTGTGCGAGGCGATCGCCACCGCCAGCCTTGAGCAACTGGCGCCCGCAGCCTCAGCCTGGCGGGCCGCGGCGTCCAGCGCCGCGCCAGTCCCGCCCAGCACGCAACGGTCGGGGGCTGTCCGGATCGCCAGCGCCAGGCCATGCTGTCGGCACAGCGCATCGACCGCTTCAGTCGCGGCGCCAGTGACGGCCAGCAGGCCGGTATCCTGGCCTTGGACGCAGGCGTCCATCAACTGGGCGCGCCGAACTGCCAGCCGCAGCGCCGCCTCGGCCGTGAACACGCCGGCGGCGCTGAAGGCAGCCAGCTCGCCCACGCTATAGCCCGCGACGACCCGCGGCGCGGGCAACAGCGGGGCCAGCGCATCCCAGGCCGCCAGGCACAGGCCTGTCAGCAGCGGCTGGGCCACCGCGTTGCGGCTGCGCCAATCGGGGTCGGCCAGCCGGGCGCGCCAGTCGGCGCCGAGCAGCGCGGCCATCCCGGCCAGCGCGCGCTTGGCTGGGCCAGCGGTCTCGAGCCAGGGCAGCATGCCGGCATGCTGGGTGCCCTGGCCAGGAAACAGCAAGCCCAGACCCACGCCCACCTCAGAGCGCCGTCAAACCGCCGCGCAGACCCGCTGCAGCCAGCAGGCGGCGGCCAGCAGGTCGGCGGCACCGCCGGGCGACAGGTTTCTGGCGACGAATTCGCGGTGAATGGCCTGGGCATGGTCCAGCGCGTCGGGCCGGCCCGCGCCGCCGGCGGCCAGGAAGTCGGCCGCGGCCCGGCGCGCAAAAGCCAAGCCGGCCAGCCCGCCGCGGTGGGCCAGGTTGGTGTCGTCCAGCACGGCCAGGGTGCGGAACAAGGCCTGCAAGCGGGCCGGGCGCATGTCCAGCCCGGTCGCCAGCGCCGCGCGCAGCGCCGGCAGCGTGACCTCGAACAGCACCGGGAATCCCAGCGCCGCCTCGTCGCCGGCGCTGCGCAGGCCATGGCGCAGCGCCGCGGACTGGCCGTTGGACGGCGGACCAGGCTTGCTGCGGCGCTGGTCCAGCGCTTGGCCCCAGGCCTGCAGCAGCGCCTGGCGCAGCGCCGGCGCGGTGACAGGCCCGCCGGCCAGTCGGCCGGCCGCCGCGCACAGCAGACCGAGGCTGAACACCGCACCGCGGTGGGTGTTGACGCCCGATGTGGCCTGCAGCATGCGGCGCTCGGCGTCCCGCCCCAGGCGCTCGAGCTCGGCAAACGGCGCGTCGCGCGCGCCGAGCGCTGCGATCGCGACGAAGTAGTGGCGCAGCGCGAACAGGCTGCGCATGAAGGTGGTGGCGGCCATGTCGTGGTGGCTGCCGCTGTCGACCAAGGACACCAGACCAGGCTTGGGATGGAGGGCGAGTTCGTCGTGGAGCGCCGCGATCGCGGCACGGCCGATTCGGCCGGCATGGCCCTCCGGCGCCGCGCCGACCCGCGCGGACGCCAACCGACCGACCGGCGTCTTCAGGGCGTGCATGCGGCCTGCCCGACACCGGTCGCGCGGTCCAGCCAGCCGGTGCCGGCGGCCAGTTCGACCGCGGCCAGCCGCTTGACCAGGATCTGCTCGCAACGCTGCGCGCGCCAGTCCAGCCATTCGCGCCAGGCCACCGCGCTGCCGTCGGCAAACACCAGTTCGCCGTCCAGCCGCGGCCCGGCAAAGGCCGCGCCCGCCAGCCAGGCCGCGGCGGCGTCGGCCTGCGGCAAACCCTCGACCGGCAGCAGCAGGTCCAGGTCGGACGAGGGCCGCAGGTAGACCAAGCCGGTCAGCTGCTGCCAGCCGTGGCTGCCGAAGACGCGGGGCTGCAGGCCGAGATGGGTCAGACCATCGCACAGCGCGCGCCAGGGCGCTTGCAGCGGCGGCGCCAGCAGCGGGGTGATGTCGGACACCGCAGGCAGGTCGTCGACATACAAGACCTGGTCGAGCGCGATCTGCAACCGCAAGCGCTGCCGGCCCCAGCAGGCCGGCGCCGGCAGGCCCAGCCTGAGCCGGTCGCGCGGCTCTGCCGGGTCTTGCCTCGCCACCACCAGCGGCAGCGCCTGCGCCGCCCAATGCTGGACGCAGTCGCGCGCTTCGCCTTCGCCGACCTGGGCCAGCGCCTGGTCCCAGCCTGCGGCCGTCAGGCCCAGCAACTGGTGGCGCCGCAGACCGCGCCAGCCGGCATCAAGCGGCATCGAGCACCCGCTGGATCACCGAGGCGGCCAGGCGGCGGCCGCCGCGCTGCCGGCCGTCCTCTGCGCGCAGATCGACGGTGGGCGTGGTCGCCAGCGCGTCGCGCAGCGCGCCGGCCAGGTCGCCAGACCAGAGCGCGCGCACCCCGCCCATCGCGACATAGTTCTGCACGCCGGGCGCGAACACCGGGTTGTCCTCGGACAGCGCGGCCAGCCGCTCCTCGGAGATCTTGGTCACGCGGGCCATCGCCGGGATGCGCATCACCCGGATCTCGGCCTCGGGCAGCGCGTAGCAGGCGTCGGCGATCAGGCCCGAGGTGATGAAGCCGCCCGACAGCGCCTGGTCGTAGACCAGGCCGATCACGCGGTGGCCGCGCCGGCGCGCCAGGTCTATGCAGCAGCCCAGGTGGGCCATCGCGCGGTTGATGCCGAGCAACTCGTCGCGCCGGCGCAGTTGCTGGCCCTGGGTGTCGATCAGCAGCAGGATGGCGCGCCCGGGGTGTTGGGCGACCACATCGAGCACGCCACGGGCCTGGGCCAGCGCCAGCGCGACGCCGATGGACGCATGGTGGGTGGTGCCGACGATGGCCAGCGGGGTGGCGTCGAACACCGCGCTGCCGCGCAGCAGGTCGCCATCCAGCACGATGTCGTGGTCGGCGCCGAACAGCTGTTCGACCAGGGTTTTCCAATCCATGGTCGGTTCCTCAGCGCAGCGCGCGCACCTGTCCGGCGTCCAGGTCAGGCACCCGCGCCGCGTCGTCTATGCCCTGCTGGCGCCACAAGGCCAGCGCATCGGCACCCGGCGGGGCGTCGCGCAGGCGTTGCGCCAGCAGCGCATGCTCGGCTTCCAGCGTGGCCAGCGTCAACGGGCGGTGACGGTCCAGCGCGGCGATGGCCGCGGCGCGGAACTCGGCCATATCGTCCTCGACCAGGTCGTCGCAATCGCCCATCAACCAGCGGTGCTTGCCGCCGGTGGTGCGCCAGACCAGCGCCCGGTCGCGCGAATCGAATTCCTCGACGCCATGCGAGGCCTCGATCACCTCGGGGCCCGACATCGCCAGCCGGCCGATGTCGCTGATGACCAGGTGATCGGCGCAGCGCGCGACGATGCCCATGCCGCCGAAACAGCCGTTGGCACCGCCGATCAGCACGATCACCGGGACGCCGGCGGCGCGCAGATCCAGCACCGCGCGCATCACCTCGGACACCGCGATCAGGCCGGCATTGGCCTCGTGCAGCCGAACGCCGCCGGATTCGGCCAGCAGCAGCACGGCGGCGGGCTGCTCATCGCCCGGCTTCAGCGCGCGCCGCAGCAGGCCGACCAGCTTGGCGCCATGCACCTCGCCGACGCCGCCGCCCATGAAGCCGCCCTCCTGTGCTGCGATGAAGATCGGGTGGCCCGCCAGCAGGCCGCGCCCTATCACCACGCCGTCGTCGAACGAGGACGGCACGCCGAGCTGCGCCAGGTGCGGGCTGGTCAGGCGCTCGGACGGCGGCAACCACTCGTGGAAGCTGCCGCCGTCGAGCAGCTGCGCCACCCGCTCGCGGGCGCTGCATTCGGCAAAGCTGATGGCGCTCATGGCCGGACCGTCGCCGCCGGCAGGCCGCGCAGCAGCGGCGCCACCGCCTGCTGCAGGCGCAGGCTGACCACCGCCGGCGTCGCGCCCATGTCGCTGATCGACACCCGCACACCGGCCAGGCTGTGGCGGTCGTGGAAGTCCTGCATCACCGCGGCCCAGATCGGCCGGAAGCCGCGCGCCGAGGTCTGGACCTCGACCCGGCACAAGCTGCCCTCGGCCGGCTCGACCATCACCTCGAGGTTGCCCGAGCCGACCACGCCGACCAGCAGAGTGGCGAAAGCCGGCACCGGCCGGCCGCCGCTGAAGTCGAAGTCCATCGTCTCCAGACCCATGGTTTCGTTCATCGCTGTTGCCTCACCAGTTGCGGAAGCGCTGTGGCGGCTGGTAGAGCCCGCCCGAGGCCCGCACCAGGTCGCGCATAGAGCGCGCGGCCAGCAGGTTGCGGGTGGCGTCGCGGGCGTCTATGCCCAGGTCCTCGGGGCGCTGGATCACGCCGCGGTCGCGCAGGTTCTCGACCGCGCGGCGGTCACGCTGCAGGCCCAGCGGGGTGTAGCCGGCCACACCGCGGATCGCGTCGGCGCGCTCTTCGTCGCTGCGGCACAGCAGCAGGTTGGCGATGCCTTCCTCGGTCAGCACATGGGTCACGTCGTCGCCGTAAATCATGATCGGCGGCAGCGCCATGCCGGCCTGCTCGGCCAGGGTCCAGGCGTCGAGCCGCTCGACAAAGGCCGGCTGCATATGCTCGCGGAAGGTCTCGACCATCTGCACCACCAGCTTCTGGCCACGCGGCGTGCCGCGCGCGCCGGTCAAGCCGGCACGGGCCTGGGCGCCGGCCTTCAACCAGGCCGGGCTGGCATGGCGCCGGCCGCGCGCGTCGGCGCCCATGTTGGGCGCACCGCCAAAGCCGGTGATGCGGCCCAGCGTCGCGGTGCTGCTGTTGCCGGCCAGGTCGATCTGCAGCGTCGAGCCTATGAACAGGTCGCAGGCGTAATGGCCGGCGGCCTGACAGAAGGCGCGGTTGCTGCGCAGCGACCCATCGGGCCCGGTGAAGAACACGTCCGAGCGGGCGCGGATGTAGTCCTCCATGCCGAGTTCGGAGCCGAAGGAATGGATGGACCGGACCCAGCCGGCCTCGATCGCCGGGATCAGCGCCGGGTGCGGGTTCAAAGCCCAGTGCTGGCAGATCTTGCCCTTGAGCCCCAGCGATTCGGCGTAAGTGGGCAGCAGCAACTCGATTGCCGCGGTGTCGAAACCGATGCCGTGGTTGAGCCGCTGCACGCCGTACTCGGCGTAGATGCCCTTGATCGCCATCATTGCCATCAGCACCTGGATCTCGCTGATCTGCGCCGGGTCGCGGGTGAACAGCGGCTCGATGACATTGGGCGTGGGCGCGCGAACGACGAAGTCGACCCAGCCGCCGGGTACGTCGACGCGCGGCAGGACGTCGCCCACCCCGTCCACCCACTCGTTGACCTGGGCGATCACGATGCCGCCCGAGAACGCCGTGGCCTCGACGATGGCAGGCGTGTCCTCGGTGTTGGGACCGGTGTAGAGGTTGCCCTGGGCGTCGGCCGACTGCGCCGCAATCAGGCAGACCTGGGGCGTCAGGTCGACGAAGTAGCGGCCAAACAGTTCGAGGTAGGTGTGGATCGCGCCGATCTGAATCCGCCCGCCAGACACCAGTTGCGCCAGCCGGCTGCCCTGCGGGCCGGAGAAGGAGAAGTCGAGTTTGGACGCGATGCCGTCCTCGAACAAGTCCAGGTGCTCGGGCAGCGCCAGCACCGACTGCAGCATGTGCAGGCCATGCACGCGGGACGGATCGACGCTGGCCAGCGCCTTGGCCAGGAAGTCGGCCTGCTTCTGGTTGTTGCCTTCGAGGCAGACCCGGTCGCCGGGTGCAATCACCGCCTCGAGCAAGTCCTTGATGCGGTCCGCGCTGACGCGTTTGTGGGCCAGCGCCCGGCCCAGCGACTGGGCCGCGCGCCCCAGGCGCTGGCTGCGCTGCGCAGCGCGCTGGCTCCAGCGCGAGGTCTCGGTCGGATCACCCATCGTCCGCGCCCTATTTGCCCAGCGCCGCCGGGCCCATCACCCAGTCCGGCAGGCCGGTGGCAATGCCCGGGAAGATGCAGATCAGCACCACCGACAACAGCATCAGCACGACGAAGGGCAGCACGCCCCAGATGATGTCCGACAGCGGGATGTCGGGCGCGATGTTCTTGATGACGAAGATGTTCAAGCCCACCGGCGGGTGGATCAGCCCGGTCTCCATCACGATCGTCATCAGCACGCCGAACCAGATCAGGTCGAAACCCGCGGCCTTGAGCGGCGGCAGGATGATGGGCGCCAGCATCAGGATGATCGAGACCGGCGGCAGGAAGAAGCCCAGCACGATCACCAGCAGCAGCACGGTGGCCAGCAGCAGCCATTTGGACAACTGCAGCGCGACGATCGCCTGCGCCGCCTCCTGGCTGATGTGCAGGTAGCTCATCACGTAGGAGAACAGCAGCGACATGCCGATGATGAACATCAGCATCGTCGACTCCTTCAAGGTCGACAGCAGGATGGGCTTGACATCCCTGGGCCGCCAGACACCGTAGACCACCGCGATCAGCGCCAGCGCCAGCAGCCCGCCCAGGCCGGCGGTCTCGGACGGCGTGGCGAAGCCGCCGTACAGCGCCACCATCACGCCGATCAGCAGCACGACGAAGGGCACGACGCGCGGCAGCATCTCGACCTTCTCGCGCAGGGTGAAGTGGTCGCGGCTGAGCAGTGCCGAGTTGGTGCCCTCGGCGTCGAAGGCGATCTTGGCGCGGCGGAACTCGCGCTGGTAGTTCAGCACCGCGTAGGCGGCGAACAGCCCGACCAGCAGCAGGCCAGGCGCTATGCCCGCCAGGAAGAGCCGGCCCAGCGACTGCTCGGCCGCCACCGCGTACAGGATCATCGTGATCGACGGCGGCAGCAGGATGCCCAGCGTGCCACCGGCGGCGATGATGCCGGCCGCGAAACCCGGCGAGTAGCCGCGCTTGCGCATCTCGGGAATGCCGGCCGAGCCTATCGCCGAGCAGGTGGCCGGGCTGGAACCCGCCATCGCCGCGAACAGCGCGCAGGCGAAGACATTGGCGATGCCCAGGCCGCCCGGCACCTTGTTCATCCAGACATGCAGCGCGGCGTACAAGTCCTGACCAGCGCGGGACTTGCCGATCGCCGCACCCTTCAGGATGAACAGCGGAATCGACAGCAGCGTGATGCTGGCCATCTCCTCGTAGACGTTCTGCGTCACCGTGTCGAGCGCCGACGCTGGCATGAAGGCGTACATGAAGCCGATCGCGACGCTGCCGAGCGCAAACGAGATCGGCGCGCCCGAGAACATCACGAACAAGGTGATGGCGGCAAACAACAGGCCCAGGCTCAATGCGGTCATCGGAGTCTTCCGGCGTTCGGGTTGGCGGCGCGGTTCAGACTGGCGCTGAGTTGCACCAGCAACTGCAAGGTCAGCAGGCTCATGCCCAGCGCCATCAGGCCGTAGGGGATGGCCAGCGGCGGCGCCCAGGACGACGAGGTGGTCTGGTGCTCGACCCAGGCCTCGTGGAACAGCGTCCACGACTTCCAGGCGAAGAAGCCGCAGAACAGCGCGCACATCGCGTCCACCCCCACCTGGCGCAGCCGGTTGAGCCGGGGCGACAGCAGCGTGGACACGGCTTCGATGCCGACATGGCCGCGTATGGACTGCACGAAAGCACCGCACAGAAAAGTGGCGCCGACCAGACAGAACACCGCCGTCTCATCCTGCCAGTCGGTGGACGCCTTCAGCACATAGCGTGAGACCACGCTGTAGGTCAGCACGACAGAGGCCGCCAGCAGCGCGATCATGCCCAGCCCGACCATGGCGCGGTTGACCCGCAACAGCAGGCGGGCCAGCGGCTGCAGCACGGCCGGCGTGGCCGGGTCTATGCCCAGGACGGCGGGCGCGGTGTCGATGGCTTGGCTCATGCGGGTCGTCTCGTCACAGCAGTTTCTGCGCGGCCTTCATCAGCCCGGCGCAGGATTCGCTCTTGTCGGCGAAGTCCTTCCACGCCGTGTCGTGGGCGATGACTTGCCATTTCTTCAGCGTGGGCTCGTCCAGGTCATAGACCTTGGCACCGGCCTTGGCGTAGATCTCGGCCGCGAGCTTGTCGTCGGCCTTTGCAGCGTCGCGGGCGAACACTTCCAATTCGCTGCCCACGGCCATCACGATGTCCTGCTGCGCCTTAGGCAGCTTGTTGAAGACCTCCTTGGAGATCATCAGCGGCTCGAGCATGAACCAATAAGTCTTGTTGCGGCCACTGGTCAGGTGCTTGGCGATCTCCTCCAACTTGAACGAGATGAAGCTGGTGGAGGATGTCATCGCCGCATCCATCGCGCCGGTCTGCATCGCGGCGTAGATCTCGTTGGACGGCAGCGAGATCACCGAGGCGCCGGCCTGCTTGAGCATCATGTCCATCTCGCGGCTGCCACCGCGCACCTTCAGGCCGCGGGCGTCGTCGGGGGTGACCAGCGGCTTGTTGCGGCTGGCCACGCCGCCGGCCTGCCAGATCCAGCTGACGATGATCACGCCCTTGTCGTCCAGCACCTTGGACAGCAGCTTGCCGACCTCGGCGGTCTTCCAGGCCGCGCCCTGCTCATAGCTGGGCACCAGCGCCGGCATCAGGCCGATGTTGGTCTCGGCCACCTCGCCGCCGGCGTAGGACAGCGGCACCAGGCTCATGTCGAGCGCCCCCTTGCGCAGCGCCGAGAACTGGGCATTGGTCTTCATCAGCGACGAGCCCGGGTAGACCGAGGACTTCAGCGCGCCGCCACTGCGCTTCTCGACCTCGGCGGCGAACTTGCGGCACAGCCGGTCGCGGAAGTCGCCGTCGGTCAACGAACCGCTTGGGAACTGGTGCGAGATCTTCAGCCCGGCGTTCTGCTGGGCCAGCGTCGGCCAGGCGGCCAGGCCTGACGAGGAGGCCGCCAGGCCCCGCAGGAATTGACGACGGTCGAAATACATGGCGGATGTCCTTGATCAGGGGGTCGAGAGCGCCGCCGCTCAGGGCAGCGTGATGAAGTTGGCTTGCAGGCTTTGCATCGTGGCGCGGTTCTTGTACGCGGCAGCATCGTCGACGCCACCGGTGCCATTCAGCAACAGCCGGTCGGCGACCAGCTTGTCGACCGCCGCACCGACGGCCGAAATATAGCCGGCCCGGGTGCCATACAACTCCTCGACGCTCTTGCGCGGATCGCCGGGCTTCTTGCCCGCCGTGGTCAGGGCAAAGGCCAGCTGCGAGCTCGACAAGCCGTTCTGGTCGCCAGCGACGAAGCCGGCCCGGCGCAGGCTGTAGCCCTTGAAGGTGGCCAGCGGCACGGCGATGTCGGGCATCTTGACGCCGGCGCGGTCGTTGCTCTGGCCGTCGGTGGTCGGCAGATGAACGACATAGAACTTGTTCGACGGCAGGCTGGGGATCACGCTCTCGTCGTTGACGCTGAGGGTGTTGTAGACACCGTTGAAGTCCAGGCCGATCGCGCTCAGGTCGGGCGCGCCCAGGCTGGCCGGGGCGGCGCCGGGCACGGCCATCGTGCCGGCGGCCAGCGACGGGTAGACGCTGTCGAGCGGTGCGGCCGTGCCCTTGACCCAGGCTTCGAGGTTGACCAGCAAGGCGCGGAACAGCGCGGTGCTGGGCACCTGGGCGCCCGGGCTGGCCGAGACCGCGGTGGCGGTAACCGTGCGGTCTACCGAGTAGTCGGCCTGGTTGCCGGCCACCGTGGCCAGCGCGATCGGGCCATGCGAGGTGCCCGGCGCAAAGAACATGCGCACGTTGGCCGGAATCGGCAGGTCCTTGCCGGCGCCGTCGGTCACCGTCAGCGAGGCGCGGGCACCTCCGAACTCGATCGGGCTGTCGTACTGGAACACCTTGGGGCAGTGGCCGAATTCGCCGCACTTGAGCTGCAGGCCGTCGGTCTTGCCGGTCAGCGGGTCGGTCGTCGATGCATAGGAGAACGGAAACTGGTCACCGGGCGTGAAGTGGGTTTCATGCTGGCGCGAGTAGTCACCGGGCTTGGACCAACGGTAGTTGGTGTAGGTCTTGCGCGAGCCCCCGACCAGCGGCAGCATGCCGTCGAACACCGGCCGGAACCCGGCGTCGGTGTTGAAACCCTGCCAGAGGAAGTCGCGCAGGTAACGCCCCGACTGCGAGATCCCCGAGGCCAGCGTCGTCTTGATGCGCCCGGCCAGCGGGTTGGCATTGCCGGCGGCGTCGGCGCGCTCATAGCGCAGGTAGGAGATCAGGTCGCGGGTGGCGAGGAAGCCCAGGCCCATCACCTTGGGGTCTATCGCGGTGTAGTTGAAGTGGTAGATCGAACCGTTGTCCTTGCCGGCGTCGAGTGCCGCGGCATTGGCGGGGTCGGCCACCACGCCGGCGCGGTTGATCGTGACATAGCCGTAGCCGGTGGCCGTCGTGTTGCCGCCCTCGGCTGTCGCACTGCCCGAGGTATAGGTCCACAGCGAGGGGTTGACCGTGATCGGCACCGACGTGGCCGTCTTTTGCACCGTCAGGGTCGCCGTGGTGTTGGGGGCCTTCTTGTAATAAGTGCCCAGCAGGTTGGTGGCGAGCGTGGCCGTGTCGGCGATGAACTCGTCCTGCACCGGGCCGGTGATCGCGGCGTTGTTGTTGGCCGCGTCCAGCGCCGTCGGCAGCGTCATGCCGGGGGCGTACCACTTGGTGCCGCTGGCGATGGCCGCGGCGGGCCCGGCCAGCGTCTGCGGACGGTCACCCTGCCAGCCGCTCCAGACGACTGTCATGCCCTGGTTCATCAGGAAGCCATTGCCAGCGCCCGCGCCGGCCACCACGCCAGTGGCGGTGCTGGGAATCACCGGCTTGACGGCGCTGAAGATGTCGGTCGAACTGCCGTCGTGCAAGGCCGTGAAGACCGGGTTGGTGGTACGGTTGTTGACTTCGTAGAGCAGCGTTCCGCTGGCCTTGGTGGCGTCGGTCGGCGTCAGGATGACGACGTCGAACTTGTAGCTGACCCTGCCGGCCGCGTCACCGCCGTTCTTCAGGTCGACGATGGTCGCGGCGCAGGCGTCCTTGGCCGAGGCATGGGCGCTGGCTTCGGCCAGCACATAGGTGTAGGTGCCGACGGCGCCGAAGGTCGCGCCGTTGAAGGCCAGCCCGGTGCCCTTGGTGACCAGCGAATCGATGGCCGAGGCGGTGATAGGACAAGCCGAGGTCAAGGGCGGCGGCACGATCGCGCTCTGTGCGACAGGGATCTGTGGTGGGGCCCAGCCCGGTTCGCTGTCGCCAGCGCAACCCGACAACTGGAGGCCCAGCGCGGCCACGGCGAGCCCCCAGGGCGCTTTGCGGAAAAAGTTCTCTTTCACTGGCTTGTCTCCTGTCATGGGACTGGATGGCGAAACAGATCGCAGCAGCCCAAGTTTGTTATCGAACGACCTGCTTGCATACAACGGTCTGCAGTATGAATTACCAGGATCATGGATTGCATTGGCGTAAACACGGTAAAGCACCCAGACAGCCCTGTACGGGCCGCTGTCCCGCGCCAGGGCGAGCGCATACACTGCCGCACCATGAGCCGACTGTCAGAGCAGCTTCGCGAGGCGATCGAGGAAGAAGTCGCCACAGGACGGTTGCTGCCTGGCGTCCACCTCGACGAGATCGAACTCGCGACGCGCTTCGGCGTCTCACGCACGCCGATACGCGAGGCGCTCAGCCAACTGGCCGGCGAAGGTCTGGTCGAGATGCGGCCGCGCCGCGGCGCCGTGGTGGCCCAGGCCTCGCCGCAGCGGCTGATCGAGATGTTCGAGGTGATGGCCGAACTCGAAGCGATGTGCGCCAGGCTGGCGGTGCGCCGCATCACCGAAGCCGAAATGCTGGCCTTGCAGGGGGTGCATGAGCGCTGCCGCAACGCCGCCGACCAGCGCGACCCGGATGCCTATTTCTACGCCAATGAGGCTTTTCACAACGCGCTCTATGCCGCCTCGCACAACAGCTTCCTGACCGAACAGGCCCAGGTCTTGCAGCGCAAGCTGCGGCCCTACCGCCGGCTGCAACTGCGCGTGCGCAACCGGGTGCAGCGCAGTTTCGACGAGCACCAGGGCATCGTCGACGCTCTGGTCAAGGGCGACGTGGAACTGGCTGTCACCTCGGTGCGCAACCATGTGGTGGTGCAAGGCGAACGCTTCGCCGACCTGCTGGCCGGCCTGCAGCAGATGACCGAGACCCCAAACTGCCCCGCCGCCCCCGTCACGCCCGCCGCCCCCGTCACGCCCGCCGCCCCCGTCACGCCCGCCACCCCCTCCGGCGCGTGATGACGGCGCCCGACCGGTCTCACCAGGCCGCCACGCCGCCGTCGCTGCGCGGGTCTTCTCCGCCCTCTATCCAGCCCTCCGGGTGCAGCATCAGCGCCCCGGCGTGGCCCATGCGCTCGTCGAAATCGGCCACCACCTCGACCGGATGGCCGAGCGCGCGCAGCCGGTCGATGATCGCCGGCGCGTAGCGTGCCTCCAGTTTGAGCGTGGTGCTGGGCTCGGCCCAGGTGCGGCCCAGCAGCCAGCGCGGCGCGGCGATGGCCGAGCGGACGTTGTGGCCGCCCCAGACTGTGCGTGCGAAGACCGCGGCCTGGGTCTGCGGCTGGCCTTCGCCGCCCATCGTGCCGTAGACCAGCAGCCGGCCGTCGGCCAGCTCGGCCAGCGCCGGGTTCAGCGTGTGGAAGGGTTTCGTGCGCGGCGCCAGGCTGCGCAGCCGGCCCGGCGCCAGGTCGAAGGAGCAGCCCCGGTTCTGCCAGCAGATGCCGGTGGTGGGCAGCACCACGCCGCTGCCGAACTCGAAGTAAATGCTCTGGATCATGCTGACCGCCCTGCCCTGGGCGTCGATCACGCCCATCCAGGTGGTGTCGCCGTCGCTGGCCGGTGCCGGCCAGGGGCTGGCGGACTCCAGCTGCACCGCGGCGGCCAGGCGCTGCAGCACCGCGTCGGTCAGCAGTTCGGTGGCGGCCAGCGTCATGCGCGCCGGGTCGGCGACATGGCGGTCGCGCAGCAGAAAGGCCTGCTTGGTGGCCTCGACCAGGGCATGGATGCCTTCGGCGTTGTCGGGGCTCCAGCCCGGCTGGTGCAGGCGCTCGTAGGCGCCCAGGATCAGCAGCGAGGCCAGGCCCTGGGTGGGCGGCGCCAGGTTGTAGAGCCGGCCGGCGGCGAGCTGCAGCGACAGCGGCGGCTGCAGGCTGGCCTGGTGCGCGGCCAGATCGGCGGCGTCCACCGGGCTGCCGACCTGGGCCAGGTCCTGGGCGATCATCTGCGCCAGGTCGCCCTGGTAGAAATCGTCGGGACCGGCGTCGGCGAGTTGCTGCAGCGTGGCGGCCAGCGCCGGGAAACGGTGCCGGGCACCGTAGCGCGGCACCTCGCCGTCGGGCATGAAGCTGGCCGTGAAGCCGGGCAGGGCTTCCAGCTCGGCGCGCTTGGCGCGCGTGTTCTCCTCCTGGCTGTGGGTGACCGGGAAGCCGTCGCGGGCATAGGCGATCGCCGCTTCCAGCAGGCGGGCGAAGGGCAGCTTGCCGCCCCAGGCGGCCTGGCTGTGGGCAAAGGCTGCTGCCCAGCCCGACACCGTGCCGGCCACCGTGTTGGCCGCCAGCGGCCCGCGCCAGGGGATGCTGGCGGCGTCGCCGTAGAGCCCGGCGTGCACCGCGCTGCCGGTGCGGCCGCAGGCGTCTATGGACAGCATGGGCTGGCCTGGGGCGCGCAGCAGCCAGAAACCGTCGCCGCCTATGCCGGTCATGTGCGGGTAGACGACGGCCAGCGTGGCGGCCACGGCGATCGTGGCCTCGATCGCGTTGCCGCCTTCCTGCAGGATGGCCAGGCCGGCCTGCGAGGCCAGCGAATGCGGTGCGACGACGGCACCGCGGGTGCCGAGAATGGGTTTGATCATGGCGCGATTGTCCGGGCATTGCGGCAACTGGCCGGTGATCAGCGGGATGTCGGCCATCGAGGTGCGGTCGCGCACGACCGATTCGGCGTGCAGCCCGGCGCTCAGCGCCAGCAGCGCGGCCAGCAACCAGCGCGTCAGGCGTCTTGAGATGGGAATCATCGCGCGAACGCCTTGGGGTGATGCCCCCCGGATTGAACGCAACATGCCAGCCCTCGCCGCGCCAGACCCCACGGTGACGCCGACGCGTCCGTCAACCCCCGCTAGATTTCAGCCTTGGCATCCATGGAGACGAAGCCGGAAATGTCTTTCCGGTTGTCGGTATGGGTCTTGCGTGTGGCGTGGCGCACCCGCTCTGCGCCTCGATCACGGTGACGAGCGGATAGCTGTTCGATGAAGCCCAGGGGCAGGACTGCCGGCCCGACTTGAATTCCGAACTTTCGCCCGGGCTGGGGGCTGTCGGCGTCTTTGCTGGCACCACCTTGGCTTTGCCTTGAAGTCTGGCGTGCGACGCCTTCGGGGGCATCGCCGGGCGGGATGGTTCAAAGGCTGCCGGTCGGCACCCGCAAGGTCAGCACCTCGGGAATCGCCACGGAAGACTGGAATCCATGCCGCTCATAGAACTTCCTGACGCTGTCGTCGAGCGCGTTCACCAGCATCGCCCTGACCCCCGTGTGCTGCGCCATCGCGTCCACCCGGTCGACGGCGTCCTTCAACAAGGACGCCGCGAGACCCTGCTCCCTGGCGCCCCGGTCGACCGCGAGCCGGACCAGCAGCATCACCGGCACGGGATCGGGTATGTTGCGCCGGGCCTTGCCGCCGTCCAGCGGGAAACTCACGTTGCCGGCCGACAAGGTGTAATAGCCGCGGACCAGACCCTCGTCATCGCTGACGACATAGCTGCAGCGGCGCCGGCCCAACTGGTTGACCAGCGCCCGTTGCCTGAGCCAGTCGTTGAGCTGAACGTCGCCGCAATCGAAATCGTCGACCTGGTGGCGTCGCGTCATCAGCTCAGGCAAACCGAGTTTCATGGCTGTGGCCGTGCTCACTTGATGTCCCAGCAAGCCTTCAGGTTCTGCAGACGCTGCAGGCCCGGATTCCTGAGCGGCTGCTCGGCGATTTGCTGGACGAAATGATGGAACTTTTCTTCGCTCAGGACGAAGGCCACCTGATCAGACGGCTCCGGTTGCGACGATGGACTGGCCATCTGGAGCATCTTGCGCGCCTTCTCATGCGCCGCCTCGAACAGAAAGGCCTCGCGGTTCTTCCCGGCCCGGCTCGCCGCGTCGTCGATCAGTTCCCAATGCTTGGGCGGCGCTCTAAATTTCAGGGTGACGTCACGCATGGTCGTACTTTCGTCGTTGACGCCGACCGCCGGCGTCCTGGAAGTCGGCCACGCCCGCTTTTGTGGGGGAGGGAAAGACCGTGAAACCCATGCTAGATTGACAAAGCCACCCAAGCTTTCGCAAGCTTGCAGGCCAGAGGCAAGGTGCGGCACTCGCCCGGTCTCAAGCGGCGTGGCTGGCGCCAATGGCCTGGCCCGCCGAGGCGGCTAATCGTCTAGCGGATTGGACGACTGAATCAGCTGCACAGGCCCCGGCCCCTGGCAGGCCAGCGGAAAAGTGAGCTGGTAGCCGCGGCCTCGGAGGACCCGGATATCGAGCTCGCAAGACGCTTCAGCCCGCAGTTTCAGCCGCAGGCGGCTGATCAACACCATCAGCCGGTTCTTGCCGGCCCGCTCGTCCGAATCGCCCTGATGGAACAAGGCCATCAGTTCGGGGTGGTCGACATGGCGACCGGCCACGGCCAGCGCGTACAGCAGGGTGACTTCGCCCACGGTCAAGCGGATCGCACCACCCCGCGACGAGCGCAGCATGAAATTGGCGCTGTCCAGCGACCAGCGCAAGTCGTCGCCGACATCGCTGCGGGCGCGCCGGTGCAGATTCCTGATCACTGCCGAGATCTCGGCCGGGCGCGTCGGTTTGGTCAGGTAGACATCCGCACCCGCCTCATAGCCTTCGGTCCGGTCCGCCCCGCGGCCCCGACCGGTCAACATCACGATCCTGACGTCGGGAAAGCTGACGCGGATGCGTCTGGCGATGCTGATCCCGTCCTCGAACTGGAGATTCAGGTCCAGCATCAGCACGTCGGGTTGCTCGCGCTTGAGCTGCTCATTCAGTTCGAGCCCGTCGCCCAGGCCAAGGGCGGCAAAGCCTTCATGGCAGAGGTAGCCCACCAACTCGTCGCGCAAGGTCTCGTTGTCCTCGACGAGAAGCACTTTGATCGCTGTTGTCAGGGCTGTCATGTGGGTCGAGGTTGGCCAGGAGGCGTCGGCGGATGGGTAGCCGGGCTTCGCCAGCCAGCGGCGGCCGATGCTAGTTCAACCCACAGGCATTGGCTTGCCTGACCTTGCATGGCCGCGGGCCGGCTTCCGCAGCGCGCTTCATGCGGCCTGGTGGGCCTCGAATGAAAATTCGACGACCGCGCCGTCGACCCGCATCTCGATCGCCGAGCCGATCTTCAACGCCAGGTTTTGCGACAACCACAGGCCCAGGCCGACGCCGGCCTGCTTCTTGGCGCCTTCCGAACGGTAGTAGCGCGTGAACAGCGCCGCCGGGTCCGGAAATCCCGATTCGCCGACCTGGTTGCGCACCTTGAAACCGATGCCGGGACTCGACGGATCGCGGTGGCGGGTCACCTGCAGTTCGATTCGCGAATCCGGCTGCGCGTACTTGACGGCGTTCGTCAGCAGGTTGGTCAGGATGATGCGGAGAAATTGATAGTCCGAAACAATGAAGTCACCCGCATCGTCCTGCCTGACGCTTATTTCGGCATCCACTGAACCCAGGACGTCGTTGAGCAGGTTGCTGACGCTCAGCCGCGCCGCCTGCGGCGTCAGGTTCTGATCGATGTCGTCCTCGATTTCAACACAGCGCTCCAGCACGTAATTCATGTCATCGACCGATTTCTGAATATTGTGCAGACGCCGACTGGCGCCGGGGTCGCTGGCATGGTTGGGCGCCAGTGACGCCGCGGCCAGTTGAATGATGGCCAGCGGTGTCTTCAACTCATGCGTCAGCATCGCCATGAAGTGCGACTGAATCCTGCGCCGCTGGGTTTCCACGTCGACCCGCACCAGCGCGGCGTTCTTGACCTGGGTGGCGACGGCCAATTCGACGTTGCGCTCCTGCTCGGACGCCATGAACAACCAAGCCACGAAGATCGGTATCAGCAGCGCCCGGAGGGCGAAAAAGTCGATCGGCGGCAGGCTGCCAAAAGATATCAACAATCCGCCGCCGTCGTGCATTTGAGCCACGATGACGAAACAGATGATGGCGAACGCCAGCATCAGGACTGCACTGGTGGCATTTCTATAGCGCCGCACGAAGTAGATCGCCAAGATAATTTGGCCAACAAAAGTGTAAGCCGAACCGAAAAGTATGCCATAGGAAACCAAGCCGACGACGCCCGAAACAAGAAAG
The DNA here is from genome assembly GCA_947453625.1 of Burkholderiales bacterium. Taxonomy (GTDB): domain Bacteria; phylum Pseudomonadota; class Gammaproteobacteria; order Burkholderiales; family Burkholderiaceae_C; genus Pseudaquabacterium. Next base: position 55,661 of record CANGHK010000034.1, read on the forward strand.
ACGCCGAGCAGCAGGACGAATAGTGCCGCAAAA
>CANGHK010000035.1 GCA_947453625.1 Burkholderiales bacterium
CGATGCTCTGCCCACCTTCGACCAGGCGAACCGCCTCTTGCTTGAACTCCAGCGTGTACCGCGCCCTCGGTGTCTTCTTCGTCATTTTCCGTTCTCCTTGCTTGAATTTAATCACTCAGCAAGGGATACGTTTTCTGAGGGCAAGGTCAAACTGCACGCGCTGATGTCGGGGGTCGGCGGCGATTTGGCAGAACAATTGACTGACCGCTTCGCGCCGGCCTTCCAACACCTGCAGGAAACTGCGACTGTCGAATGCCAGCATTCCGGTGAGTTGACGACGCTGGTTTGCTGCGCGGGCCTTGTCGACAATCTCCTGCACGGCGCTCGAGGTCAGCGGGGTGGTGATCTCGCTGGCGTAGATCAGACGGGTGAGCATTGCGGGTCCCTTGTTGAATCGAGCGGCAACGAACGCGCCCGGCCTGATTCTTCGGCTCGTCCTGGCTCAGCTTGAGTTCAAATTTTGGCGCCGACGCTGAAATAGGCCACCGTGCCAACTCATCGATCGAGTCACTTTCATTTCACGCTCAATGCGGTATCAGCCGCGCCAGCACCGCACCGGGCGCGAAGGTCTGGCCGCCCGGCACCAGGATGTCCTCGATCACGCCGGCCCGTGGCGCCCTGACGTCCAGCGTCTGCCCCACCAGCTTGGCCCGTGCCAGCAACTGGCCGGCCTGCACCGCGTCGCCCTCGGCGGCCAACCACTGCAGCAGCAGCGCCTGGTCGCCACTTTCTACCGCCTCGTCCAGCGCCGGATCGAGCATCACGTCGGTCATCGCCGCCTCCCGCCTCAATGCACCATCAGCACGGGCAGCGTCATCGAGCGCAGCAGCGTGCGCGTGACACCGCCCAGCACCCATTCGCGCGCCCTTGTGTGGCCGTAACAGCCCATCACCAGCAGGTCGGAGGCCAGGTCGCTGCAGCGCGACAGCAGCAGGTCGCCCATCTCGGCGGATGCCTCGCCGCAGGCGTGGGCAATGGCACTGATCCCGTGTCGCTGCAGGTAGGCCAGCAGTGCCACGCTGGCGTCGTCTGCCGAGCGGCCGGGCTCATGCCACCAGACGACGTCGACCTGCGCGGCGGCCTGCAGCAAGGGCAGGGCGGCGGCCACGGCGCGCGCCGACTCGCGGCTGGGCTTCCAGGCCACCAGCACCTTGCGCGCCGGCTGCGCGTCCACGCCGATGTAGGGCAGCACCAGCGTGGGCTTGCCGCTGTCCATCACGACCCATTCGACGAAGTCGGCGGGCACGCCCTGAGACGAAACCGACTCGGGCTCACGCTGGCCGAGCACCACCAGATCGGCGTAGAAGGCCTGTTCGACAAAGGCCGACAGCGATTCCTGCCGGCCCAGCTCTGACCACTGCAGCCGTGTCATGCCCGACGCCACGGCGCTGTCGAACAGGCCTTTGGCGTGGTTCCGTCGGGTGGCTTCCAGGTCGTCGAGCAAGGCGGCCGCCTCGTAGCCCGTGCCGAACCCGAGCGGGTAGAGCAGGTCGGCCGGCGTCGTGGCGTACAGCACCGACACCAGGCTGTCGTGCTGCGTGGCCCATTGGTGCGCCAATGTCAGCCGCGCCAGGCCCGTCGGAGACGCGTCGAGATGAACCAGCAGGGTCTTGAGTGCGCTCATGCCAGGGCTCCGGGTTTGTTGGACTGCCGACGATAGGTGGCGGCGGCCGGCCCGTGTTGCGCAGCGTCAACCGCGCTGAACGGCGCAGGTTTGAGCAGACTCAATCCGCGCGCCGGGATAGCCGCCACGATGGCGCTGGTTCACCCGTGTTCCACGCTGTTGCCTGTTGGAGGCGATGCCCATGGCCGCCAGACACCTGATGTTCCACGACGAAGCGAGGGACAAGATCCGGCGCGGCGTCGACGCGCTGGCCGAGGCCGTCCGGGTCACGCTTGGACCGCGTGGACGCACTGTCATCCTCGACCGCGAATTCGGCCCGCCGCAGATTGTCAATTCCGGCGTGCTGGTGGCCAAGGCGATCGAGCTGGAGGAGCGGTTCGAGAACATGGGCGCGCAGATGCTGCGCGAGGTGGCCTCGCGCACCAGCGAGAAGGCCGGCGACGGCACCACCACGGCCACCGTGCTGGCCCACGCGATGATCCACGAGGGCCTGCGCTACCTGGCTGGCGGCATGAACCCGATGGACTTGAAGCGCGGCATCGAGCAGGCCATAGACGCGGTGGTGGCCGAGATTCACCAGATGGCGCGGCCCTGCGGCAGCTCGCAGGAGATCGCCCATGTGGCCTCGATTTCGGCCAACAACGACCGCTCGATCGGCGAGTTGCTGGCGCGCGCGATCGACCGCGTGGGGCGCGAAGGCGCGATCGCCATCGAGGACGGCTCGGGCCTGGTCAGCGAGCTCGAGGTGGTCGAGGGCCTGCAGTTCGACCGCGGCTTCCTGTCGCCCTATTTCATCAACAACACGGAGCGCCAGACCGCCGTGCTCGAGGACGCGTCCATCCTGCTCTGCGACAAGAAACTGTCGTCACTGCAGGACTTGCTGCCGCTGCTCGAGCAGGTGGTCAAGGCCGGCCGGCCGCTGCTGGTGATCGCCGACGAGATCGACAGCGAGGCGCTGGCCACGCTGGTGATCAACACGATGCGCGGCACGCTCAAGACCTGCGCGGTCAAGTCGCCCAGCTTCGGCGATAGGCGCCACGCGCTGCTGCAGGACCTGGCACTGCTGACCGGCGGCCGGGTGGTCAGCGACGAGCTCGGGCTGAGTCTGGCCAAGGTCACGCTGGACGACCTGGGGCGCGCCAGGCGGGTGGAAGTGGGCAAGGACGAGACGACGCTGATCGGCGGCGGCGGCGCGCCGGCGGCTATCGCCGAGCGCATCCAGGGCATCCGCCGCGAGCGCGCCGCGGCCACCAGCGATTACGAGCGCGAGAAGCTCGACGAGCGCGCCGCCAAGCTGTCGGGCGGGGTGGCGCTGATCAAGGTCGGCGCGGCCACCGAGTCCGAGTTGAAGGAGCGCAAGATCCGCGTCGAAGACGCGTTGCACGCCACCCGGGCGGCGATCGAGGAGGGCATCGTGCCCGGCGGCGGTGTGGCGCTGCTGCGCGCCCGGCGCGTGCTGGGCGCGCTCAAGGGCGAGACCCTGGACCAGGACTCGGGCCTGCGCACCGTGGCGCGCGCGCTCGAGGAGCCGCTGCGCCAGATCGTGGCCAACGCCGGCGCTGAGCCGTCGGTGGTGCTGCACCACATCGCCGAGTCGACCGAGCCCGCCTTCGGCTACAACGCGGCGACGGGGGGCTATGGGGACTTGCTGCAGATGGGCGTGATCGATCCGGCCAAGGTCACCCGGCTGGCCTTGCAGAACGCCAGCTCGATTGCCGGCCTGATCCTGACCACCGACTGCCTGATCGCCAACGCGCCGCCGCCCAGGCCGGCCGCCGCGGGCCAGGGGTCGGGGATGGAGTCGACGCTGTGAGGGCCCACGACTTGGCGGCTGCGCCCGGCGCCGGCGTCGCTTTGGCCACGATGGCCATGACCCGCAGGGCTGCGCCATGACCCGGCGCTTTGCCAACCGGCGCGAAGCCGGGCAGGCCCTGGCCGTCCGCCTGGTGACGTGCGATCTGCCGCCGCCGGTGGTGGTGCTGGCGCTGCCGCGCGGCGGCGTGCCGATAGGCGCGCTGGTGGCCCGCGCGCTGGGCGCGCCGCTGGACCTGCTGCTGGTGCGCAAGATAGGCGCGCCCTGGCAGCCCGAACTGGCGGTGGCGGCGCTGGTCGATGGCGACCCGCCTGACCTGGTCGACGACGAGCAGATCCAGGCCGCGTTGGGCATAGACCCCGCCTATGTCCGCCGGCAGGCCGCGCAGGAGTTGCGCGAGATCGAGCGGCGCCGCGGCGTCTACCTGCGGGGCCGCGCGCCGGTGCCGGTCGAGGGTGCCACCGTGGTGGTCGTCGATGACGGCATCGCCACCGGCACTACCGTGCGCGCCGCGCTCAAGGCCCTGCGGCGCCGGCATCCGGCGCGCCTGGTGCTGGCCACGCCGGTGGCGCCGCGCGACACGCTGCAGCAGTTGCGTGCCGAGGTGGACGAGATCGTCTGCCTGGCCACGCCTTCGCCGTTCGATGCCATAGGCCAGCATTACGACGATTTTCACCAGGTCGGCGACGACGAGGTGCTGGCCGCGCTCGATGCCTGCGGCCCGACGCAGGGCGCTGGCGACAAGCCGGCCTGAGCCGTATCAGCCCCGGGCAGCCGGACGACCGCGTAGCCTCAATGCTGCTAGGCTCGCGGGCTGCCTGGCTCATGGATCGAACCGACCTATGCCTGTTTTCCGCCGTTTGCCGCGTCTGCTGCTGGTCCTGGCCGCTGGGGGCCTGTCGACTATCGCCCTGGCCCAGGCCTCACCGGTGTCACCGGCGGTCGACTCGGTCTGCGCTTTCGCGGCGCGGGGCATTCCGGCGCGGCCTGCGCAAGCGCGCGGCGGCAACGCCTTCGCCGACAGCCTGGCCGGCCTGACCGAGCCCGAGCGCGACCGCGCGATCCGCGACGAGTTGCTGTCGGGCAACCTGCCGCCGGCCTTGCGCCGTGTCTCGCCAGCCACCGTCACCGGACAAGGGCCGGACGGGACGCCGGTGCAACTGGTGTTGTGCGTGCTGGCGGACTACCTGGCCGTCGGTGCCGACCTCGACGCGCTGCGGGTGCCTATGGGCCTGGACAGCGCGCGGGCGGTGGCGGCGGGATTCGGCTTCACCCTGCCGACCCGGCGCATGGTCGACCTGATCTACCGCCAGGCGACGGTGCAGTTGCTGCCCCAACCGCTGCCGGCCGGTGAGGCGATGCGCTCGACCGCCACCTACCGCCAGCACCAGGCCTTGGTGGAACAGCAGCGCGCGGCGGTCGGCGCCCTGCCCGGCGCGCTGACCGCGGGCCACAAGAAGGACCTGGTGATCAGCGAACGGCTGTGGCGCCAGCCCGACCGGGTGGCGATCTACGGTTGGCACCGCCGCGCCGACGCGCCCATCCAGCCGCTGTCGACGGTGCATGGTGCGCGCTACGCCGACTACAGCCACGGCGTGCGCCTGGTCAGCGAGACGGTGCTGGTCGACGGCCTGCCGCGCTCGATCTTCGACCTGCTGGCCGACCCGCAGTGGTCGTCGCTGCTCAGCGACGAGGGTCCGCTGCCGCACCTGCTGGCCTGGATGCAGCGCGGCCTCGCGTTGCGCTGAACTGGCTTGGGCCGCGCCTGGGCGCAGTCTGCGCGCCGTCAACGCTCGGGCAGGGTCTTGCAGCAGCGGAACCCGAGGTGGTAGTTGGCGTGGCTGGCCGGGTCCATCACCGCGCTGCCATGCCAGTAGGGTGCGCGCCAGCGGCACCAGTCCTCATGCGCGCGGTAGCGGTCGAAGATGAACCAGCTGCCCTTCATCTCGGTGACACCGAGGCCGCGGCTGCCCTGGCTGGCCATCTGCGACCGGTCCAGCGGCAGGTTCATGTGCTCGGCGGCGTTGCCGTGCAGGTCGTACACGCCCAGCGCGCTGCGGCAGCCGGGGAAGGCGCCGGCCGGGTAGGTGTTCGAGCCGCAGGCGCTCCAGCCGCCACCGCCGCAGCCCTCGGTCTTGCTGCTGTCGGCCGCGCAGAGGCCGGGGCGGTATTGCGGGCCGTAGCTCCAGCGCTTGTCGCCCGCATGGGCCCGGTTGTGGACCTCGCGCAGCCGGCGCTGCGCGGCGCCGGCCGGCAGCCCGGCGATCAGGTCGAAGCGGTAGTCGGGCGGCAGCAGCCGGCCTTCGCAAGCGCCTTCCCATTCGTGCGCGTCGCACAGGCGCTTGCCCACCGCCTCGCAGATCTGTGCCGCCTCGCGTGCCCGCACCCAGACCACCGGGTAGGCGCAGGGCAGGTCGGGAAACTCGAACTGGTCGATGCAGGCGCGGGCGTCCTCGGGGCGCTGGGTCTGCGGGTCGTAGAGCGGCGCCATGTGCGGGCCGCCGCACAGCCGCTCGAAGCGCGCGCTGTCGCCGGGCGCCGGCGCGGCCTGGCGCACCGCCAGGCATTGCTCGGGTGTCATCGGGTGGCGGGCGATGGCCGGGTTGCCCTGGCCGATGAAGCCCGAGCGGGTGAAGATCGCGCGCAGCCGCTGCATCGCCGCGTCGTCCAGGCCCTGCACCTGCTGCAACTGGCGCAGCAGCGCGTCGTTGCGGCGGGCCAGCGTGTCGGGCTGCGCGGCCAATGGGTGCGGCAGTCCGGGCAGCCCCGCCAGTGCCAGCAGCACGAGCGCACGCGTCCACCACGACAGGCGCCGGCGGTGCCGTCGGGGCTGGGTTTTCATCGGTGTGGGGCCTTGGTCAGCAGGTAGAAGAAATCACGGTCGTCGGCATAGCCCAGGAAGCGCGGCACCAGCGCCCCGCCGGCCTGCTTGTCGAGCGCGGCCATGCCGCTGACCAGGTGCTCGACGCCGATCTGCGCGCCGCTGCGGGGGTAGAGCGCCAGATAGGTGTGCTCCAGCGCGTTCATATCCAGGTGCATCGCGTAGCGGCAGGCGTAGGCCTGGAACACGCGCGCCATCGCCCGCGGCGTGGCGGTCGAGAAGTAGCCGTAGACCAGGAAGCGCCGGCTTTCGGCCTCGACCAGGCAGGCGCCGGCGCGCAGCGTGCGCAGCCGCTCATCGGCCGAGCCCGACCAGTTGCCCGCGCCCCACTGGTCGATCAGCGCACCCGGCCGGCCGGTGCCCCCGCCGGGGTCGCGCTCGAGCAGTGGCACGCCGTTCTGCCGGGCGTGGCGCAGCCTGCCCAGCCCGCCGGCGTCGTCCTCGGAGCGCCAGGTGGTCATGCCGACCTCGCCGTCCTGACCCACGTACAGCGTGGCCAGGCCGGGTTGCAGCCGGCTGAACACCACGCCCTGCTCGATGAAGCCGTAGTGGCTGCCGCGGTTCACGGTGGCCAGCGCGCCGTGGCGGAACGCGCCGTGCTCGCGCTTGAAGCCGCCGGTGAAGGTGGCCACCGCGCGCGCCTGCAGCGCCGGGGCGAGCTGGCCGGTGCGCACCAGCGGCGCGGCGCTGGCGATGCCGTCGGGCCCGGGCAGTGCCGGTGGGCGCAGCGCGGGTGGCACGCGGGCCGACCAGCCCAGCCGCGGGTGCTCGGTGCCCAGCGCGAAGCCCAGCTCGAAGGCCGACAGGTCGAAGGCCACCAGCAGGGCCAGCGCCTCGCCCTCGACCGGGTCTAGCGCCAGCGGCCTTGCGGCGGCGCCGGCCCCTGCCGCCAGCGCCCGCGGCAGCGCCGCGCTGAGGTAGATGCCGTCCAGCCCGGCCAGCGCCCGCCACTGGCCCAGCCGCAGCGGCGCGACGGCGTCGGCCAAGCCCAGGCCCAGCGCGTCGCTCGCCACCGCACGCGGCGTTGCGCCGTCGGCCAGCCGGGCGGGCGGCGGCGCGCCGGTGGGCGGGTCCCTGCCCGGGTAGTCGCCCGGCTTGTCGGCCGGTCGGGCGCGTTGCGCGAAAGCGTCCTGCAGGAACTCGCGGCGCACGAAACCGATCACTTGCTCGCCGCGCCAGACATGGTCGCGCAGCAGCTCGGTGCCGGCCTCCAGCGTGCTGCGGTGGCCTGCCACCGCGTTGCGCAGGTAGAGCCGGCCACCGCACAGCGGCGCGTAGGCCAGCGGGCTGCGGCGCGCGGCGGCCAGCGCGGGGCCCGGCCACAGCGGGCAGGGCGCTGCGCCCTCGCCGGGCAAGTCGCTGCCTGGGGTTGCGCTGCCCAGCGTCAGCGTGCCCGGCCGTGTCGGGTCCAGCGCCACGCGCTGCGCCGCGGGATCGGCGTTCTCGAGGTGGTATTGCGTGGCCGCGGTCTCGCCGGGGCCGCGCAGCGTCAGCAGGAACCAGGCGTTGACGGCCGGCTGCAGGGCGGTCAGCGTCAGGCTGCCGCGCTGGCGGCCGGGGCCGGGCAGGTCGACCTGCTGGCTGCGCCGGGCCGCTTGCAGGTCGACCAGGGTCAGGGGCGGCGCGCTGGCCGTCGCGACGCCCTGCGGCGCCGTGGTTTGGCCCAGGCTGGCGCCTGCCAGCAGCAGCATGCCGCCGGCCGGGGCCAGGCGCAGGCGTTGGCGATGTCGGGCGGTCATGGCGTCAGCATCAGCAGGGCCAGCGTCAGCAGGCCGAAGACCCGGCTCAGCGGGTCGCGCAGCGCGAACGAGACCGGGTCGTCGTGGATGCCGCCGCGGTGCGCCGTCAGCCACAGGTTGCCGGTCCAGTACAGCAGCAGCTCGCAGACGCACCACACCGGCCAGCGGGCAAAGCCCGAGGGCTCGACCACCGGGTAGAGTGCCAGCACCGCCACCGCCACACCGCCCGAGGCGATGCCCAGCCCGGCGATCAGCGTCGCGTCGCTGTTGCGGTAGGCGCGTACGCGCAGGTCGGGGCCGTCGTCGACGCGCCGGCTCACCAGCTCGGCATAGCGTTTGAGCAGGGCCAGACCGAAGAACAGCGCCATGCTGCCGACCAAAAGCCAGGCCGACACCTCGACGCCGGCGGCCAGCGCGCCGGCGCCTATGCGCAGCGTGTAGCCCAGCGCCAGCGCGAAGGCGTCGACCAGTGCCAAATCCTTCAGGCCCAGCGAGTACGCCAGCATCAGCAGCGTGTAGGCCGCCAGCGCACCGGTCAGCGTGGGTGCCAGCCAGGCGCTCAGGCCGGCGGCCGCCAGCCACAGCAGGGGCACCAGCGCCAGCGCCGGGGCGATCCGCAGTTGCCCGGCGGCCAGCGCGCGCCGCCGCTTGTGCGGGTGGCGGCGGTCGGCGTCCAGGTCGAGCAGGTCGTTGAGCAGGTAGACGCCCGAGGCGGCCAGGCTGAAGCAGACCACGCCGACCCCCGTGCGCGCCAGCATCGCGCCGTCGTGCAGGCGGTGCGCGGCCAGCAGCGGCACCAGCAGCAGCAGGTTCTTCAGCCAGTGCTGCACCCGCATCGCGCCCAGCCAGGTGCTCAGCCCAGCCGGCAGGGGGTCGAAGACGCGCTCGACCGGTGTCAGCGCGCGCACCTGCCTGGCCAGCCGAGGCGGCGTGGCCACCAGCCAGGCGCGCCGCGCGGCCGACCAGACCGGCAGGTCGGCGCTGCCATTGCCCACGTAGTCGAAGCCGCGCTGGCCGAAGGTGGCGACCAGCCGGTCGCGCTTGGCGTCGGCGCTCAGGTTGTGCCGGCCGTCGCTGGCCAGCACGGCGTCGAACAGGCCCAACTCGGCGGCCACCGCCTCGGCGATAGACGCATCGGCGCCGGTGGCCAGCACCAGGCGGCGGCCGCGCCGGCGCTCCTCTTGCAACTGCGCCAGCAGGTCGGCGCGCCAGGGCAGGGTTTGCAGGGCGAGCCGGGTGCGCTCGGCCACCGCCTGCTTCAGCCGCGCCCGGCCCTGCCAGATCCAGCGCGGCAGGCCGGCCAGGGCCAGTGGGCGCTGCCGCAACAGCGTCAGCAGGCCCTCGTGCAAGGTGTCGGTGCGCAGCAGCGTGCCGTCCAGGTCGACGACCAGCGGCACCGCGTCGGCGCGCTGCACGGCGTCGGCCGCCATCAGAGCAGCCACTTGGCCAGGCCCAGCACGCCGCGCCGCCAGGGCACGCGGTGCGACACGCCCTGCCGGTGCGCGATCTCGTCGCGGTGCTGCAGGTACCAGTCGAAGTTGCGCAGCAGCGCGTCGCGGTTGCTGTGGCGCGGCGTGAAGCCCAGCCGGTCGCGCAGCCGGTCTATGCTGACCACGCTGGTGCGCGTCGCGGTCTCGACGATCCACGGGTACAGCGGTGACAGCTCCCAGGCCGCCAGGCGCCGCAGCAGCCACAGCGCGGGACGCTCGGGCAGGCAGGTCACCCGCCGGCCATGGCCGGCCCGGTCGAGCACGGCCTGGAAACCCTCGCGCAGGCTGCCGAACTGCGCCGCGCCGACGTTGAAGGTGTCGTCCACCTGCGCCGCCGGCAGCGTCATGCAGCAGGCTATCACCTCGCAGAGGTCGGCCACGTCGAGCAGCTGGTAGGGCTTGTCGCCGCGGCCCAGCACCGCGAAGCCATGGCCGTCGCAGGCAAAGTCGTACAGCAGTTCGAAGGCGCCCAGGCGCTCGGGGCCGACGAAGCTCTTGGGCCGCAGGATGCTGACGCACAGGCCAGGCGCGCGCGCCGCGGCGCACAGCCGCTCGGCCCCGATCTTGGCCTGGCCGTAGGGGCCGACACCGTGCAGCGCATCGTCCTCGTGGATCGGGTGGTGGTCGGGGATGCCGTAGACGGCGGTCGACGAGATGAAGATGAAGCGCGCCACGCCGTGGCGGCGCGCGGCCTGCAGCAGCAATCGGGTGCCTTCGACGGTGGTGGAGGTGATCTCGGCGCTTGGCGCCAGCGGCAGCGCGGCCGCGGCATGGACGACGGTGTGCACACCGGCCATCGCACGGTCGACCTGGTCGGCATCGCGGATGTCGCCGCGCACAGCGTCGATTCGGTCGCGCTCGGTCGCATCGAAGGGCGCGATGTCCAGCGAGCGCAGCACCTCGCCCCGCGCCAGCAGGTGGCGCACCAGGTTGACACCGAGAAAGCCGGCACCGCCGGTGATCAGTCGCAGGGGAGGGGTCATGGCGCTCAGTGCGAATCGGGGTGAACCTGCGCAGTGGCCGGTTGCCGCAACGCCCCATGCGAACCTCGGTGGCAAGACGCGGCGGCCACGCGCACTGCGCGACCTCTGTCCCGGTGTTGATTGGGCCTGCCGCTGGCCGCGCCGCGTTGCGCACGCTCAAGCGGGGCCTTGTCCGGTGGTGCTGGAATCGAGGTTGTGGCGGGCTGTTCCGCCGCGCGTTGCAGGGTTGATGGAGCCGACGATGCTGATCTTTGCGCTGGACCGCCATGACCGGGCGCTTGCGCGGGCCGTGGCCGAAGACCTCGACAACGACCTCTCGCCGCACGAGGACCGCGGCTTCGAGGACGGCGAGGACAAGCTGCGCCCGCTGGTCGACCCGAGGGGGTCCGACGTCTATGTGCTGATGGGGCTGCACGGCGGGCCCGACAGCAGCCCGCACGACAAGCTGTGCCGCTTGCTGTTCTTCATCGCCACGCTGCGCGACCACGGCGCCGCGCGGGTGACGGCGGTGTTGCCCTACATGGCCTTTGCCCGCAAGGACCGCCAGACCAAGGCATTCGACCCGGTGAGCCAGCGCTACCTGGCCCAACTCTTCGAGGCAGTGGGCACGGCGCAGGTGATCAGCTTCGAGGTGCACAACATGGCTGCGATGCAGAACGCCTTCCGCTGCCCTACGCAGCACCTGCCGGTGCATGCGGCCTTCGCCGAGTTGGCGGTCGAGTTGCAATCGGCCGGCCCGGTGGTGGTGGCCTCGCCTGACCCGGGCGGCATCAAGCGCGCCCAACTCTGGCAGGAGGATCTGGCCCAGCGGCTGAAGCGGCCGGTCGGCCTGGCCTTGCTCGACAAGCGCCGCAGCGAGGGCCGCAGCGACGGCGCCCATGCGGTGAGTGGCGAGTTGCGCGACTCGGTGGTGCTGCTGGTCGACGACCTGATAGCCACCGGCAGCACGCTGCAACGCGCCGCCGTGGCCTTGCGCGCCAGCGGCGCCCGGCGCGTGCTGGCCTGCGCCGCGCACGGCCTGTTCGTGTCGCCGGCGGCCGACCTGCTGGCCGACCCGGCGATAGACGAGGTGTTGGTGACCGACAGCGTGCCCGGGTTCCGCGTGCCCGAGGCCGGTGCGCTGCGCGACAAATTGCGCGTTCTGTCCTGCGTGCCGCTGCTGTCGGCGGCGGTGCGCGACAGCCACGCCGCCTGGATACGCTGACGCTGAATCAGGGCCGGTCCGGCTGCGGTGGAATGGCCGGCGGATCCCGGCCAGCGTTGCCAGGCTGCGGGCCAAGCGACAAGGCGATGTAACGCCGGCCCAGCGCCAGCCAATGCGCCGGCCAGGTGGGCTGGGCGTCGAGCAGGTGGGCCACGGCCAGCCTGGCCCGCAGCAGCGCGCGCCCGGCACGGTAGATCTGCAGCAGCGCCGGGTCGGGCAGGTCGTCCAGCCGTTCGCCGCAGCATGCCAGCAGGCGCTGGCCGGCCCAGGCCGCGCCCAGGCGCTCGCATTCCAGCGCCAGCGCCACCAACTCCTCGAACGGATCGACCTGGCGCAAGCCGTCGTTGAAGGCCAGGGCGTCGATCACCACCGGCGGCTCGACCAGGCAGACATGCTCGGGCCGCAGGTCGCCGTGGCCGTCGACGATGCGGTGCTGGCGCACCCGCTGGCGCAGCAACTCGGCGTGCTGTTCGATTGCGGCGTCCAGGCGGTCGAGTGCCGGCGCGGCCTCGGCCAGGCCGAAGCGCCCGGCGCTCAGGACTTGCCGGTTGAGCGCCTGCTCGTGCCGATGGCGGGCCAGCAGCGCCGCCTCGTCGACCGGGGCCGGCAGGGCCTGCTGGTAGAAGCGCGACAGCGTCAGCGCCAGCGCGTCCACCTGGGCCGGCTGCAGGCGCGCGTCGGCGATCAGGCGGTCGAGCATGCGGTCGGCGGGCAGGCGCCGCATCTGCACCAGCCAGTCCACCGTCTGGCCGGGGGCCGGCAACGCCGTCTCGGGCAGCAGCGACCAATGGCCCTGGTCACGCTGCACCGCCAGCAGACCTAGGTAGACGTCGGGCGCCAGGCGTCGGTTCACGCGCAACTCGGCACGCCCGTCGTGCTCGCGCGCGGCCAGCGTGCGGCAGTCGAACAGCGGCGGGTAGCAGACCGGCTTCTTCAGCTTGAGAGCCTGGTGCGCGTCCAGCACCACCCAGGACATGTGGGTTTCGATCAGCTCGACCGTGCCCGCATCCGGCGCATGGGCCTGCGGCGACAGCAGGAAGCGCAGCGTCGCCGCGCTGTCGCTGGCGGGCTCGCCGGGGCGCTCCGGCGCGAGCGTGGCCGGCAAGGTGTCCGGTCCAGGCGCGGGTGATCGGGCTATCGGGTGCGGGTGCAATGCCGTTTCTCCTGGATGGGTCAGGGCAGGATGCCGCTTCGGCCTGCCACAGGCATTGCGCGTGCTCACTGCGCGGCGCCGCCTTCGGGCACGATGCGCTTGCCCGCGATGCTTGAAACATCGCCGTCAGCGCGGGCCGATTGACCCCGCGCACCGGCATGGTCGTCTGGCTTGGGGTTTCGTGCTTCCTGCCGACAGCAGCTTGCGCCCAGTCAATGGGCGGTCCGCGGCATGGCCTAGATTGACAGTTGGGTGTTGGGCTTCGATGAACCGCAAGCAAGCGAGGGATGTCGCATGAAGAACTGGGTGGTGGTGGCCAATGCCGCAAAGGCCAAGGTGCTCGAAGAAACCGAGCACAGCGGCAAGTATCTGCACCGGGCCGACCTGGTGCATCCCAGTAGCCGCTTGAAGGGCATTGAGTTGGGCACTGACCGGCCCGGCCATGTGGTGAGTCCCGGCTTCGGCCCGGGCAGTGCGGCCTACCCGCCGCGCACCGATGTCAGGGAGCGCGAGCATGAGCACTTTGCGCGTGAAGTGGCCACCCTGCTGAACGACGGCGTGGCCGCCGGGCAGTGTGCCGGGATCGTGCTGGTGGCGTCCAACCCCTTCCTCGGGTGTTTGAAGGCGCAGCTCAGCGAGCAGGCGGAAAAGCGGCTTTTGCGCACCGTGCCCAGTGATTATTTCGGCTTGAGTGATGCCGAGCTGGCCCAGCGCATCGGCGGCGCGGCCGGCTGCGAATGAGTTGGGGCCGGCCGTCCCGGGCAAGGCGGATCTTTCCGTTGAGGACATCCTCGTCGGCCGTCTTGAGTGAAGTCAACGACCCCAGCCTGCAGCCGAGCTATCTTGCTTGCCAGCCCCGCCATGGCAGGCTGGGTAGCAAGTAATAACCCACTAAAGCAGGAGGCTAAGATATGGCATCCATCCCGCACGACGGCTCGGCCGCAGGTAAACGCTCGGCCACTGCCAAACGGTCTGGCGCAGGTGGCGGCGCCAGGGTGGCGCGGCCCGCGCCTGCCGAATTGCTGGCCGCACCGGCGGTGCCCGAGTTGCTGGCGGCCCCGCCCGAGACCGGCTTGCTGGCAGGCCCGTCCCGCGAGGACTTGATCCGGCGCCGGGCCTATGCGCTGTACGAGCGTAACGGCTGTGTCGAGGGCCGGGCCATGGACGACTGGCTGACGGCCGAGGCCGAGGTCGGCAGCAGCATGCTCGAAGCCAGCGCACCGGTCGAGAGCGACGCCGTCACCGCCTGACGGTGGCGCGGCCGCGCCACCGGCCCACCACCGACCAGGGGAGTTGCGATGCGGTTTCTGGCTTGGCTGTTGCTGCTGGGGTGTTCGGTGGCCCAGGCCGACGGGGTGCTGCACATCTTCAACTGGAACAACTCGCTGGCACCGGCGACGCTGCAGCGCTTCGAGGCCAGTTGCCAATGCCGCGTCCAGATGAGCTATTACGGCTCTATGGAGGAGGCGCTGGCCAAGCTGACCGCTGGTGCCAAGGGTTTCGACGTCATCGGGCCGTCGAACTACGGCATCCCGCCGCTGGTCAAACTGGGCCTGTTGCAGCCGCTGGACAAGCGGCAGCTGCCGCGGATCGGCAGCATCGACCCGGCTTTTGCCGACACGCCGCTCGACCCCGGCAACCTCTACTCGGTGCCCTACGACTTCACCGTCACGCTGGTCGGCTACAACGAGACCAGGATCAGGGAACTCGGCATCGACCCCGCTTCCTGGGGCGCGGTGTTCGACCCGGCGCTGCTGGCCAAGGTCAAGGGCCGGGTGACGGTACTGGACGACCCGCGCGAGGTGATTGCCGCCGCGCTGCGCTACCGCGGCTTCTCGGCCAATTCGACCCGGCCCGAGGAACTGGCCCAGGCGATGGTCGCGATCAAGGCCGCCAAACCTTTCTGGGCGGCGTTCAACAGCCAAAGCTACATCAAGGAGTTGACCGTCGGCAACATCTGGCTCGTGCTGGGCTATTCGAGCGACGTGTTCCAGGCGCGCATGGACGCCTTGCTGGCCCGGCGGCCGTTCCGCATCGGCTACGGCCTGCAGCGTGAGGGCAATGGCATGACCGCCGACAGTTTCGTGATCCACAAGGCGGCGCCGCGGCCCGATATGGCGCACCAGTTCATCGATTTCATGCTGGACGGCCGCAACGCGGCCGAGATCACCAACGCGCTGGGCGCGGGCAACCCCAACCTCGCCGCGCGGCCGTTCATCCAGCCCGCGCTGCTCGAGATCGAGGCCGTCAAGCCCGGCCCCGGGGAACGCAAGCGGCTGGAACAGTTGGTCGACCTCGACGCCGCGACGCGTCGCGCCTGGAACCGGGCCTGGACCGAGATGAAGGCCGGTCGGTGATCGCTTGATCGCTTGATCGCTTGATCGCCATGCTCGAGATCCGCCAGGTCGTCAAGCGTTTCGGCAGCTTCACCGCCGTGGCCGAGGTCGACCTGCAGGTCGGTCAGCGCGAGTTCTTCACGCTGCTGGGGCCGTCGGGCTGCGGCAAGACGACGCTGCTGCGGCTGATTGCCGGCTTCGAGGCGCCGGCCGCCGGTGCGGTGCTGCTCGACCAGCGCGACCTGGCGTTGGTGCCGCCGGAGCAGCGACCGGTGCACACCGTTTTTCAGAGTTATGCGCTGTTTCCGCACCTGACGATCGAGCGCAACATCGCCTTCCCGCTCGAGATGGGCCGGGTGCCGGCGGCCGAGATCCGGCGCCGGGTGGGCGAGGTCGCGCTGGAGTCTGCGGCGCGGTGGCGTATCCGCTGGCCTGGTTGATCGCGCGCAGCCCGAAGCGACGGCGCAACGCGCTGGTGCGCTGGTGATCCTGCCGTTCTGGTCCAACTTTCTGATCCGGGTCTATGCCTGGATGATCCTGCTCGGCCCGCAGGGCTACCTGGCGCAGGGCTTGAACGGCCTGCTCGGGCTGGCGGGCATCGCGCCGGTGCGGCTGCTGTACACGCCGATCGCGATCCCCGAGGTGCTGCAGGGTGTCAGCCTGCTGATCTTCTTCGTGATGCTCAAGCTCACGCTGGGCTTGGTGTCGATCGTGCTGGCGCACATCGCGTTCTGCATCGGTTTTGTCGCGGTGGTGGTGCGCGCGCGGCTGCAAGGCCTGGATGAATCGCTGATCGAGGCGGCGCGCGACCTCGGCGCCACGCCCTGGCGGGCCTTCTGGCGCATCACCTTGCCGCTGATCGCGCCCGGCATCGTCGCCGGCGCGCTGATGGCTTTCACGCTGTCGATCGACGACTTCGTGATCACCTCCTTCACCGCCGGCGCCGAGGCCTCGACGCTGCCGCTGCAGATCTACTCGATGCTGCGCATCGCGGTGACGCCCGAGGTCAATGCCATTTCCACGCTGCTGATGGCGCTGACGCTGGCGCTGGTGCTGATCGCCTACCGGGTGGCCCCCGGCTTGCCGGGCGGTGACTGATGCGCTGACCACCCGCGCGGGATTGCGCCCTTCCCGGGCCGGATCCCGACCTGCGGCCTGAAAAGTGCCGGGCAACTCCGACAGAATAGGCGCAGTCGCCCCGGCAAGGCCTGGCCCGCGGCCTTGTCCACCTCCCCCGCCCATTTCTGGAGCCTCCGATGATCAAGAACCCAGCGCTCACCCTGCCCGCCGCCGCCCTGACGCTGGCCCTGGGCACGGCGTTCGCGGCCATGCCCGACGCCGCTGCCCAGTCCGACAAGGAAAAGTGTTTCGGCGTCGCGCTCAAGGGCAAGAACGACTGCGCTGCTGGCGTTGGCACCTCCTGCGCCGGCACCTCCAAGGTCGATCACGAGCCCAGCGCCTGGACCCTGGTGCCCAAGGGCAGTTGCGAGAAGACCGCGTCCAAGACCTCGCCCACCGGCAAGGGCCAGCTCAAGCCCTTCACCGCCAAAGCGGCCTGATCGGTCCTGCGCCTTGGCCCGGGGTCCGGCGCCCGCGATGTTCCGCCCGCCGCCGCCTCCCGGCTTGGCATCGGGGCTGCCGGCACGCGCCGGGCTGGGGCTCAAGCCCCAGCATGTGCTCGAGATCCTGGCCACCTGGCCAGACGTAGGATTCTTCGAGGTCCACGCCGAAAACTACATGGTGGACGGCGGCGCGATGCACCACCACCTCGGGCGTATCCGCGAGCACTACCCCGTCACGCTGCATGGGGTGGGGCTGTCGATAGGCGGCGAACAGGCGCCCGACCCGGCCCACCTCGACCGGCTGGCCGCGCTGATCGCGCGCTACCAGCCGGCGGTGTTTTCCGAGCACCTGGCCTGGTCCAGCCACGGCGGGGTGTTCTTCAACGACCTGCTGCCGCTGCCCTGGAACCGGGCCACGCTGCAGCGGGTCGGCGATCACATCGATTTGGTGCAGAACCGCCTGCAGCGCACGTTGCTGCTGGAGAACCCGGCGAGCTATGTCGAGTTCTCGGCCTCCACCTTCAGCGAGGCGCAGTTTCTGGTCGAGTTGCTGCGGCGCACCGGCTGCGGCCTGCTGCTCGACCTCGGCAATGTCCATGTTTCATGCGTCAACCATGGCCGCGATCCGCGCCAGTACCTGGCCGCGCTGCCGGCGGACCGGGTCGGGCAGATCCACCTGGCCGGTTTTGCCACCGACAGGGACGGCGCCGGCGCGCCGCTGCTGATCGACCACCACGGCGCGCCGGTCGACGGCGCGGTCTGGCAGCTGTACGCTGAGTGGCTGGCGGCAGCCGGCCCGCGGCCCACGCTGATCGAGCGTGACAACGACATTCCGGCCTGGTCCACGCTGTGGGCCGAGGCCCGACATGCCGAGACGCTGATGCTCGCCGCCCCCGGTCAGACCCGCCGGACGGATGTGGCGTGAGCGACAGCCTCGGCGCCATCGGCGGTGACTGGGCTGCGGCGCTGCTGGACCCGGCGCTGGCTTGCCCCCCCGGCGTGCGGGCCTGGAACAGGTCCGACCCGGCGGCGCGGCTGGCGGTCCACCGCAACAACGTCGTCAGCAGCCTGGTCGACGGCCTGGCGTCGACCTTCCCGGTGGTGCAGGCCCTGGTCGGCGAGGACTTCTTCCGGGCGATGGCTGCCGCCTTCGTGCGCGCATCGCCGCCGCGGTCGCCAGTGCTGGCCGGCTACGGCGACGCCATGCCCGACTTCATCGCCGGCTTCGCCCCGGCGGCCGGGCTGGCCTACCTGGCCGACATGGCGCGGCTCGAGTTCGCCAGGGTGCGGGCCTTCCATGCCGCCGATGCGGCGCCGCTGAGCGCCGCGGCAGCAGCAGCGGTGCTGGCCCATGGCGAGCGCGTCGGTGAACTTCGCCTGGTCCGCCACCCGGCCTGGCAGCTGCTGCGCTCGCCGCACCCTATCGTCTCGCTCTGGGCGGCCCACCAGACCGAGATCGACGATGGCCGGCTGGCCGCGATAGACCTGGCACAGGCCGAGGCGGCCCTGGTGCTGCGGCCGGTGCTGGAGGTGTGCGTGCTGGCTCTCGCGCCGGGGGCGGCCGCGTTTGCCGAGGCCTTGGGCCGGCAGGCTGGCCTGGCCGATGCCGCGGCGGCCGCCGCCGCTGCCGACCCCGATTTCGACCTGGCCGCCACGCTGGGCCTGCTGCTGGCGCAAGGCGCATTGACCGGTATGACGCTGCCTTGACAGGTCGGTCCGAGCGCTGTGTCGCCTTGTCAAGGGTGCGGGCGAGTCCGGCGAATCGGGCAGTTTGGATGCGTTTTGTCCTCCCTGGGCCGATTTTTGCCCGGTGCCGGCTCAACAACTGGCGCCCTGGGTCGCTTTTCACGGCTTGCAGTCGGGCGAAACAGCGCAATATCCGACCGATGCCGATGGCCAACAGCCCGAATCGATAGAATGAATCATGCCCCAGGAAGATCCACCCTCACCGCCGCCCAAGCCGCCGGCGCAACCACGCCACGGCAGCGATGGGGCGGTGGTGGTCGAGCGCAAGACGGCGCGCACCAAACCGCCCCAGATGTTCCAGGTGGTGTTGCTCAACGACGATTACACGCCGATGGAATTCGTCGTGATGGTGTTGCAACACTACTTCCGGTGCGATCTCGAAACGGCCACGCTCATCATGTTGAAGATTCACCACGAAGGCCGAGGGGTCTGTGGCGTCTTCAGCAAGGACGTTGCGGCTACCAAAGTTGAACTCGTGCTCGCCGCGGCCCGCCGTGCCGGGCATCCGCTGCAATGCATTATGGAGGCCGCATGATTGCGCAAGAACTTGAAGTCAGCCTGCACATGGCATTCGTCGAGGCGCGCCAGCAGCGCCATGAGTTCATCACCGTCGAGCATTTGCTGCTCGCGTTGCTGGACAACCCGTCCGCTGCCGAAGTGCTCAAGGCCTGCGCGGCCAACATCGATGACCTGCGCAAGAGCCTGACCACTTTCATCAAGGAAAATACGCCTACCGTGGGCGGCACCGAAGAGGTCGACACCCAGCCCACGCTGGGTTTCCAGCGCGTGATCCAGCGCGCGATCATGCACGTGCAGTCCACCGGCTCGGGCAAGAAGGAAGTGACCGGCGCCAACGTGCTGGTGGCGATCTTCGGCGAGAAGGATTCGCACGCCGTCTACTACCTGCACCAGCAGGGCGTCACGCGGCTTGACGTCGTCAACTTCATCGCCCACGGCATCAAGAAGAGCGAGCCGCCGGAGCCGACCAAGTCCAACGAGCCGACCGGCGAAGCCGAGAAGGAAGAAGTGGTGGATTCTGGCAAGGGATCGCCGCTGGACCAGTTCACCCAGAACCTGAACCAGTTGGCCAAGGACGGCAAGATCGATCCGCTGATTGGCCGCGACCATGAGGTCGAGCGGGTGATCCAGATCCTGTGCCGGCGCCGCAAGAACAACCCGCTGCTGGTGGGCGAGGCCGGCGTGGGCAAGACCGCGATTGCCGAGGGCCTGGCCTGGCGCATCACCCAGAGCGAGGTGCCCGAGGTGTTGGCGGCCTCCACCGTCTACTCGCTCGACATGGGCGCGCTGCTGGCCGGCACCAAGTACCGCGGTGACTTCGAGCAGCGCCTGAAGGGCGTGCTCAAGCAGTTGAAGGACCAGCCCAACTCGGTGCTGTTCATCGACGAGATCCACACCCTGATCGGCGCCGGTGCGGCCTCGGGCGGCACGCTGGATGCCAGCAACCTGCTCAAGCCCGCGCTGAGCAACGGCACGATGAAGTGCATCGGCGCCACCACCTTCACCGAGTACCGCGGCATCTTCGAGAAGGACGCGGCCTTGTCGCGGCGCTTCCAGAAGGTCGACGTGGTCGAGCCCTCGGTCGAGCAGACGGTCGAGATCCTCAAGGGCCTCAAGTCCCGCTTCGAGGACCACCACAACGTCAAGTACGCGCTGGGCGCGCTGCAGGCCGCCGCCGAGTTGTCGGCCAAGTTCATCAACGACCGCCACCTGCCCGACAAGGCGATCGACGTGATCGACGAGGCCGGTGCCGCGCAACGCATCCTGCCCAAGAGCAAGCAGAAGAAGACCATCACCCGCAACGAGGTCGAGGAGATCGTCGCCAAGATCGCGCGCATCCCGCCGGCCTCGGTATCCAACGACGATCGAGGCAAGCTCAAGAGCCTGGACCGCGACTTGAAGAGCGTGGTGTTCGGCCAGGAGCCGGCGATCGATGCCTTGGCCTCGGCGATCAAGATGGCGCGCTCCGGCCTGGGCAAGGGCGACCGGCCTATCGGCTCCTTCCTGTTCTCGGGCCCGACCGGCGTGGGCAAGACCGAAGTCGCCAAGCAACTCGCCTACATCCTGGGCATCGAGTTGATCCGCTTCGACATGAGCGAGTACATGGAGCGCCATGCGGTCAGCCGCTTGATCGGCGCGCCCCCGGGCTATGTCGGTTTCGACCAGGGCGGCCTGCTGACCGAGGCGGTGACCAAGAAGCCGCACTGCGTGCTGCTGCTCGACGAGATCGAAAAGGCGCACCCGGACGTCTACAACGTGCTGCTGCAGGTGATGGACCATGGCTCGCTGACCGACAACAACGGGCGCAAGGCCGATTTCCGCAACGTCATCATCATCATGACGACGAACGCGGGTGCCGAGACCATGAACAAGGCCACCATAGGCTTCACCTCGTCGCGCGAGCAAGGCGACGAGATGGCCGACATCAAGCGCATGTTCACGCCCGAGTTCCGCAACCGCCTCGACGCGACGGTCAGCTTCCGGGCCCTGGATGAATCCATCATCCTGCGCGTGGTCGACAAGTTCCTGCTGCAGCTCGAGGCCCAGCTGACCGAGAAGAAGGTCGAGGCCACCTTCACCGACACCT
Organism: Burkholderiales bacterium; assembly: GCA_947453625.1. GTDB lineage: Bacteria > Pseudomonadota > Gammaproteobacteria > Burkholderiales > Burkholderiaceae_C > Pseudaquabacterium. The sequence continues at coordinate 21,137 of CANGHK010000035.1, forward strand.
TGCGCAAGCACCTGGCCAAGAAGGGCTTCGACCCGCTGATGGGCGCGCGTCCGATGCAGCGGCTGATCCAGGACACGATCCGCCGCGCGCTGGCCGACGAGTTGCTGTTCGGCCGCTTGGTCGACGGCGGCCGTCTGACGGTGGATGTCGACGACAAGGGCGAGGTGCAGCTCGACATCCAGCCGCTGAAGAAGAACGACAAGGTCAAGCCGGCGGAACCGGCGCAGGCCTGAGGCCGTCACTCCGCTGAGGCAGCCAGCGGCCGCTTCCCCTTCAACAGGGCCCGCGGCCAAAGTTCAGCCGCTGGTGAAAGCCGCCGGGTTCTGCTCGAAATAGCGCGCCAGCAACCGGTAAAGATCCGGGTGCGTGGCGCGCATCGCCTTGGGCATCACGAAGAAGGTTTCGGCCGAGACGGCGAAGAACTCATCGACGCCGGTCGCGCCGTAGGGGTCGAGCAGGGTCGCGTCGCCCGCATCGACCGCCGCGCAGAAGCTGGCGTATTCGGCGTCCATCACCCGGATCCAGGCCTCGCGCGCCTCGGCGCTGGGCAGGGGAGGCACGCCGTCGGCCTCGCCGTCACCCATGTCCAGCACATGGGCAAACTCGTGGATCACCACGTTGTAGCCCCAGTCGGCGGACTCGCCGGATTCGCTGACGTCGACCCAGGACAGCATCACCGGCCCGCCGGCCATGGCCTCGCCGGTCAGCACCTCGTCGTAGGCATGCACCACGCCGTCGTCGTCGGCGAACTCGCGCCGCGCGACCACCTCGTCCGGGTGCACGACGATGCCGACGAAGCCGCGGTAAGGCGCCAGGCCGAAGCGCAGCACTGGCAGACAGGCCTGGGCGGCGATGCAGACAGCGACCTCGTCGTCGATCACCAGGCCACCGGCGCCGGTGAATTCCTTCTCGTCCAGGAACAAACTGGCCAGTCGGCGCAACTCGGCCAGGTCTTCGGTGCTACGGGCCGTCAGGAAGGGCAGGCGGGCCAGCGTCAGCTGCCACAAGGGTTCGGGAATGGCCCGGCGTGCCACGGCCCGGGACTCGCGGTGGGCGCGCCAGCGCTGCCAGAGCTGTTTCAAGCTGCCCGCCTCATGCGGCGCCGGCGGACGCCGCGGCGTCAATCACCTGCAGGCCGGCGGCGCTCAGCCTCAGCATGCTGGCCCGGGGCGGCGCGGTGTCGAAATCCCAGTCGCCCATGACGCGGCGCGACCGTCCGCCGGCCAAGCGATGCAGCGCTGGCCGGTGGGTGTGGCCGTGGATCAGCGCCGATGCGTCGGCCTGGGCCAGCCAGGCGGCCGCGGCGTCGTCGTCCACGTCGCTCCACGGGGTGGGGCCCTGGTCTGCCTGGTGCGCCGCGCTGGCCTCGCGCATCGCCCGTGCCTGGCGCTGACGTTCGGCCAGTGGCAGCGCCAGAAACTGCTGCTGCCAGGCGCTGCTGCGCACCTGGCGGCGAAATTGCTGGTAGTCGGTGTCGGCCAGGCACAGCGCATCGCCGTGGCTGAGCAGCCAGCGCCCGCCAAAGGCCTGCAGCAGCGTGGGGTCGGCCAGCCGCGCCACGTCGGCTTCCGCCAGAAAGGCATCACCGACCAGGAAATCCCGGTTGCCGGGCATGAAGGCCAGCGTTCGGTGCTGGCTGGCCTGGCGCAGCACGGCCAGGCAGTCGGCCTCGAAACCCTGGCCGCGGGCATCGTCGCCGACCCAGACCTCGAACAGGTCGCCCAGCATCAGCACCGCGTCGGCCGGTGTGGTCAGCAGGTGGGCGCGCCAGGCGGCAAAGGTTCGCGGCATGCCAGGGTGCAGGTGCACGTCCGACAACAGGTCGATGCGCCGCCAGGCCGGGTCGGCCTGGAACAGCGCGGTCGCCGGCAAGACCGGTGCGGCCGGCATGGTTGCCGCTGGCGCGCCGCCGTCCAGCGCTGAATCAGACGATTTCGACCGCCTTCAGGATCACCACGTCGTCGTTCGGCACGTCGTCATGGCCGCCCTTGTGGCCGGTGGCCACGCGCTCTATCAGGTCGACCACGTCCATCCCGCTGACGACTTTGCCGAACACCGCGTAGCCCCAGCCCTGGGCGGTCTCGCTGCTGTGGTTGAGGAAGGTGTTGTCGGTGGCGTTGATGAAGAACTGCGACGAGGCCGAGTGCGGCGCGCTGGTGCGTGCCATCGCCAGCGTGTACTTGGTGTTCTTCAGGCCGTTGTTGGCCTCGTTGCGGATCTCGCCGTTGGTGGGCTTTTGCTTCATGCCGGGGGCGAAGCCGCCGCCCTGGATCATGAAGCCCTCGATGACGCGGTGGAACACCGTGCCGTCGTAGTGGCCGCTGCGCACGTAGCCCAGGAAGTTCTCCACCGACAGCGGCGCGCGGGCATCGTCGAGCTCGATGGTGAAGCTGCCCTGGGCGGTGGTCATTTCTACGGTCTTGGTCATGTCATTTCTCCGAAAGGATGGTGGCTTTGTTGATGAGTATGGGGGTTTGCGGCACGTTCTGGTGGCCGCCCTTGTTGCCGGTCGGCACGGTCTTGATCTTGTCGACGACCTCCAGGCCCTCGACCACCTTGCCGAACACGGCGTAGCCGTTGCCGTCGGGCGAGTTGGCCGCGTCCAGGCGCAGGTTGTCGCCGACGTTGATGAAGAATTGTGCCGTGGCCGAGTTGGGATTCTGGGTGCGCGCCATCGCCACCGAGCCGCGCAGGTTGGACAGGCCGTTGCCGGCCTCGAGCGGGATGGGCGGCCGGGTGGGCTTTTCCTGCATGTCGGGCGTCATGCCACCGCCCTGGATCATGAAGCCGTCCATCACGCGGTGAAAGACCGTGCCGTCGTACTGGCCGGCCTTGACGTACTGGACGAAATTGGCCACGGTCTTGGGGGCCTTCTCGGCGTCGAGTTGCAGCACGATGTCGCCCATCGAGGTGCTCAGCTTGATTTTCTGGGCCCAGGCCGGTGCGGCCAGTCCGGCCGCCAGCGCGGCAGCGAGCAGGGTGATGCGGGCGAGTCGTTTCATTGTCCGGTTCCTTGGGGGTCGTTGGGCAGGGCTGCGGAGTTTCCGCGGCAGGTTTCTCGGATCGGTTCCGCGTCCCGGTCGCGGGCGGTTAGCGTATCGCCGCCAGTTCCCGCGCCAGGCGCAGCCGGGCCTGCAGGCCCGGCTCCGGGCTCGAGCCGGCGGCCATCTCGTAGGCGCGCTGCGCCAGGCGAACGTAGACATCGCCCAGATTCTGCTGCGCGGTGCGGTAGCCGGGGTCCAGACGCAACGCGGCCTCGAGCAGTCCGCGTGCCAGCGCCAGTTCGCCGGCGGCGGCCTGCAGCACGGCCAGGTTGTTGTAGGGCTCGGGCAGTCCGGGGAAGTCCTGGGTCAGGCGCTCGAACAGCAGCGCCGCTTCGGCGCCTTGGCCGGTCTCCGACAGGATCACGCCCTGCAGAAAGCGCAGGCTGGCATCGCCGGGCTGCTGCGCCAGGGCTTGAGCCAGCCGCTGCTGCGCCAGCGCGGCTTCGCCGCGCCTGAATTGCTGCTCGATCGAGCTCGCCGGGTTGGCGGTTTCTGCCGCCAGCGCCGGCAGCGCGACAACCGAGGCCAGCCAACACGCCAGCGCGCAAGCCGTCAACAGGTGCTGCACGGGCAGTCGGGCGGTCGATCCAGGGGTCGGGCGAGGGTGCAAGCGGAAGGCCGGGCAGTCGAATCGGGGGTGACGATGGTAGTGCCACCGCTATACTGAATCGATTGTATCGAGCCCCGCCGCGGGGCCCGCAGCCGTTCAGGGATGGTCCTGAACGGCCTGCCGCCTGCTGCCGGCGGCACGCTCCGATGATCTTCATGGCCGCTGCAACAGCGGCCTTTTTGCCGCTGTTGCAGCGGCTTTCTGCGCTCCGGCTGATGACTCTTCGCCTCTTCAACACCTTGTCCCGCCGCCTCGAGCCCTTCGAGCCCATCGTGCCCGGCCAAGTGCGCATGTACGTCTGCGGTATGACGATCTACGACCTGTGCCACATGGGCCATGCGCGGATGATGATGGCCTTCGACGTGGTCTACCGCTGGCTGCAGGCCAGCGGCTACCAGGTCACCTATGTGCGCAACATCACCGACATCGAGGACAAGATCATCAGGCGGGCGGTCGAGCGCGGCATCAGCATCCGTGCGCTGACCGACGAGATGATCAGCGCGATGCGGCAAGACCTGGCCGCCATCGGCACGGTGGCGCCGACCTTCGAGCCCCGCGCCACCGACTATGTGCCGCAGATGCTGGCGATGATCCAGACGCTGGAGGACAAGGGCCTGGCCTACCGGGCCGGCGGTGACGCGGCGCACGGCGATGTCAACTTCGCGGTGCGCAAGTTTCCCGGCTACGGCAAACTGTCGGGCAAGAGCCTGGATGACTTGCGCGCCGGTGAGCGCGTGGCGGTGGCCGAAGGCAAGGACGACCCGCTGGACTTCGTGCTGTGGAAGTCGGCCAAGCCCGACGAGCCCGAAGATGCCAAATTCCCCAGTGACTACGGTCCGGGCCGCCCGGGCTGGCATATCGAGTGCTCGGCGATGAGTTGCGCGCTGCTGGGCGAGCGCTTCGACATCCACGGCGGCGGCATGGACCTGCAGTTTCCGCACCATGAGAACGAGATCGCGCAGAGCGAGGGGGCGCTCGGCCACCCCTTCGTCAACTACTGGCTGCACAACGGCTTCCTCAACGTCGACGACGAGAAGATGTCCAAGAGCCTGGGCAACTTCTTCACCATCCGCGATGTGCTGCAGAAGTTCGACGGCGAGACCCTGCGCTTCTTCATGCTGCGCACCCATTACCGCAGCCCGTTCAACTTCAGCGATGCCTTGCTGGCCGACGCTGGCACCGGGCTGCGCCGGCTCTACACCGCGCTGGACGGCATCGCGCTGCCGGACGGCAACCCGCCGGTCGACTGGTCCCAGCCCCAGGCCGCGGCCTTCAAGGCGGCGATGGACGAGGACTTCAACACCCCCGGCGCGCTGGCGGTGTTGTTCGAACTTGCCAACGAGTGCAACCGCAGCCGCTCAGTCGACGCCGCCGCGCTGCTGCGCGGGCTGGCCGCCACGCTGGGTGTGCTGCAACAGCCGCCGCAGGCCTACCTGCAGGCCGGCAGCCTGCTGGACGAGTCCACCATCGCCGGCCTGATCGAGGCCAGGGCGGCGGCCAAGGCGGCGAAGAACTTTGCCGAAGCCGACCGGATCCGGCTCGAACTGGCGGCCCACGGCATCGCGCTGAAGGATTCGGCCAGCGGCACCCGCTGGGTCCGGGCTTGAGCATGTTGAAGAACAGTCCACCCATGCCCGACGCCAGCCCCCCGGCCACGGAACTGCCGGCCGGCGTCACGCCGCCTTACTGGGACGATGCCTGTCGCCACCTGGCCAAGCGCGACCGGGTGATGAAGAAGCTGATTCCCCAGTTCGGCGAGGCGCGCCTGCAAAGCCGGGGCGATGCCTTCACCACCTTGGCGCGGTCCATCGTCGGCCAGCAGATCTCGGTCAAGGCGGCGCAGTCGGTGTGGAACCGCTTCGTCGTGGTGGTGGGTGGCCCGGCCACGCATCTGGCCCCGACCGCGGTGCTGTGCCAGGACACGTCCGCGCTGCGCGGCGCCGGCCTGTCGGCGCGCAAGGCCGAGTACCTGACCGATCTGGCGCGGCACTTCGAGTCCGGCGCCGTGCATGTGCCGCTGTGGCAGCAGATGGACGACGAGGCCATCATCGACGAACTGGTGGCGATTCGCGGCATCGGCCGCTGGACCGCCGAGATGTTTCTGATCTTCCACCTGATGCGGCCCAACGTGATGCCGCTCGACGACCTGGGCTTGATCAAGGGCATCAGCCAGGGCTACTTCAGCGGTGAGCCGGTGTCGCGTGCCGAGGCGCGCGAGGTGGGCGAGGCCTGGGCGCCCTTCCGGTCGGTCGCCACCTGGTATATCTGGCGCAGCCTGGACCCGGTGCCGGTAGACTACTGACATGGCAGGCCGACCCCGGGCCTGCCCCGCTCGCGGCCGGAACCTGGGCAACAGCCCCCAGCCCGCACCGACCGCACCGACACCCGCAGGGATCCCCGGCGGCCCGATTCACCCAACCCGACCCGGCGGATGAGCAAACGACATTTCCTCGACTTCGAGCAGCCGATCGCCGAACTCGAAAACAAGATCGACGAGTTGCGTTTCGTGCAGTCCGAGTCCGCCGTCGACATCTCGGACGAGATCGGCCGGCTCGACAAGAAGAGCCAGCAACTCGCCAAGGACATCTACTCCAGCCTGACGCCCTGGCAGGTGACGCAGATCGCGCGCCACCCGCAGCGGCCGTACACGCTGGACTACGTCAACGAGATGTTCACCGACTGGCAGGAGTTGCACGGTGACCGCGCTTTTGCCGATGACCCGTCCATCGTCGGCGGGCTGGCGCGCTTCAACGGCCAGGCCTGCATGGTGATAGGCCAGCAGAAGGGCCGCGACACCAAGGAGCGCGGGCTGCGCAACTTCGGCATGTCGCGCCCCGAGGGCTACCGCAAGGCGCTGCGGCTGATGAAGCTGGCCGAGAAATTCGGCCTGCCGGTCTTCACCTTCGTCGACACGCCAGGCGCCTACCCCGGCATCGGCGCCGAGGAACGTGGCCAGTCCGAGGCGATCGGCCGCAACATCTTCGAGATGTGCCAGCTCGAGGTGCCGATCATCGTCACCATCATCGGCGAGGGCGGCTCAGGCGGCGCGCTGGCCATCAGCGTCGGCGACCAGGTGCTGATGCTGCAGTTCTCGGTCTACTCGGTGATCTCGCCCGAGGGTTGCGCGTCCATCCTGTGGAAGACCTCCGACCGCGCACCCGACGCGGCCGAAGCGCTGGGCATCACCGCCCACCGCTTGAAGGCGCTGGGCCTGATCGACAAGGTGGTCAGCGAGCCGGTGGGCGGCGCCCACCGCGACACCCGGCAGATGGCCTCGCAACTCAAGCGCGCGCTGGTCGACGCGCTGCGCCAGGTGGCCGACCTCAAGCCCAAGGACTTGCTGGAACGTCGCTACCAGCGGCTGCAGTCCTACGGCCGCTTCACCGATACGAAAGACCGCTGAGCCGGGTCATGACGGCGGCGCCAGAGGCCAGCGTGGCCGTGGCGTTCAGTGGCGGTCGCGACTCGCTCGCGCTGCTGCACGCCACCTGCCGGTCGGCCGCGGCGCTGGGCTTGCAGGTGGTGGCGCTGCATGTCCACCACGGGCTGCAGCCCGTGGCTGATGGCTGGGTGGTTTGGGCGCAGCGGCTTTGCGCCCGCTGGCGGCGGCGCGGTTGGCCGCTGCGGCTGCGCTGGGCGCGCCTGTCCGGCGCCCCGGCCGCTGGCGATAGCCTCGAGGCCTGGGCCCGTGCCGGGCGCTACGCGGCGTTGGCGCGGATGGCCGGCGAGGAGGGCGCGGGCCTGGTGTTGCTGGCCCAGCACCGGCGCGACCAGGCCGAGACCGTGCTGCTGCAGGCCTTGCGCGGCGGCGGGCCCGCCGGGCTGTCGGCGATGCCGGCGCTGATCCAGCGCCAGGGCCTGACCTGGGCTCGGCCCTGGCTGGACCAGCCGCGCGAGGCGATCGAGGCCTACCTGCGGCACTATCGTCTGCGGCCGCTCGAAGACCCGTCCAACAGCGACGTCCGCTTGGCGCGTAACCGCCTTCGGCTGCAGGTCTGGCCGGCGCTGCTGGCCGCGTTCGGTGATGCGGAGGCCGCGCTGGCCGGCGCTGCCGAGCGCGCGCAGCAGGCCACGGCCGCGCTGGCCGAACTCGCTGCCATCGACCTGGCGCCGCTGGTGGACGACCGGGGTCAGCTTCAGGTCGCCGGCTGGCGCCAGTTGTCCGCCGCCCGCCAGGCCAACGCCCTGCGCGCCTGGTGGTTGTCGCGCAGCGGCCAAGGCCTGCCCGACGCGCTGCTCAAGCGCCTGTTGGCCGAGGTGCCCGCGGCGGGCGCTGCGCGTTGGCCGGCTGGTGGCGGCGTCACCTGCGTGCTCTACCGCGGGCATTTGCAGCGGGTGGCCGACTTGGCCCCTGCGCGCGACCCGCTGCGACCCTCGGCCGAGATCGACCTGTCGCGCCCCGGGCTTTGGCCGGTGCCTGGCTGGCGTGGCGGTTTCGAGGTCAGTGTCAGCGGCCCGCTCGGCGCCAGACCGGCACTGCTGCAAGCAGTTCAAGTCTGCCCACGCCGCGGCGGTGAGCGCTTCCAGCGCGCGCCGCGCAGCCTGCCGCGCAGCCTGAAGAAGCAGTACCAGGCCGCCGGCGTGCCGGCGCACGCGCGCGACGGGCCCCTGCTGTGGTCGGCTGGGCAATTGCTGTTCGCGCCAGGGCTGGGCATCGATGCCCGCTGCCAGGCCGCCGAGGGTGAACCCGGATTGATGTTGCGCTGGTGCCCCGACCGGGCGCCGTCAGGCCGGCACCAGCCCGGCGGCTAAAATCACCGGTTGCGCAGCGGGGCCGCGCATGCCGGATCGTCGATCCGGTCCCGATGGCGCCCCAGCATTCCGGCATCCCCGTTCCTGCAACCATGGCATTGATCGTTCACAAGTACGGCGGCACATCGATGGGCTCGCCCGAGCGCATCCGCAACGTCGCCAAGCGCGTGGCCAAATGGGCCCGCGCCGGCCACCAGATGGTGGTCGTCCCGTCCGCGATGAGCGGTGAAACCAACCGCCTGCTCGGCCTGGCCCGCGAGGTGCACCCGGGCCAGCCCGACGCCGCGGCAATGCGCGAGCTCGACGCCATCGCCGCCACCGGCGAACAGGTTTCGGTCGGCCTGCTGGCGCTGGCGCTGCAGGCCGAAGGCATGCCGGCGGTCAGCTATGGCGGCTGGCAGGTGCCGATCCGCACCGACAGCACCTACACCAAGGCCCGCATCGAAAGCATAGACGACGCCCGCGTGCGCGTCGATCTGGACGCCGGCCGTGTGGTCATCATCACTGGCTTCCAGGGCATAGACGAGACCGGTTCGATCACCACCCTGGGCCGCGGTGGCTCGGACACCTCGGCGGTGGCGGTGGCCGCGGCGATGGGTGCGACCGAATGCCTGATCTACACCGATGTCGACGGCGTCTACACCACCGACCCGCGTGTCGTGCCCGAAGCCCGGCGCATGAAGACCGTCAGCTTCGAGGAGATGCTGGAGATGGCCAGCCTGGGCAGCAAGGTGCTGCAGATCCGCTCGGTCGAATTTGCCGGCAAGTACCGGGTGCCGCTGCGCGTGCTGTCGAGCTTCACGCCCTGGGACATCGATATCGACGAAGAAGCCAAGTCGGGCACCCTGATCACCTTTGAGGAAGACGAAAAAATGGAACAAGCGGTCGTCTCAGGCATCGCGTTCAACCGCGACGAAGCCAAGTTCACCGTCGTGGGCGTGCCCGACAAGCCCGGCATCGCCTACCAGATCCTGGGCGCGGTGGCCGATGCCAACATCGACGTCGACGTGATCGTGCAGAACGTGTCGCACGACGGCCGCACCGATTTTTCGTTCACGGTGCACCGCAACGACTTCCAGCGCACCAGTGACCTGCTGAAGAACAGCATCGTGCCCAACACCGGTGCGGCGCAGTTCATTGCCGACCCGCGCATCTGCAAGGTGTCGATCGTGGGCATAGGCATGAAGAGCCATGCCGGCGTGGCCAGCACGATGTTCCGCACCCTGGCCGAGGAAGGCATCAACATCCTGATGATCACGACCAGCGAGATCAAGACCTCGGTGGTGCTCGACGAGAAGTACATGGAGCTTGCGGTGCGGGCGCTGCACCGGGTCTTCGGCCTTGACGCGCCGGTGGAACTGGCCTGATCGGCAGCGGCTTTGCAATGATCAGCGCACGGCGGCTTGGACGGGCCCGCAAGCTGCGCTAGAATAACGGGATTGCCCCGGGAGACGTGACCGAGTGGCCGAAGGTGCTCCCCTGCTAAGGGAGTATGTGGTTAAAAGCCGCATCGAGGGTTCGAATCCCTCCGTCTCCTCCAGTGAATGGCCTGAGTGATTGATTCACTTAGGCTTTTTCACTTGTCCAGGCACTTGCCCACCATCCTGAAAGTGATTGGGTCTGAGTTGCTGTGATGCGACATGTTGCAACTGCGCGCGCGATGTTGGAAGGTTTCTAGCGTCAGATTCGGCCGTTGCCACCCTATCAGAGGCCTTAGGCTTCAGAGGACGTGCGAGCTTCGATGCCGGACTGTGCGTCGTGCAAGGACTGGCTGGCAGAGAAAGGCGCGTTCGTCGAGGGCTTGCAGGGCCGCGGCAGAAGGCCTTGGCCGCCGGCGGGATCGCTCCATGCAGGCGCAGGTTGTCGTCGCGCCCCTGACCAAGGACTCTGGAAAATCCAGGTGCCGACGACGCGTGCACCTTGGGGTCGTCAGTCGATCTGCAGGAACACCCTGCCGCCCTTGAGCTTGACCGGGTAGCTGCGCAGCGCCTCGGTGACCGGCGCGCAGGTCGGCTTGCCGTCGCGCACGTCGAACTTGCCCTGGTGCAGCGGGCACTCGATCTCATGCCCGTCCAGGAAGCCGTCGCACAGGCGGGCGTGGCCGTGGGTGCAGAGGTTGTCCGTCGCATAGACCGCGTCGCCCACGGTGTAGATCGCGATATCGCGTCCGGCGACCGCAAAGCCCTGGACATCGTCGGTGGGCAGGTCGTCAGCCGACAGCGCGTCGACCCAGTGGTTCGTGCCCATGGCGGCCTCAGATCGGGTAGATGATGGCGTTGGGGATCATCTCGGAGTCGTAGATGCACTCGCGCGATGCGAACTTCAGGCCCGCGGGTGTGCGCACGATGAGGTCGAGATATCGCCCGACGTTGAACACCGTCGACAAGTCCGACAGCTTGGTGCGGAAGACCGCGTAGTTGGCCTCGCAGCGCCAGCGTCCGTCGGCCGCCTCGCGGATCACCGGCGAGCCGACGACATGCCGCTGGTAATAGGGATCGTGGAACAGCGTCTCCTGGATGCCGTAGACGCGGTCCTTGAGCATGCCCTTGCTGGTGAACGACAGCGTGGCGAGCGGGAAGCCGCGCTCATGGTTCTCGCGCGGCTGCAGGCGGTAGACGCAGTCGTCGGTGAAGAACTCGGGCCAGAGGTCCCAGTGGCCGGAGTCGACCGCGCTGGCGTAGTCGGCGTAGAGCTGCGTGATCGCCAGCCAGTCGTCGAAGTTCAGGTTCGTCGCCATCGCTTACTCCCCAGGGCCCGTCCGGAGGCCCGGCCCGTTCGCCCCGTCCACGCCCGCGCTGGCGGGCGTGGAGCCGCGAGGCTCACCCTCCATCACGTTTCGCCAGTAGCGGTACATGCCCCGGATCAGCGTCTCGGTCACCATGTGCTCGGTGTCCTCGACCTCGAGCCCGCCCAGTTCGGCGACAGTGCGGTGGAAGGGCTTGCTCTCGAAGGCCTGCTGGCTGAACTCGATCACCTCGCCGTCGTCGGCCGAGACGAAGCCGGCCGGGCCGAACAGGTTGGCCTGGCGCAGACGCCGCTGCGTCATCTCCTGGCTGTCGTCCTCGAAGCCGAAGTGCGTCCAGACGAAGTCGAAGCTGCCGTGGCCGTTGGGCTGGATGTGGCGCGTCGAGACGCTGTTGACCTGCTGCTGCAGGATGACGCTCGGGAAAATGGTGGTCATCACGGCCGTCGGGCCGCCCCACCAGGCCTCGGGCACGATGTCGAGGAAGCTCGGATCATGGAGTTGCATGTCCGCCTTGAAGCTGGCCACCTGGGTGACCTGCTCGGCCTTGCCGGCTGAGCCGCGCGTCGAGATCATCGCGGCGTGGCGGTGCCGGTCGTCCATGCGCAGCTGCGACTTGTTGTCGGCGCGCCAGAGGCCGAAGGTGACGAACCAGGTGTGCAGCAGGCCCGGGTGGTAGGGGTCCTTGATGTTCTCCTGCATCAACTTCCAGTTGCCGGGAATGCGCTGGCGGTTGTAGCCCAGGATCTTGAGCTTGCGGCCATTGAACAGGCGGTCGTAATAGCCCAGGATGGTGGGGCCGAGAAAGTCCGCCAAGGGCTCGACATCGGGGTCGAAGGACGCGAAGACCACGCCGCCGCGGCGGGCGACCTTCAGCTTGGTCAGGCCATGGTCGGCGGTCTTGAAGTCCGCCGGCATGCCGCCATGCACCTGCCCGTCCTGCTTGACGCCGCGGCGGAAGGGAACGCCCTGCAGGTCGCCCTTGAGGGTGTAGCTCCACTGGTGGTAGGGGCAGACGAATTCCTTGCGGTTGCCATGGCGCTCGCGGCAGAAGCGCATGCCGCGGTGGGCGCAGACGTTCTCGACCACGTTGAGCGCGCCATCGGCGTCGCGCGCCAGGATCACCGAGCGCTCTCCCACCACCGTGCGCTTGTAGTCGCCCGGGTTGGGCACTTCGGCCTCCAGGCCGATGTAACACCAGTGGCCCTGGTAGAAAAATCGCTCGAGCTCCTTGCGGTAGATCGCTTCGCTGGTGTAAGCGCGGAAGGGAATGCGGTGGGTGCCGTCGCCTTCCCACACCGGTTGGTCGGGAAAGACAGCGGAGGTTTCGTTCATGTGTTGTCTCCTGTGTTGGCTATGGCGCAAGGCCGCCGGTCTTCAGCCCGTCAGCCGGACCGCGATCGCGTCCGGCCCCTGGCGATCGGTCACAGCCGTTCCTCGCGCCACAGCCCCAGCGCCTGCTGCACCGGCCGGTCGGAGAAGCTGAACAGCACGGCATCGCGGTCGGCGCGCAGTTGCAGCGCATGCCAGGACGGCACGACGAACACGTCGTTCTGCTGGAAGCGCCAGCTCACGTCGCCAGACAGGCCGCTGACGCGGGCCTCGCCACCGCCCTCCAGACAGACATGCACCGTGCCGTCGGTGCAGCGCACCGCTTGGGTCTCGAAGCCCGCCGGCAGGCACTGCGCAAAAGTGCCTATGGTGGGCATCGGCGAGGCGCCGGTGGCCGGGTTCACGTAGCGCAGCTTGAAACCGTGGTGAGCGTCCGGCATGCCGTGCGAGATGGCCAGCAGCGAGGCCTTGGTGCGCTCGAACGGGTAGACGAAGACCCGCGTCGGATCGGCCGGCTTGGGCTGGTAGTCCAGCGGCACCATGTTGGCGCCGTAGCGGGCCAGCGCATCGCCTTCGGGGCGCAGCGGCGCTTGAGACGGCTGCTCGCTGCGCTCGGCAAAACCGGCATCGAGAAATCGCACGATCGGGATGTCCAGCCCGTCGAGCCAGACCACCGGCTGGTCGCCGAGATTGCCGTGGTCATGCCAGGTCCAGGCGGGCGTGATGATGAAGTCGCCGCGGCGCATCGTCGTACGCTCGCCGTCGACCGACGTGTACGCGCCCTCGCCGTCGAGCACCAGGCGCAGCGCAGACTGGCTATGGCGATGGGCCGGCGCCACCTCCCCCGGCATGATCAGTTGCAGCCCGGCGTAGAGCGACTGCGTGATGCACGACTGTCCGCGCAGCGCGGGGTTCTCCAGGATCAGCACCCGCCGCTCGGCCTCTTCGGCGCTGATCATCCGGCCAGCCTCCATCACCTGGTCGCGCAGTTCGCTGTAGCGCCACAGGTGGGCCGACGCCGGCGAGCGGGGTTGCGGCGGCACCAGCGCACCGAGCACCTCCCACAGCGGCGTCATGTGGTGGCTGCCTATGCGGTCGTAGTAGTCGGCGCGTTGGCGCAGCGCGTCGGGCGGAATCTGGGCAGCGTGCATGGGGTGTCTCCTCAAGTGCCTTGGGTGTAGAACGCGTCGGCATGGATATGTCCGGCTGCCAGACCCAAGCGCCGGGCCAGCACCGTCGCCGCCTCGACCATGGGCGGCGATCCGCACAGGTAGGCGCGCCAGCCGCTCAGGTCGCCATGGTCTTGCACGATCGCGTCGGTGACCAGGCCGCAGCGATGGATTGCCGGATCTCCGCCGGAAGTCACGACGACGTGGACGGTCAGGCCCGGGAGATCCCGCTTCAACGCGTCTATCCAGTCCATGCCGTAGATGTCGCGCGGCGATCGCACGCCGACGTACAGGTGGACCGGGTTCCTCATGCCCAGCGCGACCGCGCCGCGCAGTATCGACAGGATGGGCGCCAGCCCCGTGCCACCTGCCACGCAGAGCATGCGGCCCTCGTGCTTGCGGCGCAGGTAGGCCGAGCCCAGCGGACCGCTGACCTTCACAGCGTCACCGATCTTCAGGCTGTGCGCGATGTAGCCGGTCACCCGGCCGTCGGGAACCCGGCGGACATGGAACTCGAACAGGCCGTCACCTGTCAGCCCGGCCATCGAGTACGGCCGCGCAAGGTCAGGCGTGAACTGGAGCTGCACATACTGGCCGGGCGAGAACTCGACCGGCTTGGCCGGTCGCAGCACCAGCCGCTTGATGTCGTGGGTCAGGTCCTCTAGGCCCGCGACCGCGGCCTTGACGATGCGCGCCGGGTGCACCACCACCTCGTCGGGCTCGGGGATCTCTATCGTGCAGGGCTCGGTCAGGTAGGTCTGGCAGGCCAGCACACAGTCCTGTCCGCCATCGAGCGGCCGCTGCTGCACGGCCGACCCTGCCATCACCTCGCCGGCCAGCACCCGGCAGCGGCAGGTGCCGCAGCGCCCGGCCATGCACGAGTACGACATCGGCACCTGGGCGTCCTGCAGCGCCTTCAGCAGGTTGGCGCCAGGCGGGACCTGGATGACGCGGTTGAGGGGTTGAACGAGGATGTCCATGGCGGCTTCTATGCGGTGTGGGGATCATTCCTCAACCGCATCATTCGGCAAATAGAATCGCTTGAATGTGATGTATCACTGCAAGTGATGGAGAGCCCATGGAACTGTCGGACATCGATCTGAACCAGTTGGTGCTGTTTCAGCAATTGATGGTCGAGCGCAGCGTGTCCAAGGTGGCCGAAAGACTGGGCCTGACCCAGCCGGCGGTCAGCAACACGCTGGCCAAGCTGCGCCGCCAGTTCGGCGACGACTTGTTCGTCAGGACGCCGGCCGGCATGATGCCGACGCCGTTTGCCGAGCAGCTTGCCGAGCCCCTGGGCTATGCGCTGGGCATGATCCACGGCGGCCTGAACCAGCACAGCCGCTTCGACCCTGCCAGCGTCAAGCGCTCGTTCACGGTCGGCATGACCGACATCGGCGAGATCGTTTTCCTGCCGACACTCGTCGAGCGCCTGCGCCAGCAAGCCCCTGGCGTGTCACTCAGCACGGTGCGCACCACGGCGACGACCCTGCGCGACGACATGGAAGCCGGTAAGGTGGACCTGGCCATCGGCCTGCTGCCGCAGCTCAAGGCGGGCTTCTTCCAGCGCAGATTGTTTCGGCAGCGCTATGTCTGCCTGTTCAGGAAGGGCCATTCGCTGGACCGCCAGGGCATGTCGGTGGCGGATTTCCAGTTGGCCGAGCACTTGATCATCGTCTCGGCCGGCACCGGCCACGGCAAGGTCGACGAACTGATCCGGCGCGCCGGGGTCGACCGCAGCGTGTGCCTGACCATCCCGCACTACGTCAGCGTGGGCCATCTGCTGCGGCGCTCGGACATGGTGGCCACGGTGACCGAGCGCCTGGCCGAAAGCCTGGTCCAACCCTTCGACCTCGCCTTCCGGCCGCACCCGGTCGACTTGCCAGAGATCGCCATCAACCTTTTCTGGCACGCCAAGGTGCACCGCTCGCCCGCCCACCAGTGGCTGCGCGGACTGGTCTTCGACCTGTTCGGCGAAGACACGGCGCCCAGGCCGCCCAACCCGCCCGCCAAGACGCCAGGCGCGCCAGTCTGAGCCCTGTCGGCCTTGCTGCGGTGTCGCGGCCGGGCTCGGTGCGGTGCCGGCACCGAAGGCCGCTACCATCAGGCCGATGAACGCTATCCTGGATGACCTGAACCGCAAATACGTCTCGCGCACGCCGCACATGCACGAGATCGGCGCCCGCATAACCGCGGTCGACAGCGCGCGCGGATCGATGACGATGCCGGCCCGGCCGGAATGGGTGGGCGAACCGGTGCGCGGGCTGCTGCACCCTGGCGTCCTGACGGTGCTGGCCGACTCGACCTGCGGGCTGGCGGTGGGCGCGGCGCTGACCGCGCGCGTGCCCTATGCCACGCTGGACCTGCGCATGGACTACCTGCGCGTGGCCAGCCCGGGGCATGAGGTGCACTGCGACGCGCACTGCTACCGGATCACGCGCAACGTCGCTTTCGTGCGCGGCGAGGTCTGGCAACGCCAGCGCGACGAGCCTATCGCAGTGGTGCAGGCGTCGTTCATGCTCTCGACGCCCGCGGGATCGCGCCAGCCGCAGCCGGCCCCGCCCGAGGCGGCTCAGCCCGCGGTGGACCGGCCCTGGCAGCCGCCGGCCGCCAGCGAGGCGGTGCTGGCCGGCAGCCCGATTCCCTATGTGGAGTTCCTGGGCATACGCGTGGCGCCAGGCGCCGAGGCCCCGCTGTTCCGCCTGCCGTTCCAGGACATGCTGATCGGCAACCCCCGGCTGCCGGCGCTGCACGGCGGCGTGATCGCTGGCTTCGCCGAGACCGCCGCCACGCTGCACCTGATCCGCACCCTGCAGGGCGCCAAATCGCCCAAGTGCATCGATTTCTCCATCGACTACCTGCGGGCCGGCCGTCCCGAGGAGACCTTCGCCGACTGCACCGTGGTGCGGGTGGGGGCGCGCGCTGCGCTGGTGCAGGTGCGCTGCTGGCAGCGGGGACCGGATTACCCGATCGCGGTGGCCCGCGGGCATTTCCTGCTGTCGGCTGCCGCGGCCAACGCGGAAGATTCGGCCCGGTGACCCTGGTCACCCTGGTCACCCTTGAACAGGCGGTGCAGGCGCGGCCTGCGCCCCCGACAATCCGGGCATGAGAACCTGGTTCATCTATCTGGCCGTGATCGCCGCGCTTGGCGCGGTGACCTGGGGCAGCGATGCCATCACCCTGCAGGGTGAACGAACGGTCTACACCGCCGACTGCGTCCAGGGGTCTGGGCCGGGCCAGTGGCAAGGCAGGCTGTGCAGCGGTCGGCTGGCCGCCGGTGACCGCTTCAGGTTCCGCGCGCTCAAGCCGCACCGCGAGGTGATCTTCTGGACCGTGGGCTCGGCCGAGCCGTCGGGCAAGTTCACCGATTGCCAGATCGAGGATGGCCGCAACTGGCTGTGCAAGCCCAACGCCGATGCGCGGCGCACCATCACCTTGCAGATGGCCCACGGCAGCCCGGTGCCCGATGCCAGCGGCCAGGCGCGCGCCTTCCACGCGGTGTCCAAGACGCGCTGGTGGTTGATCAAGGCCGGCCTTCCGCTGGGCAACACGGCGGGCGGCTGAGCCGCTGGGCTCGGCGCCGATGTCTTGCAGGCAGGCGCTACCGGCCGAGCATGGCGATCAGGCTGGCCAGATGCGTCAACGACGCCGCCAGCGCCAGCGCCAGCGCCACCCACAGGCGCGGCCCCAGCGCGAAGGCCGCCACCACCTGGGTCGGGAACGAGAAGGTCGTGGCCGTGGCCGCGGTCTTGAACGGGTGGGCCTGGCGCAAGCCGGGGTCGAAAGCCAGCTTCATCATGTCGCGCCGGCTGCGGTAGCGCATCGCGCCGACGAGATGCCAGCCCGGGTCGGGCGGCGTGTTCCACGAGTCGACATAACCGCCCACCTTGCGCAGCGCCATCATCGGGTGGCCGCCATGGCGCAACAGCGCCGGCAGGAAGCCGCCGACATAGCGGCGCAACAGCACCGGTGCCGGCGTGGGCACGCCAGTCTCGGGGTGCGGCACGGCTTGCGGGTGCAGGCCCACCAGGTTGCTCATGATGAACTCGCGGCCATCGTCGGCCTCGAGAAAAGCCCGCAACACCGCCAGGTCGGTGTGGCCCCCGCCCGGCGCCCGGGTCAACTCAGCCGCCGCTGCCATGATCGCCTCGACCTCGGCCGGCTTGAGCGGCCCGCGCCAGTTGTCGTACCACAGCCTGAACACCAGGTAGAGCGCCAGCGCCGCCGGCCAGGCCCACCAGGCGCCGGCGCTCATCGGCGCGCCCCCAGGCCCGCGGCCGGCACCGCCAGCGTCATCGCCATTCCCATCGCCTGCGCAGTGTTCATCGTCGTGATCCTCATGGGCAGCCACTGTAGGTGGGTTCCATGGGCCGCGCCGGCCGCTAGCACGAAACCGCCTACGATGCGCCTGCCCAGCTCTTGATCGACTCCCCATGACCCTGAACGACGACTTTTCGATACGCATCGTGGCCCGCGCGGCCGACGCGGCCTGGACGCCTTCGCCGCAGCCCGGCGTAGCCCGCCGCATGCTCGACCGGGTGGGCGGCGAAGTGGCCCGCGCCACCAGCATCGTGCGCTATGCGCCCGGCGCCCGCTTCGACCGCCATGCGCACGACGGGGGTGAAGAAATCCTGGTGCTCGAGGGCGTGTTCTCGGACGAGAGCGGCGACCATGCCGCGGGCAGCTACCTGCGCAACCCGCCCGGCAGCGCCCACGCCCCGTTCTCGCGCGAGGGCTGCCTGCTGTTCGTCAAGCTGCGGCAGTTTGCACCCGACGACCTGGCCAGCGTGCGGCACGACACCAGAAGCCTGCCGTGGCGGCAAGGCCTGGTGCCCGGCTTGTCGGTGATGCCGCTGCACGCCCATGACGGCGTCGACACGGCGCTGGTGCGCTGGGCGCCGAACACCCGCTTCAACGCCCATGTGCACCCGGGCGGTGAGGAGATCCTGGTGCTGGACGGCGTGTTCAGCGATGACGCCGGCGACTACCCGGCCGGTACCTGGCTGCGCAGCCCGCGCTGGAGCCGGCACGCGCCGTTTACCGGCCCGGAAGGCGCGCTGATCCTCGTCAAGGTCGGCCACCTGGGCGCGGATTTCGGGGCGGGGTGAGCGGCTGGGTGGGTCAAGGTAAGCTCGGCGGCGTGCGCGGGTTGGCGCCCGTCACGCACCCGTCGCCGGCCGGTATGGCGTTATTGCGGTATTGAATCCCCAGGAGAAACACCATGGCAGACCCGATGCGCATACGCGCCCAAGCCGCTGGCGACAAGGCCATCGTGCGCGTGCTGATGGCCCACGAGATGGAGACCGGCTTGCGCAAGGACGCGGCCGGCAAGACCATCCCGGCCTGGCATATCCAGGAGGTCAGCGCGCAACTCAACGGCAAGACCGTGATGACGGCGCAATGGGGGCCGTCGATCGCGAAGAACCCCTTCCTGCAGTTCAATGTCAAGGGCGCGAAGGCTGGCGACAAGATAAGCATCAGCTGGGTCGACAACCGCGGCGACAAGCGCAGCGACGAAGCCACGGTGACGTGAGCGCGCGGCGCTGACCCGGCCACCCCCGCCACAGCAGACCCAGAACCCCGAGCCGACCCATGCGTTATTTTTTGATCACCGGCGCGCTGCTGCTGGCCGGCACGGCGGCGGCGCAGCAGAAGTCGACCGCCGAAGCCATCGCGCAATACCGCGCGATGCTGGCCGACGACAACCCGGCCGAGCTGTTCGAAGCCCGGGGCGAAGCCGCCTGGAAGACCCCGCGCGGGCCGAAGAACGCCTCGCTGGAGCGCTGCGACCTGGGCCAGGGGCCGGGGGTCGTCCGCGGCGCGTTCGTCGAGTTGCCGCGCTATTTCGCCGACACCGGCCGGGTGCAGGATCTCGAATCGCGGTTGCTCACCTGCCTGGAACGGCTGCAGGGCTGGGATGCGGTGGCGATCGCCAACACGCCCTTCGGCCAGGGCGAGCAGCGCACCCTGGAAGGGCTGACGGCCTGGATCTCGGCGGCGTCGCGCGGCATGGCGTTCAAGCTGCCGCAAGACCATGCCGACGAGCGCAAGACCTATCAGCTGGGCAAGCGGGCGTTCTTCTACCGCGCCGGCCCCTACGATTTTTCCTGTGCGTCGTGCCACGGCCAGCCCGACAAGCGCATCCGCCTGCAGGAACTGCCCGACCTGACCCGCAACCCGGGCAACGGCATAGGCTTCGCGGCCTGGCCGGCTTACCGGGTGAGCAACGGCGAGCTGTGGAGCTTGCAGCGCCGGCTCAACGACTGTTTCCGCCAGCAGCGCTTTCCCTACCCCGGCTATGGCTCGGAGGTGACGATCGCGCTCGGCGTCTACATGGGCGTCAACGCCCAGGGTGCGGCATCTGCCGCGCCGGCCCTCAAGCGCTGAAGGTGGACCGATGAAGAACTCCCGGACAGTGGTGTTGGCCCGTTGTCGGGCGGCCGCAGCCGCAGCGGTGGCCGCTTTGCTGGTCGCGGGCTGCGCTTCGACGTCGACCACGACCACGCCCGACGACGACGCGCGGCTGGCGCGGATGATGGCCGGCTCGTTCCGCGACGAGGGCATCGCCAAGATCGACCGCTTGCAGCAGGACGGCGCCAACGCGGCCTGCTCGCAGGCACAGGGCGGCAGCCCGCCCGAGGACGTGGCCGGCGCGATCCGCCAGGCCGCGCTGGCGAGCGTGCGCCTGCCCGCCGATGGCAAGTTCATCGGCGACTGGCGCGAGGGCGAGAAGCTGGCGCAGAACGGCCGCGGCATGACCTGGACCGACAAGTCGGCGGCCACCGCGGCCAATGGCGGCAACTGCTACAACTGCCACCAGATCAGCCCGGCCGAGATCGCCTTTGGCACGCTGGGCCCCAGCCTCTACCGCTACGGCAAGTCGCGCGGCATCACCGACCCGGACAGCGCCGCGGCCAGGCCGGTGGTCGAGTACACCTGGACCAAGCTGTGGAACGCGAAGGCCTTCAACGCCTGCTCGGGCATGCCGCGCTTCGGCCATGGCGGCTTGCTCGACGAGCGCCAGTTGAAGGACTTGATGGCGCTGATTCTGGACCCGAAGTCGGTCGCCAACCAGTGAGCCCTTAGGGCGTAGGTCGTGAGCCTGTCCCGGCGCGAGTTCCTGCAGGTGCTGGGCGCGGCGTCGGCCGCTGGCCTGAGCCTGGGCCGGTTTGCCCACGCCGATGCGGCCACCGCCCAGCAAGGCCTGTACGACCTGCCCGGCTTCGGCAATGTGTCGCTGCTGCACATGACCGACTGCCATGCCCAGTTGCTGCCGGTGCATTACCGCGAGCCCGGCGTCAACATCGGCGTGGCCGGCATGCGCGACCGGCTGCCGCACTTGGTGGGCGACGCGCTGCTGAAAGCCACCGGCCTGCAGCCGGGCAGCGCGCAGGCCTTCGCCCACAGCGGGGTCGACTTCGAACAGGCGGCGCGGCGCTATGGCCGGCTGGGCGGCTTTGCCCAGCTGGCGACGCTGGTCCGGCAGATCAAGGCCAGCCGGCCCGGCGCGCTGCTGCTGGACGGCGGCGACAGCTGGCAGGGATCGGCCACCGCGCTGTGGACGGGCGCGCAGGACATGGTCGACGCCTGCAAGCTGCTGGGCGTGGACGTGATGACCGGCCACTGGGAATTCACCCACGGCATGGAGCGGGTGACGCAGATCGTCGACCAGGACTTCAAGGGCCGCATCGACTTCGTGGCGCAGAACGTCAAGACGCAAGACTTCGGCGACCCGGTCTTCAAGCCCTATGTCCTCAAGGCGGTCAACGGGGTGCAGGTGGCCATCATCGGCCAGGCCTTTCCCTACACGCCGATCGCCAACCCGCGTTACCTGGTGGCCGACTGGAGCTTCGGCATCCAGGAAGAAAACCTCCAGCGCATGGTGGATCAGGCGCGCGCCAAGGGCGCAGCGGTGGTGGTGCTGCTGTCGCACAACGGCATGGACGTCGATTTGAAGCTGGCCAGCCGGCTGCGCGGCCTGGACGCCATCTTCGGCGGCCACACCCACGACGGCATGCCGGTGGCCGTGCCCGTGGCCAACGCCGGCGGCCAGACGCTGGTCACCAATGCGGGCAGCCACGGCAAGTTCCTGGGCGTGATGGATTTCGACGTCAAGGGCGGCCGGGTGGCCGACTTCCGCTACCGGCTGCTGCCGGTTTTCGCCAACCAGCTGGTGGCCGACCCGGCGATGGCGGCGCTGATCGCCCGGGTCCGCCAGCCTTACGCGGCCAGGCTGGGCGAGACCCTGGCCATCACCGACGGCCTGCTGTACCGGCGCGGCAACTTCAACGGCAGCTGGGACCAGCTGGTCTGCGACGCCTTGATGGAGGTGCAGGGCGCCGAGATCGCCTTCTCGCCCGGCTTCCGCTGGGGCACGACGCTGCTGCCCGGCGACGCCATCACACGCGAATTGATGATGGACCAGTTGGCCATCACCTACCCGCAGGCCAGCGTCAGCGAGATGACCGGCGAGGCGATCAAGGCGGTGCTGGAGGACGTGGCCGACAACCTGTTCAACCCCGACCCCTACCTGCAGCAGGGCGGTGACATGGTGCGCGTGGGCGGGCTGGCCTACCGCTGCGCGCCGGCGGAAAGCATGGGCAGGCGCATCAGCGACCTGCGGCTGGCCGGCCGGCCGCTGGACGCCGACCGCAAGTACAAGGTGGCCGGCTGGGCGTCGGTCAGCGAGGCGGCGCGCACGGCGCCCGGCAGCCAGCCGGTCTGGGACGTCGTCGAGGGCTGGCTCAAGTCCCAGCCTGGCGGGCATGTCGGGCCGCGCCGCATCAACACGCCGACCCTGCTGGGCGTGCAGGGCAACGCCGGCATCGCCAGCGACTGAGAGGCTGAGAGGCTGAGAGGCTGAGAGGCTGAGAGGCTGAGAGGCTGAGAGTTTTTCGATCATGCCCGCTCACCACGCCAAAACGCACCCGCTCGTCGTTGCAAATGCTCGCCATAGCCCGGGCTATGTCTGCGCTTTGCGCCTAGATCGAGCACGTTTTGGCACCTTGCTCGGTCACGCTCGAATTTCTCTCAGCCTCTGAGGGGTGTGGCACGGCGGTCCGCCAAGTGATGGCCGGGATTGCGCCAGACCGCGCTGCGGCGCCGGCGCAGCGCTGATCAGGCGACCCGATGCATCAGACCACCCGACGCATCAGGCGATGCGCACCACCACCCGGCCGCGCACCTGGCCGTCCATCAAGGCCTGGGCCTTGGCGACGGCGCCCTCCAGCGGCACCTCGTCGATCATGTGTTCGAGCTTGCTCAGGTCGAGGTCGCGGGCCAGGCGGTCCCAGGCGCGCTGGCGCAGCGCCCGCGGCGCCATCACCGAATCGATGCCGATCAGGCTGACGCCACGCAGGATGAAGGGCATCACGCTGGTCGGCAGGTCCATGCCCTGGGCCAGGCCGCAGGCGGCCACCGTGCCGCCGTAGCGGGTTTGCGCCAGCGCATTGGCCAGGGTGTGTGAGCCCACCGCGTCGACCACGCCGGCCCAGCGCTCTTTCTGGAACGGCTTGCCCGGCTGGGCCAGAGCGGCGCGGTCGATGATGGCCGCAGCCCCCAGTTGGCGCAGGTAGGCCTCTTCAGACGCCTTGCCGGTGGACGCCACCACGGTATAGCCCAGCCTGGACAGCAGCGCCACGGCCACGCTGCCCACGCCGCCGGTCGCACCGGTCACCAGCACCTCGCCCGCGCCGGGTTCGACGCCGCTGTCCTCCAGCGCCATCACGCACAGCATCGCGGTGTAGCCGGCGGTGCCTATGGCCATGGCCTGCCGGGGCGTGAAGGCCGCCGGCAGCCTGACCAGCCAGTCGCCCTTGAGCCGCGCCCGCTCGGCCAGGCAGCCCCAATGGGTTTCACCCACGCCCCAGCCGTTGTGCACGAAGGCGTCACCGGGCTTCCAATCCGGGTGGGTCGACTCGAGCACCGTGCCCGCGCCGTCGATGCCGGCCACCATGGGCCACTGCCGCACCACCGGGCTGCGGTTGGTGATGGCCAGGCCATCCTTGTAGTTCAGCGTCGAGTACGCGACCGCCACCGTCACATCGCCGGCAGGCAGGCGGGCCGTATCGACCGATTGGACCGACGCCGAAAAGCTGGGCGCGTTTTCAAGCAACAAGGCCTTGAACATCTTGTTTGTCTCCAAAGACAGGGGCAGTGTGGGACCGGCTGAGCGGGGCCGGCGATAGCGGTCGCAGTGTCGGGCCCGTCGCTGGTTGGCACGGTCACTGACGCGACTCGGGCGCCTGGCCGAACTCTACCCGCTCAGGCGTGGCGGGCCTCTTGGTGCCGCGAAGCAGTCAGCGCCGGGGGCGTGGGTCTGGCGGACGTCAGTCTCGAATTCATGATTCCCATTCTGTACAAAGCAGGGTAAATGTTTAGAATGGGAAACACAATGCCCGCCAAATCCCCTCCGGTCGGTGAAGTTCTCGCTGCAACACTGCAAGCCATGGGTGGGCGAATCCGCGCCCATCGGCAAGGGCAGAAGGTCAGCGCGACGCTGGCGGCCGAGGCGGCAGGCCTGTCGCGCGTCACGCTGCACCGCATCGAGCGCGGCGAACCCTCGGTCACCATGGGCGCCTACCTCAGCGCGATCGCCGCGGTCGGCCTTGAACTGGACCTGAGCGATCCGCGCGCGCCCAAGGCCCCGCCGGCGGCGCTTGCCACAGGCCTGCCGGCCCGTCTGCGTCTGGACGATTACCCGCAGCTCAAGCGCCTGGCCTGGCAACGCCCTGGCGTCACCGAACTCAGCCCGGCTGACGCACTGAGCCTGTACGAACGCAACTGGCGGCACATTGACCCGGCCGCCCTCGAGCCGGGCGAGCGCGCGCTGGTGAAGGCGCTGGTCGACCCATTGGGGGGAGGGCGCCTGCTTGTTTGAACGTGAACACCATCGCCGCATCGCCAGCGTGCTGCTGGCGCTGGACGCCGACGCCTTGGCATCCCATGCCTGCCTCTTCGGGGGTGGCACGGCCA
This sequence comes from Burkholderiales bacterium, assembly GCA_947453625.1. GTDB lineage: Bacteria > Pseudomonadota > Gammaproteobacteria > Burkholderiales > Burkholderiaceae_C > Pseudaquabacterium. The sequence goes on from CANGHK010000035.1 coordinate 45,761, forward strand.
TGGCGCTGCGCTACGGTGAATACCGCGAGTCTGTCGACATCGACTTCCTGGTGTCCCGGGTGGACGGTTACCGGCAGTTGCGCCAGCGGCTGACCGGGCCGGAAGGGATGCGCGCCATCGTCAAGCCTGGCCACGCGCTGCAACAGGCGCGCGAGATGCGCGCCGACCAGTACGGCATTCGCACCTTGCTTAGGGTGGAAGGTTTCGACATCAAGTTCGAGATCGTGCTCGAAGGCCGCATCGAACTCGAAGCCCCGGGTGCCGACGACCGCCTCTGCGGTGTGGCCACCTTGACGCCACTCGACAGGGTCACGAGCAAACTGCTGGCCAATTCCGACCGCTGGCGTGACGACGCCGTGCTCTGCCGTGACCTCATCGACCTGGCCATGATGGCGCCGCCCAGCAAACTGCTGCAGCGGGCCATCGCCAAGGCGAAGGGCGCCTATGGGGACAGCGTGGAGGCCGACTTGGCCAAGGCGATCCAAGACTTGAGGGAACGTCCCCACCGCCTGGACCGCTGCATGCTGGACATGCGGATGGACACCGTGTCCAAGGCCTTGCTTTGGTCGCGCATCAAGGCATTGGCGCGCTGACCTGCGATGCTGGCAGGGCCGACCGGCAGAAGCCGGCCCGTCAAGCACGGCCGAGGTGGCCGGGGGCTATAGATGCTTACTGGCCCAACACCTGCTTGGCGTAGAGCTTTTGCATGCCGCCCAGCCAGCGGTCGTAGTTCTGGGTCTTGCCGCGAAGATAAGTCAGCACTTCCGGATGCGGCAGCACCAGGAAGGTCTCGTCGCGCAGCGCCGCCACCACATCGGCGGCCACTTGGGCGGGGCTCAGCATGCCGTCCACCTCGGCCGATCCGGCGCCACCGGCGGTCATCGCGGTGGCCACGCCCTGCGGACACAGGCACGACACCCGCACGCCGCGCCGGCCATAGGCCAGGCGCAGCCATTCGGCAAAGGCCACGGCGGCATGCTTGGTGACGGCGTAGGGCGCGCTCTCGACGATGTTGAGCAGGCCGGCCGCCGAGGCGGTGACGACGAAGCCGCCCTCGCCGCGCGCCACCATCTCGGGCACCACCGCGCGCGCCGCCCAGACATGGGCCATGCCGTGGATCTGCCACATCTTGTCCCACAGCGGGTCTTCGACCTCGAAGCCGCCCGAGGCGCCGCCTATGCCGGCGTTGGACAGATAGATGTCGACCTGGCCGAAGCGCTCCCGGGTGGCGGCCACCAGCGCCTGGATGTCGGCCTCGACGCTGACATCGCAGCGCAGCGCCATCGCGCGCTGCGCGCCGTCGGCATTGATCGCCGCGGCCACGGCTTCGGCCTGTGCCAACTGGATGTCGGCCACCACGATGCCGCGCGCGCCGTCGGCGGCAAAGCGTTCGGCCAGCCCGGCGCCTATGCCGCTGGCGCCGCCGGTGATGATGACGACCTTGCCTTGAATGTCCATGTCGAGTCTCCTGGGTTCAGTGTTTGTTGGTTGATGGAGGGGGTGATTCAGGGGCAGGGCAGGCGGGCCAGGGTTTCAGCCCATGTCAGCCCATCTCTGGCCTGAGCGGCGCCAGGTCGGCGAACTGTGCCGCCTGGCCGTTTTTCTGCGCGGCCACCGCCAGCGCGATGTCTTGCGGGTCGAACACGCCGGGCTGCAGCGCGTTCAGGTGGGCGAACGACTCGGCCACCGAGTGGTCGCGCGCGTAGTCGATCATCTCCTTGGTGGCTGCGATGGCCATGGGCGCCTTGGCGGCGATCTTGTGGGCGACTGCCAGCACGCCCGCCAGCAGGGCCGCGTGGTCGTCGAACAGGCCGTTGACGAAGCCCAGCCGCTCGGCGCGCTCGGCGCCCAGGCGGTCGCCGGTGTAGGCCAGTTCTCGCATCACCGCCTCGGGGATCTGCCGCGGCATGCGGTTCAAGGTGCCGACGTCGGCCATCATGCCGATGTTGATCTCCTGGATGCAGAAGTAGGCCTCGCGCGTGCAGTAGCGCAGGCAGCATGCGGTGGTCAGGTCGACACCGCCGCCTATGCAGGCGCCCTGGATCGCCGCGATGACCGGGAAGCGGGCCTCGGCAATGGCGCTGAAAGACGCCTGCAGCCGCTTCAACTGCTGACGGAACTGCTCGCGCGCGGTGACGTTGGCGGTGCCCAGCGTGCCCGCCGACTCGAACACCGCCAGGTCCATGCCGGCGCTGAAGTGCCGGCCTACGGACGACAGCACCATCACGCGGGTGCCGCCGGCCTCGTCCAGCCCGCGCACCAGGCGCGGGAGTTCGGACCAGAACGCGGGCACCATGCTGTTGTGGCGTTCGGGGTGGTTCATCCGGACATGGGCCACGCCGCCGTCCAGCGAGACATCAAAACACTCCCAATCGTTCATGCTGTCGAGCTCCAGATTCGAATGGTTTTCGGGGTTCAAGGCGTTCAAGCGATGGCCGGCGCCTGGCCGCCCGAGAACTGCCTGCGCAGCTCGCGCTTGAGCACCTTGCCTGTGGCGTTGCGTGGCAGCGCATCGACGATCGCGATGTCCCGGGGCAGCTTGAAGCGGGCCAACCGCGCGCCGCAGTGGGCGATCACGCTGTCCCGGTCCAGCCTCTGGCCGGGCTTGAGCACCAGCACGGCCAGTCCGACCTCGCCCCATTTGTCGCTGGGCACGCCGATCACCGCGGCCTCGGCCACCTGCGGCAGCTGGTAGAGCACGTTCTCCACCTCGGCCGGGTAGACGTTCTCGCCGCCCGAGATGTACATGTCCTTCCAGCGGTCGACGATGTAGAAGAAGCCTTCGTCGTCCTGGCGCGCGGCGTCGCCGGTCTTCAGCCAGCGGCCTTCGAACGCTGCGGCGGTGGCGTCGGGGCGGTTCCAGTAGCCGGGCGTGATGTTCGGGCCGGCCACCCACAGCTCGCCGATCTCGTTGGCGGCGCAGTCGCCTCCGGCGTCGTTGACGATTCGCGCCTCGGTGTGCATCAGCACCTTGCCGGTCGAGCCGAGCTTGCGGATCGCGTCGACCGGGTCGAGGAAGATGCAGGCCGGGCTGGTCTCGGTCATGCCGAAGCCCTGCATCAGCAGCACGCCGCGGTCGGCCCAGGCTTGCAATATCGTCAGCGCGCAGGGCGCGCCGCCCACCCCGGCGCTGCGCAGCCGCGACAGGTCGGTGGCCGCGAAGTCGGGGTGCTGGGCCATGAACTGGTAGGGCGCCGGCACGCCGAAGAAATGGCTGATGCGCTGGGCCGGGTCGCCTATCACCCGCAGCGCCTGGCCGGGGTCGAAGCTGCGCATGATCACCACCGTGCCGCCGGCATGGAGCACCGGGTTGGCATAGCAGTTCAAGCCGCCGGTGTGGAACAGCGGCAAGATCACCAGCTGCACCGTGTCCTGCCCCACCCCGGCGGGCGTGCCGAGGTTGGCGCAGTTCCAGAAGTTCATGCCGTGGGTGATCATCGCGCCCTTGGGATGACCGGTGGTGCCCGAGGTGTACATGATGGTGACCACGTCGTCGTGGGTCAGCGCCTCGCGCGGGGCTGGCTTGTCCCGGCAGGCCGCCAGCGCGGCTTCGTAGGGGTTGGCCTCGGCGGCGGCGCGCTTGTCTATGCACAGCAGGGTCGGGATGCCGCACAGCCGCTGCAACACCTGGGCCGTGTCGGTGAATTCGACGTCGTGGATCAGCAGCCGCGGCGCGCTGTCCTTGAGGATGTACTCGAGCTCGGGCACCGTCAGCCGCCAGTTCAGCAGCACCGCGATGGCCCCGCCGCGGCCGCAGGCGAACTGCAGGTCGAAGGTCTCGACGCCGTTGTGCGCCAGCAGGGCGACACGGTCGCCACGGCCCAGGCCCAGCGTGTTCAGGTAGGCGGCCAGTGTGTCGGCGCGGCGATCCAGATCGGCATAGGACAGGCTGCGCGGCGGTGACAACTCGCGCACCGCCTCCTTGCTTGGCCGGTGCGCCCGGTGGTGGGCGATCCAGTCGTAGGCCCGCACGGCACCGTGGCCGGCCGGGCGTGCGCTGCGCAACGCGGCCCCGGCCGCCGGGTCGGCCACGAAGGCGGCGGGATCTTGGGCGTGGGTCGCGGTGGCGGGGTTCATCGGCAATCCTCGGTTGGGCCTTGGTGTGATGCCATGGTGGCTTGAGCTGCGGGCAGCGTGCATTGTGAGCAGCACCTGGCCCGGCGCCCTGTCCGGGACGCGACTGCCGAGGCTTGCGGCCAGGCGGGCTTTGGCTTGCCGCGTTTGCGCCTGCCCGGCCGCTGGCGTCAGGCCGCGACGATGCCCGTGGCCGTCAGCCTCAGCACCCGGTCGGCGCGCGCCGCGGCGGCGGCCGAATGCGTCACCAGCAGGCAGGCCGCGCCTTCCTGGCGCACCTGGGCCACCAGCAGGTCGAGCATGCGCTCGGCGGTGCTGGGGTCGAGGTTGCCGGTGGGCTCGTCGGCCAGGATCAGCAGCGGCTGGTGCACCAGCGCGCGCGCCAGCGCCACCCGCTGCAACTGCCCGCCCGAGAGCTGCGCCGGGCTGCGGTGCCCCAGGCCGGCCAGGCCCACCGCCGCCAGCAGCGCTGCGACTCGGGCGTCGTCGGGCCGGCCCAGCAGCAGCAGCGGCAGCGCCACGTTCTCGGCCACGTTCAGGTGCGGCAGCAGGTGGAAGGCCTGGAACACGAAGCCCAGCTTTTCGCGCCGCAGCCTGGCCCGCGCCGGTTCGGGCAGGCTGCGCACCAGCGCGCCGGCCAGCACCACCTGCCCGCCGTCGGGGTCGTCCAGGCCGGCGATGCAGTTCAGCAGCGTGGACTTGCCCACGCCCGACTCGCCCAGCAGCGCGACGAACTCACCGCGCTCAAGCCGCAGGTCGACGCCGCTGAACACCGTGCTGGCGTCGTAGCTCCTTGTCAGGCCGGTGATCTCCAGCGCGGCGCTGACCTCCACCGCGGCGCTCATGCCGACCCCTGAAGCGCGAGCAGGTCAGCCAGCGCCGCCAGCCCGGCCGCCTCGGCCTGCGGCGCGTCGCAGGCGATCACCTGGCGCGCCATGCTGCGCAGCCAGGTCAGCTGGCGCTTGGCCAACTGGCGGGTGGCGGCGAGGCCTTGTTCGCGCAGCGGCGCCAGGTCGCCGGCCTCCAGCGCGGCCCAGGCCTGGCGGTAGCCCACGCAGCGCAGCGCCGGCAGTTCGGGCTGCAGGTCGGCGCGTGCGCGCAAGCCCCGCACCTCGTCGACCAGGCCAGCCGCCAGCATCGCGTCGAAGCGCTGCGCGATGCGCAGGTGCAGCCAGGCGCGCGAGACCGGTTCCAGCGCCAGCAGCGGCAGGGCCAGCCCGGGCGCGCGGTCCTGGCCATGGAACTGGCTCAGCGGCTGGCCGCTGACGGCCCAGACCTCGAGCGCGCGCTGGATGCGCTGGGCGTCGGTGGGCGGCAGCCGGGCCGCGGTGACCGGGTCGACGCGGGCCAGTTCGGCGTGCAGCGCCGGCCAGCCCACGGTGGCGGCGCGGGCGTCGATCGCGGCGCGCACCGCGGGGTCGGCCGCCGGCATGCGGTCCAGGCCCTCGATCAAGGCCTTGAAGTACAGCATCGTGCCGCCCACCAGCAGCGCGGTGCGGCCGCGGGCGTTGATCTCGGCGATGCGCTGGCGCGCATCGGCGACGAAGCGCGCTGCCGAATAGGCTTCGGTCGGCTCCAGGATGTCGATCAGGTGGTGCGGCACGGCGGCGCGGTCGGCGGCGTCGGGCTTGGCGGTGCCGATGTCCAGCCCGCGGTAGATCTGGGCCGAATCGACGCTGACGATCTCGACCGGCCAGCGCGCGGCGGCGGCCATCGCCAGCGCGCTCTTTCCACTGGCGGTCGGCCCGGCCAGGGCGACCGCCCGCAACGGTTCTGCGGCCGGCGCCGCCAGAGCGACCGCGCTGAGCGCCGCGTCAGGCATGGCCGAGCTTCGCGCCATGGCGGCGCACCAGCGTCCAGGCCACCAGCACCGTCAGTCCGGCGGCGCTGCCCATGGCCAGTGCGAAGGGCCGCACCGTGCCGTCGAGCATGCGGCCCAGCCACAGGCCGATGGCGAAGGCCAGCAAGGCCGTGACGAAGCCGGCCAGCGCCGACGTCAGGCCGGCGGCCTGCGGGAAAGGCCCCACCGCGCCGGCCTGGCCGCAGGGCATGTGAACGCCATGGCCTATCGCGTAAAGCCAGGTCGGGACCATCACCGCGATCACCGAACGCGCGTCGGTGATGGCCAGCAGCGCCATCGCCACGCAGGCCGCCAGCGTGAACCAGGCCGCCCGCTGCACCGCGCCGACCAGCCCGAGGCGCGGGATCCAGCGCCGGCACAGCAGCGTGCCGCTGATGTAGGCCACCGAGCAACTGCTCATCACCAGACCGGCCCGGCCCGGTGCCAGGCCCAGCACGCCTATCAGCACGAACCCAGAGCTGGCCAGAAAGATGAACAGCCCGCCGTAGCTGCAGGCCACCAGCGCGGCCCAGGCGCGGAAGCCAGGATGGCGCAGGATGGCGCCCATCTGGCGCAGCAGCGGCCGCAACTGGGTGGCCTCGGGCCGCCTGTGGCGCGCGGTCTCGGGCAGGCGCAGCGCGATGAAGACGGCCAGCGCCGCCCCGACCACGCCCATCGCCGCCACCGCGGCGCGCCAGCCCAGCGCCGACACCAGCAACCCGCCCAGCGCCGGGCTGGCGATCGCCAGCCCGCCCAGGCCGGTCAGCGCGCGGGCCATCACCATCGCGCCTTCCTGCGGCTCGTAGAGGTCGCGCACCATCGCGCGGGCGCAGACCACCGCCGCCGACATCGCCGCGCCCTGCAGCGCGCGCCAGACCACCACCGCCATCACCTGCTGGGCGTTGGCCGCGCCGACGCTGGCCGCCACATACAGCGCCAGGCCGAGCAGCAGCACCGGGCGCCGGCCCATGCGGTCGGCCACCGGGCCCCAGACCAGCTGGGCCAGGCCGAAGGCCAGGATCAGCGCCGACATCGTCAGCTGCACCGACGCCATGCCGGCCCGCAGGTCGGCCGCCAGCGCCGGCAGCGCCGGCAGCATCAGGTCGGTGGTCACCGGCTGCAAGCCCAGCAGCAAGGCCAGCACCAGCGCGGCAAAGGCGGGCGACAGCCGGGGCGCGGGGACCCCCGCCGGCCCCGCTGCCGCCAGGGGCGTGCCCATCAGAAGCGCTCGTCGGGGCGCAGGTAGCGCCACTGTCCGACCGGCAGCTTGCCCAGCACCACGCTGCCTATGCGCACCCGTTTCAGGCCCAGCACCTCGAGCCCGACCTGCTCGCACATGCGGCGGATCTGGCGTTTGCGGCCCTCGCGCAGCACGAAGCGCAGCTGGTCCTCGTTGGCCCAGCTGACGCGGGCCGGTTTCAGGCGCTTGCCGTCCAGCTCCAGCCCGTTCTGCAGCAAGCGCATGTTCTCGGGCGGGAAGGGCAGGTCGTGCTCATCGGCGCGCTGCGGTTGCACCCGCACCAGGTATTCCTTCTCGACGTTGCTGTCCTCGCCGATCAGCTGCTTGGCGATGCGGCCGTCCTGCGTCAGCACCAGCAGGCCGGTGGAATCGATGTCGAGCCGGCCGGCCGGCGCCAGGCCGCGCACATGGCCGTGGTGGAAGCGCAGCGGCGTCTTGTCCTCGGCCCAGCGGTTGGCGGCCGAAAACAGCACCGACGCCGGCTGGTAGCCGTCCTCGGCCTGGCCCGACACATAGCCCATGGGCTTGTGCAGCAGCACGGTGACGCGCTGGGCCTGCTGCTGGCGCGCCAGCGGGTCGACTTCGATCACG
>CANGHK010000036.1 GCA_947453625.1 Burkholderiales bacterium
CCGTTACGCCACGCTGCCCGAGCAGGCGCCGCGCCAGACCACGCTGCACTTCTTCCACGGCGCCGACGACGCGGTGATCCCGGCGGACCAGGCCAGGGCGGCGATCGAGCGCCTGGCGCTGCTGAGCGGCGACGCGACGATCGATATCGCCCAGGGCGTGGGCCATGCGCTGCCGCCGGCGCTGATCGACCGCGCGGTGGAACGTCTGCGCAGCCATATTCCGCAGCGCACCTGGGACGCGGCGCTGGGCGCGGCGGCCCTCGGCGACTGACCCCAGCGCGGGGCTCTAGCCGCGGCGCTGCTTACACTGCCGCGCATGCTCTTTCTGCTGTCACCCGCCAAGTCCCTGGACTACCAGTCGCCGCTGCCCAGGGGTGTTGCCGCGCGCGCCACCGAGCCGCTGTTCGTGCCGCGCGCGGCCGAGTTGATCGCGCAGTTGGCGCGGCTCACGCCGCCGCAGGTGGCGCAGTTGATGGACTTGTCAGACGAGTTGGCCGCGCTCAACGTCGGCCGCTACGCCGCCTGGTCGGCGCAGGCCAGCGACGAGAACAGCCGGCCGGCGGCGCTGGCCTTCGACGGCGATGTCTACGGCGGGCTGGACGCCGGCACGCTCAAGCCCGCCCAACTCGACTGGGCCCAAGAGCATCTGGTGATCCTGTCCGGTCTGTACGGCGTGCTGCGCCCGCTCGACCGGCTGCAGCCCTACCGGCTGGAGATGGGCACCCGGCTGGCCAACGCCGCCGGCAAGGACTTGTACGCTTTCTGGGGCGACAGACTGGCCGCCTACCTCGACGACCGTCTCGCCGGCGAGGCCGCTCCGGTGGTGGTCAACCTGGCCTCGCAGGAGTATTTCAAGGCCGTCGATCGCCGCGCCCTGGGCGCGCGGGTAGTCGACTGCGTGTTCGAGGACTGGAAGGGCGACCGTTTCAAGATCATCAGCTTCTTCGCCAAACGCGCCCGTGGCCTGATGGCGCGCTGGGCAGTGCAGCACAAGGCGGCCACGGTGGCGGCGCTGCAGCGCTTCGACCTCGAGGGCTATGCTTTCGACGCCGATGCCTCCCGGCCCGACAAACTGGTCTTCCGGCGCCGCGCGGCGGCCTGAGTGCTGCCGTCGCGCGGGCGCTTGGCCGTCGCGTAACCCCCGCTGCGCAGGTTTGAAAGCGCCGGCAGAATATTGCCATGAACTTGCAAGTGGTGACGCCCGAACTGTCGCAATGGATCGTCGAGCAGGCTCAGGCCGGCTGCCGACCCGAGGACGTGCTGGCCTCGATGCGGTCCAGCGGCTGGGCCGAGGCCGTGGCCATATCGGCGCTGGAGCGCACGCTGCAGCAGTTTCTGGACAGGCCCGCGGCGGCGGCATCAGCCAACGGGCCGGCGCGCCTGCCCGAGCCTGCGCTGCTGGGCTCACCCAGTTGCGTCCAGGCCGGCGACCGCCTGGTCACGGTCTTGCTGACGATGCGCCACCCGCGCGTCGTGGTGTTCGCCGGCCTGCTGTCCGACGAGGAGTGCGACGCACTGGCCGCCGACGCCGCGCCCCGCCTGTCCCGGTCGGAGACGGTGGTCGTCGAGACCGGTGGCAACGAGGTCAACTCCTCGCGTACCAGCCAGGGCATGTTCTTCGGCCTCGGTGAGACGGCGTTGTGCGCGCGCATCGAGGCCCGCATCGCCGCGCTGCTGAACTGGCCGCTGGTCAACGGCGAGGGCCTGCAGGTGCTGCGCTACCTGTCGGGCGCCGAGTACAAACCGCACCATGACTATTTCGACCCGGCCCAGCCCGGCATGTCGGCGGTGCTGGCGCGCGGCGGCCAGCGCGTGGCCACGCTGGTGATCTACCTGAACACGCCAGAACTGGGTGGCGGCACCGTGTTTCCGGACGTCGGGCTCGAAGTGGCGCCGGTCAAGGGCAACGCGGTCTTCTTCAGCTACGACCGCCCGCACGCCAGCACCCGCACGCTGCATGGCGGGGCGCCGGTGCTGGCTGGCGAGAAGTGGGTGGCCACCAAATGGCTGCGCGAGCGAGAGTTCATCTGAACCGGCGCTGGGTATTCCCTGTATCTGCAGGCTGGTGTCAACCACTCTCCGGGCCGCAGCGTTGATAAAAAACTAATTCCGTTTCTTCAAATTCCAGGACGACCTACCATGAACAGACTCCTCGCTGCCTTGATCGCCGCCACCTTCAGCTTCGGTGCGTTTGCCCAAGCTGCCACACCGGCCGCGCCGGCGGTTCCCTCTGCCGCCAGCCAGAAGGCCGGTGCCGAGCCGGGCAAGAAGGCCGCCAAGCCGGCGAAGGCGACCAAGGCAGCCAAGGCCAGCAAGAAGTCGAAGAAGGCCAAGGCCGCCTGAGATCGGACTCGGGTCCGCGATGAGCCCGGTCCCGGACCGGGTTTTTTTCGCCGTCCGGCCAGCCCGCGGGCGGCGCTACAGCGTCACCTGCTCGCCATGCTGCGGCACCCGCACCGCCCAACCCAGTTCGTCCTGGATGCGCAGGCGCAGCGTGTCGGCGGCTTCGGGCTCGCCGTGCACGACATAGGTCTGCGCCGGCTTGCGGGGCATCAACCGCAGCCAGGCCAGCAGTTCATCAGCGTCGGCATGGCCTGAAAAGCCCTCCAGCGCGCTGACGTCCGCGCGCACCGGCACGTACTCGCCGTGGATCTTGACCTGGGTGGCGCCCGCCACCAGGTGCGCGCCCCGGCTGCCGCCGACCTGGAAGCCGGCGAACACGATGTGATTTTGCGGCCCCGGCGCCAGCGCCTTCAGGTGGTGCAGCACGCGCCCGCCGGTGGCCATGCCGCTGGCCGAGATGATCACCGCGGGGTAGCGCGAGGCGGCCAGCCGCTGCGATTGCGTGGCGTCGGCGACGATGCGCACGCCGTCGCACAGCGTGGCGATCTCGCGCTGCGGTACCCGCAGCAGCCGGCGGTGGCGGATGTAGAGCGCGGTGGCCAGGCTGGCCATCGGGCTGTCGAGAAAAACCGGCAGGGTGTCCGGGATCTCGCCGGCGCGCTTGAGGCGCTGCAGCAAAAGCAGCAGCGCCTGCGCCCGGCCGACGGCAAACGCCGGCAGAAGCACCTTGCCGCCGCGGTGCACGGTGTCGCGCACGATGCGCGCCAGTTCGGCCGGTGCGGTGTCGCCGCTCGGGTGGCTGCGGTTGCCGTAGGTCGACTCCACCAGCAGCACGTCAGCCTGCGGCAGGGGCAGCGGCGCGGGCATCAGCACATCGTGTTGTCGCCCCACGTCGCCCGAGAACACCAGCGTGCGGCCCTCGTGCGTCAGCGCCACCGAACTGGCCCCCAGCAGATGGCCCACCGGCGTCAGCGTCACCTCCACGTTGCCGATGGCCAGCCGCCGGCCGGCTGCCAGCGGGACGATCTTGGCGATCGCTCGGCGGGCATCGGCTCGGTTGTACAGCGGCAGCGCCTTCGCGTGGTGCGAGAAGCCGTAGCGGTTGGCGCGACGGGTGTCCTCCTCCTGCAGGTGGGCACTGTCGAGCAGCAGCACTTCGGCCAGGTCGCGGGTGGCGGTCGAGGCATGGATGGGCCCGCGAAATCCGGCCTGCACCAGCCTGGGCAGCCAGCCGCTGTGGTCGAGGTGGGCATGGCTGAGCACGACGGCGTCGATCTCGCGCGGCGCCACTTGCAGCGGCGCCCAGTTGCGCTCGCGCAGCACCTTGTAGCCCTGGAACATGCCGCAATCGAGCAGGATGCGCTGGCCGCCCAGCGTGACCAGGTGCCGGGACCCGGTGACGGTGTCGGCGGCGCCGAGGAACTGGATCTGCATGCTGGGGCTCCGCGGGTTGACCTGGCCTCAAGTCGACGCCCGCGGGCGCCCGGTCGGCTTGCGCAAGCGCAACGCGGCGGCGCCGCTCAGCGCGGATCGTCGCCGTGGGTCTGGTATTCGAAGAACATCTGCCCGCCAAAGGCCAGCGTGCCCATCAGCGCGGCCCCGCCCACCAGCAGCGCCACCACGGCGCCTATCACCGGCCCCCAGCCGGTGGGGCGCGGCGGCTGGCCGGGGTTGAAGCGCTCTGCCCATTTCTGGTCTGGCGTCAGGCCGTAGACGATCGCCGTCAGCATGCTGATCGACAGCATCAGGCCGAGCAGCGGGATCAGCAGCCAGGCGGCATGGTCGTCCTGACCGAGGTTGCGCATGCGCAAGGCCCCGGCTGCGCCCAGCAGCGTGGGCAGCGGGTGCAGCCAGGCCCAGCCGTCACGCCGGCCATGCAGATAGAAGCGGTGGGCGCCCAGGCTGCCCAGCGTCAGGGCCAGCCAGGTGGCCAGGGTCTTGGATCGGTAGCGCATCGGCGGCTCAATCCTGCGCGGGCAGGGTCGCGCCGCTGCCCAGCGTGCGCTGCATCAGCACCACGTCGAGCCAGCGGTCGAACTTCCAGCCCGCGGCCTTGAGCACGCCGCTGTGCTCGAAGCCCAGCGCCGCGTGCACGCCGACCGAGCCCAGGTTCGCCGCGTCGCCTATCACCGCCAGCATCTGCCGCGCGCCGGCGGCCTCACAGCGGCTGACCAGTTCGGTCAGCAGCAAGCGGCCCACGCCCTGGCCGCGCGCGTCCTGATGCAGGTAGATCGAATCTTCGAGGCAGAAGCGGTAGGCCAGCCGGGGCCTGAAATGGTTGGCATAGGCATAGCCCAGCACGCGGTCGCCTTGCTGCGCCACCAGCCAGGGCAGGTGCTTGGACAACACGTCGTCGCGGCGCCTGGCCATCTCGGCCAGGTCGGGCGGTTCGAGTTCGAAAGTGCCGGTGCCCTGCAGCACGGCGTGGGCGTAGACCGCAGTGATGGCCGGCAGGTCGGCGGCAGTGCTGGGTCGGATCAACAAGGAGGGAGGGGTCATGTCTGGGTAGTGTCTGTCAATCCGGGCTGGCAAGGGCTGCCCTTGTCAGTTTATAATGTTCGGTTTTCGGCGGCGGTCGGTGGCGACACCGGCGTATCTACGTGGCCGAAATTAGGGATTCCGAATCAAGACTCAGGGATTTGGCATCACGACGCAAGACGGTGCTGTGCAAATGGCCAGGCGCTGCGGGCAAGGTGCTGCAGGCGCCTGCTGACCGCAGCAAACCAGATCGACCGGTCTCGAGTGTCTCCGAGGCCGGCCTGTCACCCACGAATACCCAAGAATCACTGGAACATCACTATGGTCGTCATTCGACTCGCACGCGGCGGCGCCAAGAAGCGCCCGTTCTACAACATCGTGGTCGCCGACTCGCGCGAACGCCGCGACGGTCGCTACCTCGAGCGCATCGGCTTCTACAACCCGATGGCCGCCGGCGCCGAGCAGCCGCTGCGCGTGGCACTCGACCGCGTCAGCTACTGGCAAGGCGTGGGTGCACAGATGTCGCCCACCGTCAAGCGCCTGGTCGGCGATGCCGCCAAGGCACAGGTTGTCGCCGCGGCTGTCGCGGTCGCCGCCTGAGCCTGCTGCATCGGTTTGACGCAGCGCCCGCCGCCATGACGCAGGCGTTGCAATCACCGGGTGACGACCCGGTCTTCCCGGACGATGCGATCGAGGTCGGTCGGGTGCTCGGGGCCTGGGGCATCAAGGGCGGGATTCGCGTCCAGCCCTTCTCCAAGGATCCCGAGGCGCTGTTTACAGCGCGCCTCTGGTTCATCCGGCCGCCCGAAAGCCCGTTGGCGGTCAAGTTGGGCACCACCACCTTCCCGCCCTTGCTGCGCATCACGCACAGCAAGTTGCATGGCGACAGCGTGGTGGCCACGGCCCAGGAACTGCCCGACCGCAACGCCGCCGAGGCGATGCAGGGCGCCCGCATCTTCGTCGCCCGCGCCAGCTTTCCCCGGGTGGGCGACGGCGAATATTACTGGATAGACCTGATCGGCCTGGCCGTGGTCAACCGCAAGGGCGAGGACTTGGGCACGGTCATCGACCTGCTCGACACCGGCGCCCACAGCGTGTTGCGCATGCGTCGGCCCGACGCAGCCGAAGGGGCGTCTGTCGAGGCCAGCGAGCGCTTGATCCCGTTCGTGGCCGCCTTCATCGACGATGTGAGTCTGGCCGAGCGCCGCATCACGGTCGATTGGGGGCTGGACTATTGATCGCCCCGCAGGATGCCGCCGCGCGGCGTCCTGGCCCCGTGGTGGGAGAGGGCGATTTGTTGGCAGACGGCCCCGTCCCTGATGCCCGTTGCACCATGCGTTTCGACGTCATCACGCTGTTTCCCGACCTGTTCGGCCCGCACCTGACCCTGGGCATCACGCGACGCGCCTACGAGAGCGGCCAGGTCGACGTGCGGCTGTGGCCGCTGCGCGACTTTGCCGAGGACAACTACCGCCGCGTCGACGACCGTCCCTATGGCGGCGGGCCGGGCATGGTGATGCTGGCCGAGCCCTTGCAGCGCGCCCTGGGCGCGGTGCTGGCCAGCCGTGCCGAGGCTGGCGACGCCCAAGCGGTGACGGTGGTGCATTTCAGCCCCACCGGCGCGCCCATCACCCAGGCCCTGGTGCGGCAGTTGGCCGAGGGACCGGGCGCGGTGCTGCTGTGCGGCCGCTACGAGGGCATAGACCAGCGCCTCATCGACCGCCATGTCACGCTCGAGCTCAGCCTGGGCGATTTCGTGTTGTCGGGCGGCGAACTGCCGGCGCTGGCGCTGCTCGACGCCGTAGCGCGGCTGCAGCCGGGGGTGTTGACGGTCGAGTCGCACCAGCAGGACAGCTTTTCGGCTGACGGCTTGCTCGATTGCCCGCATTACAGCCGGCCCGAGGTGTTGGCCGCGCCCGACGGGCCGCAGGCGGTGCCGGCGGTGCTGCTCAGCGGCCACCACGGCCAGATTCAACGCTGGCGGCGCGACCAGTCGCTGCTGATCACGGCCCGCCGCCGGCCCGAGCTGATCGCCGCGGCGCGTGCTGCCGGGCGGCTGTCCGCAGCTGACGAGAAGACGCTGCTGCAGGCCCCGGTCCAGACAGGGTTATAATCATAGGCTTTTCGATCCTCTACCGGGCCAAATCTTTGAGCGCCGGCATGATCGCACCAGGAGAACCGCAGTGGATCTGATCCGCACACTAGAGCAGGAAGAGATTGCTCGCCTGAACAAGACGATTCCCGTGTTCGCCCCCGGCGACACCGTGATCGTCAGCGTCAACGTCGTTGAAGGCACCCGCAAGCGCTTGCAAGCGTATGAGGGCGTTGTGATTGCCAAGCGCAACCGCAGCCTGAACAGCAGTTTCATCGTCCGCAAGATTTCCAGCGGTGAAGGCGTCGAGCGCACGTTCCAGCTCTACAGCCCGTTGATTGCGTCGATCGAAGTCAAGCGCCGCGGCGATGTGCGCCGCGCCAAGCTGTACTACCTGCGCGAACGCTCAGGCAAGTCCGCGCGAATTAAAGAAAAACTTGGCTGACCTGCGGTCAGCCGCGCACGAATTGCGCGGGCGCGCCTAGCGCGCACCAAGTTTTCGGGGCGACGCGGCGCAGCCGCATGTCCCAGAAACTCGGCTGAGCTTCGCTCAGCCTGGCGCCGCAGGCGCCTCAGCGCGCGCAGCGCGATGGGGAGTGAACGCGGCGCTGCGACGCCAGTCGCAGTGACGCAAAAGCTGGGCTGCTGGGCTGCTGGGCTGTGGTTTCAGCCTCAAAAGCTCGGCTCGAACGCCTCCAGCCCTCCCCAAGCCGCCCCCGGGCGGCTTGTTCCATTCCAGGTTCCGGAATCCCCAGGATGACCCAGCCGTCAGCGCCGCCCCGCATCCTCGACCCGCACGCCATCCCGGTGGTCGGCATCGACGACCACCTGCCACCGGTACACGCCGAGCGTCTGCAGCCCGAGGCCTTGCGGCGGCGCTTTGCCGAGCCCAGGGTGTGGACCCCCGAGCACCCCGGCGACGGCCAGCGCTTCGATGCGCGCGGCGCGCCCACCGCGGCTTCGGTGCTGGTGCCGCTGGTAATGCGCGGCGACGGCCTGCATGTGCTGCTGACCCAGCGTACCGCCCACCTGCGCGACCATGCCGGGCAGATCAGCTTTCCCGGTGGACGGGCCGAGGACGAGGACGTCGACGCGGTGGCCACCGCGCTGCGCGAGACCGAGGAAGAGGTCGGCCTGGACCGCCGCCACATCGAGATCATCGGCACGCTGCCGGTCTACACCACCGTGACCAGCTACGTCGTCACGCCGGTGGTGGCGCTGGTCGACCCGGACTTCACGCTGACGGTCGACCCCTTCGAGGTGGCCGAGGCCTTCGAGGTGCCGCTGGGCTTCCTGATGACGCCCGCCCACCACCGCCGCCACAGCGTCGAACTTGGCGGCGTGCAGCGCCAGTTCCTGTCCATGCCCTGGCAAGGCCTGGACGCCGCCCGCCCGCCTTACTTCATCTGGGGCGCAACAGCCGCCATGCTGCGCAACCTCTACCGCTTCCTGGCCCACGAATGAGCCGGGGCGCTGGGTATGATCAAGGCCGATGAGTTTCTTCGCCGTCCTGTTTGCACTGGTCATTGAGCAGTTCAAGCCCCTGCCACGTGACAACTGGGTGCACCACACGCTGGTGGCCTGGGTCGACTGGACCGGCCGCAACTTCGACGCCGGCCGCCAGCGCCACGCCTGGGTGGTCTGGTGTGTCTCGGTGCTGGCCCCCGGCCTGCTGCTGGCAGCGGTCTACCTGGCGGTGCACCACTGGAGCGTGCTGCTGGCGCTGGTCTTCAACATCGGCGTGCTCTACCTGACACTGGGTTTCCGCCAGTTCAGCCACTACTACACCGACATCCGCGACGCGCTCGAGCGGGGCGACGAGAACGAAGCGCGCCGCCTGCTGGCCGAGTGGCGCCACCTCGACGCCAGCGAGTTGCCGCGCACCGAGGTGCTGCGCCATGTCATCGAGCATTCGCTGCTGGCCGCACACCGCCATGTCTTCGGCGTTTTCTTCTGGTTCGTGCTGCTGTGCTCGCTGGGCCTGGGGCCGCTGGGCGCGGTGGTCTACCGCATGGCCGAATTCGCCAGCCGCTACTGGAGCTACCCGAGCAAGTCGCTGGGCGTGCCCGCCAATGAGCGCTTGATGGGGGTGGCGCAGAAGATGTTCGGCCTGATCGACCAGCTGCCCTCGCGCTTGACCGCCTTCGGTTTTGCGGTGGTGGGCAATTTCGAGGAGGCGATCAACGCCTGGCGGCGCGATGCGTCGTTATGGAAATGGTCTAACGAAGGCGTGATCCTGGCCTCGGCCGCCGGCGCGGTGGGGGTACAGCTCGGCGGCAGCGCGGCGCCTGGCGTCACGCCCGACCGCACCCGCGGCTTCGAGGCCGGTCCCACCGAGGACGCTTCGGCCGAAGGCTCGACCGGCGGCGACCCGCCCCAGCTCGGTCACCTGCGCAGCGTGGTCGGCCTGGTTTGGCGCTCGGTGGTGCTTTGGATGCTGCTGGTGGCACTGCTGACGCTGGCCAACCTGGTGGGGTGAGCCCGGACCGAGTGAGCACCTGCGTGCTCGCGAGTGCCTGGCGAACGATCTGCCCGCCTGCAAGCGGGCAAGCTCCTGGCGCCGCACCGAGTGAGCACCTGCGTGCTCGCGAGTGCCTGGCGAACGATCTGCCCGCCTGCAAGCGGGCAAGCTCCTGGGACCCGCCCGCCACGGCAGCGCGCCGCCACTCACCACTTCGTCGCCGACAGCTCCGCGTGCAGTTCGGTGTAGATGCGGTAGCGCGACGGGTTGATGTCGCCGCGCGCCAGCGCGTCGCGCACACCGCAGCCGGGCTCGTGCAGGTGGCTGCAGTTGTAGAAGCGGCAGGCCTGGGCCTGGTCGCGGATGTCGGGCATCAGGCGCGGCAGGTCGGTGGCCTGCAACTGGCGCAGGCCAAACTCCTGGAAGCCGGGTGAATCGATCAGCGCGCTTTCGCGCTGGTCGTCCATCCAGTACCAGTTGGTGCTGGTGGTGGTGTGGCGGCCGGCGTTCAGCGCGATCGAGATCTCGCCCACCTGCGCCGCGGCGGCCGGGATCATCAGGTTGATCAGCGTGCTCTTGCCCATGCCGCTGGGCCCCAACACCAGCGTGGCGCGCCCGGCCAGCATGGGGGTGAGCAGGGCGCGGGCCTCGTCGCCGCGGCTCTTCAGCGACAGCTCGTGCACCGGCACGCCGATTGCCCGGTAAGGCGCCAAACGATCCCGCGCCGCGCTCAGCGTCGGCAGGTCGGTCTTGTTCAGCACGATCTGGGTCGGGATGCCGGCAAACTCGGCGGCGATCAGGGCGCGGGCCAGCTGGGTTTCGGCATACATCGGCTCGACCGCGACCAGCACCAGCAACTGGTCGATGTTGGCGGCGAAGGACTTGGTCTTCCACTCGTCCTGGCGGAAAAGCAGGTTGCGGCGCTCGGCTACCTTGTCGATCACGCCGGCGTCACCGGCGATCTGCCAGTGCACGCGGTCGCCGACCACGCAGTCGCTCTTCTTGCCGCGGGTGTGGCACAGCACGCGCGTGCCGTCGGCGGTTTCCACCATGCATTGCCGGCCATGGGCGGCCACCACCCGGCCGTTGCCGCCCAGGTCCTGGGCGTGGCTGGCTTGCACCGGGGCGGGCGCGCCGCTCATGCCGCGCGAGACGGTTGCGCCAGCAGGGCCGCCAGGCGCTCGCCCGCGGGCGGGTGCGAATAGTAGAAGCGCACGTACAGTGGATCGGGTGTCAGCGTCGAGGCGTTGTCCTGGTGCAACTTGAGCAGCGCGCTGGCCAGGTCGGCCGCGCTGGACTGGGCGCTGGCATAGGCATCGGCCTGGAACTCATGCTTGCGCGACAGCTGGGCCATCAGCGGCGAGGCGAAGAAGCCGAATACCGGCACCACCGCCATGAACAGCAGCAGCGCCAGCGCGTCGTTGGGCGCGGCCAGGTTGGGCCGCACCCCCAGGCCGAGGTAGAAGCCGGGCTGCTGAGCCAGCCAGCCCAGCAGCGCCAGCGCGGCCAGGCTGATGGCGAACATCATCACCAGCCGCTGCGTGATGTGCTTGTGCTTGAAGTGGCCCAGCTCATGTGCCAGCACAGCCTCCACCTCGGGCCCCGACAGCTTGGCCAGCAGGGTGTCGAAGAACACCACCCGCTTGGACGCGCCCAGGCCGGTGAAATAGGCGTTGCCATGGGCCGAGCGCCGGCTGCCGTCCATCACGAACAAGCCCTTGGCGGCAAAGCCGCAGCGCTGCATCAGCGCCTGCACCCTGGCCTTGAGCGCGTCGTCGGCCAGTGGCTCGAAGCGGTTGAACAGCGGCGCGATCATCGTCGGGTACAGCACCATCACCAGCAGGTTGAACGCCGCCCAGGTGCCCCAGGCCCACAACCACCACCACGACCCAGTGGCGCCCATGATCCACAGCACCACCGCGGCCAGTGGCAGGCCGATCAGCGCGCCGATGGCCAGGCCCTTGACCAGGTCGGCCAGGTAGAGGCGCCAGGTGTTGCGGTTGAAGCCGAACTGCTGCTCGATGCGGAAGGTGCTGTAGAGCTCGAACGGCAGGTCGAGCAGGCCGCCGATCAGCGCGAAGGCGGTCAGCAGCGTCAGCTGGTAGACCAGCGTGCCGAATCGCGGCGCCAGCGCGTCGTGCAGCAGCAGGTTGAGCGCGTCCAGCCCGCCCAGCAGCGTCCAGCCCAGCAGCACGCAGTGGCCGAAGGCGGTGGCGAGCAGGCCGAACCGGCCCTTGGCCAGGGTGTAGTCGGCGGCACGCTGGTGGTCGGCCAGCGTCACGCTGCCGGCAAAGGCGGCGGGCACGCTGTCGCGGTGGCCGGCCACATGGCGCATCTGGCGCGAGGCCAGCCACAGTTTGACGGCCAGCGAGACCACCAGCGCGGCGGCGAACAGCAGGGTGACCGCAGTCGGGGAGGGGTTGGCGAACATAGCCTGCGAGTGTAGGGGCGCCTGCCGCGCCCGCGGTCGGCTGTGCTTGGGCGCGGTGGGGGCTGCGACAATCTTGCGATGAGCCTGCCCGACCCCTCCATCCCCCCTGCGCTGGCCGCCAGCGAGAACAACCTGGTCTGGATAGACCTCGAGATGACGGGGCTGTCGCCTTTCACCGACCGCATCATCGAGATCGCGGTGGTGGTGACCGATGCGCACCTGACCGTGCGGGTCGAAGGCCCGGTGTTCGCGATCCACCAGAGCGACGCTGCGCTGGACGGCATGGACAAGTGGAACAAGGGTACGCATGGCAAGAGCGGCCTGATAGACCGGGTGCGCGCCTCCACGGTGGACGAGGCGGCGGCGCAGGCCGAGCTGATCGCCTGGCTCAAGCCGTTCGTGCCCAGGGGCAAGAGCCCGATGTGCGGCAACTCGATCTGCCAGGACCGGCGCTTCCTGGCCAAGGACATGCCGCTGCTGGAAGCGTTCTTCCACTACCGCAACCTCGACGTCAGCACGCTCAAGGAACTGGCGCGGCGCTGGAAGCCGGCCGTGCTGGCGGGCTTCAAGAAGGCGCAGGCCCATACCGCGCTGGCCGACATCCACGAGTCCATCGATGAGCTGGTGCATTACCGCACCCATTTCCTGGCGCTTTGACCGGCTGCCGGCACTGTCCTCACTGCACGGAATCCTGCCCATGGTCCACGCCCCCCCCGCCCTGGCAGCCCTTCCGGTGGCCACTGAGCGCTCTGCCCAGCCCGCCATCAGCTGCGTCGTGCCGGCCTACAACGAGGCCGCCAACCTGGGGCCGCTGCTGCGGGCGCTGACGGCCGTGCTGGTCACGCTGTCGACGCGCTGGGAGGTGATCGTCGTCGACGACGGCAGCGCGGACGCGACGCCGCTGGCGATCCTGCCCTGGTTGGACCAGCCAGGTGTGCGCTACCTGCGGTTGTCGCGCAACTTCGGCAAGGAGGCGGCGCTGACCGCTGGCATCGACCATGCCCAGGGTGACGTGGTGGTGCTGATCGACGCCGACCTGCAGCACCCGCCGGCGATGATTGGCGCGATGGTCGAGGCCTGGCGTGCCGGGGCCGACATGGTGTGCACCGCGCGCGCCTCGCGTTCGGACGAGTCCCGGCGCAAGCGGCTGGGCACCTGGCTGTTCTACTGGCTGGTCAACACCGGATCGGCCACACCCATCCCGGTCGACGCCGGCGACTTCCGGCTGATGGACCGGCGCGTCGTCGATGCGCTCAAGCGGCTGCCCGAGCGCAACCGCTTCATGAAGGGCTTGTACGCCTGGGTCGGCTTCAACACCGTGGTGCTGCCCTACACGCCGGCGGCACGCCATTCCGGCGAGAGCAGTTTCTCGATGAAGCGGCTGTCCAAGCTGGCCTTCACCGGCGTCACCGCCTTCACCAACGCGCCGCTGCGGCTGTGGAGCGGCCTGGGCGCGGCGATCGCGCTGATCTCGCTGGGCTTCGCGCTGTGGATCGTGGTGGCCGATTTCATCGTCGGCCACGACGTGCCCGGCTGGGCCACGCTGGTCACCGGCATCGCGTTCTCGATCGGCGTGCAACTGCTGTCGGTCGGCATCCTGGGCGAGTACATCGGCCGCATCTTCGACGAGGTCAAGCAGCGGCCCGTCTACATCATCGGCCAGGCGCTGGGCCAGGGCGCGTTGGGCGCCGCGCCAGGCGATGGATCCGACCATGCCTGATTTGCGGGCGCCGGCCGGCGCCGCGCGCCCGCTGCTGCTGTGTGCCGACGATTACGGGCTGACCGCGGGCATCGATGCGGCGATCGCCGAGCTGGTGCGTGCTGGCCGGCTGAACGCGTTCTCCTGCATGAGCAACGCGCCGGCCTGGGCGCGCGACGGCTGCGAGGTCGCCGGCCTGCGCGGCCAGGCCCAGGCCGGGCTGCATTTCAACCTGACCGAAGGCCGGCCGCTGAGCGCGTCGCTGGCGCGCTGCTGGCCGCGCTTGCCCAGCCTGCCGCGTCTGCTGGTGGCGGCGCATACCGGCCGGCTGCCGCTGGGCGCGATCGCCGACGAACTGGCGGCGCAGTGGCAGGTGTTCGTCGCGGTCAGCGGCGCGGCGCCCGATTTCATCGACGGCCACCAGCATGTGCACCACCTGCCGGGCGTGCGCCGCGTGCTGCTGGACTGGCTGCAGCGCCAGCCGGCGGCCACGCCGGTGCGCAGCACCGCCAGGCTGGCGGGTCCGGGCCCTGGGTTCAAGCGCTGGGTGATCGAGCACAGCGGCGGGCGGGCGCTGGGGCGTGGCTTGCGGCGCCAAACCCGGCCGCATGCGCTGCCGCACAACCGCTTGCTGCTGGGCGCCTACGACTTCCAGGACGGCGATTACCGCGCGCTGATGCAGGCCTGGCTGGCGCAGGTGCCACCCTCGGGCGCGCTGCTGTTCTGCCACCCCGGGCGGGCGTCGGACGGCGCTGCGCGGGATGAGGCTCCCGATCCGATTGCCGCCGCGCGCCAGCGCGAGCTGGCCTATCTGGCGGGGCAGGACTTTCCGCGCGATCTGGCCGCGGCCGGGGTGATGCTGGCGCCGGTCTGGGGCTGATTCAGCCGAACTCAGCCAAACGCCCAGCGCTTGTTGACCGAGTAGGTCAGCGCCAGCACCAGCAAGGTGGCCGCGGCCTGCGCCAGCAGGTAGTGCAGCCCCAGCCAGCTGCCCAGCGCCACCACCGCCATGCTGGTCACCCCGCCCAGCAGCGCAGTGAGCTGGAAGCGCCACCACGCCGGCAGCCAGGGCCCGTGGTGGGCGAAGGTGAAGGCGCGGTTGCCGACGAAGCCCAGTTGCGCGCCCAGCGCAGCGCCGGCGCCGGCGGCCAGCGGCGCCGGCCAATGGGCCGCCTCGACCAGCAGTGCCAGCAGCGCGTAATGCGCCGCGGTGGCCAAGCCGCCCACCGCCGCATAGCGCAGCCAGGCCGGACCGGCCGGGCGGCTCATCGGCCAGCCGGGCAGGGTTGGGGCTCGGCCCGCCAGAGCTGGACGTTGCGGCCCTGCATCACCCGCACGGCGCCGGGCACGGTCGCGGCACGCGGCGCGTCGTCCCGGCCCTCGACCAGCCAGATCCGCTTGCCGCGGCACACCAGCGCCGGCAAGCTGTCGATCGGGTAGAGCACCGCCGCGACCCGGGCCGCGTCGAAGCGCACCGTGTCGGCCAACTCCTTGCGCCAACTGTCGCGTCGCCGCACGTCCGGGTCGTCCCAGTGGCTGGCCACCAGCGGCACCTGGCTCAGCCTGGCCTCGAACACGACGTCGTTGAAGCTCTGGTCGACCAGCACCACCAGGTCGGCCGGCGTGACCCGCATGCGCAGTTCGCGGCCCACATCCTGGCCCGACTTGGGCGCGACCCAGGCCAGCGCGGCGACCAGGCCCAGGCTGAGCAGCGCGGCCAGTACCACCATGGGCCGCAGCCAGCGCCGGGCGCGGCTGGCCGGGTCGAGGAAGGGCAGGGCCAGCAGGGCGCAGAACGGCGCCAGCGCCGGCATGATGTAGCCGACCAGCTTGGACGCCGGCATCGAGAAGAACAGCACCACCACCAGCGCCCACCAGACCAGCAGGCCGTGCCAGCGGCGCAGCGGCGCGCTGTGGCCACCGGCCCACAGGCGGCGCACGCTGGCCAGCAGCCAGGGGCTCCAGGGCAGGGTCAGCAGCGGCAGCACGCCCCACAGAAACCACCCGGGCTGAACGTTGTTGAAGCCGGTCGAGGCGTAGCGGCGGAAATGCTGCTCGACGATGAAGTAGTCGAAGAAGTCCGGGTAGCGCTGCTGCATTGCCAGCATCCACGGCAGGGCCACGGCCAGGCAGGCCAGCATCCCCAGCGGGTGCAGCAGGCGCAGCATGTCGCGCCAGCGGCCCTGGGCCAGCAGCCAGGGGCCGATCACGATGGCCGGCAGCACGATGCCGATCAGCCCCTTGGACAGGATCGCCAGGCCGCAAAAGGCCCAGCCGGCGATGAGCCAACGCAGTGCCGGCGAATTGGCAGGCCACCAGCGGAGCGCGGGCGCGCCACCGTCGAGCGCCCGGTACAGGCACAGCACGGCGGCGCTGATCGTGCCAGCCACCAGCATGTCGTGGTTGGCGTACTGGCCGCCGATGAAGAAGAACGGGCTGGTGGCCAGCACCAGCAGGCTGATGCCGGCCACCTGCGAGCCCTGCTGGCGGCGCAGCGTCAGCCACAGCGCCGCGCCCATCAGCCAGGCGCCCAGCGCCGGGCCCAGCCGCACCGTGAACGGTGTCGGCCCGAACAGCGCCATGCCCAGCATGTTCACCCAGTAGGTCAGCGGCGGCTTGTGGAAGAAGGGCACGCCGTTGAGCAGCGGCACCAGGCCGTCGCCCAGCCACATCTGGCGCGCCACCTCACCGTAGCGGCCTTCGTCGGGCAGCAGCAGCGGCCTGACCCAGGCGGTCAACAGCAGCCAGACCGCCAGCAGCGCCAGCACCGCCGGCGCCGAGGCGGTCCAGGCCGGCCAGGGCGCCGATGGGCCCGTGGCACCTACGGGCGGGGCGCGGCGGGCAGGGTGGAGATCGGCCATGGCGGGCAGTTCGGGGTCAGCGCGTGGCGTGCCGCGGTGCGGCAGCGCTCAGACCGCCAGCAGTTCGACCTCGAACACCAGCGTGGCGTGGGGCGGGATCGCGCCGCCGGCGCCGCGTGCGCCGTAGCCCAGCTCGGACGGGATCAGCAGCACGCGCGTGCCGCCCACCTTCATGCCCTGCACGCCCTGGTCCCAGCCGCCGATGACCTGGCCGGCACCGAGGTGGAACTTGAACGGGTCGCCGCGGTCCTTGCTGCTGTCGAACTTCTTGCCGCGGCCGCTCTCGGCGTCGGCGTCATGCAGCCAGCCGGTGTAGTGCACGCTGACATGGTCGCCGGCGCTGGCCTGGGCGCCGCTGCCTTCGACCAGATCGGTGATGCCCACCGTCGGCCGCTCGCGCTCGGCCAGCAGTTCGACCTCGAACACCAGCGTGGCGTTGGGCGGGATCACGCCGCCAGCGCCGGGCGCGCCATAGCCCAGTTCGGGCGGGATCGTCAGCACCCGGGTGCCGCCGGCCTGCATGCCCTGCACGCCCTCGTCCCAGCCGCGGATCACGTTGCCGGCGCCGAGGTCGAATTCGAAGGGATCGCCTCTGTCCTTGCTGGAGTCGAACTTGCGGCCGCGGCTGTCGGGTGCCGCCGGATCGTGCAGCCAGCCGGTGTAGTGCACCGAGACCGGCTGTCCGGCGGCGGCGGCGCCGCCGGTGCCGATGATGATGTCGTCGTATTGCAGTCCGGATGCGGTGGTGGTCATCTTGGTTGTCCAGTTCAACGGGGTTCGACAGGGGCCGCATCATGCCACCGCGGCGGCCAGGCGCCGACCGCCTGCGCCAGCCAGTCGCCGGTTGTGGCGGCGGCGATCGCCGGCAGGCCCAGCACGCGGGCGGCCGCCGCCAGCGCGGCCAGCGGGTCGCTCAGGTCCAGCGCCTGGGCGCCGTTCTGCTTGCTCAGCTTGTGGCCGTCCGCACCCCGCACCAGCGGTGTGTGCAGATAGCGCGGCCGCGCCAGGCCCAGCGTGCGCTGCAGGTGGATCTGGCGCGCGGTGTTGTCGGCCAGGTCCTCGCCGCGCACCACGTCGGTGATGCCCTGCGCCGCGTCGTCGACCACCACCGCCAGCTGGTAGGCCCACAAGCCGTCGGCACGGAGCAGCACGAAGTCGCCCACCTCGCGCGCCAGGTTCTGCCGCTGCGCGCCCAGGCGCCGGTCGCACCAGTCGATCACGACCTCGGCCCCGTCGACCACGCTGCGCAGCCGGATGGCGCGCGCGCTCTTGCCGTGCAGGCCGTCGCGGCAGGTGCCGGGATAGACAAGGTCGTCGAAGCGCTGGTGCGCTGCGCCCTGCGCGGCCAGCGCCAGGGTGATGTCGCGCCGGCTGCAGCCGCAGGGGTAGGCCAGGCCGGCCTGGCGCAGACGGTCCAGCGCCTCGGCATAGGCCGCGCCGCGCGTTGATTGCCAGACCGGCGGCGCGTCGGGCCGCAGGCCGCAGGCCGCCAACTGGGCCAGGATATGGTGGTCCGCGCCGGGGATGCAGCGCGGTCTGTCCACGTCCTCGATGCGCACCAGCCAGCGGCCGCCGCTGGCCCGTGTGTCCAGCCAGCTGGCCAGCGCCGCGACCAGCGATCCGGCATGCAGCGGGCCGGTGGGCGAGGGCGCAAAGCGCCCGCTGCGGCGCCAGTCTCGCGGGAGGGTGTCGACCATGCCCGCCTGACGATCAGGCCAGCGGCAGGCCCACATGCCGCTCGAGCAGGGCCTGGCGGGTGACCGGGCTGTCCAGCTGGTCCAGCCACCACTGCAGCGCCAGGCCTTGCGGCGCCTTGCGCGGCTGTGGGGTGGCCGCGCGCCGCCAGGCGTAGCCGAACAACGCCGGCCGCAGGCTGCGCTGCACCGCCTTGGCCACCAGCCGGCCGGCGCGCAGCTGCTCGCGCACCTGCGGCTCGGGCACGAAGCCGCAGCCCAGGCAGCGCAGCAAGGCCTCGATCTTGCCGGCCATCGTCGAGACGGTCAGCACATCCTGTCCCGGCAGCAGGTTGACCGTGACCGGCGACAGCCGCTGCGCCGAATCGGCCACCGCGACCGCCCGGTGCGCCATGATCTGGTCGTCGCTCAACGGCTCGGCGGCCAGCGCCAGCGGGTGGTGCGGCGCGACGACGAAGACGAATGCCACCTCGCCCAGCGGGCGCAACTCGATGCCCGGCTGCGGCGGCGTGCTCATCATCGCGCCTATGGCCAGGTCGGCCTGGCCGCTGACCAGGGCCTCCCACAGCCCGGCCATCACCTCGCCGCGCAGCCGCAGTCTCGTGCCCGGGGCCTGGCCGTCGGCGCCGCGCTGGGCAAAGAAACCCTCGATCAACTCGAACATCGTCAGCCGCGACATCACGTCGTCGAAAGCCACCGTCAGCTCGCTTTCCCAGCCGGTGGCCACGCGGCGCACCCGGTTCGCCACCGCGTCCATCTCGGCCAGCAGGCGCCGGCCCTCGGTCAGCAACTCCTGGCCTGCGGCGGTCAGCCTGGCCTGGCGCGAACTGCGGTCGAACAGCAGCACGTCGAGCGCGTCCTCGAGCTGGCGCACGCTGTAGGTCAGCGCCGACGGCACCCGGCCCAGCTCGCGCGCGGCGGCAGCAAAACTGCCGGTGCGGGCGATGATGTCCATCATCTGCAGCGCGTCGGGGGTCAGGGCGTTGCGGCGGGGTGAGCTCATGGGGTGTTCATCTTATTTGAACGACCGCTTCAAGACGAACGCCGCCATCGCACGTCGCGCGGTGTCACCATGCTGGCCACACGGAGACCACACCATGATCACATTGCGCCGCAGCGCCGACCGCGGGTTTGCCGACCACGGCTGGCTCAAGAGTTTCCACACCTTCTCATTCGCCGATTACCACGACCCGGCGCAGATGGGCTTCGGCAACCTGCGGGTGATCAACGAGGACAAGATCGCCCCCGGCACCGGCTTCGGCACCCATGGCCACCGCGACATGGAGATCGTCAGCTATGTGCTCGAAGGCGCGCTGGCGCACCGCGACAGCATGGGCCAGACCACCGCGATCCGGCCCGGCGAGCTGCAGCGCATGACCGCCGGCACGGGCGTGCGGCACAGCGAGTTCAACCATGCGGCCGACGCCACGACGCACTTTCTGCAGATCTGGCTGCTGCCGCGCGCCGCCAACCTGGCGCCGGGCTACGAGCAGAAGGCTTTCCCCGAGGCCGACAAGCGCGGCCGGCTGCGGCTGCTGGCCGCGCCCGACGGCCGCGACGGTGCGGTCACGCTGCACGCCGATGCGGCGATCCGCGCCGGCTTGTTCGACGGCGCCGAGGCCGCCGAGCTGGCGCTAGACCCGGCCCGTCGCACCTGGGTGCATCTGGTGCGCGGCACCTTGACAGTCAACGGCCAGCGCCTGCTGGCGGGCGACGCGCTGGGTCTGCTGGGCGAGGCCAGCCTGAGCCTGGGCGACGGCGAGGGCGCGGAAGTGCTGGTGTTCGACCTGGCGGCCTGACCTGGGCGGTCTGGCCTGGCGGCCTGCGGAGGCGACCCCGGCGCCGCGGCCGGCCCGGCCAGCCGCTAAAGTGCCGGCCATGGAGACCTTGTTCAAAGCCGTGGCCCTGTTGCCCTGGTCCGACTGGCTGGCGCTGGGGGTGTTTTTCGGCGGCTGGGCGGGTTATGCGCATTTCGCCAAGCGGCTCGCCGAGCGGCGGCCGTCCATCCTGGCCACCACCAACCAGTGGCGGCGGCGCTGGATGCTGCAGGCCACGCGGCGCGAGAACCGCATCGTCGACTCGGCCGTGACGCAGAGCCTGTCGGCCAGCCCGTCGTTCTTCGCGTCCACCAGCATCCTGATCATCGGCGGCCTGCTGGCCGCGCTGGGCGCCACCGACAAGGCCAGCGAACTGGTGCACGAGTTGCCGTTCGCCGCCCGCACCTCGCTGCTGGTGTTCGACCTCAAGCTGGCGCTGCTGGCGGCGATCTTCGTCCACGCCTTCTTCCGCTTCACCTGGAGCATCCGGCAGTACAGCTTCGGCGCGATCATGGTGGGCGCAGCGCCCGAGGCGCGGCATTTCACCGACGAGGCTCAGCGCGAGGCCTTTGCCGACCAGGCCGGCCGGGTGATGGGGCTGGCCGCCGAGACCTTCAACGACGGGCTGCGCGCCTATTACCTGTCGTTTGCCGCGGTGGCCTGGTTCATCTCGCCCTGGGCGTTCATGGCCGCCACCGCGCTGGTGATAGGCGTGCTGTACCAGCGCGAGTTCCACTCCGAGGTGTTGGTCGCGTTGCGCGACGGCTTGCGGCCCTGATCAGGGCTGCACCGCTGCGGCCAGGCCCAGGAAATCCTTGACCACCGCCACCGTGCGCGCCGGGTCTTCCTCGTGCGGCACATGGCCCAGGTCGTCGAATACCA
Organism: Burkholderiales bacterium; assembly: GCA_947453625.1. GTDB lineage: Bacteria > Pseudomonadota > Gammaproteobacteria > Burkholderiales > Burkholderiaceae_C > Pseudaquabacterium. The sequence goes on from CANGHK010000036.1 coordinate 20,759, forward strand.
CCAGCCGGCTGCCCGCGATGTCGGCCGCCAGGCGCTGGCCGTTGGCCAGCGGGATCAGCCGGTCTTGCCCGCCCCACAGGATCAGCGTCGGTGCGGTCACGCCGCGTACATGGTCTACGCCCTCGGCCGGCGACCAGCGCTGCAGCCGCTGCACCAACGCGGCCCGGTTGCCGGCGCGCAGCGTCAGCTCGAAGTAGCGGTCGACCAGCGCGTCGCTGACGTGCGCCGGGTGGCCGTAGACCGCGCGCAGGCCTTGCGCGACCAGCGGGCGGGGCAGGAAATGCTCGATCAGCTGGCCCAGCAGCGGCAGGCGGGCAAACTGCCAGCCCAGCGGCAGGCTGGCGCTGGCCACCGGGTAGGCCACCGCATCGACCAGCACCAGTTGCGCCACCCGCTGCGGTGCCAGCACGGCCAGATGCCAGGCCACGCCGCCGCCCAGCGAGTTGCCGGCCACCACGAAGCGCGGCACCGCCAGCCGGTCCAGCAGGTCCAGCATGAAGCGGGCGTAGGCCTCGCCGCTGTAGTCCTGGCCCGCCGGCCCCACCGCATACGCGCCGGCAAACGGCCCGGTCAGGCCGAAACCCGGCAGGTCCAGGCTGATCACCCGGCGTTGGCCTTGCAAGGCCTTGGTCCAGCCCTCCCAGGTGTGCAGGCTGGCCGAGGTGCCGTGCAGCAGCACGATGGGCGCCGGGTCGCTGCGCGGGCCGACGTCGCGGTAATGCACCAGCTGGCCGTTCAGGGCTATGAACGCCGAGGGCGGCGGCGCCCAGCGCGCCACCAGTGACTCGACGGGTCGGTCGGGTGCCTGCAGCAGCGGCAGCGACAGTGCCGACGCCAGCAGCAGCAGGCCGAACAGTCGCAACAGCAGCGGGCGCATGGGTGATGGGTGGCTGCGTGGGGGTGAGCTGGGCCGGGTCAGGCCGCCAGCGCCTTGTCCAGGCCGGCGCGCTCGTCGAACACGAAACAGCGCCCTTGCCAGCCGGGCGCCGCGCCGCCGGTATCCTCGAAATACTTCAGGATGCCGCCTTCGAGCTGGTAGCTGTGGTCCAGCCCCAGGCCCTGCATCACCAGCGCGGCCTTCTCGCAGCGTATGCCGCCGGTGCAGTAGCTGACGATGGTGTGGCCGTCGAACTCGGCGCGGTGCGCCGCCAGCGCGGCCGGAAAGTCGCTGAACTTGCGCAGCCGCCAATCCACCGCGCCCTCGAACGCCCCGGCATCGACCTCGAAATCGTTGCGTGTGTCGAGCAACTTGAGCGGCCGGCCGGCGTCGTCCCGGCCCTGGCTGATCCAGCGCGCCAGCGTGGTGGCCGCCACCGCCGGCGCCCGGCCGGCGGCCGGCTGCACCGCGGGCTGGTTCATCCGGATGATCTCGCGCTTGATCTTGACCTTCAGGCGCTTGAAGGGCAGTGCCGCGCTCCAGCTCGGCTTGACCGCCAGGCCGGCAAAGCGCGCATCGGCGCGCAGCAAGGTCAGCCAGGCCTCTACCGCGTCGACCGCGCCGGCCAGGCACAGGTTGATGCCCTCCTCGGCCAGCAGCACCGTGCCCTTGATGCCACGGGCCTGCGCGTCATCCAACAGCCGCTGGCGCAGCGCTGGCAGGTCGTCCAGCGGCACGAAGCGGTAGGCGGCGATGTTCAGGATGGGCAGGCTCACGCGGCGGATTGTAGAAAACCCGCTCCCTACAATCTGCCGCATGTCCTTCGTCCATCTGCGCACCCACACCGAATACTCCGTCGTCGACGGCACGCTGCGCATCGACGACGCCGCGGCCGCCGCGCGCGCCGACGGCCAGCCGGCGCTGGCGATCACCGACTTGTCCAACCTGTTCGGCGCGATCAAGTTCTACAAGGCCTGCCGCGGCAAGGGGGTCAAGCCCATCATCGGTGCCGACATCTTTGTCGAGCCCGAGGCGTCGGTCTCGGGCAGTCTGACCTCCAACGATCGGCAGGCCAGCCGCCTGCTGCTGCTGGTGCAGAACCGCCAGGGTTACCTGAACCTGTGCGAGCTGCTGGCCCGTGCCTGGGTGCTGAACGCCCAGCGCGCCCAGGCCTGGGTGAAGTGGGACTGGTTGCAGGAACTGGGCGGCGGGCTGATCGCGCTGTCGGGCGCCGATTTCGGCGCCGTCGGGCTGGCGCTGCTTGCCGGCGACGGGCAGCGGGCGCGGCTGGCGGCGCAGCGGCTCTCGGCGCTGTTTCCCGGCCGCTTCTACCTCGAGTTGCAGCGCGCCGGCCTGCCCACCCACGAGGCTCATGTGCGCCTGTGCGTGCCGCTGGCCGCCGAGTTGGGGCTGCCGGTGGTGGCCACGCACCCGATCGAGTTCTCGACGCCCGACGACTTCGACGCCCATGAGGCCAGGGTCTGCGTCGCCGAGGGCGAGACCCTGGCCAACCCCAAGCGCGTCAAGCGCTTCTCGCGCGAGCAGTATTTCAAGACCCGGGCCCAGATGGCCGAGTTGTTCGCCGACCTGCCCAGCGCGCTGGCCAACACGCTGCAAATCGCCCAGCGCTGCAACCTGACGCTGGCGATGGGCAAGAACTACCTGCCCGATTTCCCGACGCCACTGCTGACCGATGGCCCGGACCAGGGCAAGCCGATGCCGATGGGCGACTATTTCCGCCAGGTCAGCTTCGAGGGGCTGGAAGAGCGTCTGGTCACGCTGTTTCCCGACCCCGTCAAGCGCGACGCGCAGCGGCCGCGCTATGTCGAGCGGCTTGATTTCGAGATCGCCACCATCCTGAAGATGGGCTTCCCGGGCTACTTTCTGATCGTCGCCGACTTCATCATCTGGGCCAAGACCCATGGCTGCCCGGTCGGGCCGGGGCGTGGCTCGGGTGCGGGCTCGCTGGTGGCCTACTCGATGAAGATCACCGATCTGGACCCGCTGCAGTACAACCTGCTGTTCGAGCGCTTCCTGAACCCCGAGCGGGTGTCGATGCCCGACTTCGACATCGACTTCTGCCAGGCCAATCGCGACCGGGTGATCGACTATGTCAAGGACAAGTACGGCCGCGAGGCGGTGGGCCAGATCGTCACCTTCGGCACCATGGCCGCCAAGGCCGCGCTGCGCGACGTCGGCCGGGTGCTGGGCATGGGCTACGGAAATGTCGACTCGATCGCCAAGCTGATCCCGGCGCCGCCGGGCAAGACGGTGACGCTGGCCCGGGTGCCAGACAACCCCGACCCCGGCGTGATCTACGCCCGCAAGGAGGCGCCCGAGCTCGAGCAGCGCGAGGCGGCCGAGGAAGAAGTGGCCGAACTGCTGAGCCTGGCGATGCGCTGCGAGGGCCTGGTGCGCAACATCGGCATGCATGCCGGGGGCGTGCTGATCGCGCCCGGCAAGATCACCGATTTCTGCCCGCTCTACCAGCAGCCTGGCAGCGATTCGGCGGTCAGCCAGTTCGACAAGGACGACGTCGAGGCGATAGGCCTGGTCAAGTTCGACTTTCTGGGCCTGGCCACGCTGACCATCCTGGAACTCGCCAAGGATTTCATCGTCGCGCGCCACCCCGGGCGCGAGAACTTTTCGTTCGAGACCATTCCGCTCGACGACCCCAGGGTCTACCGGCTGTTTTCCGACGGCCTGACCGAGAGCGTGTTCCAGTTTGAATCGCGCGGCATGCAGGGCATGCTGCGCGACGCCAAGCCGAGCCGGCTGGAGGACTTGATCGCGCTGAATGCGCTGTACCGGCCGGGCCCGATGGACCTGATCCCCAGTTTCGTCGCGCGCAAGCATGGCCGCGAGACGGTGGAGTACCCGCACCCGCTGCTGGCCACCGTGCTGAGTGAGACCTACGGCATCATGGTCTACCAGGAGCAGGTGATGCAGACCGCGCAGGTTCTGGGCGGCTACTCGCTGGGCGGCGCCGACCTGCTGCGCCGCGCGATGGGCAAGAAGAAGGCCGAGGAGATGGCCGAGCACCGGGCCATCTTCCGCGACGGCGCGGCCAGGAAGGCGATCTCGGCCGAGACCGCCGACGAGGTCTTCGACCTGATGGAGAAGTTCGCCGGCTATGGCTTCAACAAGAGCCATGCCGCCGCCTACTCGCTGCTGGCCTACCACACCGCCTGGCTGAAAGTCCATTTCACGGCCGAGTTCTACGCCGCCAACATGACGGTCGAGATGGGCGACACCGACAAGCTGAAGGTGTTGTTGAACGACGCCAAGCTGTTCGGCATCAGCTTCCAGTCGCCCGACGTCAACCACGGCACGCACCGCTTCGAGCCCATCAGCGCCAAGGTCGTTCGCTACGGGCTGGGCGCCGTCAAGGGCAGCGGCCAGAGCGCGGTGGAGGCCATCGTCGAGGCCAGGACCGCGGGCGGACCGTTCCGCAGCTTCTTCGATTTCTGCGCCCGGGTCGACCGCAAGCGCGTCAACAAGCGCGCGGTCGAGGCGCTGATCAAGGCCGGGGCTTTCGACTCGCTGCACGCCGACCGGGTCGGCCTGGGCGCGGGGCCGTCGCCGGCGCGCGACCTCGCCTTGGGCGCTGTCGGCGCGGGCGTGCTGGGCCGTCACCTGCTGCTGGCCAGCGTCGGGTTGGGCTTCGACTTCGCCGAGCACCAGGTGGTCAACGCCTCGCAGGGCGGGCTGTTCGATGACGGCGACCATGGTTCATCGACGCAGGAGCCGCCACTGCAGGCGGCCGAACCCTGGGGCGTGCGCGAGCGCCTGCTGTTGGAGAAGTCGGCGGTCGGCTTCTACCTGTCGGGCCATTTGTTCGAGGAGCACGAGACCGAGGTGCGGCGCTTCTGCAAGCGCTGCATCGCCGATGTGGCCGACAGCCGCGAGCCGCAGTTGCTGGCCGGCATCGTCAGCGATCTGCGCTTCGTCACCGGCCAGCGCGGCCGGGTGGCGATCTTCAAGCTCGACGACCGCAGCGAGACCATCGAGGCGGTGGCCAATGAGGAGCTGATCGACGCGAACAAGGACTTGCTGGTTGAGGACGAGTTGCTGATCGTGCAGGGCAAGGTCCAGCCCGACCGCTTCTCGGGCGGCTTGCGGCTCAACGTCACCGCCGTCTGGAGCCTGGCGGGCGCGCGCGCGCGCTTCGGGCGCTACCTGGCGCTGGCGCCTCTGACACTGCTCTCGCAGCCCGTGGCGTCCAAGCCGGGTGCCGCGCGCGACATCCTGCCGCTGACTGAGCTGGTCAAGACCTGGCCGGCGCGGCGCGAGTCCACCGACCAGGGCGAGCTGGTCCAGGGTCTGGCGCTGCGGCTGCAGATCAACCGGCCCGGCGCCTGCGCCGAGCTCGACCTCGGCGACGCTGGCCGCTTCTGGCCCACCGACGAGGCGCTGGCGCGCTGCAGGGCGCTGGCGCAGGACGGGCGGGCGGCGATCGTCTACGAGTAGGCCAGCCGCGGTGGTGGCGGCGGGCCCGACTTCGGCGTGATCCGCTGGCCAACGTAGAGTCGGGGCCATGTACGAAACCCCACTCACCGGTCTGGTGCTCACTGGCGGCGGTGCGCGCGCGGCCTACCAGGTGGGCGTGCTGGCGGCGATCGCCCGTTTGCGCCGCGAGGCCGGTGCCGATCTGCGGCGCAACCCCTTCGCGGTCATCTGCGGCACCTCGGCCGGGGCCATCAACTCGGCCGCGTTGGCCTGCCGCTGCGACGATTTCGACGACGCGGTCGCCCAACTCGTCGCGGTCTGGCGCGACTTCCGCGCCGAGCAGGTCTACCGCGCCGACTCGCTCGGCGTGATCCGCAGCGGCGCGCAGTGGCTGACGATGCTGTCCCTGGGTTGGGCACTGAACCGGTTTCGCCGCGCCCGACCGCGCTCGCTGCTCGACAACCGTCCGCTCGGCGCATTGCTGGCCGCCGCCGTGCCGCTCGAGCGCCTGCCACGCCTGCTGGCCACGCGCTACCTGCAGGCGTTGGCGATCACCGCGTCGGGCTATGGCCGGGGCGAGCATGTCACTTTCTACCAATCGGCCTCGTCGATCACGCCCTGGGCCCGTTCGCAGCGGGTGGCCTTGGCCGCCACGCTGACCCACGCCCACCTACTGGCCAGTTCGGCGATCCCCTTCGTCTTTCCCGCCACCGAACTGGCGCGCGACGGCCAGGCCGAGTGGTTTGGTGACGGCTCGATGCGCCAGATGGCGCCGATCTCGCCGGCCATCCACCTGGGGGCGCAGCGCCTGCTGGTGATCGGTTCGGGCCGGATTCACGAGCCGACCCAGCGCGTCGCGCCCAACATCGGCTACCCCAGCATCGCGCAGATCGCCGGCCATGCACTGTCGGGCATCTTCCTGGATGCGCTGGCGGTCGATGTCGAGCGCATGGACCGCATCAACCGCACGCTGGCGCTCTTGCCCGAGTCCCAGCGCCTGTCCACCACGCTGCGGCCGGTACAGGCCCTGGTGATTTCGCCCAGCCAGCGCCTGGACGACATCGCGGCCCAGCACATCGACAGCCTGCCGCGCACGGTGCGGGCCTTGCTGGGTGGCGTGGGCGTCAGCAGCAAGCTGGCTGCCCAGGGCCCGCGCGGTGCCGTGCTGGCCAGCTACCTGCTGTTCGAGGCCCCGTACACCCGGGCGCTGATGGCCTTGGGCGAGGCCGACACGCTGGCCCGGCGCGACGAGGTGCTGGCCTTCTTCGACTGGCGCGGTGCGGCGGGCGCGGCGTCGAGCCGGAACCTTGCGGCGGCCGAGGCGCCGGCCTGAGCGATATCGCGGTGGCGATCCCCGGCCATGCCGGCCTTACATAGATTTACGGCGGCGTCCGACAACGCCGGCCCGCGCAGCCACGTTGAACAACGAAGGGCCGTCTCTGCGGACCCGGGAGTGTGACGATGCAACGAACAACGATTTTGGCGCTGGCCCTCGCCAGCGTGGTGGCTGCAGCGGTGCCAGCGCAGGCTGCTGACGTCGGCGTGTCCATAGGCATCAGCCAGCCGGGGGTCTACGGTCGAATCGACATCGGCCGATTCCCCCAACCCCAATTGATCGTCCAGCAGCCGGTGATCATTGCCCGGCCCGAATTCCAGCGCGCGCCTGAACCGGTCTACCTGTGGGTGCCGCCGGCCCACCAGAAGAACTGGCGCCAGCATTGCCACCAGTACAACGCCTGCGGCCGGCCGGTCTACTTCGTGCAGGACCGCTGGTACCGCGAGAATGGCCCGGGTCGCGAGGTCCACGAAGTTCGCCGCGGCGAGTACCGGGGCGATGCCGGCCGACATGACGGCCGTGGTGATGGGCGTGGTGAGGGCCGTGGTGATCGGCGCTTCGACGGCCGGGGCGAGGTGCGTGGCGAAGGACGAGGCATCGGGCATGGCCGCGACTGATCTGCGGATGAGTTGCGGCTGAGCACCCCGCGTTGCGGGGCGTTGCCAAGCCTGTCGGCGCAGGCTTACTTCTTCGCAGCCGAAGCTGCGGCGTCGGCCTTGGCCGCCTTTTCAGCCTTCTTGGCGGCTTTCCTGTCTGCCTTGTCGTCGGGTTTGGCCGCCGACGCCGGTGCGGCGGGGGTTGCCATCTTGTCGTCGGCCTTGGCCTTGGCCGGTTTGTCGGTGCCCGACGCCTTGGCGGCCGGCGCGGCAGCGCCCTTGAAGGCTTGGCCGCTGACGGTCAGGCCCGCGGTCGAGAACTTGGCGGCGTTGCCTTCGCCCACGCCCTTGACGCGCTCGACCAGATCCGACCAGTCCTTGAAGCTGGCTTTCTTGCGCTCGTCGAGGATCTTGCCCGAGATCGCCGGGCCTATGCCCTTGACCGTCTCGAGTTCGGCCTGGCTGGCCTTGTTGACATCGACCGCGGCGAAGGCGGTGGCGGCGATCAGGGCGAACAGCGCGGCAAGCAGGCGTTTCAACATGGCGTACTCCAATGGAGGATCTTGAACTGCGGTCCCGAGGGAACCGTCCCTGGCAGCGGATCTGCCGGGTCAGTGGACAACGTGGCGCGACGGCTGGCGGTTGACCCGGAGCTTGCGCGGGCTTGGTTCAGCGGGGCTTGCCGCGTCTGCCCAGCGCCCAGCGCTTGACGGCGAAGCCGGGGGCCAGCAGCGCCGGGCAGGCGGCGTAGACGAATACCCGCAGCCGCAGCAAGGCCGGCACGTCGCGGTCGCTCAGCAGGCGGCGCAGGCGCGCGGCCAGCGGCCCGGCCGTCAGTTGCGCCGCCACATGCCGCTCGCGCGCCAGTTGCCTGTGCAGCCCGGGCGCCACTTGCTCGCTGACGCCGGCCAGCGCGGCGTCGCGCAGCAGGCAGGGCAGTTCGACCAGCGAGTGCCTGGCGTTGCTGGCCAGTTTGGCGCTGACCTGCGCCGCGCGGGTGGCGCGGCGGCGCTGCGACAGGCCGCCACGCCGGTACTGCACCAGTGCCTCGTCCAGCGTGATCGCGCCGCCCGAGACCACGGCCCGGAAGACCATGATCAAGTCTTCCGCCACGGTGCCCGCCGGCAAGGGGCCGAAGCGGTCGAAGACGCGCCGGGTCCAGGCCTGGCCGGCACCGATCACATGCGGCTGGCGCGCGATCCAGGCCGCCGCGCTGCGCCAGGCCGCCAGGTCGCTGGGCCGCACCGTGCCGTGGGGGCGGCCCTGGCCATCGATGTCGACCAGCGCACTGGCGATCAGGTCGGGCTGGCGCTGGTGCGCCAGCCAGGCCGCGACCGTGCGCTCGCAGCGCTGCGGCAGCGAGACATCGTCGCCGGCGGCGATGAAGATCAACTCGCCTTGCGACATCGCCACCAGTTGGGACAGGTGGGCGCCTATGCCCAGGTTGACCGGGTTGCGGTTGCGCACGATGCGGTGCGGCCCGCGGTAGCCGGCCAGCGCCGCTTCGATCGCGGCCCAGGTGCCGTCGTCCGAGGCATCGTCCGAGACCAGGATCTCGAGCGCCGGGTAGGTCTGCGCCAGCGCGCCGGCGATCGCTGCGGCCACGGTGTCGGCCTGGCGGTAGGCGATTAGCAGCATCGACACCCAAGGCATTTGCCCGGATGTTGCCCGGGATGTCGCTCCGGATGTGGTCGGGCGCGCGCCGCCAGCGGCGGCGGAGATCATGGCTGCGAAAGGCGATCGCCCAGCAGCCTGCTCTTGAGCCCGCGGCGCAACGCCTTCGCGCTTGCAGTCATGGCATAGCGGGTATCCAGCGACTGCAGCAATGCCGCGTCGAGCTGCGCTGTGCCGCCCAGTCGCAGGCCGAGGAAATACAGGTCGCGGCTGATGTAGTTGGTCCAGCTGTGCCAGTCGGCAAGCCAGCCTGGCAGATGGGCGCCACGCTCAAGCTGTGCCGCGGTCAGGTTGAGGTAGTAGTCCCAGCGTGCTTCGACCGTGAACGGCGAGGCGTCTGGATTGGTGCGCGTCGTGCCATGCTCTTTTCGACCCGTGGTGGCGCAACTGATCACCACCAAACCGCCAGGGCGCGTCATGCGCAGCATGTTGGCGAGCGTCTCGCGCCAGAACGGGTTGTGCTCAAAGCACTCCGCCGAAATCACGGTGTCGAACTGTGCCGTGGGCAGCGCCAGCAGGTGGCCCGGGCACGCGAGGTCCACGCCGGGGCCGGGCTGCAGGTCGACGCCGGTGTAGTCGCAACCCTCGAACAGATCGCGCACCGACCCGTTGATGTCCAGCGAGCCGACCTCCAGCACACTTGCGCTGCTGAAATGTGCCGGGTAGCGCTCGCGGACACTGAGGAAGAATTCGGCTTGCTGGGGATGTGCCATGGTGCAGTGTTTCCGGGAGGGTGAACGGAGTCCAGAGATTGATTGTCCCCGCTTGGCGCGCAGGTTCGCGTTTGGGCGCTGGTGGCGTGCTGAACCTGCCTGTTGCCTCGACTTCGAGGCCTGGTGTCCGTCAGCGGACTGAAGCGGGCCGTGCTTCAGCGCCCGAAGCGCGTGCGCACCGCCGCTTCGACCTGATCGACCGTCGGCCAATCCGGCCGCGCCGACAGCAGCGTGATGTTCGGTCCCCAGGGCCGCCATTGCTCGACCTTGGTCGGGCCCAGCACGCTGATCAGCGGCGCGCCGGTGGCCGCGGCGATGTGGCCAGGGCCGGTGTCGTTGGCGATCACGCCGCGGCTGGCCTGCAGCAGCGCGGCGTAGGCGTCGAGCGGCAGGTTCTCCACCACTTCGGCCTGTGGGTAGGCGCTGCGCGCGACCTCGGCTTCGCCGGGGCCGGGGCAGACCACCACCGTCAGTCCGCTCGCGACCAGCCGCTGCGCCAGTTCGGGAAATCCGGGCCAGCGCTTGTCCAACTTGTGCACCGTGCCAGCGGCAAATGGCGCGATGCAGAAATAGCCGCCCCGCTCAGCCGTCCAGCCGCGCTCGGCCACCAGCGCCTGGGCGCGCAGCCGCGCTGGGGCGGCGATGCGCATCGCGATCGATTCCGGCGGCGCCATGCCGCTGCTGCCGGCCCCGCCGATCAGGCCTCCGGCCAAGGCCCAGAACGACTCGAGCGCGTGCGGCCCGGTGGCCGGGGCGATGCGCTGGCCCAGCATCAGGCTGCGGCCGTCCTTCGCAAAGCCGGCGACCGACAGGCCGGCCAGGCGCAACTCCAGCGCGCTGGAAAACGAGTTCGGCATCGCCAGCGCATTGATGCGGCGCCCGAATCCCGGATCACGCGCGGCGCATTGCTGGCGGATCGCCTTGAGCTGCCGCACCTGCTCGCGCAGCGTCTTGGCGCGCACGGTGACCGGCCAGTCGTAGCCCGACAGCAGTGTCGGCGCCCAGCCTTTGCCGTACAGATGCAGGTCGTAGCCGGCGTCCTGCAGGCGCTGCAGCGCGGGCAGGCCCAGCACGACATCGCCAATCCAGTTGCACAGGCGGACGATCAGCGGGCGGGATGTCATGCGGTGGTGGGGCGCAACGCGGCGCAGTGGGGGCGGGTCAGGCCGGATCAGGCCGGGTGGGGCGGGCGGAGGTGGCGGGGGGAGTCGCCGGCCGGGTCGGGCAGCGCCGATAATTCGGTCTTTGCATTCTGCCAGCCCACCATGCGCCCCCATCTGCCCACCGCCGCCGAGGTCATCGCCTTGCACGACCGCCTGCTCGTCACCGCCGGCTGGCCCGCTGACGAGCCTGCCGCGCCTGATGACGGCCTGTGGCGTTGGGTGCAGACCAACCACCGCTTCAACTGCCGGCTCTGGGCCGAAGAGGACTTGGCGCGCCGCACGACGGTGGGCGACGCCGAGATCGCCGCCAACAAGCGGGCGATCGACGGCTTCAACCAGGCCCGCAACGACGCCACCGAGCGGGTCGACGAGTTGCTGCTGATGGCGCTGGGACTGGTGGACGCGGCCTCGGCCCGCACCGACGCGCCGCTGGCCACCGTGCCGGCCGGTGCACGCCTGAACAGCGAGACCGCCGGCAGCATCGTCGACCGGATGTCGATCATGGCGCTGAAGGTCACCGCGATGCGGGCCCAGACCTTGCGCGGCGACGTCGATGCGGACCATGTCGACGCCAGCCGCGTCAAGCTGGCCCGGTTGCAGCAGCAACGCGCCGACCTGGGCGATTGCCTGGAGGCGCTGCTCGCCGACTCGCTGGCCGGTCTGGCCTATTTCAAGGTCTACCGGCAGTTCAAGATGTACAACGATCCGCGCTTCAATCCGGCGCTGGTTGCTGAACGGGCGCGGGCCCGGCGCTGAGCGCCCGCGATCAACGCCGATGATCAACGCCGGCGCGGCGGCAGTTCGTGCGGCTGGGGCCGGCCGTCCAGCCACAGCTTCAGGTAGCGGGTGCACGAGGCCTGGGCGTCCAGCATCGCCAGCACGAAGCCGAGCCGGCCGTCGCGGAATCCCTGGCGCAACAGGTAGGCCCGGATGAAGGCCCACAGGCCATGGCCGATGGCGCTGGCCAGTCCACCCCGCCGGCCGCGGGCGCGCTGGTCGGCGGCGCGTCCGGTGCTGTAGCAGTTCATCTTGTCGATGCCATCGTGCAGGCTGGTGATGCTGTTGTGCAGCAGCAGACCGGGCAGGCGGCCTGTGGCGCCTTGCAGCAGCAGGCGCTCGTGCACCAGGTCGTCGGAGAACCTGGCGCTGCCGCGCCGGAACAAGCGCACGCCCAGATCGGGATACCAGCTGCCGGCCGTCATCCACTGGCCGCAGAAGGCCGACATCCGGCCGACGACATAGCCCGAGACGCCGCCGCTCGCCGCGTCGACCGGGGTCGGCCCTTCGACCACGCCGCGGACTGCCGATGCCAACTCGGCGTCCAGCCATTCGTCGGCGTCCAGCGCCAGCACCCAGGTGCCGGTGGCCGCGTCGAGCGCACGCTGTTTCTGTTTGCCGAAGCCCGGCCAGTCGGTGGTCACGATCACCCGCGCGCCCATGCGGCGCGCCAGGTCCGCCGTGCCGTCGCTGCTGCCCGAGTCGACCACGATCAGCTCGTCGGCAAACGCCACCGAGGCCAGGCAGGTCGGCAGCCGAGCGGCCTCGTTCTTGGTGATCACGATCACCGATAGCCGGGGTGCGGCGGGCGGTGCGGGGCTGATGCGGGCGTCGGCCATGCTCATTCGCGCTGCAATACGGTGTTGATCAGGGCTTGCGCCGAGAACTCGGCCCGCACGCTGGCCGCGGCGACCCGGGCCCGGGCCGCATAGCCCGGATGATCTGCCAGCACCCGTTCGATCGCCGACAGCAGCCCGCCGGCGGACAGGTCGGCGGTGGCCACGCCGGCATCGAAGCGCCGCACCAGCGCGGCCATCCAGGTGCCGTCGGTTGTGACCACCGGCGCGCCCGCACCGAGCGCGTCGAGCGTGACGCCGCTGACCCGGTCCTTGAAGTCGGCCAAGCTGTAGGGCTGCAGCGCGACCGCACCGTCGAACAGCGCGCGGTAATCGGCCGGGCCCAGCGTGTCGTCGACCAGGCGCAGCCCGGCATAGCCGCTGCGGCGCAGGCGGGCCAGCGCGGCGGCCAGCGCCGGGTCATGCTGGTGGCGCTGCTCGCTGGAGGCCTGCACGACGATGGGCAGGTCCAGGCCGCGCCGCTGCATCTCGCACACCAGGTCGACCACCCGGGCCAAGCCCTTGTCGATGCGCGCGCCGCCGGCCACCAGCAGATGCTTGAAGGCTTGCGGCGCGGCGGGCTCGGCCGCGCGCGGGATGCCTGCGGCCGGCTCGACCGGGTAGGGCACGATGGTGGCGTGGAAGCCGCAGTGGCGGAAGAACTCGGCCACCGAGGCGGTGGGCGCCAGGATCTCGATGTGCGGCTGCTTGCGCGCCAGCGACGTCCACAAGTTGGCCTTGGCGGCCTTGTTGCCCAGCCAGTGCACGAAGAGGAAGAGCTTGTGCGGCGGGATCACGCCGGGTGCCGCCCAATGCGCCGTCACCGCGTCGCTGCTGCCGGCGGTCGACACCAGGATGCGGCCGGGCTGGCGCAGCAGCTTGCGGTACAGCCCATACGCCTGCAGCCGGCGCCAGCGCCGGTGGAAGTGCGGCATCAATCGGCCATGGGCCGGCCAATCCGGCCCGGCATCGACGCCGGCCCAGACGGTGACAGCGTGTGGAGCTGCCGCGCCGGCCAGCGCGCGGACCAGGCTGAGGCAATGGCCGGCGTCGCCGCTGAGCGTGGGCTCGACGATGTGGAGGGGGGCAGTCATGGGGCGGCCGGATTGTCCCATCCCGCCAGTGACGGCATACCGGCGTGCCGGCTACGCGGCCTGACGCGCCGCCCGCAGCCGCGCGACCCAGTCCAGCAAGACGTCGAGATGGGCGTCGACCGAGGGGTCGTAGCGCAGGGATTCGAGCGGGTTCGCCAGCGTCAACTGGCCTGCACGCCAGCGCGCCAGGGTTCGCGTGATGGCTGAGGCCAGGCTGTCGGGCTGGTCGACCCGGAACGGCGTCGCCGCGTCGCCCCGCAACACCTCCATGCAGCCCATGCCTTCGGCACCGATCAGCGGCGTGCCGCACAGCACCGACTCGACGCCGACCAGCCCGAAGGGCTCGTAGCGCGAGGCCATCACGGTGCAATCGACCGCGCGGTAGACGTCCTCGATGTCGCTGCGGTAGCCGAGGTAGCGCAGATTGGGCGCCTGCATCTCGACCGGCCGACCCGCCACCACCAGCAGCACCGGCTGTTCGCTGTGGCCGAGTGCGCGCACCAGCAGGTCCAGGCCCTTGCGCGCATGCCCGGTCGACGCCAGCAGGAACACCGCGCGGTCGTGCGGCAACCCCAGGCGCTCACGCAGCGCGCGCCGCTGGGCCGGCGGCACCGGGTGGAAGCGCTGGCGGTCCACTGGCGGGTAGAGCACCTGCACCTTGGCTTCGGCGATGCCGTAGAACTGCTGGACTTGTTCGGCCATCAGCGTCGAGTGCGCGATCACCACCGCGGCGGCTTCGAGGTGGCGCCGTTCCAGCGCGATCGCCAGGCGGTCTTTCCAGCCCGCGCGCTTGCCGGTGGCGGCCAGAAAACCCGGGTGCGTGCCGCCGCAGATCGCGATGTCGGCGGCCGCGGTCTGGTTCAGCGCGATCAACGGGTACCAGCCCTGTTGCCGCTTGAGCCGGCGCAGCCGCTGGTCGAACCAGCGGTCGCGCAGCGCGCCGCCCAGCCCCCAGGTGTTGATGCGGACCGGGTCGACCCAGCCGAACTCGTGCAAGGTCGGGTCAAAGCGCCGCGCCACCACCGTCGGCCGGATCTGGCGCTGGTGCAGCGCGTCGACCAGTGTCAGCAGGTAGCGCTCGATGCCGCCCGAATGCCGCAGCGCGTGGTTGGAGAAGACAATGGGCGGCATGGGCGATAGGGTTGGTTGGGCAGTTTACCGGGCGGGTTGCTGGGCATCGATCCGACCGGTCGCGGGCGCGCCGCGCCGGTTCGGGCGCTCGCTCACCTTGGAGGCCGGGTGCGCATCCTGATCGTCAAGACCTCGTCGATGGGCGACGTGGTCCATGCGCTGCCGGCCGTCAGCGACATGCTGCGGGCCCTGCCGGGGCTGCAGGTGGACTGGTTGGTGGAGGCGCCGTTCGCCGCAATCCCGGGCTTGCATCCCGGCGTGCGGCGCGTGCTGCCGCTGGCCTGGCGCAAGTGGCGCAAGTCGCTCGGCCAGCCGGCCACCCGGGCCGCGATTGTCCTGTTGCGCACCGAGTTGCGGCGCGAGCGCTACGACCTGGTGCTCGACCTGCAAGGCCTGCTCAAGAGCGTGCTGTGGGGGCTGCAGGCGCGTGGGCCGCTGGTGGGTTATGGATTTTCCAGCGCACGTGAACCGGCGGCGGCCTTGTTCTACCGCCAGCGCGCCGACGTGCCGCGCAGCCTGCAGGCGGTCGAGCGCAACCGGCGCCTGGCCGCTGCCCACCTGGGCTATGCGATGCCCGCCAGCGCACCGGATTTCGGCATCGCCGCGCCGGCCGGCGGCTGGGCCGCGCCGGGGCCGAGTGCCGCGCTGATCCCCTGCGCCAGCCGGCCCGAGAAGCTCTGGCCCGAGGACCGCTGGATCGCCGTCGGCCAGCGCCTGCGCGGCGCCGGGCTGACGCCGGTGCTGGTCTGGGGCAGCGACGACGAACGCCAGCGCGCCGAGCGCATCGCCGCGGGCTGCGGCGGCGTGGTGCCGCCTTTCCTGAGCGTGGCCGACACCGCTGCGGTGCTGGGCCGGGCGCGCCAGATCGTCGGGCTAGACACCGGCTTCTCGCACCTGGGCGCGGCCTTTGGCGCACCGACTATCGGCATCTACTGCGACCACGCACCCGGTTTGGCCGGCATCACCGGGCCGGGGCCGGTGGCCAGCTTGGGCGGCAAGGGGCAGGTGCCGGCGCTGGCCGAGGTGCTGGCGTTGCTCGAGCGGCATTTGGGCGCGTCGGCTGGCTGAAATGCCAGACCAGTCTGCCGGGCGGCACCCTCAGGTCGGCGCCAGCCTGTTTCGAGCGAGCAACCCCCGTCAGCAATATACTTGCCTATGTAATTGGAGGCTTGGCCATGGCCCAGATCACCCTGTACATCGACGAAGCCACCCAGGCGCGACTGCGCCAGGCAGCGGCGCAGCAAAAGGTGTCGCAAAGCCAGTTCGTGGCTGACCTGATCCGGCGCGCCACCGACAATGTCTGGTCGCCGCAGGCGCTTGCGCTGTTTGGGTCGGACCCCGACTTTCCGCTGGCCGACGAATTGCGGTCGGGTCTGCCGCCCGACCCCGAGCGCGACCTCTGATGCCCTACGCGCTCGACACCAACACGCTCAGCTACGCCATGCGTGAAGAAGGCGGGGTGGCCGAGCGGATGCGGCAAATCGGCCCCGCCACGCTGGCCTTGCCGGCCGTGGTCGTTTTCGAGTTGCGCTATGGCCTGTTGCGCGCGGGCCGTTTGCGGCAACTTGTCGCCTTCGAGGCCGTCATGGCGAGCCTGGCTCAACTCGACTTCGACGCCGAAGCCGCCGATCACGCGGCCCGCATCCGGCTCGCACTGGAGGCTGCCGGCACCCCCATCGGGCTGGCCGACCTGCTGATCGCGGCCACGGCCCGCCGCCATGGCTGCACGCTGGTGACCCACAACACCCGCGAGTTCTCGCGCGTGCCTGGCCTGCCGATCGAAGACTGGTATTGATGGCCCTGATTGCCTTGATTGGCTTGACCGATCAAGCGCTTGCCTGCAAGCCTGTAGTCAGATCCTTCGCCCGCCACTCCCGAGCGCGCAGGCGCCGGCTCAGCGCCCGGACAGGGCCTTGGCGCAGTCGGCCACCAGCCCCGGTCCGCGGTAGATCAACCCGGTGTAGAGCTGCACCAGGTCGGCGCCGGCCTCGATCTTGGCGCGGGCGTCGCGCCCGCTGATCACGCCGCCCACGCCGATCACCGGGTAGTCGCGGCCCAGCGCGGCGCGCAGCAGCCGGATCACCCGGTTGCTGGCCTCGAACACCGGCTTGCCCGACAGCCCGCCCAACTCGTCGGCATGGGGCAGGCCGGCCACGCCGTCGCGGGCGATCGTGGTGTTGGTGGCGATCACGCCGTCGATGCCGTTGAGCTTGAGCGTGCCGGCGATCAACCCGACCTGCGCTTCGTCCAGGTCGGGCGCGATCTTGACGAACATCGGCACGCTGCGGCCATGCTGCTGGGCCAAGGTGGCCCGGCGGGCCTGCAACGCGCCCAGCAGCGCGTCCAGCGCGGCGTCGCTTTGCAGCGCGCGCAGGTTCTGCGTGTTGGGGCTGGAGATGTTGACCGCCACGTAGTCGGCGAAGGGGTAGACGCCGTCCAGCGCCAGCAGGTAGTCGCTGGCCGCGTCTTCTATCGGCGTGGCGGCGTTCTTGCCGATGTTCAGGCCCAGGATGCCGCCGCCGGCGCGAAAGCTGCGCGCGCGCCGCACGTTGGCGATGAAGGCGTCCAGCCCCTGGTTGTTGAAGCCCAGCCGGTTGATCAGCGCCTCGCGCTCCGGCAGGCGGAACATGCGCGGCTTGGGGTTGCCGGGCTGGCCCTTGGGCGTGACGGTGCCGACCTCGATGAAGCCGAAGCCCATCGCGCCCAGGCCGTCGATGCAGCGGCCGTTCTTGTCCAGCCCGGCGGCCAGGCCGACGCGGTTCGGGAACTTCAGCCCGGCCAGTGTCACCGGGTCGTCGATGCGCGCCTGCTGCCACAGGCATTGCGCCGGCGTGCCCTGCAGCGTGGCGATGGCCTCCATCGTCAGGTCATGGGCGCGCTCGGGGTCGAGGCCGAACAGGAAGGGGCGGGTCAGTGCGTAGGGGACGAAAGCCATAATTCATTGTCTCCCACCGCTGCCCTCGCCCTTGCCGCAGGCCCTCACCATGACCCAGGATGAACTGAAGGCCCTCGTCGGGCGCGCCGCGCTGGACTATGTGGTGCCGGGCAGCGTGGTCGGCGTCGGCACCGGATCCACCGTCAACTGTTTCATTGACGCGCTGGCCTCGGTCAAGGGCCGCATCGCCGGTGCGGTGTCGAGCTCGCTGCAGAGCACGGCGCGCTTGCAGGCCCTGGGCATCCGGGTCTTCGACGCCAACGAGTTGACGGGCATCCCGGTCTACGTCGACGGCGCCGACGAGATCGACGCGGCCGGCTTCATGGTCAAGGGCGGCGGCGCCGCGTTGACGCGCGAGAAGATCGTCGCCGACCTGGCCGAGCGCTTCGTCTGCATCGCCGACGAGAGCAAACTGGTCGCGGTGATGGGCAATTTCCCGCTGCCGGTGGAGGTGATTCCGATGGCCGCGGCGCAGGTGACCCGGCGCTTTGCCGCGGCCTTCGGCGGCGTGGCCACGCTGCGCGCCGGCGTGACCACCGACAACGGCAATGTCCTGCTGGATGTGCGTGGCCTGGCCCTCACCGACCCGCTGGCGATGGAGACCGAGATCAACCAATGGCCCGGCGTGGTGACGGTGGGCATCTTCGCCCGCCACCGCGCCCGGGTCTGCCTGCTGGGCACGACGCAGGGCGTGCGCAGGCTGAGCTTCGACTGACGCGGCCTGGGCTGACGCCGCGCCGTGGCCTACGCGCCCGGCGTTGGCTTGCGCACCGCCCGCGCGACCAGCCGCGCCGGGTCCAAGGCGTCGAGCAGTGAGGCGGGCGCGGCCAGCGGGTCGCCGGTCAGCCAGGCTGCCAGCAACTCGCCGCCCAGCGCGGCCTGGGTGATGCCGCGCGAGCCGAGCGCGATGAAGACATAGAGCCCGGGCTGGCGCGGCACGAAGCGCGGCTGGTCGAGCCGCCGCGGGCCTTGCCGCGCCGCTGCCGCCAGCCCGGGTTCCCGCGTCGGCACCGGCCCCAGCAGCGGCAGGCGGTCGTCGCTCTGCAAGCGCCAGCCTACCCGGCCGGCCAGCGGGGCCGCTGCGGCGCCGGCCCAGCCGGTCAGCCGCTGCAACTGCGCCAGGTTGTGGGCCTGGTCCTCGGCGCGAAGCGTGCCGTCGTCGTCATCGGGCTGCGCGCTGGCGCCGCACAGCAGGCCGCCGTCGTCCAGCCGCAAGGCGTAGCCGGTGTCGGCCAGCGGCCAGGGCAGCGCCGGCAGGCCAGCCGTGCCGGCCGCCAGCTGGGTGGTCTGGCCGCGCACCCGGCGCAGCGGCCAGGGGGCTGCACCGGCACCGGCGTCGGTGCCGTTGAGCGCCGCCGTGCCGGCGCCCAGCAGCCGCGTGGCGTCGCCCGCGTTGCACAGCACCACCGCATCGGCCTGGCCCATCAGCCGGCCCGCGGCGTCCAGCAGTTGCCAGCCCGCGCCGGCCGGCCGCAGCCGGTCCACAGCGCAGCCGTAGTGGGTGTCTAGGCCCGGCGCCGCCAGCCAGTGGGCGCACAGGCCGGCCGGCGACACCCAGCCGCCGCCCGGGTAGGCCCAGGCCGGGCCGCCGCCGGCCAGCGCGGCGGGGCGCACCTGCACAAAGTCGGCCGGCAGCGCCAGGTGATCGAGCAAGGCCTGCATCGCCGCCGGCGCCAGCGTGCGCTCGCCGCGCAGCAGGCCGGCGACGGCGCCCGCCACCTGCCCGCCGGCCACGAGCGGCCGCAGCACCCGCTCGGTGTGCAGCGCCGCCGCCCGCAGCCAGCGGGCATGGGGGCCGTCGTGGCCATGCACGATGCCGTGGAACAGCCCGCCGGCATTGCCCGAGGTCTCACCGGCCGGGCCGGCTTGGCGGTCGAACACCTGCACCGCCAGGCCGCTGGCGGCCAGCGCCCGCGCCACCGCCGCACCGGCCAGGCCGGCGCCGATCACCGCCACCCGCTGCACGCCAGCCATCGCCTGCCGGCCCGGCGGCCCGGCGGTCGAGAAGCGCGGCGCGAAACGCCCGACGGTCATGCCCTGGCCGGCTGCATCGTCTGGCGTCTGCGTCACCTCGAAGCCGGCCGCGCCCAAGCCCTGGCGCAGCGCGCTGCTGGTGTTGGCGCTGGCCAGCGTGGCGCCTGCGGCCGCCAGGCGCGGCAGACAGCGCAGCCGGTAGCCGTCCCACATCGCCGGGTTGCGGTCCGGTGCGAAGCCGTCCAGGTAGAAGGCGTCGACGCCGGCCACCAGCTCGGGCAGCACCTGGCCTACGTCGCCCAGCGCCAGCAGCAGGCGCACCCGGCCGGCGTCGAAATCGAGCAGGTGCAGGTCGGGTGTCAGCGGCGGCCAGGCGGCGGCCAGTGCGGCGGCCAGCGCTGGCAAGGCCGAGCCGGCATGGGCGCGCACCAGGTCGGCGCGCGGCAGTGGGTGTTTTTCGACCGCCACATACCAGAGCCGGTCGCAGCGCCTGGTGTCCTGCTGCCAGGCGGCCCAGGTGGCCAGGAAGTTGTGGCCCAGGCCGAAGCCGGTTTCCAGCACCACGAAGCGGCGCCGCCCGGCCCAGCGTCCGGGCAACTGGTTGCCGCCGAGGAAGACCTGACGGGCCCGCGCCAACGCGCCGGCGCCGGCCGGGTAGACCGCGTCGAACTCGGGCGCCACCGGGGCGTCGGCCTGGCTGAAATCGATGCGCGCCGGGCGCAGCGGGCCCCAGCTCAAGCCGCGCCCGGGCTGGCCGGCGGCGCCGGCTGGTCCGCGCCGGCCTGGCGCGCCAGCCAGCGCAGCAGCGGCGCCTGCGCCGACGCCAGGCTGCGGTAGACCAGCACCGCGGGGCTCATCGAGGCCAGGGCGTCGTGCAGCCGGGCCGCCTGGCCGGGCCCGGCCAGCGCCAGGGTCAGCGGCGTCACCTCGACCAGGATGGTGAACACCGCCTGCGCCTTGCCCTTGGCGTCGCGCGGCAGCGGGATGAAAGTCTGGCGCTCGGTGCGCCACCAGGTCTGGGCCGCCAGCGCGTCGTCGCCCAGCCCGGTTGGCCAGCCTGCGGGGTCGACCCGCCGCGGATGGGCGTGCAGGCGCGGGTGCGCGCTCAGCGTCCAGACGAAGCGCTCCCAGCGCTCGGACCGGTCGGCGTCGCCAGTGACCAGCCGGACCAGCTGCGGCGCGGCGCCGACGATCAGCCGGTTGTCGGCCACTGGCGCGTGCACCTCGCTGAAGTGGCGGCCTATCTTGTCCTCCGGCGCCCACATCGACGGCAGCGCCACCGCCAGCCAGGGCAGGGTGCCGGTGGCGCCGTCGAGCAGCGCAAAGTCCTCGGCAAAGGCCAGCGACAGCAGCGCGGCACGCCGCCACGGCGCCGGCAGCGCGCTCAGCAGGCTGCCGATCTCGGGCCAGCCGGTGCCGATGTCGCGCGGCTGTTCGTCGGCGTCCAGCGCCCAGCCCAGCCAGGGTGCGGCCCAGGTCGCGCCGTCGACCACCCAGGCCCGCGGGTGTTCGGCTGCGGCATGGGCGGCCAGCGCGTCCAGTGCCGGGCCGGCGTCGAAGCTGGGCGCGCACAGCAGCGCCTGGCCGGGGAAGGCGCCCAGCACGGCCAGTTTCTCGCGCAGGTGGCGGGCCAGGCCGCGATTCGGGGCCACTGTCGGCGTCAGGTGGGCGGCGCCCGGCGCCAGGCGGCGCAGCCCGGGCTGCATGCGGTGCGGAACGTGGACTGCGGCTTCGAAGTCGAAACTCATGGCTGCGAAGGTATCACCGCCGCCCAGCAAAAAGGGCACCGAAGTGCCCCTTGCGCAAAGCGATACGGTGATCGCTCAGACCCGCTTGCGGTACTCGTGGGTGCGGGTGTCGATCTCGATCTTGTCGCCCTGGGCGACGAAGATAGGCACCGGGATGTCGAAGCCGGTGGAGATCTTGGCCGGCTTGAGCACCTTGCCCGAGGTGTCGCCCTTGACGGCCGGCTCGGTCCAGGTCACTTCGCGCACCAGCGAGGTGGGCAGCTCGACCGAGATCGCCTTGCCGTCGTAGAACACCACTTCGACCGGCATCGCGTCTTCGAGGTAGTTGATCGCGTCGCCCATGTTCTCGGCCTCGACCTCGAACTGGTTGTAGTCCGCGTCCATGAAGACGTACATCGGGTCGGCGAAGTAGGTGTAGGTGCAATCCTTCTTGTCGAGGATGACCTGGTCCATCTTGTCGTCGGCCTTGTACACCAGCTCGGTGGCCTGGTTGTTGAGCAGGCTCTTCAACTTCATGCGCACCGTGGCGGCGTTGCGGCCGCCGCGGGAGTACTCGGTCCTGAGCACGACCCAGGGGTTCTTGTCCTGCATGATCACGTTGCCGGCGCGGATTTCTTGAGCGGTTTTCATGGGTTTCCCGAAGATGGGCTTCTGACGACTGTCTGGGCACTCCGCGGCGTTCGCCGCGGCGGCCGCGCCGCTCGCGTCGCGCGCTGTCCGTCGACAGCCTGCTGGCGAATGGCGCGCCGATGTCGGTTTCGGCGAAGCGGTGGTGGAGCAAAGCCGGCTATTTTAGACCCTTCTCACGCCAGGCTGGCCGTCACGAAGCGTTGCAGCCGGCTGCACAAGTCTTCCTGGGCCAGCAGCCTGGCCCGCCAGCCGGCGTGCAACTGTTGCCAGGAGCCGCGCTCGGGCAGGGCGAAAGTCCCCGGTTTGCGTCCCGCCGGCACGCCGTTGAAGGCGCGGAAGGCATCGCCCACCGCCTGGGCCAGCGGCGCCGGGCTGCCGGCCAGGTAGCGGTCCAGAAAGGCGTCCAGCTTGGCCGCGTGGGCGCCGTCGTGCTGAGGGTAGATCTGCCACAGCAAGGGGCTGGCCGCGGCCAGCTGCGCCCGCACGAACGAATCCTCGCCGCGCACCAGATTGAGGTCGGTGCTGGCCAGCAGGCGGTCGAAGTCGGGCTGGGCCAGCCAGGGCAGGGCGACGGTGCGCAGGCCCGCCGGCAGGGCCAGGGCCAGCACCTGGGCGCGCGCTGCGCCGGGCGGCAGCAGCAGCAGCGTGGGCTGCCCCGCCAGCGCCCGCAGCAGGTCGGGCAAGGCGGGGTTGGTGTAGCAGAAGACCAGCACTGCCTGTTCGCCGCCGCCGCCGGCCCAACCTCGTTCCTGCGCCCAGGCCCGCGCCTGTGTCTGGGCTTGCGGGCTGGCGTCGACCTCGTGCAGCAGGCCGCCGGTGGTCGCGGTGAAGCCGGGGTAGAAGAACCACTTCGTCAAGCCCGCCCCGGGGCCGCTGAACTGCGGCGACGGCAGGCCGTGCGAACGTTCGACATAGGCCTCGGCGCTGAGGTACTCGAGGTTGATCCAGACCGGCCGGCGCGCCGCGGCCGCCATCCGCGCGACGAAGTCGTCAGGCGGATCGCAGCCGAAGGTCTCGACCACCACGTCGCCGGGGATGCGGGCGGTGGGCGCATCGGGCCAGAGGATCACCTCGACCCCCGGTGCGCCCTGCGGCGCCATCCAGTCCAGCGCTTGCGGTGCGTCTATCCAGAGCCGCACGGTCTGGCCGCGCCGCGCCAGCGCGGCCGCCAGCCGCCAGCTGACGCCGACATCGCCGAAGTTGTCTATCACCCGGCAGAACAGATCCCATTGCAGCGCGGCCATGGCCTGGATTATTGAGGCGGCAGAATCGGGCCCACCGCGATCGCCACCATGCCTGCCACTTCCGACCTGCCCCTGCCTGCCGACGAAGCCATCGCCGCCGCCGCCGTGACGGCGCCGCCCGACGCGCCCGACACGCTGAACCGCGCGCGCCTGCTGGCCGAGGTGGCGTCGCTGCCGGCGCTGCCGGGTGTCTACCGCTATTTCGACGCCCATGGCGGCGTGCTCTATGTCGGCAAGGCGCGCAGCCTGAAGAAGCGGGTCGCCAGCTACTTCCAGAAAGACCATGCCGGCACCCGCATCGGCCAGATGATCAGCCGCATCGCCCGCATGGAGACCACGGTGGTGCGCACCGAGGCCGAGGCGCTGCTGCTGGAAAACAACCTGATCAAGACGCTGGCGCCGAAGTTCAACATCCTGTTCCGCGACGACAAGAGCTACCCCTACCTCAAGCTGCAGCGCCACGCCTTCCCGCGCATCGCCTACTACCGCGGCGCGGTCGACCGCAAGCACAGCTACTTCGGGCCCTATCCGGGCGCCTGGGCGGTCAAGGAGACCATCCTGCTGCTGCAGAAGGCCTTCCGGCTGCGCACCTGCGAGGACACGGTCTACGCCAACCGCTCGCGGCCCTGCCTGCTGTACCAGATCCGGCGTTGTTCGGCACCCTGCGTCGGGCTGATCGGGCCGGCCGACTACCAGCGCGACGTGTCGAACGCCGAGCGCTTCCTGCTTGGTGACGCCGGCGAGGTGATCGAGACCTTGCAGCAGCAGATGATGGCCTACGCCGACGCGCTGGAATTCGAGCGCGCCGCCGAGGTGCGCAACCAGATCAGTGCGCTCTCCACCGTGCTGCACCAGCAGAGCATGGACGAGAGCAGCCTGTCGTCGGCACGCGACCGCGACGTCGACATGCTGGCGGTGCGCGTGCTGGGCGGGCGCGCCTGCGTCAACCTGGCGATGGTGCGCGGCGGCCGGCACCTGGGCGACCGGGCCTACTTTCCGACCCATGTCGAGGACGCCACCGCGCTGTCGATAGCGCAGGCCGATGAGCGCAGCGAGGCCGACTCGGTCGAGCGCCAGGTGCTGGAGGCCTTCATCGCTCAACATTACCTGGGCGTGGCGCCGCCGCCGGTGCTGGTGCTGAGCCACGCGGTCGCGCCCGAGTTGCTGGCTGCGCTGGGCGAGCAGCTGGGGGTCAAGATCAACGCCCAGCACCAGCCGCGCGAGCAGCGCAAGCTGTGGCTGGAGATGGCCGAGAAGGGCGCGCAGATCGCGCTGGCCCGGCTGCTGTCCGAGGAGGGCTCGCAGCGCGAGCGCACCCGCGCGCTGGTCGAGGCGCTGGACCTGGACGTGGACGACCTCGACGCGCTGCGCATCGAGTGCTTCGACATCAGCCACACCGCCGGCGAGGCCACCCAGGCCAGCTGCGTGGTCTACGAGAACCACGCGATGCGGTCGGCCGAGTACCGGCGCTACAACATCGAGGGCATCACCGGTGGCGACGACTATGCCGCGATGCGCCAGGTGCTGACCCGGCGCTACGCCAAGGTGGCCGAGGCGCGGGCCGCGGCGCTGGCGGGCGAGCCCGCGGGTGAGTCGGTGGCAGGCAGTGGACCGGCTCCCGAGCGAGGTGATCCGGCGTCTGCCGTGACGTCTGCCAAGGCCGCGCCGCCCAAGGTCTTGCGCCTGCCCGGGCTGGTGCTGGTCGACGGCGGCCGCGGCCAGGTGGCGATGGCGCGCGAGGTGTTCACGGCGCTGGGCCTGGACCTGGCGCTGATCGTCGGTGTCGAGAAAGGCGAGGGCCGCAAGGTCGGGCTGGAGGAACTCGTGTTCGCCGATGGCCGCGAGAAGGTCTATCTCGGCCACGACTCGGCCGCGCTGATGCTGGTGGCGCAGATCCGCGACGAGGCGCACCGCTTCGCCATCACCGGCATGCGGGCCAAGCGTGCCAGCGTGCGCACCGGCGGCAGCAAGATCGAGGAGATCGCCGGCATCGGCCCGAAGAAACGCGCCAAGCTGCTGCAGCGCTTCGGCGGGCTGCGCGGCGTGGCGGCGGCCAGCGTGGACGAGTTGTGCAGCGTGGAAGGCATTTCGCATGAGCTGGCCGAGGAGATCTACCGTGTCTTGCGTTGATTTGTCGCGGGCCAGACGCCCGCCGGCCCGCGCCGCGCTGGCCGTACCGCTGTGGCTGGCCTTGCTGGGCGCGGGTTGCAGCAACGCCCCGGCCCCGGCCCATCCTGGCGCGAGCAGCGTCAGGGCGCCGGCGGCGGACGGGTCGGGCGCCACCGGGCTGCCGGCGCTGGCCGGCAAACCCAGGCCGGCCGCCGCGCCGCCGACGGGCCGCGCCCGCCACTGGGACGACTACCGGCTGCAGGCGGCCGAGCGCATCGTTGCGCTGAACCCGGCGCTGACCTACGACGGCCCGGTGCCCGAGCCGCTGCTGGCCATCCCGGTGCTGGAGATCGAACTCAACGCCGACGGCGGCGTGCGCGCCATCCAGGTGATGCGCAAGCCCGGCCAGGCGGTCGACACGGTGCAGATCGCCATCGACGCGGTGCGCCGCGCCGCGCCGTTCGGCCAGGTCAGCCACCTGCCCCGGCCGTGGAAGTTCACCGAGGTGTTTCTGTTCAACGACGACCGGCTTTTCAAGCCGCGCTCGCTCGACCTCTGATCGCTGGCGTGGCCGGGTCGGTCTACGCGTCCTGCACAATGCCTTCCATGTTCCTGACGCTGCCGACACTGCTGACCTGGGCCCGCATCGCCGCGATCCCCTTGATCGTCGGCGTGTTCTACCTGCCGCTCGACAGCGCCACCCGCAACCTGCTGGCCACCGCGATGTTCGTGGTGTTCGCGGCCACCGACTGGCTAGACGGCTGGCTCGCCCGCAAGCTCAACCAGACCTCGGCCTTCGGTGCCTTTCTCGACCCGGTGGCCGACAAGATCCTGGTCTGCGCCGCGCTGCTGGTGCTGGTCAAGCTCGACCGGGTGGACGTGCTGATCGCGTTGGTGATCATCGGCCGCGAGATCGCGATCTCGTCGCTGCGCGAGTGGATGGCGCAGATCGGCGCGTCGCGCAGCGTCGCGGTGCACATGCTGGGCAAGCTCAAGACCGCCACCCAGATGACGGCGATCCCCTTCCTGCTCTACGACGGGGCCTTGTTCAGCGTCATCGACACGCGGATCTGGGGCAAGGTGCTGATCGTCGTGGCGGCCGTGCTGACGATCTGGTCGATGGTGTATTACCTGCGGCGCGCCCTGCCTGAAATCCGGGCCAAGGGGCGGTGAGCGCGGTGATCTCCTCACGCCAGCAGGGCTTGCTGGCCGCGATGCCCTGGGTCTTCGTCGGGGTCTGGAGCACTGGCTTCGTGGTCGCCCGGCTGGCGATGCCGCACGCCCCGCCCATCACCTTCCTGTGCTGGCGCTATGCCTTCTCCTTGCTCGCCTTCGGGCTGTGGATCAAGGCCGCT
Source organism: Burkholderiales bacterium (assembly GCA_947453625.1). GTDB lineage: Bacteria > Pseudomonadota > Gammaproteobacteria > Burkholderiales > Burkholderiaceae_C > Pseudaquabacterium. The sequence continues at coordinate 47,400 of CANGHK010000036.1, forward strand.
GGCCTGCCCTGGCCCCAGGGCCGGGCCCAGTGGGCCCACTTGGCGGTCAGCGGCACGCTGATGCACGCCGGCTACCTGGGCGGCGTCTGGGCGGCGGTCAAGGCCGGCATCCCGGCCGGCACCGTGGCGTTGATCGTCGGTCTGCAGCCGCTGCTGACCGCACTGTGGGTCACCAGCCGCGGCCAGCACCGGGTGGGCCCGGGGCAGTGGCTGGGCCTGGGGCTGGGGCTGGCCGGCTTGGCGCTGGTGGTCTGGCCCAAGATCGGCTTGGGCGAGGTCACGCCCTTCAACCTGGGCCTGTCGGTGCTGGCGCTGTTGTCCATCACCGCCGGCACGCTGTACCAGAAGCGCCATGTGCGCCCGGGCGACGTGCGCTCGGCCAACTTCGTCCAGTTGGCCGCGGCGCTCGCGCTGTCGCTGCCGCTGGCCCTGCTCGAGCCCGGCGCGATGCAGTGGCAGCCCGAACTGGTGGTGGCGCTGGCCTGGTCGGTGCTGGGCTTGTCGCTGGGCGCCAGCTCGCTGTTGTTCCTGTTGATCCAGCGCGGCGCGGCCACCCGCGTGGCCAGCCTGTTCTACCTGGTGCCGCCTTGCACCGCCGTGCTGGCCTGGTGGTTGTTCGACGAACGCATGACCGCGGCGTCCTGGTCGGGCATGGCGCTGTGCGCGCTGGGTGTAGGCTTGGTGCTGCGGGCCGACCCGGCATGATTCGGCGCGGGTCTGAAGTGTCGCGCGGCTGCGGAGGGTTGTGCTTGACACCGCATCGCGGGCCCGGCTGTAATTGGGGGATGCCCAGATTCCGGCCGCCATTCCGCCGCCAACCGGCCGGGGCGACAATGAGAGCCATGCTGGCAGCCAGAGCCTTGCCTGGTGCCGAGACAAGATGAAAACGAGGGCATTTCCGTGAATAAAGCCGAGCTGATCGAATACATTGCCGAGCAGGCTGATCTGTCTAAGCTGTCCGCCACGCGGGCCCTTGAGGCGATGATCGGGGCGGTTCAGACCACGCTCAAGGACAGTGGCAGTGTCGCCATCGTCGGCTTCGGCACTTTTGCCGTCACCAAGCGCGCGGCACGCGAGGGTCGCAACCCCCGCACCGGCGCGGCGATCAAGATCAAGGCCGCCAAGGTGCCAAAATTCCGCCCTGGCAAGGGTTTGAAGGACGCGCTGAATTGAGGCGCGGCCGGCGCGGTGCAAGCCGTCCGGACAGCAGCAACGCGGGTGCTTAGCTCAGTTGGTAGAGCGTCGCCCTTACACGGCGCAGGTCGGCGGTTCGAGCCCGTCAGCACCCACCACCGCGTTGCCCAGCCCGGCCGGCGCACTGGCCAGCGCCCTTAGAATCAGGAGTTTGGCGCCGTTTGCGCTGCGGTCGGACCCCGCCAAGGCGAACCGCGGTTCGCTTTTTTGCATCTTCCGGTCGCGCCGAGGCCATGTCGAGCGTTTGCTGACTTTCCACCGCGGCCAAGTTCCGCAGGCCCAATTCCCGCACGCCCAATTTCGAGGCCGTCACCATGTTTGAATTCGTCCGTACGCACACCCGGCTGCTGCAGTTCCTGCTGCTGATCCTGATCCTGCCGTCGTTCGTGGTCTTTGGCATCCAGGGCTATTCCAAGTTCACCGAAGGCGGCAACGCCACGGTGGCCAAGGTGGCCGGGGTGGCCGTGACCCAGGGCGAGTGGGATGCCAGCCACCAGCAACAGGTCGAGCGGGTTCGCCGCCAGTCGCCCAACGCCGACATCAAGTTCCTCGACTCGCCGGCGGTGCGGGCCGAGACGCTGGACGCCTTGCTGCGTGAGCGGGTGCTCGCCACCGCGATGGACAAGCTGCACCTGACGGTGTCGGATGAGCGCCTGCAGCGCCTGTTCATCAGCGACCCCCAGTTCGCGCAGATCCGCAACGCCGACGGCAGCGTCAACAAGGACTTGCTGGCGGCTCAGGGCATGAGCTCGGAGATGTTCGCCGCCCGGCTGCGCCAGGACCTGTCGCTACAGCAGGTGCAGGGTGGCATCACCGCCTCGGCGTTGTCGCCGGCCACCAACGTCGGCCAGGCCCTCGACGCGTTGCTGCAGCGCCGCGAGGTCCGCAGCGCCCGCTTCGAGACCAAGGACTACCTGGCCAAGGTCAACCCGAGCGACGCCGAGATCGAGGCCTTCTACAAGTCGCACGAGGCCGAATTCCGCGCTGCCGAGCAGGCCACCATCGACTATGTGCTGCTCGACCTGGCCGGCATCAAGAAGGGCATCACCGTGCCCGAGGACGACCTGCGCAAGTACTACGCCGAGAACGCCAGCCGCTTCACGGCGGTCGAGGAGCGCCGCCCGCGCCATATCCTGATCAAGGCCGACAAGGACGTCGCACCCGACGTCAAGCAAAAAGCCCGCGCCCGTGCCGAGGCCTTGCTGGCCGAGGTACGCAAGTCGCCGGCCAGCTTTGCCGAACTGGCCAAGAAGAATTCGGACGATCCCGGGTCGGCTGCGCAAGGCGGCGACCTCCCTTTCTTCAGCCGTGGCGCGATGGTCAAGCCCTTCGAGGACGCGGCTTTCGCGATGAAGCCGGGCGAGATCAGCGGCCTGGTGGAGTCCGAGTTCGGCTTCCACATCATCAAGCTCGAGGCGGTGCGCGGCGGCGAGAAGAAGCCGTTCGAGGTGGTGCGCGCCAGCATCGAGGAGGATGTCCGCCAGCAACTCGCGATCAAGCGCTGGGCCGAAGCCGCCGAGCAGTTCACCAACACCGTCTACGAGCAGTCCGACAGCCTGCAGCCGGTGATCGACAAGCTCAAGCTCGAGAAGCGCACGGCCGTGGTGACCCGCAACCCCGCGCCCGGCGCGACCGGCGCGTTGGCGTCGGCCAAGCTGCTGGAATCGGTGTTCGGCAACGACGCCATCAAGAACAAGCGCAACACCGACGCGGTCGAGGTCGGGCCTAACCAGTTGGCGTCGGCCCGCATCGTGCAGCACCAGCCGGCCCGCACCTTGCCGCTGGCCGATGTGCGCGATTCGGTACGTCAGCGCCTGATCGCCAGCCAGGCCGAAGCCCTGGCTCGCAAGGAGGGCGAGGCCCGGTTGGCGCAACTCAAGGCCGACCCCGCCAGCGGCACCCTGACCGGCCCGGTGACGGTGTCGCGGTCCCAGCCCGAGGGCCTGCCGCGCAAGGCCTTGGAGGCCGTGCTGGCCGCCGATGCCGGCAAGTTGCCGGCAGTCGTCGGCGTGGCGCTGGGCGGCCAGGGCTATGTGGTGGCGCGCATCGACAAGGTTCTGGCGCGCGAGCTCAAGCCCGAGGAGAACAAGGCGCTGCAAAGCCAGTATGGCCAAGCCTGGGCCAGGGCCGAAGCCGAGGCCTACTACCAGGCGCTGAGCCAACGCTACAAGGTCGAGAAGCGGGTCGATCCGCTGGTGGCCGCTGCGGCAGCCAACGCCGCATCGGCGCCCGCCAAGCCCTGACGAGGTATACTGCAAGGCTGCAGCGGTGGCTGTAGCTCAGTTGGTAGAGTCCAGGATTGTGATTCCTGTTGTCGTGGGTTCGAGCCCCATCAGCCACCCCAAGAAATACCAGCAAAATCAACGGGTTAGAAGTTCAGGCTTCTAGCCCGTTTTTCTTTGGGTCGCCCGATGTAACGGCGGATGTAAGACGATTTCCCGAATCCATCGGGGCGGCGATGACCACGGCGCTGCCGGGCTTGGGGTGACGGTTGCCGGCCAGCAGCACATGGGCCGCTCGGTCGCAGGGTCTCGGGCTGGCGCTGGTCAATGCCCGGGGCGGCAGCGCAGGTGACGGGCCACAGCCGCGGCAGGATGCCCGCCAGCGCACGGGCCGGCGGATCGGGTTGGCGCGTTGATCACCGGTTCGCCCAGCAGCGCACGAGAAGACGTCTATCGCGGCAACATCGCATTCTCAACGAGCGGCAATTGCCTTGACCAGCCGATCCGCAAGGGCATGAAGGCGCCTGGGGTGGGAGCGAACCCGCACCGGCTGCCACCGGACAGCAGCCCCGTATGCTGGCGGCGCCAATAACAGTCCGGTCGGCACATCCC
>CANGHK010000037.1 GCA_947453625.1 Burkholderiales bacterium
ATCGCGACAAGCGGCCGAGAAGTTGACCCAGGACCCGTCGGCCTGGCAGCCCGACCTGCAATCGCTGCAGTTGCGCCGCCCTGCCGATCCGCGCCTGCTGGCGTCGTGGCAGCCGGGCGCCTGGACCGGCGCGTTGCGCGAGGTCTTCGAATCCACCGCCGAGTTCATCACCACGCCAGTAGGCACCGCGGTAGAAACCTACCCGCCGCACCGCCTGCTGCTGCTGTGGCCGCCGCAGCACCCGGACGCCCCGACGCCCAGCCGCTGGCCGCAGGTGGTTCGGCTGTCCGCCTCGCCTGCCGACCAGGCCGACCAGGCCTTGCTGGCGCTGGTGCCAGCCGACGCGCCGCTGTGGCTCAACCGGTCCGGCGCCGACATCGACTGGGCACTGGCCGCCGAGATCGTGCTGCACCACGACAGCGGGCTGCGGCCGTTCCAGACCCAGGGCTTGCGGGCCTTCATAGCGGCCGAGCGCGAGGCCACGTTCGCGCGGCTGAACGCCGACTACCAGCAAGCCGCGCCGGGCGGGCCGGTGCTGAAGCGCTGACGCCGGACGCCGGACGCGATGGGGAAAGTCGCTGGCTTTCCCGCATGGCCGGCGGGGTCGGTCCGGCTAGCATCTAAGCCCCTGCCACCCCCCGAAGTCCCGCCATGACATTCCCGCCATGACACGTGCCCGCTCAATCCTGGTCGTCGGCGCCGGCGACGCCACCGGCGGCGCGATTGCCAGCCGTTTCGCGCGCGAAGGCCTGGTCGCCTGCGTCACCCGGCGCCACGCCGACAAGCTGACGCCGCTGGTCGAGCGCATCCGCGCGGCCGGCGGCCAGGCGCATGGCTTCGGCTCGGATGCGCGCGACGAGGCCGCGATGGCCGCGCTGGTGTCGCAGATCGAGCGCGACGTGGCGCCTATCGAGGTGGCGGTGTTCAACATCGGCGCCAACGTGCGCTTCGAGGTTACCGACACCACCGAGCGCGTCTACCGCAAGGTCTGGGAGATGGGCGCGCTGGCCGGCTTCCTGATGGGTCGCGAAGTGGCCAAGGTGATGATCCCGCGCGGCCGCGGCACCATCCTGTTCACCGGTGCGACCGCCAGCCTGCGCGGGTCGGCCGGCTTCGCGGCTTTCGCGGGCGCCAAGTTCGCGCTGCGCGCGCTGGCCCAGAGCCTGGCGCGCGAGCTCGGGCCGCAAGGCATCCATGTCGCGCATGTGGTGATCGACGGCGCGATCGACACCCAGTTCATCGCCCAGAACTTCCCCCAGCGCTACGCCCTGAAGGCGCAGGACGGCATCCTGAACCCCGACCATATCGCCGAGACCTACTGGCAGCTGCACTGCCAGCCGCGCAGTGCCTGGACCCACGAGATGGATCTGCGGCCCTGGATGGAAAACTTCTGAAAGCCCGACCATGAACGACCAGACACCCGACAAGACCGCCGCCAAGACCGTCGAATTCTTCTTCGATTTCGGCAGCCCCACCACCTACCTGGCGCACACCCAGCTGCAGCGCATCGCCACTGAAGCCGGCGCCACGCTGGTCTACCGCCCGATGCTGCTGGGCGGGGTGTTCAAGGCCGCCGGCAACGCCAGCCCGGTGAGCGTGCCGGCCAAGGGACGCTGGATGGGCGACGACATCGCGCGCTGGGCTCGCCGCTGGGGCGTGCCGTTCAGCTTCAACCCGTTTTTTCCGATCAACACCCTGACGCTGATGCGCGGCGCGGCCGGCCTGCAGTGGCGCCAGCCCGAGGACTTCAACCGCTATGTCGACGCGGTGTTCCAGGCGATGTGGGTGAACCCGCGCAACCTGGGCGATGCGGCCACGCTGGCGGCGATGCTGACCGAGGCCGGCTTCGATCCCGCGGCCTTCATGGCGCTGGTCGGCGATGCCGAGGTCAAGGCCAGGCTGGTGGCCAACACCGAGGAAGCCGTGGCGCGCGGCGTGTTCGGCGCGCCGACCTGCTTCGTCGGCGAGGCGATGTTCTTCGGCCAGGACCGGCTGGACTTCGTGCGCGAAGCCTTGGGCTGAACCCGGCAGTTCCTCAGCCCGGCGCCGCCAGCGCACGCGCGATGCGGTGGCGCGCCACGCGCGATTTGGGCACCGGGAAGTCGAACCACTGGCGCACGTCCTCGTCCAGCCCGATGCCGTGCATGTAGTTGTAGATCGCCTTCTTCAAGCCCACGCCCAGCGCATCGTGGTCGACGCCGGTCGGGTCGATGAAGCCGATGTCGTTCTTGGCAAAACTCACAGGCGGCAGCGGCTGCAGCGTCACGCCGTAGGCCGCCGGGTCGAGCCCGACCGGTGAGTGCACGGTGCAGGCGAAACGGTGGAAGAAGCCCGACTGGATGCAGCCGGCGGCAAACAACTGGCGCACATACTCCAGCGCATCCACCGTGTCCTGCACGGTCTGGGTCGGGAAACCGTACATCAGGTAGGCATGGACCAGGATGCCGGCGTCCGAGAAGCCCTTGGTCACGCGCGCCACCTGGTCCACCGACACGCCCTTGTTCATCAGCGCCAGCAGCCGGTCGCTGGCCACTTCCAGCCCGCCCGAGATCGCGATGCAGCCGCTGTCGGCCAGTTGCTGGCACAGCTCGGGCGTGAAGGACTTCTCGAAGCGGATGTTGCCCCACCAGGAGATCGCCATCTGGCGCCGCGCCAGCTCGGCGGCCAGCGACTTCAGCGCCTTGGGCGGCGCGGCCTCGTCGACGAAATGGAAGCCGGTCTGGCCAGTCTCGGCGACGACCGCCGCGATCCGGTCGACCAGCAGCTCGGCGCTGGCGGTCTCGTAGCGGCCGATGTAGTCCAGGCTGACGTCGCAGAAGCTGCATTTCTTCCAGTAGCAGCCATGTGCCACGGTCAGCTTGTTCCAGCGCCCGTCCGACCACAGCCGGTGCATCGGATTGAGCATGTCGAGCAGCGACAGGTAGCGGTCCAGCGGCAGGCCGTCCCAGGTCGGCGTGCCGACCTCGGCAAACGGCACCTCGGGCTCGACGAAGTTGGTGTAACGCACCGCAGCGCCGGCCGGCCGGTGGAAGGTCCGCACCAGCCGGCTGGCCGATCGCTCGCCCGCCAGATGGGCCAGCAGCGCCAGCAGCGGACGCTCGCCGGCATCGAGGGTGACGTAGTCGAAGAAGTCGAAGACCCGCGGCTCGCTCAGCTCGCGCAACTCGGTGTTGACGAAGCCGCCGCCCAGCACGGTGACGATGGACGCATCAAAGGCCTTGACCGTCTGGGCGATTCGCAAGGCGGCGTAGACCGCGCCCGGGAAGGGCACCGACACCAGCACCACCGTCGGGGCGTGGCGCGCCAGCGCGGCCAGCGTCAGCTCGCGCAGCAGGCGGTCGACCAGGTTGGGCGCTGCCGCCAGCGCCGCGGCCAGCGGCTCGAAGGTCGGCTGGCTCATCGCCAGCGACTCGGCGTAACGCACGAACTCGAAGCGCGGATCGACCGCCTCGCGCAACACGTCGGCGATGTCGTTGAGGTAGAGCGTGGCCAGATGCCGGGCCCGGTCCTGTACCCCCAGCGCGCCGAAGGCCCAGGCCATCGGGTCGCCGCCCTCGTCGTCGACATAGGCCTCGAGCGAATCGAAGCGCGGCCCCTCGGGCAGGAAGCCGCGGCTGCCTATGCGGTGCGCCAGCGTCGCGTCGCGCCCCTGCAGAAACGCCACGGTGGGCGCGATCGTCGCCAGGTACTGGTCGAAGCGCTCGCTGAACGCCGACACCCGCGGCGTGCGCTGAGCCGCAGGCAGCTCAGCGATGCACGCCTGCACGGCGGCCAGGCCGTCGCGCGACAGCAGCGCCAGGATCAGCGCCAGCGCCAGGTCCTCCTGCACCGCGCTGACGCCGCGCGACCGCAGAAAACCGGTCAGGTAGGCGGTGGACGGGTAAGGCGTGTTGAGCTGCGTCATCGGCGGGATGACGGACAGCACCCGGATGGGACGGGGCGCGAGGGACGAAGAGGACGGCGGGGCGGGGCTGGCGGGCATGGCCGATTGTCGCGGTGGCCGACAATCCCGGGGATGAAACACCCGATCCTGCTGGCGCTGGGCGCCGGCCTGCTGGTCTTGCTGGCGGCGTTTGCCGCACCGCTGTGGCACATGGTCCGGGGCTCGGCCGCGCCGGCGGCGGCTCAGGCGCAAGGCCTGCCCTGGCAGGTGCAGGCCGGTGCCGACGGCACGCTGCAGGTCTTCGGCCTGACGCTGGGCCGCGACACGCTGGCCGAGGCGCGGGCGCGCATCGGCGACGGCCTGCAGGTGGCACTGGTGGCGCGGCTGGGCGAGGTCGGCGCGCTCGAGGCGCTGGCCGACCCCTTCGCCGCCGGCTTTGTCTCGGGCCGGCTGGTGCTGGCCTTCGACGTGCCGCCGCAGACGCTGCGGCGCTGGCGCGAGCATGCGCCGCGCTCGCAACCCATGGACGAGGGCCTGCGGCGCTTCGAATTGCTGGCCGCCGATCGTGACGAGATCAGCCGCTCGGCGCTGGCCGGCCTGAGCTTCGTGCCCGCTGTGCGCCTGACCGAGGCCGATGTGCGGCAACGCTTCGGCGCGCCAGCAGCCGAGGTGGGGCTGGGCGCCGGCGCCAAGGTGCTGCTCTACCCGGCCATCGGCTTGGCTGCGACGGTAGGCCAGGCCAGCCGCGGGGTGCTGGAATATGTGGCGCCACGGGATTTCGAGACCCGCTTGCGCGCGCCGCTGGCGGCCGCCAAGCCGGTTTTGGCCGCAGCTTCGGCACCGGCTTCCGACTGAAAACCGAACTTATGCAACCAGCTTGTCAAAGGCGGTCCGAGTTTGTGGCCTAATCCTGGGTTGACTTTCACAACGCACCGGAGTTTTTCCATGGCCAACAAGATCATCACCGAAGCCGAACGCCGTGCCACGCCGCGTCCCGCAGCCCCTGCCGGCGTCTGTTTCACCGCGCCCAAGGGCCAGAAGATCAGCCTGGAACGCGGCTCGCACACCCGCAGCAAGAAGAACCCCGGCAAGCGCCCCCGCAAGGGCGGCTGAGGCTGGACACAAACAGTCCTGAGGACTGTTTGTGCCTGCCGAAGCGGCCGAGCTCTGCGAGGCCGTGGGAGAGGATGGCATGCCGAAGCCGACCACGCGAGCGCATCCGAAGCCAGTTGTCGAGTGCCCCCGCCGTTGACTGATCCCGCATGCTGAGAATCACCGAACTGCGCCTGCCGCTGGACCATGGCCAGCAGGCATTGCGCGTTGCCGTGCTGGCGAAGCTGGGCCTGCCCGACCCCGAACTGGCCGGCTTCAGCCTCTTCAAGCGCAGCTACGACGCGCGCAAGAAGTCGGCGGTGGTGCTGACCTATACCGTCGACTGCACGCTGGCCGCCGGCGTGGACGAGGCTGCCCTGCTGCTGCGCCATGCGGGCGACAGCCACATCCGGCCCAGTCCGGACACCGACTACAAGCCGGTGGGCCATGCGCCTGCCGATTTCGCGGCCGGTGCGTCGCGGCGTCCGGTGGTGATCGGCTTCGGCCCCTGCGGCCTGTTCGCGGCGCTGGTGCTGGCCCAGATGGGCCTGCGGCCCATCGTGCTGGAGCGCGGCAAGGCGGTGCGTGAACGCACCAAGGACACTTGGGCGCTGTGGCGCCAGGGGGTGTTGACGCCAGAGTCGAACGTTCAGTTCGGCGAAGGTGGCGCCGGCACGTTCTCCGACGGCAAGCTCTGGAGCCAGATCAGCGACCCGCGCCATCTGACGCGCAAGGTGCTGAACGAGTTCGTCAAGGCCGGCGCGCCCGAGGAAATCCTCTATGTCGCCAAGCCGCATATCGGCACCTTCCGACTCGTCGGCATGGTCGAGAAGATGCGCGCCGACATCGAGGCGCTGGGCGGCGAGATCCGCTTCGGCCAGCGGGTGGCCGATGTACTGATCGAGAGCGGGCCGGCGGGCCGTTCGGGCCGACACATTCGCGGTCTGACGCTGGCCAGCGGCGAGCAGATCGCCACCGACCATGTGGTGCTGGCGGTGGGCCACAGCGCGCGCGACACCTTCGAGATGCTGCATGGCCGCGGCGTGTTCATGGAAGCCAAGCCGTTTTCGGTCGGCTTCCGCATCGAGCACCCGCAGTCGCTGATCGACCGCGCGCGCTTCGGCCCCAGCGCCGGCCACCCCATCCTGGGCGCCGCCGACTACAAGCTGGTGCACCATGCCGGCAACGGCCGCTCGGTCTACAGCTTCTGCATGTGCCCGGGCGGCACCGTGGTGGCGGCCACCTCCGAGGCCGGCCGGGTGGTGACCAACGGCATGAGCCAGTACTCGCGCAACGAGCGCAATGCCAACGCCGGCATCGTCGTCGGCATCTCGCCGCAGGACTACCGGCTGGACAAGACCGCCAGCGGCCCGGTCAACCCGCTGGACGGCATCGCCTTCCAGCGCCACTGGGAGTCGCGCGCCTACGCGCTGGGCGGCGAGAACTACCATGCGCCGGCGCAACTGGTGGGCGATTTCGTCGCCGGCCGCCATGGCAACAAGGTCGCGCGTACGCTGGGCAGCGTGCTGCCGTCCTACCAACCCGGCGTGCTGCTGACCGACCTGGCCGAGCCCGGCCGCGGCAGCCTGCCCGACGAGGCCCTGGCGGCGATCCGCGAGGCGCTGCCGGCTTTCGAGCGCCAGATCGCGGGCTTCGCGATGAAAGACGCGGTACTCACCGGGGTCGAGACCCGCACCTCGTCTCCGCTGCGCATCACCCGCGGCAAGGACATGCAAAGCCTCAACGTGGCCGGTCTCTACCCGGCCGGCGAGGGCGCGGGCTATGCCGGCGGCATCATGTCAGCCGGGGTCGACGGCATCGAGGCCGCCGAGGCGGTGGGCCGCAGCCTGCTGGGCCAGACCGCCTGAACTGACGCCAAACGGGCGCAAACACCGCCCGCTGCTTTGTCTCGCTCAGTCGGCCGTCGCCCCCGACTCGCGCACCACACGGCCCAGGCGCACCGATTCGGTCCGGATCAACTGGCCGAACTGCTCGGCGCTGCCCGCCACCACCGGGGTGCCCAATTCCTCCCATTTCTTGCGGAACGCCGGGTCCTTGAAGATCGCGTTCAGCGTGCTGTTGAGCCTGGCGATGATGGGCTCGGGCGTGCCGGCACGCACCACGATGCCGTGCCAGGCCGTGGTCTCGAAACCGGCCAGACCGGCCTCGGCCATCGTCGGCACATTGGGCAGCGCCGGGCTGCGCTTGAGCGATGTCACCGCCAGCGGGGTGAGCTTGTCGGTCTTGACGAACTGCAGCGAGCTGCCCAGCACGTCGAACATCACCTTGACCTGCCCGCCGACCAGGTCGTTGAGCGCCGGGCCGGCGCCGCGGTAAGGGATGTGCGCCAGCTTGACCCCCGCCGCACGCCCGAACATCTCGCCTGCCAGATGCTGCGGCGTGCCGTTGCCGGCCGAGGCGAAACTGAAGTCACCCGGGCGCAGCCTGGCCTGGGCGATGAAGTCCTTGACGGTCTTGATGCCGGTCGACGGGTGGACTTCGAACAGCAGCGGAAACGACGAGATCTGGATCACAGGCGCCAGGTCGATCAGCGCGTTGAACGGCATGCTCTTGTACAGGCTGCCGTTGACCGCCATCGGACCGCTGGCCGCCAGCAGCAGTGTGTGGCCGTCGGCCGGGGCCTGTTTGGCGACCTCGGCGCTGCCCAGGTTGCCGCCGGCGCCGCCCTTGTTCTCGACCAGCACGGGCTGGCCGAGCCGGGCCGCCAGCTCGGGTTGCAGCAGACGCGCCATCAGGTCAGTGGGGCCGCCCGGCGGGTAAGGCACGACGAAGCGGATGGGGTGCGACGGGAAAGCGGCCTGGGCCTGGGCGCCGGCCGTGGCCAGCAGCGCCAAAGCCGCTGCGAGACCCAGCGCGGCACGGCGCGGAGAGAACGGGATCTTCTGCATGGTGTGTCTCCAGAGTGGTCTTGCGCAGCCATCTGCAGCGGTGCCGGTCAGCGATCCGTCATCCGCCAAAGCGCCGCCGCAGGTCCTGCGCCGTGGCCAGTGGCCGGCCCAGGCTGCGCGCCATGTCGGCCGATTGCAGCACCAGCGCAGCGTTGTCGGGCGCGGTGCTGCCGTCCTTGAGCAGCAGGTTGTTCTCGAAACCGACCCGCACATGGCCGCCCAGCGCGGCGGCAGCCGTCGCGCAGGCATGCTCGGTGGCGCCGAAGGCGCACATCGCCCAGGGCTCGGGGCCGATGTGGGCAGCGACGAAGGGCAGCAGGTCGAGCGGGCTGGAGACCTGGCCCGCGCTGTAGCGGCCGAGCACGAACAGCAGGAACCAGGGCGCGTCGGGCACCGTGCCGACAGCGCGCAGCGCCTGCCAGCGCCGCAGGTCGGCCAGGTCGTAGAGGATCACCTGGGTCATCACCCGCTCGCGCGCCAGCCAGCCGAAGAAATCGGCCAGCCCGGCGTCGCCGATCTCGGGCTGGTCGAGCTCGCGCAGGCCCACCGACACCGCCTCGGGCCGCACCGCGCGCACCATCGCGATCTGGGCCGGCGCGGCGTAGACCCGGGCCGCCTCGCTGGTGACCTGCAGCACCAGTTCGTTGCCGACCGCCGCATGCACCACGCGCAGCGCCTCGCGGTAGCCCTCGACATCCAGGCTGTGGCGGCCCTGGGCGTCGCGGATATGCAGGTGCACCATCGCCGCACCGGCCTGCAGGCAGCGCCTGGCCTCGGCCGCCAGCGCGCGCGGGGTCAGCGGCACGGCCGGATGGTCGACGGCCTGCTTGTAGGCGCCGTTCGGCGCGACTGTCAGGATCAGGGGGTCGTTGGACATGGCTGCTCAGCTTGGGGTGGGTCAGCGGAAGGCTCAGACCGGGCCGGCCTTAACCGCGACCGTGACCTCGGGCGTGGTGACCGGACCCTTGCCGCTGAACCGGTCCAGCGCCAGGTAGATCACCGGCGTGATGTAGAGCGTGATCGCCTGCGAGAACAGCAGCCCGCCGACGACCGCCACGCCCAGTGGCTGGCGCAACTCGGCACCGGCACCCAGGCCCAGCGCGATCGGCAGCGCACCCATCAGCGCGGCCAGCGTCGTCATCATGATCGGCCGGAATCGCAACACACAGGCCTCGCGTATCGCCTGCTGCGGCGTCATGCCGCCGTGGCGCTGTGCGTCGAGCGCGAAGTCGATCATCATGATTGCGTTCTTCTTGACGATGCCTATCAGCAGCAGGATGCCTATGGTGGCGATCAGCGTCAGGTCCATGTCGAAGAGCTTGAGCGTCAGCAGCGCGCCCACCGCCGCCGAGGGCAGCCCGGCCAGGATCGTGATCGGGTGGATGTAGCTCTCGTAGAGCACACCCAGCAGCACGTAAATCACCAGCAGCGCGCCGACGATCAGCACCACCTGGCTGCCCTGCGAGCTCTTGAACACCGCGGCGTCACCGCCGTAGGTGGTGATCACCGAGTCGGGCAGGCGGATCTCCGCGCGCGCCCGGTCGATGCGGTTGGTGGCGTCGCCCAGCGCCGCGCCCGGGGCCAGGTTGAACGACACCGTGACCGCCTGCAACTGGCCGACATGGTTGATCGAGGTCGGCCCGACGGTGCGCTTGACCGTCGTGAAGGCCGACAGCGGCACCAGCGCCCCGGTGGACGCGCGGACGTAGACGCCGCCCAGCGCGCTCTCGTCGGCCTTGGCCTGCGGCGCCACCTCCATGATCACCTGGTAACTGTCCACCGTGGTGAAGATGGTGCTGACCTGGCGCTCGCCGAAGGCGCTGAACAACCCCGAGCGGATCGCGTCAACCGACACGCCCAGCGCGTTGGCGCGAGCGCGGTCTATGGCCAGCGTGGCCTGCAGGCCACGCAGCTGCGAATCGCTGGTGACGTCACGGAACAGCGGGTCGGCGCGCAGTTTGTCCTGCAGCTTGATCGCCCAGTCGTTCAACTCACCGGCCTGCACGCTCTGCAGGATGTACTGGTACTGGGCCTTGCTGGGTCGGCCGCCGAGTTGCAGGTTCTGCGTCGGCCGCATGAAGACGTTGATGCCGGCCACGCCGCGCAGCTTCTTGCGCAAGCCCTCGATCACCTGCTTCATCGGCGGGCGTTCGCCGCGCGGCTTGAGGTTGATGAACATCCGGCCGGTGTTCTGCGAGCCCTGGCCACCGTTGAACGAGGTCGCGCTGGCCACCGCCGGGTCGGCGCGGAACACCGCCGCGGCGCGGTCCTGCAGCCGCACCATCTCCTCGAAAGAGACGTCCTCGGCGCCTTCGGTGCTGACGTTCATCTGGCCGATGTCCTCCTCCGGGAAGAAGCCCTTGGGGATGGAGGTGAACAGCCAGCCGGTGGCCAGGAAGGTCAGCAGCGCCACCAGCAGCACCAACTTGCGCCAGCGCAGCGCGCCGTCCAACGTGCGGGTGTAGCCACGCAGCGTGGCGTCGAAAGCGCGTTCGAAGCTGCGCACCAGCATGCCCGGCGGCTTCTTGTGCTGCTCGTCGGTGAGGAAGCGGCTGGCCAGCATGGGCACCAGCGTCAGCGAGACGAAGGCCGACGCGACGATGGCCAGCGCGACGATCACCGCGAACTCGTGGAACAGCAGGCCGATCACGCCCGGCATGAAGAAGATGGGGATGAACACCGCCACCAGCGAACTGGAGATCGACAGGATCGTGAAGCCGACCTCGCGCGAAGCGCGCAGGGCAGCCTGGAAAGGGTCTTCGCCATGCTCGACATGGCGCATGATGTTCTCGAGCATCACGATCGCGTCGTCGACCACCAGGCCGACGGCCAGCGTCAGACCGAGCAGCGAGATGTTGTCTATGGTGTAACCCAGGCCCCACAGCATCGCCAGCGCGCCCAGCAGCGACACCGGAAGCGACAGCGTCGGTATAACGGTGGCGACGAAACGCCGCAGGAACAGGAAGATCACCAGCACCACCAGGCCAATCGTGCCCAGCATCGTCAGCGTGACGTCGTGCAAGGCCTCGCGGATCGAGACCGAACGGTCATTGACCACGTCGATGCGCACCGACTGCGGCAGCTGGGCCCGGAAGCCGGGCAGCTTGGCCTTGATCGCATCGACCACCGCGACGGTGTTGGCGTCGGGCTGGCGCTGTATCGCCAGCGTGATCGCGGTCTCGCCGTCGAAGTTGGCCGAGCTCTTCAGGGTCTCGAAGCTGTCCTCGACCTGCGCCACGTCGCGCAGCCGCACGGTGTTGCCGTTTTTCGCGCTGACGATCAGTTCAGCGTACTCGGCCGCGCTGGCGAGCTGCTTGTTGGCCTGCAGCGTCAGGATCTGGCGCGGACCCTCCAGCGTGCCCACTGGCGTATTGGCGTTGGCCGCCGTCAGCACCAGGCGCAGATCATCCAGGCTGAGGTTGCGCGTGGCCAGCGCGCTGGGGTCTACCCGCACCCGCACCGCAAAGCGCTTGGCGCCATAGATGCTGACCTGGGCCACGCCGTTCAGCGTGGACAAGGTGGGCGAGATCAGGTGCTCGGCAAAGTCCTGCAGGTCGGCCAGGTTCATGGCCGGCGAGGTCAGCGCCAGGAACAGGATGGGCGCGTCGGCAGGGTTGACCTTGCGGTAGCTGGGCGGCACCGTCATCTCGATAGGCAGCGTGCGCTGGGCACGCAGCAGCGCCGCCTGCACATCGACCGCGGCCAGGTCGATGTTGCGCGACTCGTCGAACTCCAGCGTCACCGTGGTGCTGCCCAGGGTGTTGGTCGAGCTGATCACCGCCAGCGCGGGGATGGTCTGGAACTGCTTTTCCAGCTGCAGCGCCACCGAGGTGGCCATGGTCTCGGGGCTGGCGCCCGGCAGGATGGCCGAGACGTTGATCACCGGCGTGTTGTAGCTCGGCAGCGCGGCCACCGGGATCTTGCCCAGGCCGATGATGCCCGCGGCGATGATCGCCAGGTTCAGCAGCACCGTCATCACCGGACGGCGGATGAATAGCTCGGACAGGTTCATGGTGCGCGAACCCCGCTGCTGGCCGGGCCGCTGCTTGCAGCCACTGCGCCAGACGCCGCGCCTGCGCCGCCTCCTGCACCAGTTCTTGCGCTCGATGCGCCGCGGCCGGCGTCGGCCGCGCGCTCGATCAGCGGCGTGCCGGGACGCACGTTCTGCCGGCCGTCGAGCACGACGCGCTCACCCGGCTTCAGGCCCGAGACCACCGCCTCGGTGCCGGCCGAGGCCAGGATCTTGACCGGTCGAATCAGCGCCAGGTTGCCCGGACCGGCGACGAACACCGCCGTGCCGCGCGCACCCTGCACGATCGCCGCCTGCGGCACGACGATGACGTCGGGCAGGGTCTGCAGCGCCATCTTCACGGTAACGTAAGCCCCTGGCCACAGCGCCTGGTCCTTGTTGCCGAACACCGCCTTGACCTTGACCGTTCCCGAGGCCGCGTCCACCGTGCTGTCGACGAAGCTGAGCTTGCCCTGGCGGGTGCCCGAACCGCCGACCGGTGTGTCGGGCAACGTGGCGCTGACCACGCCGTTGCCCGACGCCAGCGCCTTCAAGGCATCCGGCAGGTTGCGTTGCGGCAGGTTGAAGGCCACCGCCATCGGGTCGATCTGGGTGATGGTCAGCAGCGCCGGGCCGATGGGCGAGACGCTGCTGCCCGGGAACACCGCGATCGGTCCGACCCGCCCGGCGCCCGCGGCGCTGATGCGCGAGTAGGTGAGCTGGGCCTTCAGCGCGTCTATCGCCGCCCGGTCGGCGGCGACCACCGCCTGCTGGCCGTCGACGTTGGCCTGCGCGGTGTCGACCGCACCCTGCGATATGAAGTTCTTGGCCAGCAAATCCTGGTTGCGGGCGAGTTGGCGGCGCGCGTCGGCCAGCGCGGCCTCGTCCTTGAGCAGTTGGGCCTCGGCCTTCTTCAGGTTCGCCTCGTCAATGCGGGCGTCGAGCGTGAACAAGGCCTGGCCACGCTGCACGAACTGGCCTTCCTTGACATGCACTGCCAGCACCTGGGCGCTGACCTGGGGCTTGACGTCGACGCTGCTGAGCGCCGTCACAGTGCCGCTGGCCTCGAGCGCCAGCGTGAAGTCACGCGTCGCTGCACGCACCAGCGTCACGCTGACCGGTGGGGCGGACGAGGCTGCGGCTGGCGCCGAGGCGCCGGCCGCAGCAGACGAGGCCGCCGCCAGCGAGACGCTGGACGCGGCCGGGGCGGCCGCATCGGCGCCAGCGCCTGGCGGGCTGCAGGCCGCCAGCGTGGCGACGAGCAGCAAGGCCCCTACGCCGCACCGGACGGGCTCTCGGGCTTCGGTCAAGCGTTCAGGCAGCGGTGCGACATACAGGACAGGCCGATTCAATGCGGTCTCCAGGCAAACGGATCAAGGGGATTGGACAAGGCGGAAAGCGGCTTCGAGCACGCCCAGACCGTCCACCAGCGCGGTGAGTTCTTGCGGCGTACGGCCTTGCAGCGAGCGCGCCAGGTCGGACTGGGTCCGGCTGCGCATGCGCTCGAGCACCGCCAGGCCGTCGACACACAGCCGCAGTTCGCTGCGGCGGCGGTCGGTGCTGCAGTCGCGCGACTGCAGATAACCGGCGCGCACCAGGCGGTCGGCCATCGCTGACGCAGTGGCCAGCGTGACGCCCAGAAACCCGGCCAGCGCGCTGACCGAGCAGCCCGGGTGGGCTTCGATGAAGTTCAGGCCGCGGAACTGCGGCACCGTCAGCGGCCCGTCGAGCTGGGCCCGCATCGCCAGCCGCATCGCGTCCATCACGCCCGGCAACACCCCCATCACCCGCGACGCGGCAGCCTGGGCGTCGGGCGGCGGGCGGACTTCGGAGGGCAGGACGGGCATGGAAACAGACGGCCAGGGGTTGGGGTCTTTCGGAATTGCTTCGTGACGCTAACAGTCAGCATACCAAAGCGTGCCGCTCGATGATTCAGGCTTTTTACCAATATTGCGTGGCTTTCGCTTTTTTGATGTGCCGAGACCTGGCCGATGGCACGGCGATGCGGTCCCGGACGGGTCTCGAACTGGCAGCCCGCGCGGCGCGAGACGCGCCACCCCTTCGCAGGCGCTCGTCCGTGCGCAGGCACGGCCGCGCGTCCGGCTCAGGCTTGCAGCCCGCGCGGCGCGAGACGCGCCGCCCCTTCGCAGGCGCGCGTCCGTGCGCAGGCACGGCCGCGCGTCCGGCTCAGGCTTGCAGCCCGCGCGGCGCGAGACGCGCCGCCCCTTCGCAGGCGCTCGTCCGTGCGCAGGCACGGCCGCGCGTCCGGCTCAGGCACTGACGATCCATCCCTCCAGCGCGTCGACAGCCGCTGGCAAGCCCCAACCCGGGGTGCGCGCCGCCCAGCCCGCCTGCACCAGGCACAGCACCGCGTCCAGCGCGTCGCCGCTGGGGTCGTCGGCCAGCACGTCACGCTGGCCGGCGGTCAGCTTCAGGCGCAGGCCCAGCCGGGTGCGGCCCTGTTCCAGCGCCTCGACGATGTCCTTGCGAGCGATCAGCCGGTCGGGCGTGTGCTTGGCGGCGTCGTCGCTCTTGTAGGAGCGGCGCGCGATCAGCTCGCGGGCCAGCAGCCCCGGGTAGGCCTCCAGCGCCACCCGGCCGAGGTCGCCCTGACCGGGCGCGTGGGCCGGAAACGACAGCCCGGCGGCCTGCAGCAAGGGCAGGCCGGCGTGCAGCATATAGGCCACCGGCGGGTTGACCCACTTCATCGAGGGACTGGACCCGGCCGGCAGGTCGCAGGCCCGGTGGGCGAACTTGCCGCCCACGGGCCGGGCGTCGCAAAAGGCGGCGAAGGTGTCGCGGATCTCGGGTCGCTCCAGCGCGGCGTAATGCGCGATGCTGGCCGGCCAGGTAGTGGGCCAGCCGAGGTGTTCGACCAGTTCGCGCGGCAGGCCGAATGGCAGGTCGAAGCCGCCTACCCAGGGCCCGGGCTGGGCCAGCCAGGCACCGAAGGCCTCGAGCGTGTCGAAGCGCTGCAGGCCGCCGAACTGCAGCACCGCGCCGTGCAGCATGCCGCTGGCCATCACGATGGGCTTGCGCCGGCTGGGACGGCTGGAGAAATCGACGCCGATCACGCGTTGTGTCATCGCCGGGATTGTCAGCCCGCCGGCGCGCGCTGGCCGGCACAGACCCTCTGTCCCCGGCATGACTGACAGGCCGGGCCCCAACCGTGATCATCAGTCCACGATGAAACTGCCGCTGTTCTGGGAGGCGTTGGCGCAGCGCGCCGCGCATTGGAGCCCCACCACCCGGGGGCTGATCTGGACCAGCGCCGCCGGCCTGACCTTTTCGATGCTCAACGCCTTGATGCGGGCGCTGACGCAGCATATCGACCCGTTCCAGGCCCAGTTTCTGCGCTATTTCTTCGGCCTGCTGGTGCTGCTGCCGGTGATGGCACACCGCAGTTTCTCGGGCTACTGGCCGCGCCAGGTGGCGCCGCAATTCACCCGCGGCGCGGTGCATACCGCCGGGCTGTGCCTGTGGTTCAGCGCCCTGCCCCGCATCCCGCTGGCCGACATGACGGCGATAGGCTTCACCGCGCCCATCTTCATCATGATCGGCGCCTATGTGTTCTTCAAGGAGCCGATGCGCTGGGCCCGCTGGCTGGCCTGCGGCCTGGGTTTTGTCGGCGTGCTGATCGTCGTCGGCCCCAAGATGTCGGCCAGCGGCGGCCTCTACCACCTGCTGATGCTGGCCGCGGCGCCGGTGTTCGCGGCCTCGTTCCTGCTGACCAAGGCGCTGACGCGGCACGAGTCGCCGGGCGTGATCGTCGTCTGGCAATCGATCTCGGTGTCGATCTTCAGCTTGCCGCTGGCGCTGTGGCAATGGCAGTGGCTGGGCGGGTGGGAATGGGCTGCGTTCGCGCTGTGCGGCGTGCTGGGCAGCGCCGGGCATTACTTCCTGACACGCTCGTTCATGGCCGCCGACATCTCCGCCACCCAGTCGGCCAAGTTCCTCGACCTGGTCTGGTCGGCGCTGATGGGCTGGCTGCTGTTCACCGACATCCCCAGCCAGTCCACCCTGATCGGCGGCACGCTGATCTGCGCATCGACGATCTGGGTCGCGCGGCATGAGTCGCGGCAGTCCCGCGGCGCGCAGCGCGCCGCCGCAGCGGACGCCTCAGGCCTGGTCTGAAGTCTCGCCCGGCCCCGGCCCGGCCCGGCGCTGCTCGCGCAGCATGAACAGGTAGAGCCCCTCGACCTTGTCGCGCGCCCAGGGCGTCTTGCGCAGGAACTTCAGGCTCGACCCCATACTCGGGTCGCTGGTGAAGCAGCGCACCGGGATGCGCTCACCCAGCCCGGCCCAGCCGTAATGCGCGGCCAGCGCGCTGACGATGGCTTCCAGCGTCAGGCCGTGCAGCGGGTTGCGCGACTGCTGGGGGGACGGGTTGGGGGACGGGGGCTTGCCGGACGGGTCGGGCGGCGGCACGGTGCTGGACATGCCCGGCATTCTGTCAGCCGCCGGCCGGAACGATAAAGTCGGCTCTCCGATCCGCCCCAGGACTGCCGTGACCCTTGCCCACCCCGAACTCGTGCACGCGCTGCGTGGCAGCCACCTCGAATCGCTGCACCGCGGCGCGATCGCCATCGTCGACGGCGACGGCAGGCTGGTGCAGTCGCTGGGCGACATCGACCGCCCCATCTTCCCGCGCTCGGCCTGCAAGGTGCTGCAGGCGCTGCCGCTGGTGGCCGGCGGCTCGGCCGATGCGCTGGGCCTCAGCGACGAGGAGCTGGCGCTGGCCTGCGCCTCGCATGGCGGCGAACCGCGCCACACCGCGACGGCAGCGGCGATGCTGGCCAAGGCCGGGCTGGACGAGGGCGCGCTGGAATGCGGCAGCCACTGGCCCAGCTTCGACGGCGCGCTCAAGGCGCTGGCGCGCGAAGGCCGCGTCCCGGGCGCGCTGCACAACAACTGCTCGGGCAAGCACTCGGGCTTTGTCTGCGTGGGCTGCCTGATGGCGCGCGCCGCCGGCCGCGAGCCGGCCGAGTTCGTCCGCGGCTACCTGCGGCCCGAGCACCCGGTGATGCGCGAAGTGACCGCCGCGCTGGCCGCGGCCACCGGCGCCGACCTGTCGCGGGCCCCGGTGGGCACCGACGGCTGCTCGATCCCGACCTTCGCCATCCCGTTGCGCCAGCTGGCCCATGGCTTCGCCCGGGTCGCCACCGGCGTCGGGCTGTCGGCCGACCACGCGCGTGCCGCCCAGCGGCTGCGCCAGGCGGTGGCCAGGGCGCCGTTCTTCGTCGCCGGCAGCGGGCGTTTCGACACAAGGGTGATGGAGCGGCTGGGCGAGCGGGTGTTCTGCAAGGTCGGCGCCGAAGGCGTGTTCTGCGCCGCGCTGCCCGAGCAAGGGCTGGGTGTGGCGATCAAGGTCGACGACGGCAACAACAGCCGCGCCGCCGAGGTGGTGATGGCCGCGGTGATCGAGGCCCGGGTGCGGCTGGACGACGCCGAACGCGCTTTCCTGCGCAGCTTGAGCGACCTGGCGCTGGTGAACTGGAACGGCATCACCGTCGGCCGGCTGCAGGCCAGCGCCGGCCTGCGCACCGCACTGGGTGGCGGCGCGGCGGACTGAAGCCCGACAGCGCCGCAAGGTCCGAAATCCCCGCACACCGATCACCCCGATCACCCCGATCACCCCGCTCACCCCGCCCACCGGAGCCCGCCCATGCACCAAGCTGCCGACACCCCCCCGCTGATGACCGGCGCCGACTACCGCGAGTCCTTGCGCCGCTACCAACCCCGGGTCTTCGTCGACGGCCGCAAGGTCGACAGCGTGGTCGACGAACCCGCTTTCCAGCCCGGCCTCAACGCGATCGCGCTGACCTACGACTTCGCCCACCAGCCGCGCTACGCGCCGATCATGACGGCGGTCCAGCACAGCAGCGGCAAACGCGTCAACCGCCTCACCCACATCAACACCAGCTCGGGCGACCTGCTCAACAAGCTGGAGGCGGTGCGGCTGATCTGCCAGGAGACCGGGTGCGCCCAGCGCTACCTGACGCAGGACGCGATGAACGCGATCGGCCAGGTGACGGCGCGCATCGATGATGCGAATGGCGCGCCGCGCGGCCAGGGCGAGGCCACCGGCCGCTACCTGGACTACCTGCACCGGGTGCAGGACCAGGACTTGACGCTGGGCATCGCGATGACCGATGCCAAGGGCGACCGCAGCCGCCGGCCGCACCAGCAGGCCAACCCCGACAGCTACTTGCACATCGTCGAGCGCAACGTGCTGCGCGACGGCGTGCGCGGCATCCTGATCTCGGGCGCCAAGGCCATCGTCACCGCCGCGCCCTATGTGCACGAGCTGCTGGTGATGCCGTCGCGCAACATGCTGCAGGCCGACGCCGACTTCGCGGTCTGCTGCGCGGTGGCCATAGACGCCCCCGGCCTGACCATCGTCGCCCGCCCCGCCGGCCGTCCCGGCGAAAAACTCGAGCATGGCGCGGCGCTGTTCTCGCGCAAATACGGCCAGAGCACCGGCGTCTGCCTGTTCGACCGCGTCTTCGTGCCCATGGAACAGGTCTTCTACGCCGGCGAGTGGGAACATTCCGGCCACCTGACCTACAGCTACGCCACCCACCACCGCCACACCTGCATCGCCGCCCGGGCCGGTTTCGGCGACCTGCTGATAGGCGCTTCGGCGATGATCTGCGAGGCCAACGGCCTCGACCCCGGCGCCGAGAGCCATTTGCGCGAGCAGATGGTCGAGCTGATCACCATCACCGAGAGCTTCTTCGCCTGCGGCGTGGCCGCCAGCGTCTACGCCAAGCTCGACGCGCCCAGCGGCATCATGATGCCCGACCCGGTCTTCGCCAACATCGGCAAGCTGCTGCTGGCGACCAAGATCTACGACATGCACCGCATCGCCCACACCGTCAGCGGCGGGCTGATCGTCACCCTGCCCGGCCCGGACGAAGACCACAACCCCGAGACCGCGGCCAAGCTGTCCGAGGTGTTGCGCGCCAACCCCGACGTGCCCTACGAACAGCGCATCGAGGTGGCGCGCTTCATCGAGGACCTGACCGCCGGCTACCAGGGCGGCTGGTACAGCGTGATCAGCCTGCATGGCGGCGGCTCGCCGGCGGCGATGAAGCAGGAGATCTGGCGCAACTACCCGGTGGGCAACAAGGTCGAGTTGGTCGAGCGTCTGCTCGAGCGCGGCGTGGTCGGCGCGGACGGCGAGCTGGCCGTGCCGCACGACCCGGCGCGCGCCATCACCCGCAACCGCCAGCCCGGGCAGTGCTGCGACACCGGCTGCACCCCGCCCGGCCAGGCGGTGATGGTGGACTTGCCGACGGTGGCGGCAACGCTGCCGTCACGCGCCAGGGCCGCCGGCCACTGAGCGTCCCGCGGGCGGCACGGCGCCTTGCCCGACAATCCCCCCATGGCCCGCCCCATTCCCCGTCTGACCCCCGTCGAGATCGAAAGCATCATCAAGACCGCCTGGGACGACCGCCCGCCGTTCAGCCGGGTGCTGATGCAGCATGGCCTGGAGCCCGGCCAGGTGGTGCAACTGCTCAAGCGCGAGCTGACGCCCAATGCGTTCAAGGTCTGGACCGCCCGCACCCGTGGGGTGGCGCTGCCGCCGCAGCCCCCGGCGCGCCGCATGCCCCCGAGAACC
This sequence comes from Burkholderiales bacterium, assembly GCA_947453625.1. Taxonomy (GTDB): domain Bacteria; phylum Pseudomonadota; class Gammaproteobacteria; order Burkholderiales; family Burkholderiaceae_C; genus Pseudaquabacterium. The sequence goes on from CANGHK010000037.1 coordinate 19,518, forward strand.
GGGCGCTGAGGGCCGCGCCGCCCCGCGGGTCAACCAGCGTTGCGGGGTGGGGGCGCTTTCTGGCAGACTGGCACGATCCCACGCTCCACCGGTGATCGACGAATGCACTGCACAACTTCCGGGTCCCGGCCCACCGCCAACACCACGGCCGCGACCCCGCGGGCCCGCTGAATGCCGATGCACAGCACGATTGAAGGGCTGGGGCACGCGGCGCCTGACGCCGCCGCCAGCCAGAGCCCGGTGTTCTTCCTGGTCTACATCAGCGCGGCCGTCACCTGGTTCTCGCCCACAGCCTTGCGCGACCTGCTGGCCACGGCCCGCGCCAGCAACGAAAAGGCCGGCATCACCGGCATGCTGCTGTACAAGGACGGCAACTTCATGCAGGCGCTGGAGGGCGAGGAGACCACCGTGCGCGCCCTGTACCGCCACATCGCCGCCGACCGGCGCCACTGCGGCGTGGTCGTCATCGACAGCGGCCACAGCGAGACGCGCCAGTTCGGCGCTTGGCGGATGGGCTTCTCCGACCTGCAGGTCGTCGAGGGCGGTGATCTGCCCGAGGGCTACAGCGCCTTTCTGAACCGGCCGCTGGACGACGCCGACCTGGAATGGACGCCGCATCGCTGCTGGCAGATGCTGAGGGTGTTCCGGCAACTCGACTGAGGCGGCCGGCCGGGCCGCGCGAAGGTCAGGGCGACCGCGCGCACCAGAACGCCAGCACCGCGGCCACGCCCAACGCGGCCAGCACCAGCAGCATCTCGCGGTAGCCTGGCAGCATCAGCAGCAAGGCGGTGGCGGCCAGCGGCGCCGAGGCCCTGGCCACCAGGCCGATGCCCGACATCAGTCCGCCGATGCGTCCGACGTGAGATCGACCGAAGTACAGCGGCACCAGGCCGCCACGCACGATCGTCACCAGGCCGTTGGCAACGCCGAAGATGCCGGCAAACACCAGCAGCGAGACCAGGCTGCGGCCCAACGCAAACAGCGTCATCGCCACCGGCAGCGCGCCCAGCACCACCGCGCCCAGCACGCGCAAGCTCCAGCCGCGCCCCACCAGCACATAGAGCAGTCGGCCGGCGACCTGGGCCGGGCCCACCGCCATCACCACCAGCAGCGCGTCGGCCAGCGCCACACCCTTGTCGGCAAAGGCCGGCATCACATGCGCCCACAGCGCGGCCTGGGCAAAGGCGTAGAGCGCGAAACACAGCGTCAGCAGCCAGAAGCCACGGTGGCCCAGCGCCTGCCGCAGCGTGGTGTCGGCCAGCGGGTCCTCGTGCGCCGGCCCGGCCACCAGCGCCGGGCCGCGCAGCGCCCAGGCATGCAGGGGCGCCAGCGCCAGTTGCACGACGCCCAGCACCAGCAGGGTCTGGCGCCAGTCCAGACCCCAGCGCAGCAGCTCGGCCACCGCAGGAAAGCTCAGCGTGCTGGCAAAGCCGCCGACCAGGGTCAGCGCCGTGATGCCGTCGCGGTAGCGGGTGGGGTAGCGCTTGGTCAGCACGGCGAAGGCCGGTTCGTAGAGCGTCATCGCCATCGCCGCGCCCAACACCGCCCACACCGCGTACAGCATCCAGGGCGCGGTGACCTGCGACCAGGCGATCACGCCCAGACCGGCGAGCAAGGACCCGCCAGTCATCACCGCCCGGCCGTGGCCGGCGTCTATCGCCGCGCCCACCGCATAGGTGGCCGCGCCACAGAACGCCAGGCCGAGCGTGAGCGCAGCCATCAGCGTGGGCTGGCCCCAGCCCAGCGTGCGGTCCATCGGCAGCACCAGGCTGGAGAAGGCGTAGTACAGCACCCCCCAACTCAGCAACTGGCCCAGCGCCAGCGCCCAGACGGTGGCGCGGTAGCCCGCTCCTGCAGCCGGCAGGGCGCCGGAATTGATCTCGCTCATCACCGAGGATTATCCCGGCTGCCCCTGTCGCAGCAGGGACAAACGAAAATCGAACGGTCGTGCTAAAAACCGAGACCCGCGCCTGTCGCGCGCCGTACGGAGACCGCAACACCATGGACCTGAACTTCACCCCGGAAGAACTGAGCTTCCGCGCCGAGATCCGGCAATGGGTGGCTGAAAACCTGCCCAAGGACATCAGCCACAAGGTGCTCAATGCGCTGCGCCTGTCGTTTGACGACATGCAACGCTGGCACAAGATTCTGGGCAAGAAGGGCTGGCTGGGCTACCACTGGCCGACCCAGTTCGGCGGCCCGGGCTGGACCGCCGTGCAGCGCCACCTGTTCGAGGAAGAATGCGCGCTGGCAGGCTCACCCCGCATCATCCCCTTCGGCCCGGTGATGGTCGCCCCGGTGATCATGACCTTCGGCACGCCCGAGCAGCACCAGCGCTTCCTGCCCGGCATCGCCTCGGGCGAGGTCTGGTGGAGCCAGGGCTACAGCGAGCCGGGATCAGGCTCGGACCTGGCCTCGCTCAAGACCCGCGCGATCCGTACATCCACAAGCTCGGGCGACAAATTCATCGTCAACGGCCAGAAGACCTGGACCACGCTGGGCCAGTACGGCGAGTGGATCTTCTGCCTGGTGCGCACCAGCACCGACGGCAAGCCGCAGACCGGCATCAGCTTCCTGCTGATCGACATGAAGAGCCCCGGTATCACGGTGCGGCCGATCATCACGATGGACGGCGAGCATGAGGTCAACGAGGTCTGGTTCGACAACGTCGAAGTGCCGGCCGAGAACCTGGTCGGCGAGGAGAACAAGGGCTGGACCTACGCCAAGTTCCTGCTCTCGCACGAGCGCACCGGCATCGCCGACGTCAACCGCGCCAAGCGCGAGCTGGAGCGGGTCAAGCGCATCGCCCGGGCCGAAGGTGTCTACGACGACGCCCGCTTCCGCGACCAGGTGGCCGCGCTCGAGGTCGACATCGTGGCGTTGGAGATGATGGTGTTGCGCGTGCTGTCGGCCGAGAAGAGCGGCCGCAACTCGCTCGACGTCGCCGGGCTGCTGAAGATCCGCGGCAGCGAGATCCAGCAGCGCTATGCCGAGCTGATGATGCTGGCCGCCGGCCCGGCCGCGCTGCCGTTCCAGCATGAGGCGATGGAGCCCGGCTGGCAGGGCGACTTCGCGGGTGCGGCCGAATGCGCACCGCTGGCCGGCACTTACTTCAACATGCGCAAGACGACGATCTACGGTGGGTCGAACGAAGTGCAGCGCAACATCGTCTCGCAGACGGTTCTGGGAGCCTGACCATGGACTTCAACTTCTCCGACGACCAGAATTCGCTGCGCGACGCCGTGGCCCGCTGGGTCGAAAAAGGCTTCGATTTTCCGCGCCGCCATGCGCTGGCCAAGGCCGGTGGCAAGACCCGGGCGCTGTATGCCGAGCTGGCCGAACTGGGCCTGACCGGCCTGGCCATTCCTGAGGCCCATGGCGGCATGGGATTCGGCGCCACCGAGGCGATGGTGGTGATGGAAGAGCTGGGCCGCGGCCTCGTCAACGCGCCCTACGCCGCCGCCGCGCTCGTCGTGCCCACGCTGCTCTCGGCCGCGCCGGCCGAATTGCAGGCGGCCTGGCTGCCCAAGATCGCCTCGGCCGAGGCGCTGGTGGTGCCGGCGCTGCAGGAGCGCGGCGCGCGCTACAAGCTCAACCATGTCACGACCACCGCCACGCAGACCGCGACGGGCTGGGTGCTGAATGGCCAGAAGAGCGTGGTGCCCGCCGCCGACGAGGCCGATGCCTTCGTCGTGCCGGCGCGCATCGCGGGCGCCACCGATGCACCGGCCGGCATAGCCCTGTTCCTGGTCACGACCGGGACCCAGGGCGTCAGCGTCACCGGCTACCCGACCCAGGACGGCGGCCGCGCCGGCGAGTTGATGCTGGCCAACGCCGGCGCCGAGCTGATCACGGCCGACGGCCACGCCCTGCTCGAGCAGGCGGTGGATGTCGGCATCGCCGCGACCTGCGCCGAAGGCGTCGGACTGATGGACAAGATGCAGGCGATCACGGTCGAGTACATGAACACGCGCAAGCAGTTCGGCAGCACGCTGGCCGGCTTCCAGGCGCTGCGCCACCGCATCGCCGACGTCAAGATGCAGGTCGAACTCGGCCGCTCGATGAGCTTCTACGCCAGCCTCAAGCTGGGCGAAGCCCCGGCGCAACGCCGCCGCGCGCTCAGCCAGGCCAAGGTGCAACTGGGGCAGAGCATGCGCTACGTCGGCCAGCAATGCACCCAGATCCACGGGGGCATAGGCGTGACCGACGAGTACATCAGCAGCCATTACTTCAAGCGCCTGACGATGCTCGAGATGGCCTATGGCGACACGGCACACCACCTGGGCGAGGTCTCCGCCCGCATGCAGGACACCGCGGGCGTGTTTGCTTGAGGATCAAGGTGCGAACCAGCAACCGCCGCGGATCCGGCTCTGCCGGTCCGCTGGCTGGCCTTGCAGGCCGCGCCGGGCCTTGCAGCCCGGCTCCTCGCCAGGCATGGCAGGTCCGCGGGACCCGCCTTGTCCGGGCTCGGCCCCCTGGAGGGGGCGCGCGTAGCGCGTAGGGGGTGGTCCCATTTTTCCTGGTGCCATCACCGACATCGCCGGCCTGACCGTCGGCCATTTCACCGACGCCCGCCGCCCCACCGGCTGCACCGTGCTGCTGTGCCCGCAAGGCGTGGTAGCCGGGGTCGACGTGCGCGGCGCCGCGCCCGGCACGCGCGAAACCGATCTGCTGCACCCGCTCGCCACGATCGAGGCCGTGCACGCGCTGTTGCTGACCGGCGGCAGCGCCTTCGGCCTCGCCGCGGCCGACGGCGTGATGCGCTGGCTGGAGGAGCGGGGCCATGGCGTCGAGGTCGGCCCTTGCCGGGTGCCCATCGTGCCGGCCGCGGTGCTGTTCGACCTGTGGGTGGGCGACGCCGCGATCCGGCCCGATGCCGCCGCCGGCTACCAGGCCTGCCAGGCCGCCAGCCCCTTGCACCCGGCGCAGGGCAGCGTGGGTGCCGGCGCGGGCGCCTCGGTGGGCAAGCTGTTCGGCATCCAGCGCGCGATGAAGGGCGGCATAGGCACCGCGTCGATCAAGGTGGGCGCGATCACCGTGGCCGCGCTGGTGGCCGTCAACGCCGTCGGCGATGTGGTCGATCCGGCCAGCGGCCGGGTGATCGCCGGCGCCCGCGCCGACGACGGCCTGACGGCGCTCGACACGATGGCCGCGCTGTGCGACGGTCAGATCCCCGCCCACCTGATGGCCGGCATGGCCACCACCATCGGCATCGTCGCCACCGACGCGCGCCTGAGCAAGGCCCAGACCAACAAGCTGGCCGCTATGGCGCATGACGGCCTGGCGCGCGCCATCAACCCGGTGCACACCGCCAGCGACGGCGACGCGCTGTTCGCGCTGGCCACCGGCGACAGCGGCCTACCCGGCCACCTGACCGTGCTGGGCGCGCTGGCCGCCGAGGTGACGGCGCGCGCGGTGCTCAACGCGGTGCGCGCCGCCATCGGCCTGACCAGGCCCGACCTGCCCTCGTCGCGGGACCTGGGCCTGGCTTGACCGGTGCCGGGGCCAGCCCAGCCATCCCCTCCATACGATCCCCCCACCCGCAGGACACCCATGATCCCCGCCCCGATGTTCCGCCGCCGCACCCTGGCCGCCTTGCTGGCCGCCGCCCTGCTGGTCGCTTGCGCCAGCGCGCCGCCGCCCGCCGCCACCCTGCCACCCATCGTCTTCGTGCACGGCAACGGCGACAGCGCCGCACTCTGGACCACCACCGCCTGGCGCTGGGAGAGCAACGGCTGGCCGCGCGCCCGGCTGCACGCGGTCGACTTCCCCTACCCCTCGTCGCGTGACGACGACACCGTGGCGCAGGACGGCCGCAGTTCGACCGACGAGCAGCGGCGCACGCTGTCGGCCGAGGTCGACGGCGTGCTGGCGGCGACCGGCGCCAGCCAGGTCGTGCTGATGGGCAACTCGCGCGGCGGCAACGCGATCCGCAGCTACATCGCCAACGGCGGCGCGGCCAAGGTGTCGCACGCCATCCTGGGCGGCACGCCCAACCACGGGGTGCAGGCCAATCCGGCCTCGCGCCCGAACAACGAGTTCAACGGCGCCGGGCCCTTCCTGCTCGGCCTGAACGCCCCCAAGGGTCCGAACGGCGACGAGGTGACGCCCGGCCCGCGCTGGATGACGCTGCGCTCGGACAACAACGACAAGTTCGCCCAGCCCGACGGGCTGTGGATAGGCGCCAAGGGCACACCGACCAACGTCACGTTCGAAGGCCCGGCGCTCAAGGGCGCCACGAACCTGGTGCTGCCGGCGCGCGACCACCGCGAGGTCAGCTACCACCCGGAGGCCTTTGCTGCCGCCTACCGCTTCGTCACCGGCCGCGCACCCGCCACCGCCTCGGCGCTGCACATCGCGCCCGAGGCCCAAGTGGTGCTGGGCGGCAAGGTCAGCGGCTTCACCGCGGCCGGCCCCACCAATCTGCCGCTGGCCGGGGCCCAGGTGGCGGTCTATGCGGTCGACCACGCCACCGGTGCCCGGCTGGGCGCCGCCCTGATCGACCGGGCCGTCGGCGCCGATGGCCGCTGGGGCCCGGTCAGCACCGATTCGCGCACGCCGCTGGAGATCGTGCTGGCCGCGCCGGGCTTTGCGACCACGCACTTCTACCGCTCGCCCTTCGCCCGCTCGTCGGACCTCGTCAACCTGCGTCCCGAGCGGCTGGCCGAGGCGGACAAGAGCGCTGGCGCGGTGGTCAGCTTCACCCGCCCACGGGCCTACTTCGGCCTGCCGCGCGACAGCGTCTTGCTCGACGGCGCGCCCGCCCAGGGCATTCCGGTCGGCGTGGCCGGGGTGGCCAGCGCCAAGCTCAAGCTGGCCAGCGCCGAGGCCAGGCCGGTGGTGGGCGAGTTCAGTTCGGGCGTGGTCCGCGAGCGCATCGTCGGCGTCACCTGGCCAGCCAGGGACAATCAGCTCACCGTGCTGGAACTGCACGAATGACGATCGGATGAGCACCCCATGACACGGTCGCCCCATGCGGATTGACGAGATCCTGTTCAGCCAGGGCTTCGGCTCGCGGCGCGAGTGCGCCGGCCTGCTGGTCGCCAGGCTGGTGCGGGTGGCCTGCCAGGTCGTGACCGACCCGGCCGCCGAGTTCGACCCCACCGACCTGCAGTTCGAGGTCGAGGGCCAGCCCTGGACCTACCAGGCCACGTCGCTGGTGCTGCTGCACAAGCCCACCGGCTACGAATGCTCGCAAAAGCCCACCACCTGGCCGAGCGTCATGCTGCTGCTGCCCGCGGCGCTGCGCCGGCGCGGCGTGCAGCCGGTGGGCCGGCTCGACCAGGACACCACTGGCCTGCTGCTGCTGACCGACGACGGCAAGCTGATCCACCGCCTGACCTCGCCCAAGCACCATGTGCCCAAGGTCTACGAGGTCGGCTGCGAGCGGCCGGTCGACGAGGCCCAGGTGCAGCAGCTGCTGCACGGCGTGGTGCTCGACGACGACCCCAAGCCGGTGCTGGCCGAGGGCTGCGAGGCCACCGGCGAGCACAGCCTGCGGCTGACGCTGGTCCAGGGCAAGTACCACCAGGTCAAGCGCATGCTGGCCGCCGTGGGCAACCACTGCAACAGCCTGCATCGCAGCGCCTTTGGCGCGCTGACGCTGGCCGACGGGCCCGCGCCGGGGCAGTGGCGCTTCGTCACCGACGCCGAGCGCGCGGGCTTGATGGCCAAGACGCCGCGCTGAGAAGGTCTCGCTTCGAACGCGATTGGGGTCGATGGCCGCGCGACCCCTGGGCCAACACCCGATGGACAGCGCCACCCGGCGCAAGTTACAACCACCGGGCCGCCCCGCCGGCCCGGCCAGGGCGGGACGCGCAGCCCACCACAGCCGGGATCATGCCCTTCAAGGAGACATGCGCGATGAGTCATCGGATGCGTTTCGGAATTTTCCTGGCCCCATTCCACAAGCCCGGCATCAACCCGACCCTGGCGCTCGAGCAGGACCTGGAACTGGTGCAGTGGCTGGACCGCTGCGGCTATGACGAAGCCTGGTGCGGCGAGCACCACTCGGCCGGCACCGAGATCAGCGCCAGCCCAGAGATCTTCATGGCGGTGGCCTCGCAGCGCACACGCCACATCAAGCTCGGCTCGGGCGTGACCAGCGTGAGCTACCACAACCCGCTGTGGGTGGCCGAGCGCATCGTGCAGCTCGACCACCTGACCCGCGGCCGGGTGATGCTGGGCCTGGGGCCGGGGTCGCTGCCCAGCGACGGCATCATGGTCGGCCTGTCGCAGACCCAGACCCGACCGCTGCTGGAAGACGGCCTGGGCGTGATCATGAAGCTGCTGACCAGCGATGAGCCGGTCACCTTCAGGAACGACCGCTGGGACTTGCGCGACGCCCGGTTGCACCTGCGGCCCTACAGCAACCCGCTGTTCGACATCGCGGTGCCGGCGGTGGCCTCGCCCACCGGCCCCAAGCTGGCCGGCATGCACGGCATAGGCTTGCTGTCGATAGGCGCGACCACGGCCGCGGGCTTCGACGCGCTGGCGCTGCACTGGGACGTGATGGAGGCGCAAGCCGCCCACTACAAGACCCAGGTCAACCGCGACAAGTGGCGGCTGGTGGGCATGGTGCATTGCGCCGAGACCATGGACCAGGCCTACCGCGACGTCGAATACGGCATGGAACAGTGGTTCGACTACTTCCAGGCCGTTGCGGCCTTCCCGCAGATGGCAGTGCCGGGCAACAACGTCAAGGAGATGATCTCCTTCGTCAACGATTCGGGCTTCGGCGCGATCGGCACGCCCGACATGGTCAACAAGCAGATCGACCGGCTCTGGCAGCAATCGAACGGTGGCTTCGGCGCCTACCTGATGCTGGCCCACAACTGGGCCAACTTCGACGCCACGCGCAAGAGCTACGACCTGATCGCGCGCCATGTGTTCCCGCGCTGGCAGGGCCAGATGTCGACCCAGGCCGCCGCCGACCGGGCCAGGGCTTCGCGCCCTGAACTGGCCGCCATCCACAGCCAGGCGGTGGAAGCCGCCACCCAGCGCTACGCCGCCGAGACCGCGGCCCGCGGCGCCTGACCGCCCGCCCCGTCACGTCCCCGCGCGAGCGGCGGACGTGACAGCGACTGCAGTCCGGCATCGCGATAATCGCGCGATGCAGATATTTCGGGGACTTCAGGGCGCGACCAGAGCGCAGCGCCACGGCGCTTCGGCCGGTTGCGCGGTGACCATCGGCAATTTCGACGGTGTGCACCGCGGCCACCAGGCGATGCTGGCGCTGCTGATCAACGAGGCCCGCCACCGCGGCGTGCCGTCCTGTGTGATGAGCTTCGAGCCGCATCCGCGCGACTACTTCGCGCGCCTGGCCGGACGCCCGGACGCGGCGCCGGCACGCATCGCGACGCTGCGCGACAAGCTGTCCGAGCTCGAACGCTGTGGCGTCGACCAGGCCGTGGTGCTGCGCTTCGACGAGCGCTTCGCGGCGCAAAGCCCGCAGGCCTTCATCGACGACGTGCTGGTGCGGGGCTTGCAAGCGCGCTATGTGCTGGTGGGCGACGACTTCCGCTTCGGTGCCCGGCGCGTCGGCGACTACGCGATGCTCGACGCCGCCGGGGCCGCACAAGGCTTCGACGTGGCGCGCATGATGAGCTACGAGGTGCATGGGCAGCGGGTCTCGAGTTCGGCGGTGCGCGAGGCCCTGGCCGCTGGCGACATGGCGCGCACTGCCGCCTTGCTGGGCCGGCCCTACGCGATCAGCGGCCATGTCGTGCACGGCAGGAAGCTGGGCCGCACGCTGGGATTTCGCACCCTGAACCTGCGCTTCGCCCATGCCAAGTCCGCGGCGATGGGCATCTTCGTGGTGCAGGTCCACGGCCTGGGCGACCATCCCTTGGCCGGCGTGGCGAGCCTGGGCGTGCGGCCGACGGTGGAAGACGCCGGTCGGGTGCTGCTGGAGGTGCATTGCCTGGACTGGCCTGCCGGGATGGATACCGAGGCCGCCTACGGCCGCTGCATCAGCGTCAGCCTGCTGCACAAGCTGCACGACGAGCGCAAGTACCCCTCGCTGGACGCGCTGCAGGCCGGCATCGCCCAGGACACGGCCGACGCCAGGGCCTGGTGGGCGCGCCCGCGCGGCCCGGAAACCGGCGCTGCGCAGGCCCGCGCGGCCTGAATTCCGGTCTCGGACCCGCCCGTACAATCTGGCCATGGGTGTTTCGTTCAAACCACAGGCCCGCGTGCACGCCGCCACGCACCGCCAGACCACGCGCGACCGAATTCAACGCTCGCCGCTCTGACGCTGCCCCCCACGGCGGCCGGCCAGCCCCACTGGCCGCCACCGCGCCTCCCCCCAAGCCTTGACGAGCGCGCCGGCAACCCCGGCGTGAAGCTGCCATGACCGACGCCATCCGCCCCGACGCTGCGCCCGCCGCCACCGACTACCGCGCCACGCTGAACCTGCCCGACACGCCGTTCCCGATGCGCGGCGACCTGCCCAAGCGCGAGCCGGGCTGGGTCAAGCAGTGGCAAGACGAAGGCCTCTACAAGCAGCTGCGCGACGCACGCTGCAACGCGCCCAAGTTCATCTTCGCCGATGGCCCGCCCTACGCCAACGGCCAGATCCACATGGGTCACGCCGTCAACAAGGTGCTCAAGGACATGGTGGTCAAGTCGCGGCAGCTGGCGGGCTTCGATGCCCAGTTCGTGCCGGGTTGGGACTGCCACGGCCTGCCGATCGAGAACGCGATCGAGAAGAAACACGGCCGCAAGCTCAGCCGCGACGACATGCAGGCCAAGAGCCGCGCCTTCGCGACCGAGCAGATCGGCCAGCAGATGACCGACTTCAAGCGCCTGGGCGTGCTGGCCGACTGGGACCACCCCTACCGCACGATGGACTTCGCCAACGAGGCCGGCGAGATCCGCGCCTTCAAGCGGGTGATCGAGCGCGGCTTCGTCTACCGCGGCTTGAAGCCGGTCTACTGGTGCTTCGACTGCGGCTCATCGCTGGCCGAGTTCGAGATCGAGTACGCCGACAAGAGCAGCACGACGCTGGACGTGGCCTTCCCCTGCGCCGAGCCCGACCGGCTGGCCGCGGCCTTCGGCCTGGCCCGGCTGGACAAGCCGGCGTTCGCGGTGATCTGGACCACCACCGCCTGGACCCTGCCCGCCAACCAGGCCCTCAACCTGAATCCGGCGCTCGAGTACGCGCTGGTCGACACCGAGCGCGGCCTGCTGGTGCTGGCCAGCTCGCTGGTCGAGAAATGCCTGGCGCGCTATGGCGTTGCCGGCCAGGTGCTGGCCACGGCGCTGGGCGAACAGCTGGGCGGCTTCAACTTCCGCCACCCGCTGCACGCAGTGGACGCCGGCTACGACCGGCTCAGCCCGGTCTACCTGGCGGATTACGCCACCGCCGACGACGGCACCGGGCTGGTGCATTCATCGCCCGCCTACGGCGTCGACGACTTCAATTCCTGCCGCGCCCACGGCATGACGACCGACGACATCCTCAACCCGGTGCAGGGTTACGGCAGCTACGCGGCGGACTTTCCGCTGTTTGGCGGGCTGAACATCTGGAAAGCCGTGCCGGTGGTGATCGAGGCGCTGCGCGCGGCCGGCCATCTGATGGCGACCGCGCCGCTGAGCCACAGCTACCCGCATTGCTGGCGCCACAAGACGCCGGTGATCTACCGCGCCGCTGCGCAGTGGTTCATCCGGATGGACGAGGAGACCGGCGCCAACCAGGGCGTGTTCGCCAAGGACAAGGCGCCCAAGACGCTGCGCCAGACCGCGCTGGAGGCCATCGAGCACACCGGCTTCTACCCCGAGAACGGCCGCGCCCGGCTGCGCGACATGATCGCCAACCGGCCCGACTGGTGCATCAGCCGCCAGCGCAGCTGGGGCGTGCCGGTGCCCTTCTTCCTGCACAAGGATTCGGGTGAACTGCACCCGCGCACGATGGAGATCCTCGACCAGGCCGCGGCCATCGTCGAGGCTGGCGGCATCGAGGCCTGGAGCCGGGTCACGGCCGAAGAGATCCTGGGCGCCGAGGATGGCGCGGCCTACGCCAAGAGCAGCGACATCCTGGAGGTCTGGTTCGACTCGGGATCGACCTTCTGGCATGTGCTGCGCGGCACCCATGCCGATTCGCACGGCAGCCTGGGCCACCACGACGTCGGCCCCGAGGCCGATCTCTACCTGGAAGGCCATGACCAGCACCGCGGCTGGTTCCACTCATCACTCTTGCTGGCCTGCGCGATCTTCGACCGCGCGCCCTACCGGCAACTGCTGACCCACGGTTTCACGGTCGACAACCAGGGCCGCAAGATGAGCAAGAGCCTGGGCAACGGCATCGAGCCCCAGGTGATCAGCCAGAAGCTGGGCGCCGAGATCATCCGGCTCTGGGTCGCGGCCAGCGACTACTCGGGCGACATCGCCGGCGACGACAAGATCCTGGCCCGGGTGGTCGACGGCTACCGCCGGATCCGCAACACGCTGCGCTTCCTGCTGGCCAATGTCAGCGATTTCGATGTCGCCACCGACTCGGTCGGCCCCGACGAGATGCTGGAGATCGACCGCTGGGCGCTGGCCCGCGCCAGCGAGCTGCAGGACGAGATCCTGGCCCATTTCCAGGTCTACGAATTCCACCCGGTGGTCTCCAAGCTGCAGCTCTACTGCTCGGAAGACCTGGGCGCGTTCTACCTCGACGTGCTCAAGGACAGGCTCTACACCAGCGCGCCCAAGAGCCTGGAGAGGCGCAGCGCGCAGACCGCGCTGTGGCACATCACCCAGGCCATGCTGCGCTGGATGGCGCCCTTCCTGAGCTTCACCGCCGAGGAGGCCTGGACCCTGTTCGCGCCCGGCCATGGCACGATCTTCAAGCAGACCTACTGGCCGCTGGCCACGCCCGACGCCGGGCTGCTGGTCAAGTGGGCCGCCGTGCGCGAAGTGCGCGAGACGGTGAACAAGGCGATCGAGGCGGCACGCACCGCCGGTGAACTGGGCTCGTCGCTGCAGGCCAATGTCGTCGTCACCGTGCCGCCCGAGGCCCACGCCCTGCTGGCCTCGCTGGGCGAGGACTTGCGCTTCGTGCTGATCACCTCCGAGGCCACGCTGGCCGAGGGCGAGGCGCTGGCAGTGACTGTCAGCACCGCGACGGCCCCGAAGTGCGCGCGCTGCTGGCATTACCGCGACGATGTGGGCGCTGATGCCACTCACCCGACGATCTGCGGGCGCTGCATTGGCAACCTGCTCGGCGGGGGCGAGCTGCCGTAGCGGGTCCCGTCACTGGCCTGATCACCAAGGTGACGCGGTGCCGGCGGTCCCGCCCCTAGGATCGCCGGCATGAAGGCCAAGACAGCGACTATCGCCCGCCGCGGCAACCGCTCGGCACCGTCGGTGCGCCCCAGCTTGGCCGCGGGGAACCCATGTTCAAGAAACTGCTGATCGCCAATCGCGGCGAGATCGCCATCCGGATCATCCGCGCCGCCCAGGACCTGGGCATCGCCACCGTCTCGGTCTACGCCCGCGACGACACCGACGCGCTGCACCGCACGCTGGCCGACGAGGCGGTGGCGCTGGACGCCAGCGGCCCCGCCGCCTACCTCGACATCGCCGCGCTGGTCGCAGTCGCGCGCGGGCAGGCTTGCGAGGCGGTGCACCCGGGTTACGGTTTCCTCAGCGAACGCGCCGACTTCGCCCAGGCCTGCGCCGACGCCGGCCTGGTCTTCATCGGCCCGACGCCGGCCCAGCTCGCGCTGTTCGGCGACAAGGCCAGCGCCCGGCACCGGGCGGCCGAGCATGGCGTGCCGCTGCTGCCGGGCACCGCCGCGGCCAGCCTGGCGCAGATCGAGGCCTTCTTCGCCGCGCAGCGGGCGCTAGACCCGGGCTGCGGCGTGATGCTCAAGGCGGTGGCGGGCGGTGGCGGGCGCGGCATGCGCGCGGTGCACGACCCGGCCGCGCTGGCCGAGGCCTACGCGCGCTGCTCCGCCGAGGCACTGGCCGCGTTCGGCGTCGGGGCGGTCTATGCCGAGAAGCTGATCGCGCAGGCGCGCCATATCGAGGTGCAGGTGATAGGCGACGGCCGCCAGGTGATGGCGCTGGGCGAGCGTGAATGCACGCTGCAACGCCGCTTCCAGAAACTGGTCGAGATCGCGCCCAGCCCCAACCTGCACCCCGCGCTGCGCGAGCAGCTGATCCAGGCTGCGCTGACGCTGGCGCGCAGCACCGCCTACCAGGGCCTGGGCACCTTCGAGTTTCTGGTCGATGACGGCTCAGCCGAGTTGCCTTTCGTCTTCATCGAAGCCAACCCGCGGCTGCAGGTCGAGCACACGGTGACCGAGGAGGTCACCGGCGTCGACCTGGTCCAGGCGCAGATCGCCATCGCCGCCGGCCGCACGCTGGCCGCGCTGGGGCTGGATCCGGCCCACCCACCGCCGGCGCGCGGCTTTGCGGTGCAGTGGCGCATCAATGCCGAGACCCTGGACGACCAGGGCCAGGCGCGGCCGGCGTCGGGCTTGATCACGCGCTGCGATCTGCCCGGCGGACACGGCGTTCGCGTCGACAGCCATGCCCGCAGCGGGCTGGCGCCGTCGCCGCATTACGACAGCCTGCTGGCCAAGGTGATCGTCAGCCACCGCAGCGGCCATTTCGACGAGGTGTTGCGGCGCTCGCAGCGCGCGCTGGCCGAATGCCGGATCGAGGGCCTGGCCACCAACCTGCCGCTGCTGCGGCTGCTGGCCGGCCATGAGGCGCTGCACCACCACCGCGTCCACACGCGCTGGCTGGAGGCCGAATGGCCGGCGCTGCAGGCCGGGCTGGCCGGACACAGCGACGCGCTGGCGCTGCTGCCGCCGGCCCACGCCACGGCGGCCACCGAGGAGAGCGCGCTGCCGGCGGGGCAGTTCGCGCTGCGCGCGGGCATGGCCGGCCGCGTCGTGCAGTTCAACGCGGCGGTGGGCGACACGCTGGCCGCCGGCAGCGAGGCCCTGGTGCTCGAGGCGATGAAGATGCAGCATGGGCTGAACTGCCCGGGCGCGGCCCGCGTCGTCGCACTCGGCGTGGCCGCGGGCGATTTCGTCGTCGAAGGCCAGTTGCTGATGCGGCTGGAAGCCGTGAACGAAGCCCAGGCCGAGGCCGCCGAGGCCGCGACGCACGACCTCGACCATGTGCGCCCCGACCTGCAGCGGGTGCGCGACCGCGACGCCTTGCTGCTCGACGCGGCCCGCCCGGCGGCGGTCGCGCGGCGCCACGCCGCGGGCGGCCGCACCGCGCGCCAGAACGTCGACGACTTGTGCGATGCGGGCTCGTTCATCGAGTACGGCGGCTACGCGATCGCTGCGCAGTCGCGCCGCAGAACGCTGGACGACCTGGTCCGCAACACCCCGGCCGACGGCATGGTCACCGGCATAGGCGCGGTCAACGGCGGCGACTTCGGCCCCGAGCACAGCCGCTGCGCGGTGATGGCCTATGACTACACCGTGCTGGCCGGCACCCAGGGCTGGCGCAACCACCACAAGAAGGACAGGCTGCTGGGCCTGGCGCACCAGTGGAAGTTGCCCACCGTGCTGTTCGCCGAAGGCGGTGGCGGCCGGCCGGGCGATGTCGACATGCCCATCGTCGCGGGCCTGAACAACCACACCTTCAGCCAGTTCGCCGCGCTGTCGGGCAAAGTGCCGGTGGTGGGCGTGGTGCATGGCCGCTGCTTTGCCGGCAATGCCGCGCTGCTGGGCTGTGCCGACGTGATCATTGCCACCCTTAGCGCCAACATCGGCCTGGGCGGCCCGGCGATGATCGAGGGCGGCGGGCTGGGGGTGTTCCGCCCCGAGGAGATCGGCCCGGCGGCCGACCTGCACCACAACGGCGTGATCGACATCCTGGTCGACGACGAGGCCGCCGCCGTGGCGGCGACCAAACAGTACCTGGGCTTCTTCCAGGGCCGCCATGCCCACTGGACCGCGGGCGACGCGCGCGCGCTGCGCCACCTGATCCCGGAGAACCGCCAGCGTGTCTACGACATGCGCGCGGTGCTGACGGCGCTGGCCGACAGCGGATCGGTGCTGGAGTTGCGCGCGGGATTCGGCACCGGCATGGTCACCGCGCTGGCCCGCATCGAGGGCCGGCCGGTCGGCATCTTCGCCAACAACCCGCACCACCTGGGCGGCGCGATCGACCCCGACGGCGCCGACAAGGCCGCCCGCTTCATGCAGTTGTGCAACGCCCATGGCCTGCCCCTGCTGAGCCTGTGCGACACACCGGGCTTCATGGTCGGGCCCGAGGTCGAGCGCCAGGCGCAGGTGCGCCATGCCTGCCGGCTGTTCGTCACCGCCGCCCACCTGCAGGTGCCCTGCTTCACGGTGGTGGTGCGCAAGGGTTACGGCCTGGGCGCGCAGGCGATGGCGGTGGGGGGCTTCGACGCGCCGGTGTTCACCGTCGCCTGGCCGACCGGCGAATTCGGCGCGATGGGGCTGGAAGGCGCGGTCAAGCTCGGCTACCGCAAGGAGCTCGAGGCTGCGGCCGCCGGCCCCGAGCGCGAGGCGCTGTATGCCAAGTTGGTGGCCCAGCAGTACGCCAACGGCTCGGCGATCAACATGGCCACCACGCTGGAGATCGACGCGGTGATCGACCCGGCCGAAACCCGGGCCTGGCTGGTGCGCGGCATGGACAGCGCGCCGGTCGCACCCCGCGGCAGCCCGGGCGCGCCGGCAGCGCGCTTCGTCGATGTCTGGTGAGTTCCGGCACAGCCAGCGCCGCTGAGACCACCCGCCAGGCGACTTGACGGCCGGCGTGCCAGCCCGGGCAGTGGCAGACTGCGGCGATGAAGATCCTGCTCAAGTTGCTGGCCACCGTCCTGCTGACACTGGCCACGGCCGTGGCGGCGCTGTTGTGGGCCGCGCTGGACGCATCGCCAACCGTGCCGCCGGCCGCTGCCGTCACGCTGGCCGACATCGACCGCGCCGTGCGCCTGCTGCAGCGCAACGACCCCCGTGGCAAACTGCCCGGCATCCAGCGCAGCGTCGTGCTGACGCCGCGCGATCTGGTGTTGCTGATCACGCAGGCCGGCCGCCACCACGGTGAACCTCGGGTGCAGGTGGTGTTGCAGCCCGGGCTGGCGCGCTTGAGGCTCAGCCTGCCGCTGCCCGCCAACCCCTTCCGCCACTGGCTCAACCTCGACGCCGACCTGCGCGAAACCGCGGCGCTGCCCGCGGTGGAGCGCCTGACGCTGGGCGGCCTGCGGCTGCCCGGCGCGCTGGCCGAAGCGGTGCTGCCGCGGTTGCTGGTGTTGCTGGACCTGCGCACCCAGGGCGCGCTGGCGCAACGCCTGGTCAGCCATGTGGGCATCGCCGCGCAGCAGTTGACGCTGAGCTATGCCTGGCCCGCCGACCCGCCACAGCCACTGGCCAGCAACCTGCTGGCGCCGCAAGACAGTGCCCGTCTACAGGTCTACACCGAGCGTCTGGCCAGACTGAGCACCGAACTCGCGGCGACCGGGCCGGTGTCGCTGGCCCGCTTGCTGCCGCCGGTGTTCGAGCTGGCGCGCCAGCGCTCGACCGACGACGCCAGCGCGGCGCTCGAGAACCGGGCGGCGCTGATGGCGCTGGCCTTCCTTGTCAACGACCAGGCCTTGCAAGGCCTGGTGCGCAACGGCGGCTCATCAGCGCCCGGCCGGCCGCTGAACGTCACCTTGCTGGGCCGGCACGACACGCCCCAGCATTTCCTGGTCTCGGCCGCGCTGTCGGCCAAGGGCGGCGGCGCGCTGGCCGACGCGGTCGGGCTGTACAAGGAGATGGCCGACTCACAGGGCGGCAGCGGCTTCAGCTTCAACGACCTGGCCGCCGACCGCGCCGGCACAAGGCTGGGCCTGCTGGCCGTGGGCAATCCGATGGCCTTCCAGGCCAGGCTGGCGGCCGGCGTGCGCGAAACCGAACTGATGCCGGTGGTGGACGACCTGCCGGAGTCCTTGACCGAGCGCCAGTTCCGCCAACGCTTCGGCGGCGTCGGCGCGCCGGCTTACCGGCAGATGGTCGACGACATCGAATCGCGCTTGGACTCGCTGCCCCTGCTGCAGGCGCCGCGCTGATTCAGTGCAGCACCAGCAGCGGCAGCCTGCAGTTCGACAACACGTTCTTGGTGTGCGAGCCGAACAGCAACTCCCCGAAGGCGCCGCGCCCATGGGTGAGCATCACGATCATGT
The DNA here is from genome assembly GCA_947453625.1 of Burkholderiales bacterium. Lineage (GTDB taxonomy): Bacteria > Pseudomonadota > Gammaproteobacteria > Burkholderiales > Burkholderiaceae_C > Pseudaquabacterium. The sequence goes on from CANGHK010000037.1 coordinate 37,663, forward strand.
CGCAACCGGCGTTCTCGGCCTGATCGACGATGGCGCGGTCGACGCCGTCGGTGCGCGCATGCAGGCCACTGAAGGCCACGCCGGCCTCGGCCGCCAAGGCCTCGAAGCGGGTCAGGATCTCGCGCGCATGGGCGTCGGTGCGCTCGATATGCCGGGTGCTGACAGCCTCATAGGCCTTCATCGTGCCGCCCATCGCGGGCATGGGTACATCGGGCTCGACCACGAAACCGGTGACGGCCGCACCCAGTTGGCGGGCCAGCGCGATGCTGGCCTGCATCGCACGTTCGCTGCCGGCGCTGCCGTCCACGGGCACGAAGAGCTTGCGATACATGACAGACCTTGATTGGACAACGAGGGTTGTCACTGTAGGCAGTTCCCCCGGCGCCCAGGTTGATGCCGGTCAAGCCGGCCGCTTCAGTTCATTTCGACGCGGAGGACACGGCTTCCGGCGCCGAAGCCGGCACGGCGGCCGGCGCGGATGCGGCGGCCTCGGAGTGGCCCCCCGTCACGTCGTGCTTCTCGCCGCCCATGTCGACGTTGCCGCCGTTCTTCTTGAGCACGAACAGCGCCACGGCGGCGAACACGATGAAGGCGACGAGCAGTTTCCACATGGTTGAAAAGTCCTGGATTGAAGAAGTGGGGGTCTGACGACAAACCGGGCGCCTGCGGCGCCCGGTCGGGTCACAAGGGATCCGTGGGGGATCAGTCGCGGGCGTAGATGTCGACGTCCTTGGTCTCGCGAACGAACAGCAGGCCGATCACGAAGCACACTGCGGCAATCACGATCGGGTACCACAGACCGTAGTACATGTTGCCATTGGCCGCCACCATCGCGAAGGTGACCGAGGGCAGCAGGCCGCCGAACCAGCCGTTGCCGATGTGGTACGGCAGGCTCATCGAGGTGTAGCGGATGCGGGTCGGGAACAGTTCCACCAGCATCGCCGCGATCGGACCGTAGACCATGGTGACGTAGATCACCAGGATGGTCAGGATGCCGACCACCGACCACCACTGGCCGCCCATGAACTCGATCGGCTTGGCCTTGGGCGGGTAGCCCGCGGCCTTAAGCGCTTCGGCCAGGTCCTTCTTGAAGGCTCCGATGGCCTTGGCCGAAGCGTCGTCGAACTTGTGGCCGCCGGCGGTGGTGCTGGCCGTAGGCGGGGTCAGTTCCTTGTCGCCGACCTTGATGGTGGTGGGCGTGCCGGCCGGGGCAGCCACGTTCTCGTAGCTCGCCGAGCTTTGCGTCAGCGCGCGCTTGGCGATGTCGCAGCCGGACAGGAAGTCGACCTCACGGGCGATCGGGCTGCCCTGAAACGAGCAGGTGCCCGGGTCGGCCTTGACGCTGATCTGCGCGGTGACCTGGGCCTTGGCCAGTTCGGGGTTGGCCGCGCCAGTCAGCGCCTTGAACAGCGGAAAGTAGGTCAGCACCGCCAGCAGCATGCCGGCCAGGATGATGGGCTTGCGGCCGATCTTGTCCGACAGCGTGCCGAAGATCACGAAGAACGGTGTGCCGATGATCAGCGACACCGCCACCATGATGTTGGCCGTGGCTGAGTCCACCTTCAGCACGTTGGCCAGGAAGAACAGCGCGTAGAACTGGCCCGTGTACCAGACCACGCCCTGGCCCATCACCAAGCCGAACAGCGCCAGCAGCACGATCTTCAGGTTCTTCCACTGGCCGAAGGACTCGGACAGCGGCGCCTTGGAGACCTTGCCTTCTTCCTTCATCTTCTTGAAGGCGGGCGATTCGTTCATCGACAGCCGGATCCAGACGCTGATGGCCAGCAGCAGGATCGAGACGATGAACGGCACGCGCCAGCCCCAGTCGCCGAAGGCAACGTCGCCCAAGAAGGTGCGGGTGCCGAGGATGACCATCAGCGACAGCATCAGGCCCAAGGTGGCGGTGGTCTGGATCCACGCCGTGTAGGCGCCGCGCTTGCCGTGCGGCGCATGCTCGGCCACGTAGGTGGCGGCACCGCCGTACTCGCCGCCCAGTGCCAGGCCCTGCAGGATGCGCAGGCCGACCAGGATGATAGGCGCGGCCACGCCGATCGACGCATAGCCGGGCAGCACGCCGACGATGAACGTCGACAGGCCCATGATCAGGATGGTCACCAGGAAGGTGTACTTGCGGCCGATCATGTCGCCGAGGCGGCCGAACACCAGCGCGCCGAAAGGCCGCACGATGAAGCCGGCAGCGAAGGCCAGCAGCGAGGCGATGAACTGCGCCGTCGGGTCGAGTGCGGCGAAAAACTGCTTTCCGATGAAGACGGCGAGCGAACCGTAGAGGTAAAAGTCGTACCACTCGAAAACTGTGCCGAGCGAGGACGCGAAGATGACCTTCTTCTCCTCGCCGGTCATCGGTGCGTCATGTGCTGCGACCTTCATCGCGCCTGATGCTGTAGCCATGGGTTGTCTCCTGAGATCACAAGAATCGACACCGGGGTGCCGCGTGAGGCGGACTATTGGCGGGCGGTCTGACCGGTTTCTGACGACTAGCCAACAAAGGCTTACAAAATTAGGCGCAACCCTGACGCTGAATTTCACGATGCGGAAAATAGAGACCTACCTGATGAAAGCCCTGAGGTCCCGGCCCCAAAGCCCTGAGGCCCGGTGTCAGGTTCGCAGGCGCTGCTGGCCAGGCGGCTGGCGGCCCGCCTCGTCCCAGGCCGGGCCGTCGAACCAGGCGTCGCCGGTGAGGGCGGCGCGCAGCATCGGCAGCGCGTCCAGGCCGAAGAAGGCCCGGCCGTCGCAGGTCAGCGTGGGCACGCCGAAGACCCCGGCGGCAGCCGCCGCCTCGGTGCGTTCTCGCAGTTCGGCCTTGACCTCGGCGCAGGCCGGGTCGCGCTGCGGCGCCACGGACTGCGTCAGTCGGTCCAACGCGTCGGGCGCGTTGGGGTCGGCGCCGTCGCGGCACCAGACATGGCGGAACAGCAGGTCCACGACACGGCGGCTGGGCGTGCCGCCGGCCGGCGCGGCGGCCAGCGCCAGGCGCTGCAGCGCCAGCGGGTTGAACGGGTGTGGACGCGGCAGTTGCAGCCGGCTGCCCTGCTGTTGCGCCAGCCAGGCCACTTGGCGGTAGGTCCAGGCCCGCTTGGGCTCGATCTCGGCCGGGCCTTTCTGGCCCCAGTGGCCCAGCAGTCCGGCCAGCAGCAGCGGCTGGTAGTCCACCACCAGGCTGATGCCTTCGAGCGCCTGCGGCAGGCGTTCGAAGGCCAGCCAGGCGTAGGGCGAGATGACGTCGAAATGAAAACTGATGTGCTTCATGCCAGGCCGCCAGTGAGGTTTCAGAGTCCGGGCTCGGCGCGTGCCGGCCCGGCCGGGGCCTGCAGCGCGCGCCAGGCGGCTCGGCGGGTTCCAATGCGCTTCAGCACCAGCCGCTTGGCGCCGTCGTCCAGCCCGCCCCAGGTGGCAATCTCGTCCAGCGTGCGCAGGCAGCCCTGGCACCAGCCGCTGGCCGCGTGCATCTGGCACACGCTGATGCAGGGGCTGGGCACCGCGGCGCTCACTGCGGCCTTCATGCCGACTCCACCACGTCGGCCGCCGCCGCACCGGTCATAGCCAGCAACTCGTCGGGCGACAGGCAGAAGACACCGTTGGGATGACCGGCGGCGGCCCATATCTCGGCAAATCGGAACAGTTCGCGGTCGACCAGCACCACCGGCGGGTGGGCATGGCCCAGGGGCGAGACGCCGCCGATCGAGAACCCGGTCTGCTGCTTGACGAAGGCGGCGTCGGCGCGGCCTATCGCGCCGACCTGGGCCGCCACCTTGCGCTCGTCGACCCGGCGGTCGCCCGAGGCCACCACCAGCACCGCCAGGCCGTCGGCGCGGCGGCGGAAGATCACGCTCTTGGCGATCTGGCCGGTGTCCACGCCCAGCGCCTGGGCCGCCTCGACGCAGGTGCGGGCCGGCAGGTCCAGCCAGCGCGGCCGGTGGCGGTGGCCCTGCGCGGCCAGCAGACCGGCGACGCGGCGAAACCCCTCGGGCCGCTCAACGGCGGCGTCGCCCTGAGCCACGGCCTTGACCTCGGTCACGCGAACACCCGCCCACGCTTGATCAGCAAGGCCTTGCCGACGCGCGAGACCGGCGCGCGGCCCAGCAGGTCGGAGATGAAAGCGCCGGCATCGACCAGCGCATCGAGGTCGATACCGGTGTGGATGCCCATGCCCTGCAGCATGAACACCACATCCTCGGTGGCCACGTTACCGGTCGCGCCCTTGGCATAGGGACAGCCGCCGAGTCCGGCCACGCTGGTGTCGAAGTTGTGGATGCCCATCTGCAGACAGGCCAGGATGTTGGCCAGCGCCTGGCCGTAGGTGTCGTGGAAATGCCCGCTCACCTGGTCGAGGGGGTAATGCTTGAGCGCCCGCTCCATCGCCGCCTGTACCCGGCGCGGCGTGCCCACGCCGATGGTGTCGGCCACGCCGCAGTGGTCGACACCGATCTGCTTGAACAGCTTGACCAGATGCTCGACCTCGTCGGGCGTCACCTCGCCCTGGTAGGGGCAGCCCAGCGCGCAGGAGATCGCCGATCGCACCTTGAGCCCGGCAGCGTGCGCCGCGGCCACCACCGGCGCGAAACGGGCTATGCTCTGCTCGATGCTGCAGTTGATGTTGCGCTGGCTGAAGGCCTGGGTGGCGGCGCCAAAGACGACGATCTCGTCGGGCCGCGTCACCTCACCGCCGACCAGCGCAGCCTGCAGCCCCAGCATGTTGGGCACCAGCACGCTGTGGCGCACGCCGGCCGGGCGCGCGATGGCCGCCATCACCTGGGCGTTGTCGGCCATCTGCGGCACCCATTTCGGGCTGACGAAGCTGGTGACCTCGATCTCGCGCAGGCCGGCGGCCTGCAGGCGCCGCACCAGTTCGACCTTGTGCGCGGTGGCCACCGGCTGCGCCTCGTTCTGCAGCCCGTCGCGTGGACCGACTTCGACCAAGGTGACATGTTCAGGAATCATCGTGCCGGCCTTTTCGTTGGGAACCGATTATCGCGGCCACCGGCCACCCGTTGCCACGGCATGGGGATGGCGGGCCGGCGCGGGCGGCGCACAATCGCCGCCTTGCTGGAGCGACATCCCGGGAGGCTGGCTTGCCGATACCGTTGAGCCGATTGCAGATCGCCCAACTGCTGCACCCCTTGCTGCAACGCGAGATCGGCCATTCGATCGAGATCGAACGCCTGCTCGGCGATCCACGCTATGCCCGCGACGTGCTGCTGGTTTGCGACGCCCTGCCCGACAGCGCGCTGCGGGCGCTGGCAGCGGCGTTTCGCGCCAGCATGCCGGTCATCGGCGCGACGGCGCCAGGCTCTGCCCGGCGCCCGACCGATCACGGCCTGTCGCGCGACAGCACGGGTTTCGGGCTGTCGCAACCCGCCACCGCACCCGCCCAGGCCGAGCCGGTGCGCCGAGCGACGGGTCGCGACCGATCGGCCACCAAGCCACGCAGGTCCTGGCTGGCACGCCTGACGCGCCGCTGAATCGGCCCGCGCATCCAGGCCCAGGCGCCCAGCTCAGTCTTCCAGCCGCAGCAGTTCAGCGCCTTCGGCCACCGGATCGCCCACCGCGTACAGCAGCTCGGCCACCACGCCGTCGCGCGGCGCGTGCAGCGTGTGCTCCATCTTCATCGCCTCCATCACCGCCAGCGCCTGGCCCTGGCTGACCGCGTTGCCCGCCTGGACCAGGAAGGCGATCACCTTGCCCGGCATCGGCGCGGTCAGGCTGCCGCCCTCGGCAGCGCCTTCGCCGGCATGGGCGATGGCGTCGATCTGGCGCAGCACGATGCTGGCCTCGGGTGCGAACACCGCCACCCGCTCGCCCTGGGAATAGACCGCCAGGCGCAGCCGGCGCTCGCCCAAGGTGGTGTCGTACTGCCCACCGCCGAGCGCGCGCGAGCTGATCGCCCAGCGCTGGACGCCTATCTGCAGTTCGCTGCGGGCCTGCGCCGACGGGCGATGCGGCCGTGCCAGCGCCACCGCGTGCACCACGCCGGCATGCTCGATGTCGAAATGCCGGCGCGCCCCGCCGTGCAGGCGCCAGCCGTCCAGGCGCGACCAGGGGTCGGCGCCTTCGAGTTCGGCCTCGTCGGCCAGCGTACGCGCCACCACGCCGGCGGCGGCGATCTCCAGCGCCAGCGGCGGCTGGCCCAGCAGCACCGCGCGCTCGCGCTCGATCAGCGCGGTGTCGAGGTCGGCGGTGGCGAACGCGGTGCTGGCAACCACCCGGCGCAGAAAGGCGACGTTGGTGTGCAACCCGACGATGTGGGTGGCGGCCAGCGCCGCGTCCAGCCGCGCCAGGGCCTGGGCCCGGTTGTCGCCCCAGACGATCAGCTTGGCGATCATCGGGTCGTAATGCGGGGTGATCGCATCGCCCTCGCGGACGCCGGCATCGACGCGCACCGGGCCGTCCGCGCTGGTGCGCTCGAAAGCCCGGTGCGGCGGCCAGCGCAGCGTGTCCATCGTCCCGGTGGCGGGCAGGAAACCGGCGTCCGGGTTCTCGGCGCAGATGCGGGCCTCGATCGCATGGCCTTGGATGCGCAACTCATCCTGGCGCAGTGGCAAAGGCTGGCCGGCGGCCACGCGCAGTTGCCACTCGACCAGGTCGAGGCCGGTGATGGCCTCGGTCACCGGGTGCTCGACCTGGAGCCTGGTGTTCATCTCCATGAAGTAGAAGCGCAGGTCACCATCGTCGACCTCCTCGGCGATGAACTCGACCGTGCCCGCGCCGACATAGCCCACCGCCAGCGCCGCCGCCACCGCGGCCGCGCCCATCTCGGCCCGGCGCTCGGCCGACATGCCAGGCGCCGGCGCTTCTTCCAGCACCTTCTGGTGGCGGCGCTGCACCGAGCAGTCGCGCTCGAACAAGTGGATGCAGCCGCCCAGGCTGTCACCAAAGACCTGGATCTCGATATGGCGCGGCCGCAGCACATAACGCTCGACCAGCACATGGTCGTCACCGAAACTCGATTTCGCCTCGCGCTGGCAGGACGCCAGCGCGGCGGCGAAGTCTTGGTCTCTGTCGACGCGCCGCATGCCCTTGCCGCCACCACCGGCGCTGGCCTTGATCAGCACCGGGTAGCCGATTCGCGCCGCCTCGCGCGCCAGCAGCGCGGGGTCGTTGTCCACGCCGTGGTAGCCAGGCACCAGCGGCACGCCGGCTTTTTCCATCAAGGTCTTGGCGGCCGACTTGCTGCCCATCGCCGCGATCGCCTCGGCCGGCGGGCCGATGAAGACGACACCGGCCGCCGCGCAGGCGCGCGCGAAACCGGCGTTCTCGGACAGGAAGCCGTAGCCCGGGTGCACGGCCAGGGCGCCGGTGGCCAGCGCCACCTCGAGGATGCGGTCGGCGCGCAGGTAGCTGTCGCGCGGCGCCGGCCCGCCTATGCACACCGCTTCGTCGCAGGCCATCACATGGCGCGCGCCGGCATCGGCCTCGGAGTACACCGCCACGGTGCGTATGCCCAAGCGGCGCGCGGTGGCGGCGACCCGGCAAGCGATCTCTCCACGATTGGCAATCAGAATTTTCTTGAACATGGCCTACCTCGATCGTGGAGAGATCGCCTGCTTGCGCTTCGCGCAACAGTCGCTTTGGCTGCGCCGCCCCGGGCTTCGCCCGCGGTCACCACGATGGGCCATCAGGATCTTCTTGAACATGGCCTACCTCGATCGTGGAGTGATCGCCTGCTTGCGCTGCGCGCAACAGTCGCTTTGGCTGCGCCGCCCCGGGATTCGCCCGCGGTCACCACGATGGGTCATCAGGATCTTCTTGAACATGGGCTACCTCGATCTTGGGGAGTTGGCCTGCACATCACATCCGGAACACGCCGAACTTCGTCTCCGGGATGGGCGCGTTCAGGCTGGCGCTCAGGCCCAGCGCCAGCACGCGCCGGGTGTCGGCCGGGTCGATGACACCGTCGTCCCACAGCCGGGCGCTGGCGAAATAGGGGTGGCCCTGGGCCTCGTACTGGGCCCGGATAGGCGTCTTGAACGCCGATTCCTCGTCCGCGCCCCAGGGCACGCCCTTGGCCGTCAGGCCGTCGCGCTTGACGGTGGCCAGCACGCTGGCGGCCTGGTCGCCGCCCATCACCGAAATGCGCGCGTTCGGCCACATCCACAGGAAGCGCGGCGAGTAGGCCCGGCCGCACATGCCGTAGTTGCCGGCGCCGAACGAGCCGCCGATGATCACCGTGAACTTAGGCACCGCCGCGCAGGCCACCGCGGTGACCATCTTGGCGCCGGCCCGGGCAATGCCCTCGTTCTCGTACTTGCGGCCGACCATGAAGCCGGTGATGTTCTGCAGAAAGATCAGCGGGATCTTTCGCTGGCAGCACAGCTCGATGAAATGCGCACCCTTGTTGGCCGATTCGCCAAACAGGATGCCGTTGTTGGCGACGATGCCCACCGGCATGCCCTCGATATGGGCGAAGCCGCAGACCAGCGTCGTGCCGTAGCGCGACTTGAACTCGTCGAACACGCTGTCGTCGACGGTGCGGGCGATGATCTCGCGCACATCGTAGGGCTTGCGGGTGTCGGTGGGCACCACGCCGTGCAACTCCTCGACCGCGAAGCGCGGCGGCTTGGCCGGCTGCAGCAGCAAGGGCTGCGGCTTGACGCGGTTGAGCCGGCCCACCGCGCCGCGCGCCAGCGCCAGCGCATGCAGGTCGTTCTCGGCCAGGTGGTCGGCCACGCCCGACAAGCGGGTGTGGACATCGCCGCCGCCCAGGTCCTCGGCGCTGACCACCTCGCCGGTGGCGGCCTTGACCAGCGGCGGCCCGCCTAGAAAGATCGTGCCCTGGTTCTTGACGATGATGGTCTCGTCGCTCATGGCCGGCACATAGGCGCCGCCCGCCGTGCACGAGCCCATCACCACCGCAATCTGCGGAATGCCGGCGCCCGACAGATGGGCCTGGTTGTAGAAGATGCGGCCGAAGTGTTCGCGGTCCGGGAACACCTCGTCCTGGTTGGGCAGGTTGGCGCCGCCCGAGTCGACCAGGTAGATGCAGGGCAGGTGGTTCTGCGCGGCGATCTCCTGCGCCCGCAGGTGCTTCTTGACGGTCAGCGGGTAATAGGTGCCGCCCTTGACGGTGGCGTCGTTGCAGACGATCAGACACTCGATGCCGGCAACCCGGCCGATGCCGGCGATCAGGCCGGCGCAGGGCGCGCTGTCCACCGTGTTGCCGCTGGCATCGCGCTCGGGGTACATGCCGAAGGCCGCCAGCGGGGCGATCTCCAGAAAGGGCATGTCCGGGTCGAGCAGACGCTCCACCCGATCGCGCGGCAGCAACTTGCCCCGGCCCAGGTGCTTGGCGCGCGCCGCCGCGCCGCCGCCCTCGGCGATCCGCGCCAACTGGCGGTTGAGGTCCTCGACCAGCGCGCGCATCGCCGCCGCGTTGGCGCGGAAGTCCTCGGAACGGGGGTTGAGCTTGCTGTGCAGATGGGCCATGCGGTCTCCGGCGCCGGGGTCGGCTTGGGGCTGGGTGCTGATCGAGAAATTCGCTGCCAGCCTAACCGACGCTGACAGAGCGACCGATTATCACGTTACGTTTACGTAAACGTCAATCAAACACGCATGCGCTGCTCGGGGCAAGGCCTGCGTAGAGCGGGTCGAGCGTGCGTGGCCGGGCTCGCCGCAGCCACGCCGCGTCAGCTTAGGGGTGGGTGTCCAAACCCGGCGGGCCAGCGTCGGCAAGTTCGTGAAAATGGTTGCCGGATCCTCCGCGGCAAGACGGCGGCCTGCGATGCTGCCACGTCCGATCGCCGCGCTGGCCCAACAGGCCGTCGAGCGCGCCTTGCAACAAGCCTGATGCCGCCCCTTGCCCCGAATCTGTCCGACCATGACCCTCTTGCCCACGCCACGCCAATCCGCCCGAGGCCGCCGCCCTGCCGCCTTGGCCTGGGCCGCGTTCGCCTTGTTCGGGACCGCCGGCGCAGCCGACCACTGTGCCGGCTCGGCCAACGAAACTACCTTGCTGACCTGCAGGCATGCCCGGTTCGACGACGCCAGCCGCCGGCTCGAGCAGGCGGTCGAAAAACTGCGGCAGCGCTACCAGGACGATGAACCTGCGCGCTGGGCCCTGTTGTCCGCTTCGCAGCGAGCCTGGCACAGCCACTTGCAGGCCGAGTGCCGGTTCAGGACCTACGAATCCAGCACCGGCAGCGCTTTCCAGACCTACCTGCTGACCTGCCTGGCCGAACTCAGCGAGCAGCGACTGCAGGACCTCGATCGGGTGCTCGCCCAGCCCTGACCGAGCGCCGCTCCAGGCAACCTTCCCCCGGGCTAGCCACTCACCGCGAGGTACAGCATGACCACCGACAGCACCGCCGCGATCGACACCCCGGACATCGGCCGCGTCACCTGGGAAGCCGAAGGCATGGAAGGCGGCCCCTACCACAGCCGCAAGCTGCATGTCCCCACCGGCTCGTCTGGCCTGACGCTGGGTCGCGGCTACGACATGAAGGAGCGCAGCAGCGCCAGCATCGCACAGGACCTGGTCGACGCTGGCGTCTCGCCCGACACCGCGGCGCTGATTTCCCAGGCCGCAGGCCTGACAGGCGCGGCCGCCCGCCAGTTCATCCAGGACCGCCACCTCGAAACCTTCGAGATCACGCCGGCAGGCCAGAAGGCCTTGTTCCTGCACACTTACGCGGCGCTGAAGAAAGACGTCCAGCGCATCAGTGACAAGCCCGAGGTGGTGCAGGCCTACGGCGCCTGTGCGCTGGACAGCACCGACCCGGCCATCGTAGACATCCTGGTCGACCTTCGGTTTCGCGGCGACTACACCGGTGCCTCGCGCGCATGGGTGCAGAGACCGGCGGCCCGGAACGACTTGCCGGCGTTCATCCAGACGATGAAAGACGCGGCGAACTGGACCAACGTGCCCAGAGACCGGTTCCAGCGCCGCTATGCCTTCCTGGAACTGGCCCTGGCGGCCAAGGCCTAGACCGATCACGCCGGCACCGCAGTCGGGCGCTCGGCCAGACTGCCATCAAACTCAACCAAGAAGTGTTGCGCCACAACATCGGTCAGGCCTTGTTTATGTCAATTTGCATGCGATTAAAAGGTGCTGGACCGCGTGGCTTGATGCATTCCAAGCCGGGCAGGGGCACGGCGACGTGAAATGAATATACGGACCCGCCAGGAATGGTGGGCCGGTTCTCATCTCACCGGAGAAAACCATGCTCAAGCAATCTCTCATCACGCTGGCGGCTGCAGCCGCCCTCGCCGCCGCACTGCCCGCGCAAGCGCAGGACACCGGCATCTGGCTGGTCCGTGCCCGTGCCGTGCACCTCGATTCGGCCAACAAGGACGACACCGGCAATGGCGTGACCATCAACAACAAGTGGCTGCCCGAGGTCGATTTCAGCTATTTCTTCACGCCCAACTTCGCAGCCGAGTTGATCCTGACCGTGCCGCAGAAGCAGACTGTCTATTCCAACGGCGTCGAGATCGGCAGCTTCAAGCACCTGCCGCCCACGCTGACGGCGCAGTACCACTTCACCAGCCTGGGCCAGTTCCGCCCCTACCTGGGTGCCGGCGTCAACTACACCCGGCTGAGTTCGGTGAACTTCAACAGCAATGTGGCCGCGCTAGGCTTGAGCTTGAAGAACGACAGTTGGGGCTTGGCGCTGCAAGCCGGCGTCGACATGCCGATCGGCGGCGGCTGGATTCTCAATGCCGACCTGAAGAAGGTGCAGATCGGCACCACGATCTACTCCCACGGTGCCGACTTGGGCAAGTTCAAGATCGACCCGCTGCTGTTCGGCTTGGGGGTGGGCAAGCGCTTCTGACCTGAGGCACCGGCCCGCTGTGGTTTCAGCCCAGTCGCCTCACGCTGGCCGCTGCCACACCACGCCATCCTCATTGAGGATCGCGTCCAGCGGCACGTCGTGCGGCTCGGCCTTCAGCCAGGGGATGAATCCGTGCGAATAGCCCACGCCCACGGTATACGGCCGGGGCGTCAGCGCGGCCAGCGTGCGGTCGTAGAAGCCGCCGCCATAGCCCAGTCGGGTGCCGTCCGGGCCGTAGCCCACGCAGGGCACCAGCAGCAGCGCGGGCTGGAATTCCTCGGTGTCCTTGGGCTTGGGGATGCCGTAGGCGTCCTCCTCCATCGGGCAACCCGGGTACCAGACATGGAAGCGCAACTGTTTGGTGTCGCGCTCGATCACCGGCAGGCCGATGCGACGCCGCTCTTCGGCCTCGCTCCAGCGGTACAGTGCCGGCAGGGCGTCGAACTCGCCCTTGATAGGCCAGTAGGCACCGACCGATGTCTCGTCGCGCCCCACCAGCCAGACCCGCAGCACCTGCTGCAGGTGCACCGCGCGCTGGTGCCGGTCCAGCATGGCCAGGCGTTCGGCCTGCAGTTGGCGGCGCAACTGGCCCTTGTCCTGGGACGGTTCAAAGCTGAGACTGAAGGTATTGCTCATTGCCAGATTGTCGACCACAGGCCGGTGCTTGGCCTGGCATCGATGCACAGACCCGGAGACCTCGTCATGCTCAAGCTCTACATCGGCAACAAGAACTACTCGTCCTGGTCGATGCGGCCCTGGGTGTTGCTGCGCCATTTCGCCATCCCGTTCGAGGAGGTGGTGCTGCGCTTCGACGGCTTCGAGCCCGGCTCGCGCTTCAAGCAGGCTGCACGCCGGCTCTCGCCGGTGGCCCAGGTGCCGGTGCTGGTGCATGGCGACCTGGTGGTGTGGGACACGCTGGCAATCGCCGAGTACCTGGCCGAGTACGCCGCCGAGTTCTTTCCGGAACAGGCCTTGTGGCCGCGCGACCAGGCCGCCCGCGCCCGCGCCCGCAGCCTGTGCGCCGAGATGCATAGCGGCTTTGCGGCGCTGCGCGGCGCCTGTCCGATGAACATCGAGGCCGCGCTGCCCGAGGTCGGCGCCCGCGTGCTGGCCGGGCAGCCGGGGGTCGCGGCCGACCTGGCGCGGCTGGTGGCGATGTGGCGCGACGCGCTGTCGGCCAGCGACGGGCCCTTCCTGTTCGGGGACTTCAGCGTGGCCGACGCCTATTTCGCACCGGTGGCGGCGCGTCTGCGCACCTACGCCCTGCCCTTGCCGGACGATGTCGCCGCCTATCTCGACCGGCTATGGGCCAGCCCCGGGGTGGCCGCTTGGGTGCACGAAGCGCTGGCCGAACAGGATTTTCTGGATTTCGAGGAACCTTACCGGCAGCGCCGCTGACGGCCTGCGTGAGCGGCCAGGACCGCAGCGAGGCGGCGCCTGGGTTACAGTGGTCGGCACAGCGCGAAACGTGCTCCGCCCTCGCGCACCCCTACCGGGCAGCGCTCCGATGACTGGCTTGCTCTCCTTGTTCCGCACCTTGACGCTGGCCCGCCTGGCCGCCGGCCTGCTTGCCGCCGCCGGCCTGCTTGCCGCCGCCGGCTTGGCACTGCCCCTCAGGGCGGTCGCCCAGAACAGCAAACTCGACACCACCGTGGTCGAGGCCCGCGACGCAGCGCGCAAGCACGACCGCAACCGCCTGGCTGCAGCGCGCGCCGCGATGCAGGCCGGGCAGCATCCGCTGACGCCCTGGGTCGA